>JAQUOT010000001.1 GCA_028716945.1 Candidatus Nanoarchaeia archaeon
TCCAATTTGCAGGAGCTGAGAATGTTGCAACTCCACCAACTATTGAAATTATTATATTTGTATTTCCAGAATATGTCCAAGTCATTTCAGAATCTAAATTATCTACATCAGAAACATAAGGATTTAAATCTAAAGTTGTAGATATATCTTCTGCAAATGTTACATCAGGTATATTATTTACTATTGGAGCATCATTTACAGAATTAACATAAACTATTACTTCATCTGAAACACATGCATCATCTGCATTTGAAGGAAGATTATCTACTCCCCAATCACAAGCAGTAAATGTAAATGTTTCTTGTCCTGTCCATTCAGGATTTATTAATGAAAAAGTTACATCGTGAGTTGTAGGATTTATTACTATTTGAATATGTGGAATAGGTGTACTTGTTGAAGCAGTCCATTTTATTTCAGAATCTGTATTTTCTACATCAGTTATAAAACTGTTTAAATTTAGTAAAGTAACTGGAGGAGAATTTTCTATCATTTGTATATTTGGTATATCTGAAATTATTGGAATATCATTTACACAATCTATATTTACAGTTATATCTTGTGAAGCAGATAGTCCTTCTGTATCTGTTACTGTTAATGTAACTGTATCTGGAGTTGCAGTACATTTATTTGCTATTGGTGTAAATGTAATTATTTTTTGAGCGGTATTAAATGAAGTTGTATATATTGTTGTATCTACACCTGAAACAGACCATACTAAATCTTCTTGAGCATCTTCAAAATCATGACCATAAGTTTCTAAATTTAAAGTCCAAGCAGGATCATCTTCACTTTTTACTTGATTATCAATTGTTGGAGCTATCCAAGGTTTATCATTAACTGAATTTACAACTATCATTACTTCATCTGAAACACATAAAGGTATTGCAGTACCACATGCAGTAAATGTTACAAAATCAACACCATGCCAGTTAGCTAATATTGGAGTAACTATAACTTTTCTAGTTAAAGGATCTTTAGTTACAGTTATTAAACTTGTATCTACATCTGTAAAAGTCCATACAATATTTGCATCAAGAGTATCTGGATCTGCTACATAATCATCTAAACTCCAAAGAGTTGTATAAACTGTATCTTCTAAAACATTTAATATGTCTGGAATAGGTGTAATTACAGGAGCATCTCCAACTTCTTCTACAGTAATTAAAGAATCATCAAAATCACATAAATCATCTGCATTACCTACAATTTTATCTTGTCCTGAATCACAAGATGTAAATCTAATTATTTCTGAACCAACCCAATTTGTATCTGGAATTAATAATACTTCATGAGTTGTTGGATTAATATCAACTTTAATATGTGTATTTCCTGAATAAGTCCATCTTAATTCTGAATCTAAATTGTCTACATCATTAACATAATCATCAAGATCTACAAAATGATATACAGAATCTTCAGGTATATTTTGATTAGGTATGTCATTAGGTGCGTCTGAAATTACAGGAGCATCATTTACAGGAGTTACAGTTACAATTGTCATATTTGTATCAAAAGCTCCACTTAGATCTGTTGCAGTAAATGTAATTGTTTCTGCTCCAAACCAATCTGCAGGTGCAGAGAATGTAACAATATTACCTGTTATTGAAATAATAATATTTGTTTGACCTGCTGCTGTCCAAGTTATAGTATCTCCATCTATATCAGTTACATAAGAAGTTAAATCTAAAGTTGTAGAAGTATCTTCAGCAAATTGTACATCTGGAATTTCTGGATTAATTATTGGTTTATCATTTACTGGAGTAACAGTTACATCAACATTTTGTGTAGCAGCACATAATCCTGCAGGATCACAAACTTTTAAAGTAATAGTTTCAGTTCCTATCCAATCAGCTTTTGGCATTAAAACTAAAATATTATCTTGTATTAATACGATATTTATATTTGTATTTCCTGTCCAAGACCATATTAATTCTGAATCTGTATTATCTACATCAGAAACATAATCATTTAATTTTATTGAATAAGTTGTATCTTCTAAAAACATTATTGGAGCAATAGTTGTCATTATTGGAATATCATTTACAGGAGTTACAGCAACTACAATTTGATCTGAAACTATTCCACCATGTCCATCATTTGCTGTAAATATAGTATCCTCATAACCAAAATAATCTAAATTAGGAGTAAATGTAATCGTTCCATCTGAATTTATTTCTATATTCATATTTGAACTTGTTGAAGCACTCCAACTAATTGGATCTTCATCAACATCAGAAACATAATCATTCAAACTCCAACTAGTGGTATAAATAACATCTTCATCAAAAGTTACATCTGGAATAGTAGTAATTACAGGTAAATCATTTACAGGAGTTACTATTACTGGTAAATCATCTGAATCATATAAATCATCTGCTGTATTTGCAGTACCATCTTGTCCCAAATCATAAGCAGTAAATGTAATTGTTTCTGATCCATACCAATCTTTTTTAGGAGTAAAAACAGCAACGTTATTTGCTACTATATTAACTGCAATATTTATATTTCCTGAATAAGTCCATCTTATTTGTGCATCGGTATTATCTACATCTGTTACAAAATCATTTAAATTTACAGAACCCATTGTATCTTCATCAAAAGTTAATGTAAATGGAGCAATTGTTACTTCAGGTTTATCATTTATAGGATTTACTTTTACAATTATTTGGTCTGAACTACATAAAGGTTCTAAATCACACGCAGTAAATGTAACTATTTCTTGACCATTCCAATTTGCAGGAGCTGAGAATGTTGCAACTCCACCAACTATTGAAATTATTATATTTGTATTTCCAGAATATGTCCAAGTCATTTCAGAATCTAAATTATCTACATCAGAAACATAAGGATTTAAATCTAAAGTTGTAGATATATCTTCTGCAAATGTTACATCAGGAATATCAGAAACTATAGGTGCATCATTTTTATCAGCAATTGTTACTAAAACATTTTGTGATATACTTGCTCCTTCTGAATCTGTTAAAGTAAATGAAATTGTATCTGTACCAACAACATCTGAATTTACTAATTGGAATATTGCAATGTGAGTTACAGGATCTATATTAACAATTAATAAAGCTGGATCAACATCTGTAACAGACCATACTAAATCTTCTTGAGCATCTTCTACATCAAAACCATATTTATCTAAATCTATTCCCCAGGGAGCAGAACCTTCAATCTTAAATTGATTTGGTATTACTGGATTTATGTAAGGAACATCATTCACACAATTTAAGGTTACAATTATATCTTGTGTTGCAATTCCACCATCTGAATCTTTTAAAGTTAAAGTTATATCATCAGAACCGCATGCATTTGCTATAGGAGTAAATGTAATAACATTTAAATCAGAATCAAATGAAGTTGTAAATAATGTAGTATCTACGCCTGAAACACTCCAATCTAAATCTGAATCTGTATCTTCAATATCATTTTCATAATTAGCTAGATTTAAAATCCAAGGTGCTGCATCTTCATCTACTGTTTGGTCTGGAATAGGATTTCCAAGTGTATCTTCTATCCAAGGAAGATCATTTATTGATCTAACAGTTACTGTTAAAGTATCTTCACCGTATGATCCATCTGAATCAGTTACTCTTATTGTTATATCTTCTTGACCAAACCAATTTGCATTTGGTACAAATTTAATTGTTTTTGCAACTTTATTAAATTCAACAGCTATATTTACATTTCCAGATGCACTCCATTCTAATTGATCAAAAGAATCTTCTACATCAGAAACATAACTATCTATATTTGTAATAGTATAATTTGTATCTTCATCAAAAATAATGTCATGTATATCATCTAATACCGGAGCATCATTTACTGGATTTACAGTTACTGTAATGCTATCAGATCCAAATAAATTACCAATATCTGTTGCTGTGAAGGTAATTGTTTCAGGACCACCATTCCAATTTGCGGGTGCTGTAAAAGTAATTGTTTTATCATTATTTATTTTTACTTGAACAAAATTATTTCCAGAATATGTCCAGGTTATTTCATTTAAAATATTATCAACATCTTGCAATATAGTAGGATCATTCAAACTCCAAGTTGTAGTGTAAGTTGTATCTTCATCAAAATTAATATCTGTAACTAAAATGTTTACTATTGGTGCATCGTTCATTGGAACTACAGTTACAAAAATAGTTTCTGAGTCACAAGCATTTTCTAAATCACATGCTGTAACAGTCAAAGTAGCATGACCAAAATAATCTTGTGCTAAATCATATGAAAGAGTATTATCTGCATTTATTATTGCATCAACTATTTCAGGTTTATCAGAACTTATAGTCCAATGCATTTCTGCAGGAGTATTATCAACATCATTAACGTAATTATCTAAATCAATTTGAGGTTTTGCTGTTTCTGGCATATCTTCGTACATTTGTACAGGAGGTATTGTAGAAACAATTGGTGCATCATTTACTGGAGTTATTGTTATAGTAAAATTATCTTCAGCATAGAATCCACCTGCATCAGTTACTCTTACTGTAACATTTGAACTACCAACTTGGTTTAAACCAGTTGTACATTCTATCCACCTATTATCGTCTCCAAAGATTATATTATGTTCTATTTCACAATCTACAATACCCGGATTTGTTTCTGAAACTATAGTAAATAATAAATCCTGATCTTGAGTTTCAACATCGTTTGCATATTGCCATAAATCAATTAATCTTTCATTTAATCCTGAATCTTCTTCTACAGTTCTATCAGGTAATCCTATTAATGTTGGAGGATTATTTACATAAACAACTGTTACTCTGAAAATATCTTCTGCAGACAATCCACTAGCATCAGTTACTCTTACTGTAACATCAGAAGTTCCAAATTGATTTTGTTGGGTAGTACAATCTATCCATGCTCCTGTTGCATCATTTCTTATAACACAACCAACAATATGCGTATTACTTTCTCTAACTATTGTATAAGTTAGTTGAGCATCGGAAGTTTCTGCATCATTTACATAATTCCATAAGTTAATAAGATTTTGATTCAATCCAGAATTTTCCATTATTCTTACATCGGGTAATAAAGGACTTATAACTGGGGCGGTATTTACTGGAGGAACAATTGTTACAGTTGAAGTATCAGAATCAACATCAGTTCCACCATTTCCATCATTTACTGTTGCAGTACAAGTTATTACATCTCCATTTGCTTCTCCAGTTACTGAAGCTAGATTTAATGTATTAGTTGCAAATGCAGCAAGACTGTATGCACCAGTTGTAGTCCAAACATAACTAATTGTAAGAATATCTCCTACATCAGGGTCTGTTGCTGTAGCTGTACAGGTTAATGTTCCATCAATTAAAACAGGATTTGGTGTTAAAGAAGCAGTTATTGTAGGAGGATTATTTGCTCCAACATTTGTTTCATTATTATCTAAGGTATTAATACAACCAGTATCTGCAGACCAATCAATAAATCCATCTCCATCGTTATCAATACCATCAGAACATTGAGTTGCTCCATTATTTGTTTCATCATTATCACTTGCATTATAAATTCCTGAAGAAGTATAACAACCTGCATCTTGTGCATCAATATAACTATCACCATCGTTATCAATACCATCTGAACAAGCATAAGTTATATTTAATGGTGTTACAGTTACTCTTACTGTATCTTCTGCAAATAATTGACCATCAGATACTCTTATTACAATATCAGAATAACCACTTTGTCCTGGTTGTGTTGTACAATCTAACCAAGCACCATCTACTGCAGATCTTATTACACAATTTACAATAGCAGCATTACTTTGACTAAATATAGTATAAAATAATTGATTGTTTGGTGTTTCAGTATCATGAGCAGAATTCCAAATATTTAATAGATCTGAATTTAATCCGGAATCTTGAATTATTGTTACATCCGGTAATAAAGGATTATAATAGGGTCTTGTATTTACAGGCATAGCTGAAATTGTAACGCTTGCTTCTCCTACTTTAACAAGAGTAGAAGATACTACTTTCCATGCTTCACATTTTGCAACACCAGAAACAGTATTAGTTGGTTGTAATGGATTAGCAGCTATATTTTGTTGTGTTACTCCAGTACCTTTCCAGTGTGCAGTAAATCCAGTAGTCAATCCATCAAGAGAACAAGTCAAAGGATCATTATCATTTGGATTTACAGGACTAATTGTTACTGTTGCTGCTAAAACACTTGAACTTAAAATTAATAAAAAGAATATAGTACAAACTAAATTAAATTTCTTTATTCCAAATATGTTTTTTGTATTCATTAGTGTAATAATCTTTCAATTTGTAATGGTTTGATTGGATTTCCTAAAACTATTGCAGCTCCAAGCTCAAAACCCTCTTTATTATAAGTTGTATTGGTACTAGGATAAACCCATTCTTTTTGATTCCAATCAGCAAATACTTTTACATACCAATCAGGAAGCAATGAGAATGAATCTTCAATACCTAAAACTGTTTTTTGTAATTCTCCATCAATAGGATAACTTCCATACGCTCTTAAAATATTTTTAGTTACTAAATCCTTATTTTTTAAACTCCATTCAAAAGTACCTACAATATTATTTCCTGTTAAAATTTTATTATTTGTCCAATCTACATTTTCTGTATATTGTTCCCATCCTAAACTTGATTTTATTGCAGGATCTTTAAATTCAGATGATAATCCAGCAACTGTACTAAATTGACTCATTTTTTTATTATAAGTTTCATTATTCATTTCATCTTTTTGGTTTATATTAGTATCATCATATACAACCCCAGCATATGCTCCAACAGTTCCTGGTCCTACATTAACAACTTGAGCATTAACATATCCAACAACTTCATTGGTATTTACTTTTTGAGTTATTTTTTGATCATACACTTTAATATCTAAAGGACTTTCTTTGTAAACATATCCAGCAAATATTTCTGTTCCTTCTAATAAATTAGCAAATTCTCCTTTGTAGAATCCACCAACACTAAATGGTTTTTTTCTAAGTTTAACATTTTCACTTGATTCATCTTGCTGACCATATGTAAATTGAGCAGCTAATGAACTGTTATCAGTTAATTCTACTTTTCCATTTAATCTAGTTTCCCATCCATTTATTTTATAATCATCAGAACCACCATTTTCTTTTATATTTGAATTTCCATTTATGAAAAGACCTGCTGCAGATATTCCAATTTTTGGAGATTCTGTTTTTTTAGCAGAATTATCTTTTTGGGTTTCATCTTCTGGAATAAATGGATTTGTTGAATTATTTTGTGGATTAGTAGTTGGAGTATTTGTTTTGTTAGTATTTTTAGTATTAGGGTTTGACACATTCTTATCTTTCTTTTGAGGAGTTTGTTTTGTAGATGGATTTTGTGGTGTTGCATAGTTATCATTTTTATTTTCAGGACATTTATTTTCAGCTCCTTTTTTATTAGCTCCACAAACTTCTAATTTTCCCCCTAATTCTACTGGGATTGAATGACCCATATAATGAATAAATACAGGAGTATCTGCATCTGGACTAAAGGTTAATATTCTTGATTTAATTTCTTCTAAAGTAATTCCATCTTTCATTTCAAAAGTAGAATACTGCCATTCACTATTTTTCATATATTTAATAGTTAATTCTTCTGTTTCGTGAGTAGCATTATAACCTGACATAGATACAGTTATATTATCGAATGATCCAACATTTCCTAAATCTAATTTTCCAGTTTTTTTATCTACTGCTTCTTCTAAAGTTTTTGTTTTATCATTTATTTTTATAAATACATTTTCTACTCTTCCTGTCAATAAATATAATCTATCAATATCGTCTTCAATTTTTGCTTCTATAACTACATCTGATGCATTTTTGATTTTAAATCTAAAAGAATCTCTTCCTATTCCTTTTTTTAATTTTTTACAATCAGTAAGTCCTCCAACTTTGTCAAGGTTACATAATCTTACTTCTTCTGTTTCTTTTGGAGCAAGTACATGATAATTTTGATAATTTCTAAATAATTCTGTTCTATTATCTGCTGCGTCTCTAGTAGCATATTTTGATTGTGCATCATTCAAATCAATTTCTTGGAAATCACCAATGAAAGGTTTTGTTGCAAGTTTAATATTGTATTCGTCTGAAGCATTTGTTGTATCATTTTGAGTAGATTGAGATTGTTCTTGAACTGGTTTCTGTGCATTTTCTTCAGCTTGACGTTCACGCGCTTCTTTTTCAGGAGCTAGAACTGTTGAATCATCTTGTACTGTTGGTTTTGGTTCTTCTTTTGAAACAGGAACTATATTTTTTTCTTCTATTTTTTCTTCTTTTTGTTCAGAAGTTTTTACACATTTAGAAGCATTATATTTTCCTACAGAAGATAAAACATACTCTTTTCCATTGCTATCTTTACCAATTATTCCAACTCTTAAATTCTCTTGTCCAGAATAATTAGCAAGACTTATGTAAGCTTTTCCATCTTTTATTTCTTGTTTAGTTTCTTCTAAAACATTAAAAGTATTCATATCGATTAAAGCTGCTTCTAATTCTGAGAATTCTGAATTTGAAAGATTTTTATTTAATTCTATCGCATATCCATTATCAACACAGGATACACTTGCTATTCCACGTTCTGCTGCGTATAAAGGTTTGTTGTGTCTAAAAATATATTTTCCATCTTTTGTTTTTATAATTTTTTTCTTGTGTTGTTTAACTTCTTGTTTTGGTTTTTCTGTTTCTTGTGGTGCTTGTGCAAGTACTGGTTGCACAGGGCCTTGTACTGGTTGTACTGGTCCTTGCATAGGTGCTGGATAATTTGCTGTTATTGAAGGAACAGTTAATTCTTGTGCTGGCATTGGAGCAATAGGTGCTTCTTTTAATTCGCCTTGATAATTTTCTTCTTGTTTATCTTTAGAAGGAAGATAACTTCCGATAGGTGCACAACCACCCAAATGAGTACATGCTTCATAACCCCCCAAAGTAAGACTTAATAACATCGCTGCTATTACACCTGTTTTTTTAATTCTATACCAACATCCTCTAGGTTGTATTGGTGACATTGAAATATCATCAACTTTTTCTTCAAGATTTTCAGGAGCTTTTGGTACTTCTGCAGAAGGATTTATTTCGGGATTAATATTTTTTGATGCATCTTTTATTCTATCTTCGTCTGCTTTATCTGCTCTTGCTTTTGCATTTTTGTAAACTTCATCTTCTTCAGAATGATCTATAGGAATTTCTTCTACATTAAAATTAACTTCGCCCGGTTTAGATACAGGTACAGGTAAATTATCTTTCTTTTCTGGTTCTACTGCCATTTAGACTAACCCCCACCCTATTTTATCACTACAAAATGATACCACATCCTATATATAAATGTTTCTAAGAAATTTTCCTAATTCTGATATTTAAACCTTTCTATGAAAATATGAAAACGCCGAGGGTGGGATTTGAACCCACACGTCCGAAGGACACCAGATCTTTGCGCAGATTATACTTTCATCTTCAGCTGATTGCTTAATCAGTATACGCTAATAATAGCAATCTGGCGCAATACCAGGTTATGCGACCTCGGCATAGAATTCAAAAGAAATTTTAATTTATAAAGTTACTTATTTTAGAGTACAATAAAGAATATAAAAGAATTATTAGTCGAATTTTATATGATAGAAACGAGAGCAGAGAGATATGGAAGAAATTTAGGTATACAAATAGAATATGTTATTAGTACTTTACCAAAAAATCAAAGAGAAAATTATAAAACAAAATTTCTTAAAGAGGTTAAAAATTATTCTTTCAAATCAAGAAAAAAGGGACAACCAAAAAATGAAGGTTGTGTAAAAGAATTAGATGATTTAGAAAATATAGACGTAAAAACTCCAGAAGATTTAGCAAAGTTAGTAAAAGAAGGTTTTCATTTAATGTATCAAAAAGGAACTTCTGAAAGAGTTTTCAAAGCTATGCTTAAATATTTAGAAGATTTATCTTAATCTAATAACTTCTAAGTTCTTTGGAGCATTTGTTTCTAGATTGTAAGTCTTGTGTAAAGAACTAGCTAAGTCTAAACATTTAGAATTTTCTCCGTGTTGAACAATAATTTTCTTTGGTCTTGGTTCTAATCTATGTACAAAATTCATTAATTGATCTCTTGAAGAATGTCCTGAAAATCCTTTGATAGAATGTACTTCCATTTTAACACTAATAACTTCTGGTTTTTCATTGTTACCTAAGTTAATTTCTTTTTCTCCGTGTTCAATTCTTCTTCCTAAAGAACCTTCACCTTGATAACAAGTAAATATGATTGAATTATTTTTATTATCTGCTAATTTCTTGAAGTAATCAACAATAGGACCACCTTGCATCATTCCTGAAGTTGCCATAATAACACACGGACCTTCTTCATTAACAACCTGTTCCATTTCTTTTTGAGAACCAACCATCTTGAAAACATCTGATAAAAATGGATTTTTATTTTCATGGAAAATCTGTTTTTTTATTTTTGTATTGAAAAAATCAGGATAAGCAGTATGAATTGCAGTAATATCCCAACACATTCCTTGAATATATATTGGAATTTTTTCTAATTTTCCTTCACGAATTATTCTTTCTATAATTAACATAACTTCTTGTGATCTTCCAACACCTAAGATAGGCATAATTATTTTTCCATGTCTTGCAACAGTTTCTTGAATAACTTTGATCAATTGATCTTCAGATTCTTGTCTAGAAATTTGTTTGTCATCTTTTCCACCATAAGTAGATTCAATAATACAAGTTTCTAATCTTGGGAATTTTGTTGAAGCAGGATTTAATAAATTAGAAGTTTCATAATTCATATCTGAAGTATACAACAAATTATGTAATCCTTCACCAATATGTAAATGTGCCATTGCTGATCCTAATGCGTGTCCTGAATTATACAAAGTTAATCTTACATCTGGAGTAATATCAGTAACTTCTTCGAAATCTAAACAAATTGTATGTTTAACCATTTCTTTAATATCAGAACTTGAGTACATTGGTTTTTTTCCTTCTTTTTGAGCTATAGCAATTACATCTAAACATAACAAAGCCATAATATCTCTTGTTGGTTCTGTACAATAAGTTGGTCCGGTAAATCCATATTTGTATAATAAAGGAATCATTGCCATGTGATCTACGTGAGCGTGAGTTGCAATTACTGCATCTAAATCAGAAATACTAAATTCTGGTGCTTCTATCAATGGAAATTGATCATTTTCATTAGCTACGTTTATTCCACAATCCATTAAAATTCTTGATTCCTGTGTTTGCAATAATAAACAAGATCTTCCAACTTCTCTAGCTGCTCCTAAAAAAGAAACTCTAACCCATTCATGTTTTCTTTCTTTAGTATAACCTTCATAAACTCTTTTTCCAACTTTGTTTAAGAATTTTTTTCTGTAATCGTTATTTTCATATAAAACTTTTCTAATATTTTCTATGATTATACTTCTAATTGCAGGAGTTCTTTTAATTAAAGGCACCCATAAAGTTTGTTTTCTAATTTCTCTTAATAATTCTCCACCTTTTCCAATAGCTACTCCAGGTTTTTCAACTTCTATTGTAACTACACTTCTTTGAACATCAAAAATTACTTGAGCTAACCCACAATCTTTAGGTAATAATTCTTTAATTATTTTTTCTGCGTCTTCTAAACCCAAAACCAAAGAGGGATCACATCTTAATTCAATTCTTTTTTTGATTTTATCAACTATTTCTCTTATTAATCCATTAGGTTCTAGGAAAAATTCCTTGTTTTTTGTATAAAGAACTATATTTGCTCCTTCAAAAAAGGATCCAGAAATATTCGCCTTGCTAGGCAATTGTTTCATTATCTCGTCTAATATATTTACCATTTTTCAGAATAATTTATAATCAAATTTAATTTTAGAGTGTGAATTTATTTTAAGTTCATCTTTAATTCTTTTTTGTAAACTTTTTTAATGCCTTTTTCAGTTATAGAAATTACATCAATTCCATCACCTGAATTTGCATCTCTTAATATTGCTGAGTTTATTGCTTTAATACACAAATCAGTTCCTTCTTCTAAAGTCATATTTTCTTTAAATAAAGTATCTAAAACAGGTAATGCTCCTGCTGTGCTTCCTGATCCAGATGCTACATATTCTTTTACTTCTGAAACAGAACCATCTGGGAAAATATCATGCATATGTATTCCTGAATCATCTCTTCCTGCAATTATAAAATGTGCAACTCCAGGTATTGCTGAGAATTTTCTAATGTTTTGATAAACCATTCTAGCCAATAAATTTGCTGCTTCACTTATACTTATTCTTCTTCCCATTCTCATTTCTTTAATTTTTAATTCTGATCTTAGTAATTTTATTAATAATTGGACATCTGAAACATTTCCAGCTGTAGTAACTGCTATATCTTCAGTAACAAAAACTATTTTATCGGTCTTTCTATCAAAAATATAACCACCGCCCAAAGTTGCTCTTTTATCTGCACCTAAAATAATTCCATCTTTACAGACAATTCCAACTGTGGTTGTTCCTGTTTTTCTAACTTGTCTATCTTTATCTTCCATTTTAGAATCAGCTAATTTAGTTAACAATTATTTATTTATAAATGTTTCTATTGACCAATCTTTCCGTCATTGTTTAAATCTGGAATCTTTAAACTATTATTTACTTGTAAATTTCTTTGAGTATAAGCTAAATCTAAATTTTTATTAATATCATAAACTGCATTTCTACATACATCAACTAAATTATAATCTAAATTGCTTGATTCTACTTCTTGTTTACATAAATTAGTAATATTATCTCCTTTTTGCATAGAATAATTCACTGTAGGACCATTAACAATTTTTTGATAATTCTCATGTTTATCATATATTTTTCTAGCAGGAAAATAAGATGCAACAATTATTCCAACCCCCAAAGCGATTAATGCTAAATTTTCTAAAAAATTAGATTTTTGAAATCTATTTTTTCTATGCATACTATTTGCCATTTTGATTAACCTCACCACTTAACTCATAAGTATCAAGTCTGTATAAATATCCAAGCGCCTTATTTAATTTTTGTGATATAACAGCATGTCTATCTTGCCTTTGATTAAAAAGTAAAATAACTGGACTTTGATAAGGTGTTTCTGTAACTGCATCATGAATCTCAGCTACATCAAGACCAATTAAATTAAAACCTTCTTTTTTAGCATCAGCAATTAATACTTCTAAGGGTGCTTCATTTTCTCCATTTACTCTTCCAGCACCTTCTCTAAATTGACTATAACCAGAAAGTTGTTCTATTAATTTTATAATTTTCATTTTTATTCTCTCTTATTTTGTAACTACTATTAAGTAACATATATAATATATAAACCTTTCGGTTCAAGAAAACTGTATTTAAAAGCTATAATGGCTTACTTAAAGTATATTTCAGGCGATGACAAACTTAATAGTCCAATATACAACTCTTCTAAATCATGGTAATTTAATTCCAATTTTTTAATTTCCCCTTTTTTTAAAAACATCTCAGCAAAATAAGTTTCTTTATCCCCAGAATC
Organism: Candidatus Nanoarchaeia archaeon; assembly: GCA_028716945.1. Taxonomy (GTDB): domain Archaea; phylum Nanobdellota; class Nanobdellia; order SCGC-AAA011-G17; family JAFCDX01; genus JAQUOT01. The sequence goes on from JAQUOT010000001.1 coordinate 13,517, forward strand.
TGTATTTATTTTTGCCAAGATATAAGAAGAATGATGTTCGTCTCCAATTAAAGCAAGCTGTCCTTTATATTTTTCTACTATAACTCTTTTTTCTAGTCCTGATTCTGGTAAATCAACTTTTTCAAAATGTGGAGGCAAAAATGTTCTTTCTCTAAGAGAAATATTTAATCTAGATCTTATTTTTTTAACTATTCCTTGTTCTCTTTTTTCTTGTTTTAATCTTTCATCCAATTCTTTAAGATTTACTACCATATTATTCATATAACCTAAAGATATAAAAAGCTTACGTAAATTTAATATCTTTTAATTTATCCTTTAAAGAAGGGCTTTTTAGCAAAGCATTCAAATAATCCTGAAATTCTGTGTGTTTCCTCTTGAGTTTAACATAAATTTTCTTGTTTTCTGTGAAGAATTCATTTGAATTCCATTTTTCTTTGAACTTTTTAACATGCTCTTCTTCTGTAATAGGAGGACCAAAATGCTTTTCATATTCAGCAATGTTTCCTTTTTTAACTACAAACCAGAAATATGCTTTATTCTCTTTCTTATTCCAATCCCAATTAGCTTCTTTTATTTCAAACTCTTTCAAATTAGATTTTAAAAATTCAAAAGCCTTTAACAATTTAGTACCAACAATATCATCTCGTCCTTTTTTAGGTTTGACAATTAGAGTTAGTGCATTTTTAGGTATTTTTAATTTCTTTACAAAGAATTCATTATAAACTTTTTCTGTATCAATATGTTTAGGTTTTATAAATTTCAAATATCTCTTACAGGTTTCTTTAAATAATTCAAATTTTTCTGTAGATAAAGCAGCACAGGCATTTCTTTCTTTTTGTAAAGGGTCTATTACAATTAAAGGGCTTAATTTAGATTCATTTAATCTTACAACTTTTCTATTTTTAGTATCAATAACTTGTTGAGGTTTCCAGCTAATCGCATGCTTAACTAATTCTTCAAAAGAGCCATAATAAATTGTTAATATTTCAAGAACATAACCTGAAAATCCCTTGATATAAGATTCTGCACCATAACAACTACAAGCCTTGCAAAATTCCTTTGTTAATCTTATTTCATCTCCAAGATTTTTAGATTTAACATTGGAATTTACCCAATTAACATGTAAAGGACTAACATCCATAATATTTTTTGCTTCTTCAGGAGTTTTTATATTTAAAACAGGAACTATTTCAAATTTGTAATTATTAATATTCATTTGATAATAATTTCTTGAAGCAGGAATTTTTTTAATTCCAAAAAATAAACTTTTCCATAAAAAAGCATTTCTTAGTTTTTTTCTAAGGGTTTCAGAAATTGTTTCAGGATCATATCTTTTATTGAATAATACAAAAATATCTATATCATAATCATCTTTTAACCAAGTATTTTTTGCAAAGCTTCCTCCAATAGTGGCTTGAGCTGCAACTAATTGATGATTTAATCTTTCTATAAATATTCTAGTTAAGTTTTCAACCTTTTTTTGCTCTTTTTCAGAAGGCTTTATTTCGTCTAGTATGTAACTATAATCCATAATATATTAAGAAAATAACTAAATAAAAAGGTTTCTACTTATAATATCTATCCATATATTGCTTTATTTCTTTAATAGATAAGGGGTAACTTAGTCCTCGCCTTAAATTATCTTTTAAAGCAGCCATAACTTCTCTTCCATGCCCTTTCTTTATCATCAAGATATTTGCTTCTGTTTCTATTCTTTTTCTGGTCTTTGAAGAAAAAATATAAAAGAGGTAATTGAAATTATTTTTTATTATTCCTTCTTTTTTGAAAAGTTCTAAATGACATAACTCATGAAAAATTATTCTTTTAACAACTTTCTCAGGAAATTTCCTTAGTTGTTTACTAAGGTATAAAGTCGCTCCCCAAGGAAAATATCTTACATGCGCCTTATATTTTACATTTTTTTCTTTAATGATAATCCTTTCTCTAGCTAAATTTTGAAAATCTTTTTTAATAAGATTAGAAACAATTTTATTATACTTTCCAATATAATTCATAGTTATAATAAATTTCAAACAAATAAAAAGGTTTCTAAATCAATAAACTAACAAAATAACCTATAAAACATCCAGCACTTAAGAAAGGCATTGCAGGATAGAATTTTTTCTTTTCAGCAAATAATAGTAATATTCCTAAAGCAATTGAAATAAATAAAACAGTGATTAAAGCATTAAGATAAGTTGATATTTTTAAGATTGTTCCAGCAAATAATAAAGTAAATCCAATATCTCCTCCACCCAGTATTGCCGATTTTCCTTTTCCAGTAGGTATTAACAATCCAGCAAAGATTTGAATTTTGGATTGATATTTAGCTAATTTTACCATATGTTTTGTTTTCCAGACAGCAATCATATCATATATTGAAATTATTATTAATAAAACAGAGATTGAAAATAAATTTAAAACAGGAACAAATATAGAAGCTAATCCTCCATACATAAATATCTCTCCCAGATTATGGAGATAAACATTTGGCTTAAAAACTTTTAATCCAGCTAAAACTACTGCAAAAATTAAGGCAATATAACTGGGAAGATTTAGTTTATTTATAAAAACTGAAAAAGTAATTAATAATGAAAAAGATATTCCAATAAAAAACCATGTTTTCCACAAATTATTTGCTCTAAATTTAATTAATAATAAAGCTAATGCACTTGCTATTAAAATTGCAATTGTTAAAGGTATGAAAGAAGTTTGCTCTTCAAATTGAGGTTTTTCAATATTATAAGGAAGATCTTGAACAACACCTGCATGAGGAACAACATAATAATTAACAACATATAATCCAATTAATTGTGTAACAATAAACAATAAAATCATTAAAGAAGTAATCTTTACATTATATTTCATATTATTATAAAAATTTGTTTGTTTTTAAAGGTTTTCACACCATTTTTGGTTAGTTAAAATAAAATTAATGCGGGGTGGAAAGATATATAAATAATAAAATCTTTAATGATTAATGGATATAAACAAAATTTCTAAAAAAGATATGGGGTATATTATAGGTTTATTTTTAGGAGACGGATATAAAAATTATAATAAAAATGATAGACATTATAGAGTAGAATTTTATTTAAATTCGTTAAAAGATTTAGATATCTTGAAAAGAATGAATCTTATTTTAAAAAAAATGGAATTAACTCCATTCACATTAAAAGATAAAAGATGTAATTCAATTAAGATTTATGTTAATTCAAAAGAATTTTTTAATTTTATTGAAAATGAAGTAAATATGTTAAAAAAATTAAAGTTAAATAAAGATTATAAAATGGGTTTAATATCTGGATTTATAGATGCTGAAGGATATGTTGGACATGGAGATATAGTATTAACTCAAGGAGATAAACAAACCCTATTATTTTTTCAAAAAATTTGCGAAAATTATGATCTTAAAAATAGGATTTACTGGAGTAAAAGCTATGGAATGGGAAAAGGTGTTTGGAGATTAAGAGTTTCCACAACATTTAAATACCTCTCTCATAATTCTTGTAAAGTAAATAGGATATATCCAAATAATATATCTTTATAGCAGAGTGGAGAAGCTAGGAGTTCTCGCAGGGCCCATAAATAAGTTGGGATACCCTGAGGTCGATGGTTCAAATCCATCCTCTGCTACCATATTTTCAAAATGACAACTATACTAGGAATTGATGAAGCAAGAAAAGGTCCCATTATAGGGGATATGGTAATCTGCGGGGTATTAATAGAAGACTATGATGAAGAAAAACTTAAAAATTTAGGTGTTAAAGACAGCAAATTATTAACTCCAATCCAAAGAGAGAAACTTTTTCCAAAAATATTAAAAATTATTAAAAAACATAAATTAGTTATCATCAGCCCACAAGAAATAGATTCTGCATTAAATTCTCAGGAGTTTAATCTAAATAGATTAGAAGCTATAAAAACAGCTATGATTATTAATGAATTAAAACCAGATAAAGCAATCATAGATTGTCCTTCACCCAATAAAGAATCTTATAAAAATTATTTAAGTATTTTCTTAAAACATAAACCAGAATTATTATTAGAATGGAATGCTGAACGTTATCCTGCTGTAGCTGCTGCAAGTATCTTAGCAAAAGTTACTGGTGATGAACGACTAGAAAAATTAAAAAAACAATATAATATTGAATTTGGTTCGGGATATATGTCAGATGAAAGAACTCAGAAATTCTTAGAAGCAAATCACTCTGATCCAAAGTTTGATAAAATATTTAGAAAGTCTTGGCTTCCTTATCAAAACCATAAATTAAAACAAAGAAATTTAATGGATTTTAAAAAGTAATTTATACCTCCCTAAAACAAAAAAGAATTAAATTAATTATTAATAAAGCTTTACTTATTTTTTTTGCGAACGTACCCAAGAGGCATAACCACCCCCGTTGCCATCACGGCAGAAACCAGCAACACTCAACCCGCCGACGTTGCAGTCGGAACCCAGCGCGGTATATCTTTTAACATCTTGAGTTGTAGGATTTAAAGCAAAAACATAAGGTTGATTCTTGCTTATTTTTTCTGCAACTCTTGCAACAACATCTTGTGCAAAATCTTTATCTCCAACTTGAGCTAGAATATAAGGATTTTTAACTAATTCTGAAATAGATTGACTTCCTGTCTTAAATCCATAAGGAACAACTCTCACCGAGTTATCTCCATCTTTAAATCTTTTTAACAATTTTTTTCTATCTGAAGGCATTTTTCCATTAATATTATCATAAACTATAACATTTTCAGAACCCCATAAATTCTCTGTTGAAGTCCAAAAATAATTATTTCTAAATTTTGATAAGAGTTCTTTACAATGAGCTTCGTCTGTATTCTGCAAAGCTAAATCTACTAAAGAAAATGTTTGTGCTGTAGTTGATCTTAATGCTTTTTCTTGAGTTATTTTATTCATAACTGTTTGATAATCATTAGGTCCTATAAAAGGTAATCCAAAAGTTATAATTTCTTTAAGGTGAGGAACATCAATTTCAATTCTAGCTACTCTTATTTTTCCGTTTCCATTAAGTGCGATTTCCATATCTTTTAGAATAAATTAGTGTTTAAAAATGTTTCTATTTTAAAGAGGTAACATAACCAAAAGTATAAAATTAAAGGTATAAAAGTATTTAAATAATTAAAGAAAGCCAGAATATTAATGGTTACAATACAAAAACTAAAAATGAGGGGGTTTAAGTCATTTGCAAAACCAATTGAAATGTTCTTTCCTCAAGGTTTTTCTGCTATTGTAGGAGCTAATGGTTCTGGTAAATGTGTAACTAAAGATACTTCAATTCAATTAGCAGACGGCTCTTTAGTCAAAATAGGAGAATTAGTTGAAAACAAACTCAAAGAAAATTCTTATAAAAACATAGAAGATGGTTTTATCATAAATGGAGACAATACAGAAATATTAACTTTAGATACAAAAACCTTAAAGATTAAAAAGGTTCCAGTTAAAGCTTATGTAAAAAGAAGTTCACCAAACCAGCTGATTAAAATAAAAACAAGATCTGGAAGAGAAATCACTTCTACTAAATATCATCCGCTATTCATCTTAGATAATAATAAAATAAGGAGCATTAAAGCTGAAGAATTAAAAAAAGGAATAAAAATTGCGGTTCCTAGAAAAATTGAAACTACTCCAAAAACAAAATATTTTTATGAATTATTAGATTTAATAGCCCCTGAAGATAAAATTTATGTTCCTTATAATAAAAAGTATAAAGAAATTTTATATAAAATTAAAGGTTATAAAGAATGGGGAGATCTTTCTAAAAAAATTGATATTCCTTTATATGTGTTAAGAGGATTGATAAATAAACAAGCAATTAATTTTTCATATCTTGTAAGAATATTAAGACAATACTATAATGATAAAGAAATAATAAAATTAATCCCACATGCAAAATCAAGAGCAAATGATAAAATTGTTTATAAATTTCCTTGGAAAAATTCTAAAGAATTATCCAGATTATTGGGATATCTACTTGCTGAAGGAAGATTGCCTCCAACATCAAACCAAATATGGTTCACAAATGGAACACAAGAAATTGTTGCAGATTATAAAAATTTAATAGACAAAATATTTGAAGTTAATGCTACAATAAATGAATATAAACCAAATGTTTGGGATGTACTAGCTTATTCTACTTTTATAAGAACTATTTTAAACAAACTTGGAATGTCTATTGGAACAACAAAAGACAAAACAATAACAAATCTTTTCTTAAGCCATAGTTCTGATAAAGAGCTGTCAGAATTATTAAATGGATTATATTGCGGAGATGGCTATGTTTCAAAAAGTTCAATAGAAATAACAACTAAAAGCAAAAATTTAGCATTTGCAATAGAAAATATACTTTCTAGGTTAAGTATAACTTACAGATCAAATTATGTTGTAAAAATTGCTACAAATTCTGGATTCAGTGGAGTTTATAAAACTATAACAATTTATGGAGCAGATAATTTTTTAAAATTCAATTATTATATTAAATTAAAACATAAAGCAAAACAAAAAAGAATTGAAAATTTATTAAATGCAAAAATTAATCCAAATATAGATTTATTAGAAATTAATTCTTTAATAAAAGAAATTGTAAAAGATTTAAAAATAAATGTCAAATCAACTAAGAAAACCTATCCAAGACTATCCTCTTATGTTTATAATCAATGCACTCCTTCAGTTTATGGAGTAAAACTACTAATAAAAAATATTTTTATTCCAAGAGCGCAATCACAAGGAACTCTTTCACAATCTTTAATAAATCTCTGCTTGTTATGCAATTCAGATATTTACTGGGATGAAATAACTGAAATTAAAACTATAAACTCAAAAGAAAAATGGGTTTATGATTTATCTATAGATAAACATCATAATTTTATAGCAAATAATATAATAGTCCATAATAGTAACGTTGTAGATGCATTATGTTTTGTATTAGGTAAAAGCTCTGCTAAAGGCCTTAGAGCTGAGAAATCTGCTAATTTAATCTACAATGGGGGTAAGCATGCAGATCCTGCTAAAGAAGCCCAAGTTGACATGATATTTAATAATCAAAAAAAAGAATTAGCAATAAAATCAGAATATGGAAATTTAGAAGAGGTAAAAATTTCTAGAATTGTAAGACAAAATGGACAAAGTATTTACAAAATAAATGATAAAACAGTAAACAGACAAGAAATTGTTGAAATGTTATCAAGTGCTTCTATAGATCCAGAAGGGCATAATATTATTTTACAAGGAGATATAATTCATTTTGCAGAAATGCGTACAGAAGATAGAAGAAAAGTTATTGAAGAAGTTGCAGGCATTTCTATTTATGAAGACAAAAAAGAAAAGTCTTTAAGAGAACTTGAGAAAGTACAAGAAAAATTAAATGAAGCAGGAATAATTTTAACTGAGAGAAGTGCTAACTTAAGAGAATTAAAAAAAGATAGAGACCAGGCATTAAAATATAAAGAATTAGAACAAAAGATTAAAGACCATAAAGCTTCTTTGATAAAATCTCAAATTAAAAAAAGAGAAGAAAGAAAAGCTTCTATAGAAAACGAAGTCAAAGATAATGAATCAAAGATTTCTAAAGTCAATGAACAAGTAACTCAACTAAAATCAGAAATACATAAATTAGATTCTAGTATTAAAAATATTACAGTTACTATAGAAGACAAAGGAGAAATAGAACAAAGAGAACTAAGAAAGAAGATTGAAGAATTCAAGACTAAAATTGCTAGAGATGATGAAAGATTATTAGTATGTAAAGAACAATTAACTAAACTAGATCAAAGAAATAAACAAATTAAACTTGATTCTTCTGGAACAGATGAAAAAATATCAGAATTAAAAGATAAAAAGAAAAAAACAGAAGAAGAATTAAAAGATTTAATCCAAGAACAATCAAGAATTTTAAAAGATTTAGAGCATTCCAAATCTAAATTTAGTGTGTCTTATGAAACAATGGCTGACAAAGCAGTAGAAAGAATTGTTAATTTGGGTGATGAAGAAGTTTATGGAACTGTTGGAGATTTAGCTGAAATTCCAGATAAATATGCTTTGGCTTTAGAAGTAGCTGCTGGTGGAAGAATAAAAAGTATTGTTGTTGAAGATGATTTTACTGCTCAAAGATGTATAGATGTTCTTAAAAAAGAAAAACTAGGTACTTGTACATTCTTACCATTGAATAAAATTAAACCAAAAACAAACAGTATGGATTTAAAAAATATAAAAGGAAAAAATGGAATTGTTGATTTAGCTATAAACTTAGTAAAATATAATTCTAAATTTGATACTATTTTCAAATATGTCTTTGGTTCTACATTAATTATGGAGGATTTAGAAACTGCTAGAAGATTAATAGGACAAATAAGAATGGTTACTTTAGATGGAGATTTAGTAGAAACTTCTGGTGCAATGATTGGAGGATATAGAAGACTTGGAGGTTTAGGAAAGACTTCAAGAAATAAGATAAAGAACCTTGGTACAAGCTTAGAAGAATTAGAAAAAGAAAAATATGATATTGAAAGAAAAATATTTGAATTAAGTTCAGAGAAAAAAGGATTAGATTTACAAATAGAAAGTTTATTTTTACCTGAAAATGACAGAGCTTTAAAGATATTAAAAGAAAATGAAAAAGAAAAGATAGAATTTACAAAAGAATTAGACCATTTAAATGATGAATTAAAAACTGCTAGAAATAATTTAAAAGAATGCGAAGAACAAGAAAAGAAATTCTTTAATAATTTTAAGAATTTATCTTCACAGAGATCAAAATATAATGATAAAATACAAGAATTTGAGACTAAAATCATAAGAGAACAAGAAAAAATAAGAAATTATGAAACTATTATTAACAATTTGAATATTACTAAAGCTAAAACTATTGGAGAATTAGAAGGTTTGGATAAAGAATTTGAAGAATTTAAAGTTGAATTTGAAGAGGGTAAAATAAAAATATTAACGAGTGTTTCTATAGATGAATTAACTCTAAGAATAAGAGAAGATGAAAGAGCTTTAAGGAATATTGGTAATGTTAATCTAAGAGCATTAGAAATTTATGAAAATCTTGAAAAAGAATATAATGGTCTTCTTGAAAGAGCAGATAAATTAAAAAAAGAAAAAGAAGATGTTTTATTAATGATAGATGAAATTGAAAAGAGAAAGATTGGATTATTTATGAATACTTTTAATGAATTAAATAAAAACTTTATACAAATATTTTCCAGTTTAACTACAAAAGGTACTGCCCATTTAGAAATAGAAAATCCAGAAAATCCTTTTGAAGCAGGTGTTGAAATAAAAGTTAAAGTTGTAGGAAATAAATTCCTTGATATTAAGAGTTTATCTGGTGGAGAAAAAACTTTAACTGCTTTAGCATTTATATTTTCTATACAAGAACACAAACCTGCAAACTTCTATTTATTAGATGAAGTAGATGCTGCTTTAGACAAGACAAACTCAGAATTATTATCTAGGTTAATTAAAAAATACTCAGAAAAAGCACAATATATTGTTATATCTCACAATGACCATATTATCACAGAATCAGACCAATTATATGGAATAACAATGCAAGAAGGTATTTCTAAAGTAGTTAGCTTGAAGGTTTAATTATCTTTTTTGTTGTTTGATCAAATAAGTATTTCTCTAAATCACCAAAAGTTTTAACAGTTCTTGGTATAGGAATTCTCATCCCACATTCTCCACAATATAATACCCTAAAATCTTTTGATATAATTGGAGAATGGATAATCCCACCATCTTCTTCATGATACCCTATGCCTCTAATAGGGAACTCTTGTGTAGCATCATAAGGTTTACTAACAGGAGATCCTACTGATGTTTCCACCAATAAAACTCCTTCAATTTCAGATATTTTAATTCTATAACGATCAGTCATTTTATCTTCTCCATTTTATTTTAAACGCACACCTAAATAAACTTGTTCATCTAAATCACATTTAGAATAACTTAAAGTTTCTCTACAAAATAAATTTACATTACCCGTCCCAGGTTTAGAAATTAATCTAAAGTTATGATAAGCTGTACCTAAACGAGGTTTTTGCCTTAATAAAACATATAATTCTTTAATATTTCCAAAGAACCAATTATTAATTTCCATAATTTTATTAAAATCTAGTTCAATAAATCTTTCCAAGACATTAGATTTATTTTTCTCATTAATGTCTTGTGTATCTATTTTTGATGAACGTTCATTTTTCATATCTTTATAATGTATAAGTTTATCTTTACCCTCACTATTAAATTTTATCCAAGAGAAAGTATAAATAATACCATCAACTTGAAAATTATTTATCATACTATCTTTTATTTCTTCTCTTTTATTTTCATCTTTAATTGTCTGGACTGCATCAAGAACAGCATAAAATAAGGGTAAATCTGCAGGATAAAATTTTTTGGCTTTTTCACTTTCTTTGAAAAAAGATATAATTTTTTTATTTCCATTAAGTATAATATTATCAGGTAAGTCTAAAACATCAACGCGTTTCTTTAGTATATCAACAGATCTTTGTTTTCCTCTATAGTTAATATCCAATGTCCAAAAATCCTTATAACCCGACCAAAATTTTTCTATTTCATTCATCTTTTCTTCTCCAATAATTTATTCTTTTTCCAGAGTTTTTTCTTTTTAAATACCTTTCTTTTAATAGGTTTGCTTTTCTTAATAATTATCTTCCTCTTAACTACTTTTTTTCTAACGACTTTTTTCTTAGGAACGCCTATTTTCTCAAACTTTTGAACAATATCTTCCCAAGGAGTATCATCATGAGTTTCTTCTTGTACTTCTAATGGTACTGAAGGAATTGTTTGTTGTATAGGCATTAATTCAGTTTCAACTTCTTCTGAAAATATACTTTCTGCTTTTTTATGGAATTTTGTTTTTATTATTATAATTATTAAGAATAATAAGATAAATGCAACAATAATATAATATTTGTATTTGTTCATTAAATCAATAAGTTTCTTTCCTGTATCTTTCTCTGTAGTAGCAATTTTTGTAAATTTATTTATTGTTAGACTTGCAATTTCATCTTCTATAGAATTTAATTTTACTTCTATATCAGATATTCCATCATCAGTTATATCAACGAATTTAGAATTTCCAACAGTTAATAAAACATAATTAGTTTTGTTTGAGTTTATTGCAATTAAAACACTTTCATTTTCTATACTATTCAAAGTTACAATATGTTCTTCATCATTATAATCAAAACTTTCTTCATCTCCAACAGCTAAATCCAAATCTGCTAATTTTTCTGTAGTTTTTGTATTTAACATTCCAGTTATTGGTGCTAAATCTTCTGGAGCACAACTTGTTTCATTAACAGGTTCTTTATTAATAATATTTTTAACATAATTTTTAGCTCTTGTATAATAACCAGTAATTTTATTTGTTAAATCAAATCCAGTCTCATTAGTGCTTTCTCCAGAACATTGTTTTTCAGTTAAAACAACTAATTCCATTTCATCAGAAGATTTTACTTTTGAACTTAATGTAGATTCTAATTTAAATTTATAAGTTCCAGGTTTTATAAAAGAATTATTTACTTTTAATAAAACAACTTCTTCTTGCCCAGGACTTACTGTTACAGTTTTTGTATTAAATATTATAAATTCTGGTGCATCTAAACTTAAAGTATAAGTATTTGCAATAGAACCACTATTTTTTATTGTTGCAGTAAAGGTATCTGTTACCGGGCTGCAAATTTCTTCTTTCTTGCTTAAAAATGCAACTTCACCAAAATTACAAGATTTTACTTCTGCTTTGATTATACCTTTTGCTTTTGTATTTCCTTTATCAGGATCTATTGTTAATTTAACATCAAAAATTCCTTTAATATTATAATCTGGTTCTAAAATTAAATTAAACTTTTGTGAAGTCTTTGCAGGTATAATTAAAGATTTTTTATCTAAATGAACCCATTTTGGAGCATCTTTAGAAATATCAAATTTATTTATTTCATCTCCAGTATTTTCTATAATTATTGGAATTATATCTTGACTATGATCACAAATATCTGCATAATTTCTATCAATATAAACTGTAAAATTATAATTTGGTTTTACTTTTACTGTTTTTGTTGTATTTTTTATGGTTACTGGTTTTTCTTGAACAACTGTTTTTATTACTGGTTTTTCAACAACTACTCTTTTTTCAATTATTTTAGGAACTTCAACTATTTTTTCTATTATGATTGGTTTTTGTGTTTGTATTTGTGTTGTTGGTTGTGAAATTTTAGTTGGTTTAGCTATATTACAATCATTGATAATAATAGAATGATGGGCCTTCTCTAAAGAAGATCCTGAAACAACATCTATGTATAGATCATATTTTCCTGGAGGTGTATTAGACATGGGTGTTACATACGTATAGATAGAACGTATATCTCCAGGCTTAAGTACAAAGCCTTTTGGTATTGAAGCAGACCAAGGCAATGCACTACCATATAAATCTACTGTGTACTGTTGCTCAGAATTCCCATCATTCTTAATAATATCTAAAAAAAGATGAGTATTTTCAGGACACAAAGAAACTTCATTAGTTTCAGAAATTATTGATGCATTTACATTTAGAATTACTATTAAAAAAACTGATAATACTATTATTAATTGTTTAAAGTACATATCTAACCCCCGATTTTATCCACTGGTGAGGGTATACATTATTTATAAGCATTCATATATTAGAATTGTAGTTTTATAAAATAATAATTAAATAGAAAAAATCTTCCTTATTGTTGATTTGGCTTCTTCAATTTGCATTTCACTTAGTTTTAATTTCCCTTCAGGAGTCCTTTCTGGTTCACTTATAATAGAATAAATTCTTTCTTTAGCTTTTGCCTGTTTTTTCATTCCTTCAGGCAAATCTGGAAATATATTTATTGCTTTATGAATATCTTCAGGAAATTTCCCAGGGTCAGCAGTTTCATAAACCACCGATAATTTATTGTTTCTCCATCCTAAGACTTTCTGCAGAGCTCTCCAACCTACCGCTCCATGTGGATCAAGAATAATATTAAAAGGAACATAAACATCTTGAATTGTTTGGTAATGTTCTGAATTAGTTACGCCTACTGATATGATATCTTTTTTCATGGCTTTTAAATCGGGCATAATATCAATAACCCCATCCCTTATAACTTTTTTAGATACCATATCTCTTTCATCATACATGTGCCCGCCATAAAAATCAACTAATCTAGCTAAATTACTTGGATGAGAAACATTCATGGCAGAGGAAGGCGAATGTTTAGTAGCTTTAACCACATATTCCCCCGTCTCAAGGAAATCTGGAAATGCTGTATTTTCATTTACTCCACAAACAATTGAAGAAATTGGAAGTCCCATTTCTTTTGCAATTAATGTACCCATCATATCTCCAAAATTTCCTGAAGGCACACTTGTAATCATTGGCTCTCCATTTTCTGCAATTTTTGAATAAGCAAAGAAAGGATAAACTGCTTGAGGTAATAATCTTCCTATACTAATTGAATTTGCAGAAGTAAATCTCTCTTCATCTTTAAATATTTCCCCTGCGAATTTTTTATCTCCTAAGAGAGTTTTTATTAATGCCTGACAAACATCAAAATCTCCATTTACTTCAAAAGCATAAATATTTTTATGTAATGTCGTCATTTGCCTTCTCTGACCGGCACTAATCGAATCTTTTGGAAAAAAAACAATATTTTCAACATTGTTCAAACCATGTAAAGCATCGGCTACTGCCCCACCTGTATCTCCACTAGTTGCTACCATAACTGTTCTCTTAAGATTTTTTTCTCCTAAAAAATAATTAAGGGTTCTACCAAAAAATCTTGCAGCATAATCCTTAAAAGAATATGTTGGACCTTTAGTTAACCACATAATATGTGTTTTTCCTTTGACAAAATCAACTTGTGTTGGAATTTTATCTTTATTATACGCATCCTCTAACAATGCTTCAAGTTTTTGAGAAGGAATTTCAGAAGTAAGGAAAGGGTTCAGAACCATAAAAGCAATCTGTGCATAAGACAGATGAGCCATCTCTTTTATTTGTTGGAGTGAAAGTTTAGGAATATCTTTTCTATCCATCATATATAATCCGTAATTAGAAGCCATACCTTTAAGAAGAGCAGTTTGAAAATCCACTACTTCTAATTTATTATTTGTGCTATAATATGTAACTGGTTTCATCTTAAATTATTAAAATGGAATATATTTATAAATCTTTTGTTTTGTTGCCACTAATTAGTAAAGTATATACCTTTCTCTAGAATATTTAAAAATTAATAAAAAAAGAAAAAAAGAAATTAAAAGTTTGGATAATAGTAATAAGTTTGACCTTCAGTTAAACTTGGTTCTTCTTTCTTGCCTTTAGCACTTTTAACTGCTAAAACAATACCAAGAGCCACTATTACTAATACTAACAATGCTGTAATTCCCCATAATACGTTTTTCAAATTAATTCCACTAGCATTTGCTTTAACATCAGCACCTAATGAAATTTCTTTAACAACGTCACTACCGGATTTTACTTTTGCTGTAAACATATACAAGCCTTCGCTAGCTTCTTTGTTTGCTGTGATATATACAAAAGCTTCTCCTACACCATTTGGACTTACTGTCACAACAGCTGGATCTACTCTTGAACTACCCCATGAATCTGTTCCAACAACTTCAACATTGTAACTTTCAACTTTGTTTCCAAGGTTTGCTAATGTAAATCTATAAATTACACCTTCTCCTTGTTTAAGTTCTTTAGTCACTGTATCTACATTAACAAGATTTCCTATACTTGTTCCTGCGGTACTAGTTGTAGTTGTAATTCCAGTACTTGCATCTGCTTTAGCTACATATAAGTAATATGTACTTTCAGTAGATTTGTGAAGTTTATCATATTCAGCTGTAACTTTCAACTGATAAGATCCTTCTTTTGCAGTGTCTGGTATTTTCAACATTAATTCACTGGAGGTACTAACGTGACTTTCATCACAATCATTTTCATCACAGTAATCATCTGAATTTAATTTATCAACATAGTCTTTTACTTCTATGCCTAATTCAGGTATTGCTAACTTAACTCTTATGTCTCTTTCATTTGAAGACCCTAGGTTTTCAACTCTAACCTTTGCATACAAAGCTTTTCCAGCTTGTACTGTTAAGCCAGGATTAAAAATTACATCTTGGATCTTAACTTGGTTTTCTAAAGGTGTTATCATTAACGCATATTGTGCTGAAGCGTATTCAACTGCTTCATCATCATCGTAAAGAACGATGTGTAAAGTATAGTCATCTGTTGCATCTAAATCTTCTGGAATTTCTAATTCAAGAGATTTTATGTATGTAACATTTGCTAATGTGTTGAATCTATCTGTAGTTGCTTCAACTTCGTCATATTTGTATCCACCAATCCAAGCTTTTACTTTTACTTTATCTTGGTTGGTTGATCCGCCTTTAAGTTCAACTCTAATGTCAACAATGTCTCCTCTGTCAGCATGTATAACTGCGTTATTTGCATCTAACTCTACTCCACTAACTTGTACTTCAGTTATTGAAAGAGCTTGTGCACTTACTGCACTTACAAACAATGCAATTACTAGTAATAATACTGCGCTCAAACATTTTGTCATGTTCATTTTTTAATTAACCCCCATGTTAATTGTTTTAACCAACTCTTTTCATTTTGTAGTAGTTATGTTCCATATATAAACTTTATGGTGATAACAGTTAGTAGTTTTTCACTACCAACTTCTACGAATATTTAATTACTTTCACTTAATTTCCGTACAATCAAATAAATTCCAATCAATAATGCCAATACAAATAGTGACAAAAATGTAAATTCTAAAATTGATAACCAGTCTATTTCTTTTCCTTGTTTATTTGTAGTAGTTACATCTATTTGGAAATCAGAATTCTGTACTTCTAAATCAGAATATCTTACAGCCTTAGTGTAATCATTATAAAACTCAACTTTAGCGTTATAATCGCCTGAAACTGCATTCTTTGGTATATCTAAACTATATTGTTTTAGTGTCGCACCAAATGGTGACAATTCATTTACACTATATATTTCTTCTAAACCTAAATCAGCTATGCTTATTTTTACTTTCAAATTGTTTTCATCATAACTTCCATAGTTTTTTAATTGAATGTCTAGTGTCACTCTGTCTCCAGGAGACAATTTTTCTTTGTCTGGAATTATAGAAACAATTCCTAAACTGTGTGGATTTGTTCCAGCTGTTGAATCTTGATCATTATCCCCATCTTCATCATCAGTTTCATTTGAATCTACATGTATTGTGATTGTTGCATTAGCACTATCTCCATCATTATCTGTTACTATCAATCTAACATGATATGTTCCAGCATTTTCAAAAGTATGTATTGGGTTTGCTAAAGTACTAAAATGAGTCTCATCAAAATTCCATAAATAAGTAAAAGGAGCATTTCCATTTACAGTTGAATTAAAGTGTACTTCTAGTTCTTCTTCTCCAGTTGTAGGGCTTGCAGTTATTGTAACTTGAGGTATTACATCACCAACAGTTACATATCTACTATAACTATCTTGCAATCCATCATTGTCTGTTACTGTTAAACCCATATGATAAATTCCTTCTTGAGCATAAGTATGATTTATATTTACTCCACTACCAACATTTCCATCTCCAAAGTTCCAAGCATAACTAACAATTGTTCCATCTGCATCAGAAGAGTTTGAAGCATTAAATGAAACAATTTGTCCTTCATTTGGATTTGTTGGTGTAAAATTAAAATTAGCTACAGGATCTATTAAATCTGTTTGATTAGTATCTTCTGCAACTACTATTTGAACTAATTTAGTATCTTGTGCACCGTCATCATCTGTAACAGTTAAAGTTGCATTATAAGTTCCAGGGAAATAATAAATATGTCCTATCCAAGGTGCTTCAAAATTATAACTAAGAGTAATTCCGTCTCCAAAATTCCAACTCCATTCTACAATTTGTCCGTCTGGATCATATGAAAGTGAAGAATTAAATAAAACTTCTTGCTCTTCTATTGGATTTAAAGGATTATAAGTGAAATTTGAAATAGGTGCTAAATTTGTTTGATTGGTTTGATTTGAAGGTAATACAGTTATTTGTAAAACATCTGTATCTTGTAATCCATCATTGTCTGTTACTAATAAAGTAATATTATAAATTCCTGTTTGATTATATGTATATATTGGATTTGAACCAAATATATCTATAATATTATCTCCATTAACATCCCATTCATAAGAAACAATATGTCCGTCTAAATCATAAGAAGCACTTCCATTAAAGTGTACTAATTGATTTACATAAACAGTTTGATCAGGACCAGCAATTGCTATTGGATATACATCACTATTACAATCATGTACTATAACTTGTAAATGATCCATATTTTGTAATCCATCGTTATCAGTTACTGTTAAAGTTGCTGTATATTCACCAATTTGAGTATAATTATGATTTACAATAGCTCCATTTGCAGCCGTACTATCTCCAAAGTTCCAAGCATAGCTAACAATTGTTCCATCATTATCATAACTTCCTAAACTAGAAAATTGTGTATTTTCATTTAAACAAATAATTTTATCTGAACCTGCTTCTGCTATTGGTTCTTGTAATGGTGTTGGAACATCAACGTGAATATTTAATGAATTTGTTGAACTTAATTTTGTATTTTGATTACACATTGTATCAACAACATCTGTTTCTATTGAAATAATATAATCTCCTTCCATTGCAGAAGTAACTACTTGGAAAACAACAGTTTCTGTGCTATCAATATATACTTTTTTTGATTGTAAGACTTCATAAGCAACAATTCCATTTTTAATTATCTTTAATTTAACATTAGTATCTGCATCAAAGAAATTTCTAAATTCTTCAGGTCTGAATCTTGGAGCTCCTTGAGCAGCGCCATGTAAAGCACTATCTATAACTGCAGTTACAGTAATCAAATCTCCTTGTTCAGGAGTGCTATCTGAAACAGTAATGGAATTAACTGCAGCTTTGCAATTTTCTTTCTTAACAAAATTAAGTACATTTATTCCATTATATTTGTTAACTGTAAAAGCATAAGGTAAATATCCATCTTTGTATAAATATTCGGCATAATATTTTTCATCATAGAAAGTAAAAGTATATGAGTTTGAATTTGTATATGAATTTAATATTTGACTTGGATTTGAACAAGTACTATCTGCATTGCAATTATAAGCTTGTACACTAAATCCAGGTTGATCCATATTAAAAGTGTTTGAATATTGAGCAGCAAAAACACTAGCTAAAATCAATACAAAACATAAAAATAATTTTGCTAATTTATTAAATAATTTCATTTTAGAATAAACCTACAAGTCCCCCAGCTAATTCTCCAGCTTCTCCTGCTCCAACCACTCCGCCATCCAAAGTTCCTTGACTTACAGCTAATTCCAAAGCTTTTTCTAAAGGCATTGTTGCAACAGTAATTCCATAAGTTGCTCCTGCAGTAGCAGCAGCACCTATTGTGAACCATTTTAATGCAGTTTTTGGTGTATTTGTAACAGCTTCAAAGAATGAAATAATTTTTACATCTAAATTTCCATTAGCATCTCTTCCTACAATATAACCAAGATATAGATTTTCTTCTTCTTTTTCAACGCCATCTCTTTGAATATAATGAGGCATTCTTATTTTAATATGATTTAATAAATCTCCTTTAGCATAAGTATATTTAGTTGTACCAAAAGAAGCATTTGTTACCTTGTCTTCTAAACTAGTTTTTCCTTCTAAATTTATTTCATAATAATTTCCAAAAATTTGATGTAATCTCACAGGAGAGAAATCTCCTTTCTTAACTTGATTATAATTTATTTTTCCTGTTCTTATTTGTGCTGCTAATTCTGGGCTATTTACTTTTACTAAATAAGGAGTATATCCATTTTCATTTTTTGTTCTTACCCAAAATTTATGATCTTCATTTACACTTATAGTAGATGTTTTTCCTTGAGCGTATCTCTTTTGAATATCTTCTGTACAATTTTGTGGTTTTCCTGATAACCATTGTGTAAATACTTCTGCATTAAAAGCATAAGGTTTATTTGAATTTGATTTTGTTAAGTCCTCTTCAGTAATTTTAGAATCAGGATTTTCTGAGCCCATTAAAAATTCTAATCCAACTGTAGCACTCTTTAATTTTCCACTATCTGAATATTCAATTCTTACAGAAGCTTTTTCAGGTTGATGTGCTCTTAATAAAATACTATTATTTGATTGAGAATGGTCCATACTAGTATGAGCCATTGGCATTTCTTTAAGTATTTTATAATTTGGATCAACAGGTTTTAACACAACCCAATTTCCAACATTTGCTTTTGTTTTTCCATAACTAGAACTTAATGCTTTTATTGGTTCTGAACAATTTTCAGCACAATACACTGGGAATTTAGAATTATCTTGTGTAGTTCCTTGTCCAGTTGAACCTGTCCCAGTTTCATCTGATGGAATTGTGGGAGGGAGAGCAGAGCTTCCATTATCAGAAGCTCTGTCTCTATTAGTTTGATTTTTTTCTGGGGCGGTAGAAAGATTTTTATAAGAAGCCAATATTTCATCACCTGAAGCAATTGCAACTTTATAATCTACTAAGTTCTTAGGTACATTTTTAAAAGTAGCACTTCCATTTACAATAGGAACTTTGTAACAACGATCTTTAGATTTTAATATTCCTTCTAGATTATTACCACCATTATAATTTAATGATTCTCCTTTGATTTCAAAATAAACTTCTTTTACATCTGGATTCTCTTCAGAAATTGTTTCATACATTTTATTTATATCATTTTCTTCAACGAAAAAATATTCCCCTTTTGAATCAGTATATGTTGGTCCATCTGAAACAGTATACCCATTTCTTCCTGGATGTCTATAATGATTACCATCACAAAATTGTGAGGTTTGTTTAGGAGTTTCAACTTTGGTTGGTTTAGAAATCTTATTTTCAACTTTGGTTGCAATTGGTTGAAGGTTTTCTTGAATATATCCTGGTTGGAGTGCTGCATCTTCTGATTCTCCAGCATCCATACTTGCAGCTAATTTAAAAGCCTCTATTTGATCTTGGCTATATACTTTTTCTGGGAAAGAAGGTTCAATACCATCATAATTTTGAGCAACAACTGCAATTGGTTTTTGATTTTCATATCCAGATTCAGCTTTCGCTTTATAACCAGAACTTTGACTTAATAGATAACCCGCAATAATTAAAGGAGTTACTGCCTTTCTAATATAATTTGGAACTTTCATTTTTATATTGATTTTTACCCCTAATATGTAACCACTATGGAGTAAATATCTATATATAAACCTTTCGTTTTAACATCACTATATAGTAAGAACACTAAAATTACCTAAAAATTAGCTTTTAATTTTTATTATATTCTTTTCCAGTTAACTTTTTAATGAATTTATTGTATATATCGTAGAATTTTTTCTTTTCTAATTTCATGTCTTCAGGAGAAAGATTACTGCAATAGTTTTCAGGAACTTTATCTGAAAGGTACATTTGCGCTTGTTCTTCTGTTCCCATACTTAAAACTTTTTGTTCTAATTGATATAATTTACTATCACAGTCATTTATTTTTTGCTGTCTTTCAGCTTCTTTTTGCTTCATTATAGCTTCTAGTCTTGCTGACTCTGCTTTTTCTGCTTCGGTTTTAAAGTAGTTTCCTTTTTCACCTAATTTTTTATCTAACCTTATTTTAAGTTCTTCATCGAATAAATGTGCAAAACCTTTTCCACCCAATACTCCTGCCAAAGCATATCTTTTCCAGGTTGGAATTTCTTTTAGTTTTTCGTCGAAAAAAGCATTGTATTCTGTTGTTAGATCTTTATTTATTTCACTTTTTTCTTCTTTATTTAATTTATCAAAATATTTACTAAAATCTTTGCTTTTTATAGAATTAACAGAATATTCGACCATTGCTCTTTCTTTAGTTTGAATTTCATCTTGAATTTTCCTTGCTTGATATCCTGCCCAACCAAATGCAGAAACTCCGCCTAAACCCAATATTCCTAAGGTAATTATACCCCATTTGAGTATTCCTTTACCCCATCTTACGGGCGCACTATTTATTATTTCTGGAACTGTCATTTTATATTAAAATATTATATTACTACTAGTTTATCACACTAATATATAAAACTTTCTATAGTATCATCTCTTTAGTGGTAACATAATTTAAGAATAAAAATGGTGGGGATGCAGGGAATCGAATTACAGAAGTATAAAATCTCTCTTATACTTTCCCTGAACTAAGGGTAACTTCATCAAGCGATGATCTATCGTACCCCGTTTATATCATTGTCTTTCGACTCATCGCTCCAATTCTGGAGCCCTTTATTTTCGGTGACTTATAGTCTTTACCGTTGAACTACATCCCCATCCAAAATATTTGGAATCTGGCTTAATTCGCCTTTTTCCAAAATTATAATGGTATTATCTCCTATTAAAACTTTATCTTTTTTTGGTTTTTGATTACATATTAAAAATCCTAAGTTACAAGAACTGTCCTCTAAATACCGATTTAATTGGTTTATTTGGGACATAGATATTTCTTTAGATTTATAATCTTTTATTTCTATTATTGCTTTTTTATGATTTCTTTCAAATACTATATCTGCAACACCTCTTTTAGTTTTTACTAATCTGTTGACTTTACCATAACCTCCCAGTTTAAAAGCTATTTTATCCTCAAAAGTTTTTGCTCTGTCTCTTACAGACTTTAAAACAATACCATATAATTTTAATCTTTCATAAGGAAACTTTATTTTCGCTTGAGAATATGCTTCAAAAATCCCATTATTAAATATGTCTTGAACATGGGTTTTACAAAATGCATTAATTTCTCTTTGAGTACAAAAAGGATTTTTCTTAATAAAATTAATTATTTCTTGTTTCTTTTTTGTTTTACGTTTTTCTTGTTTAGAGATATAATTTATTCCTGCAGATTTGTATATCTCTTTAAAGGTTTTAAAATAAGTATAAGGTTTTGTTCTTGTTTTTTTACTTAAATCAGTAATATTTAATATAGGATCTTTTTTAATACACTTAATTATTGCTTTAATTTTCTCTTTTTTTGAACGATTATCTATGTTTCTGGGATAATTTATTCCAGCAGTTTCAAAAGCCTCATTAATATTTTTAAAGAATTTAGAGGAATTTATTTTAGTTATTTTTCTTATATCTTGAGTCGTAGATTTAGGATATTTTTTAATATAATCTAATATTATTTTTATTTTTTCTTCTCTCGTCTTTCTTTTAAAATTTCTTGGAGGTAACACTTTCGCATCCTTAAATGCAGATTCCATATTTGAGTATACTCTTTCTAATTTTATCCCTAAATCCTCTTTTATTTCTTTATATGTAGTTTTAGGATGTTCTCTTATAAACTTTTTAATTTTTTCTTTTTTATAATTTAAATCATAAGACATATGTGATAAAAGGCACCATTATATTTAAATGTGTCTAGTGTACTGAACCCCCAACAATAAAAACTAGAATTAAAAAGTATTTAAATATTTAGTTTAGCAATTTCCTTGCTCAAGATTCTTTACCCCATTATCCAAATACCCTTGTAAAGTCAAATCTTCATCTTTACTCTCTTTATCACCATATATTTCAAATTCACAATAAGTAATAAGTTGATGTAATTTAACATCAAGTGATCTAGAATCAATACAACTCATAGCAATCCTTGTTGCTTCTTCTAAACAACCAAAATTCCGTATGTCCTCTTTATATTGTTTCCAGATGATTTTTGTTTTTTTAGGATCTTTATAAAAATGAAATAAATCCTCTGCAGAAAGAGTAAAAATAGGTCTTTTGTTTTCTTTAGGATCTAAATAAACTATTCTTGATTTCATTTTTTCTTTTTGTCTTTTAAATGATTTAACTGCTTTTCAACCTTATCTGTTAAAATTATAGATTTCTTTGTATCATTAATTAATCTGTCTAATTCACTTTTAAAAGCATCTTCTGTATTTATAGATTTTACTTTTTGCATAGGTTTTGTTTCCAAATATAATGGTTTTAGAACAACTATCTTTTGTTCTCTAAATATTAAAATTGAAGTAAATATCATAACTAATCCTAAAATTAATAATATTTGTAAAACCGGTAAGCTTGATTCTTCTAAAATAAGTAATATTCCTATTAAAATTGTTAATAAACAAATCATTATCCATAAACCAAAAGTCTTTTTATATTTCATTTTGTTACTATTCTAAAGTAACTATATGATATATAAACTTTTCTATTAAAGAATTAATCCATGTCCATACCAGTTATTTCTTTTATGGTCTTTCTTACCTTGGCCTTATCTACGTTATCTAAAGTATTTGGCTTAGATTCTTCAGTTTTAGAAGCTTTTTCAAGCATTGTTTCAACCCACTCTTTATATTTTGCTCTTGCGTTCTCTTTATTGTAATAAGCCATATAATAGTAAGAACTTAATAATATATAAATATTATCAATATGTTTTAACTACTTCTTTAATCTCATCTTCAGCTATAGAACACCCATGTAATTTTAAAGCCCATAATAACCCATCTACGAACTCTTTTGTAATGTTTTTAACAAAAGGACTTGGTTTTACAAATTCCTTAAACAAACCCATTTCATAAGCTATTAACATTAATTCCGTAGATCTAATAATTTTTATATTTTTAACCCTTTGTTTAAATAAATCTAAATTTTTCTTATTAACTGTTATTTTTGTATGTAATTTCTTTTCTAATAATTCAAGTAGTTTAGTTGGATTTTCAATTAATATTCTGGCTGTTCTTTCATCTACTACAAAAGTTTCTGCTTCTGTTGTTAAAGCTAAAGCTATTGCTCCAACTTCTCCCGTATGCATAATTTCTATAGGTTGATTTTTAGAAAAATAAATATTATTTGTAATTTCCAATAATTCATTGGCTTTTTGTTCTATTTCAGGATTCCATTGAACTTTTAAAATATTTTCATTAAACTCTTCTAAAACTGTTAAAGCTTCTAATTTAAATTTTTTTGATGTTAAAGGTTTATCTAATATTTCTTGTCTTACAGGCATTGGAATTAAAAAATCTCCTTGATATTTTTGTTTTAATGGTTTCAAAGTCCATAATAAATTATTCATTGCTAAATTTATCAATGGACTTGTATCAAATATAATTGGTTTCATTCGAACACCTTTCTTGCATAATTCATTCTTTCTTTTATTGAAATTGTTCTTGATAATGGAACATCTGAAATGCCTGTAGTCCCTACATAATTCATTAATTCCCATTGGGTTATTCCTAATAATTCTGCTGTTCTTGCTAATGAAATTCCGTGTTCATAAATTCTTGAAGCTTTGTTAATTTTTGCTTCTTCGAATACTTCTTGTATATAATCTCTTAATTTTTCATCTAAATTAGAAATTCCATATAAAATATTTTTCATTGCAGTTTCATATGCTTCAGAATCATTTTTTCTCAGATATTTTATTGATAATTTTAAATTATCTTTTGTTAAAGAATAAAATTTATCCCAATCTTTGTATTCATTGTAATTTCTTTCAAATATTTTTGAAAAGGAATAAACCATTACTGCAACAGAAATAGAATCAGGATCTTGTGCTATTGAAGCGCTGTGTAAAGTATGATTACTTAAATCCCTTAATAATTTAATATCTTTGTCTAGAATTGCTTTATAAGATTTGTCTAGAATACCAATTATATTGTTTTTTACCTCTTTTTCCATAAAATATAACTAATTTAAGAATATAAAAATTTAACTAATCTTTTAGCAAACTTTATATAATATAGTTGTTCTGTACTGTAAATTAAAATGTTAGAAGAAAAGAAAATTTATATAAACAATGAAAAAGGAGATTGTCCTGAATTTAGAGAATATCTTGAAAAGTTAAGTGCAGAAAAAAATCCTTTTATTTGTCCATATTTAAAAGTCCTTCCAATAAATATTACTATAAAAAACTATGGAGATCAAGGACCTCCTTCTAGGTATTATATAGGAGATTTAACGTGTACTGGAAGAAAGGGAGTTTCTTTTAAATGTAGGGGTTTTGAAAAACCAAAAATTAATCAAGAAGGAAATTTAGAAGCAAAATGTGACTGGCCTTTTAATAATATTATTATATTAAAATTAAAATAATTATTTCTCTTCTCCAGCGTTTTTAAAAGCATAATCCAAATTAATTATGTATTTTCCGTCTTCTAATTTGTAAACCAAAGGTTGTTTTTTTAACAATTTAGTCAAATCAATTTCATATTGGCCAGGTCTTAAAACTCTTATAGCTTCTATATCAAGAACAACAGGTTTATCATCTTCGAATTTATCTTTTACAAATTCTTGTATATCTTTTTCTATTTCTACTCTTTCTTCTTTAGTCAAATCTATTGCTATTGTTTTAGCTTCTTCTATCTCTTTTGCCCTAATATAAAAAAAGAATTTACTACCGCAAGTACAACCTTTTAATAATTCTTGAGAACCATCAGGGTATGATATTCCGCATCTAACACATTGGTGCATTTTTATTTTCTTGTTGTGAACAACAGGATCTTATTAGGATCTTTCCTCATTTCTTTTACTATTGAAGCAGGACCTATAACAGTTAATCCTTGTCTTCTTCCAAGTAAAAAAGAAGCCATGTCCAATCTTAATTTACTTAAACCTTGTACTGTTTTTGTACTTGGATTTAATGTAGCAATTTCTATACCCTTAAATCTTTTATTTATTTGCTCCATTGTCATTTTAATTAAAGCTGCTTCTTCCTCTGCTTTTAATCTTCCATCAAGTACTAGAATTTTATTTGATTTTACTATACTTAGTAATTTGTTTACTTTTTCTTCTTCATCCAATCTATCCAATTCGTGTTGTTGTAAAAATTGTAGTGTTAAGGTTCTCATCTTGCTAGTCTTACTATTGATTTGTAAAAATCCTCCATATTTGTTCCCTTTAATGCTGACACTCCAACAACATCATATTGTGGGAAAGCGTCTTTTATCTTTTTAAGGCTTGCCTTTTTTAAATCAATTTTATTTCCTACCAATAACACAGGTACTTTTCTTGCTGCTAAATTACCTATGATTGTTAAATTAACTTGAGTATAAGGATTTTTTGTTGCATCCATAACAACTAAAACACAATCCATATTATCTAACCATTTTATTGCTTCAATAACTCCAGATGTTGCTTCTTTTGCTCTTTTCTTTGCAACTTTTGAATTCAATTTAAATTTTAAAAATTCTTTGTAATCAATTTTTGTTGCAATTCCAGGAGTATCAATCAAATTAAATGTTAAAGCTTTTCTTCCAGCCTTCACTGTAACTTTTTCTTTCATCTGGATTTCTCTTGTTTCATGAGGAACTGCTGATACAGAACCTAAAGGCTCTCCTAACCAATCTTCAGAAATTCTATTTGCGATCGACGTTTTGCCAGCATTAGTCGGTCCATAAATACCTAATTTGATAGTCTTCTGTTTACCAAAAATACTAAAGAGAACATCTAATAACCCCTTTAACCCCTCTGACATAATTATTAAAGAACTTCAAATATTTATAAGCTTTTTGATGATACTTTTGAGTTAAAAAGAAATTAATTATCAGAACTTATTTTTTTTTCTAATTCTGAAATAGTTTTTGTTAGTTTTTCGATCTCTTCATCATGTTTTTTAGCAAGCATAATATTTTGTTCTCCTAAAGCCGAATAAAGATAGGATAAAGCACCACAAGTAATTATTGGATCGAAATCTAAAATAGTTCCTGTAAACATTAAACCCATACCCAAATATCTACCAAATTTGGCCCAGGTTTTATAATTTTCTGCCATTTTTATTGTTTCTCCACTTTCTTTTCTAAAACAACAGGGGTGTTATATTTATCATCTTCCAGTTCACATTTAAAATGTGGTTGTAAATCACATTTAATTTTCATATCTTTAGATTCAATTGGAAAAATATAATCTTCTGGAGAATTATTTGCATCTATTTGTATATACCCCTTATTTTGAGTTATGTTTATTTCAAGTTGCGAAGGAATTCTTTGAATTTTTTTAAGAGCTTCTCTTTCTCCACCCTTATATATTACTGCTCCTCCCAACACAATTAGAGTCGCACCTAAAATAATCGATACACTGCTTTTATAAATTTCAGAATATATAGAAAAATGATCTTTTATAGATTGAATTTTTTCACTTAACATTTTTTACTCCTACTGTTTTTTCCAAAGATTAGTAAACATAGAATTTAAAGAATTAACAAAATAAGGTGAACTTACCCATATTGCATTATCATAAGATTCATGTATAGTAGCATCATCTGCTAACATTAAAACTGCTTCTGCATTATCTATTGTAACAAATCTTGAATTGCCATTATCATTTTTTATTTTTGCAAATTGGCTTAATTCTTTTATAATTTCTTTGTTTTCATTAGTAACAGGAGAAACAATTCTTATATCAATTCCTCTTTTTGCAGCTTTTTTAATAGATTCTTTTAAATTATTATATTTTCTTATTAAACCTGGTGCTGAGGTAACAATATTAACTGATTTTTTAGAATTATCAATCAAAGTTGATAAATGATCATACATATTTGTTCTTCCTTTTAAAAATCCTGAAATTGTAGTAGGGTCAACATGTTTGATTCCCACATTATACAGTAAACTTAATTCCTTATATAGGTCTGTACTTTCTATTCCAGTTAATGATTTTAATTGAACATCAGCTTCTTCGTAAACCTTTTTCTTTAGTCTCCTAAAGACTTCTTCAGGTTTAACAGCAATGTATTTTATTGGTTTACCCAATTTCATAATTACAAAGCCTCTCTTTTCAAGAGATTCTAAAACATCGTATGATCTTGATCTAGGAACTTCAGAAATATCAGATAATTCACCTGCGGTTGCAACACCTTTTGATAAAAGTGCTGTCCAAATTTTTACTTCGTAAATATTTAGATTAAATGCAGATCTTAATTTCTTAATGAAATTTTCTTGTACTATCATTTTTTCTTCTCTATCACTCATTTTTGTTCCTCGTTTTGATTGAAATCACTACTACAGAGTAGAACCCGTTATTTATAAAGCTTTCTATTTTAATATATCTATTACAGTATATAATATACTAAGAAGGCTTTAAAAATTTATTTAAAAAAAGATTTCAATTGTTTTTTAGCTAGTTCTCTTTTTTTCTGATGTTCTTTTGAAGAGATTACCTTACCCCTACATTTTATTAAAAATAGTAAAATTTATAAATATGTAGAGGTAAGGTTATATATGATATTAAAGAAGAAATTAATAGGAAACCAAGTATATTATTATCTAGAGCACAGTATAAGAAAAGATGATAAAATCTTGAAAAAGGAGATTTATCTAGGCAAACAACTCCCTAAAAATTTAGATGATATAAAAAAGAAGTTTATTTTTGATTTATACAAAGAAAAATGGTTTGATAATTTTAGTATTATAAAACAAAATCATTCTAAAGAAGAAAAATTGATGCCAAAATCTGCTAAAGAAAAAGAACTTGAGAATTTTATAGTTAAATTCACTTATAATACACAGAGAATTGAAGGAAGCAAATTAAGTTTAAGAGATACTGCAAACTTATTAGAAAAAGGGATTAATCCAAAAGAAAAACCTGTAAGGGATATAAGAGAAGCTGAAAACCATCAGAAAATTTTCTTTGAAATTTTAAACTATAAAAAAGATTTATCTTTGCAGATAATTTTACAATGGCATAAAGAATTATTTCATGGAACAAAAGAAGATATTGCTGGAAAAATTAGAAAACATCAAGTATTGATATCAGGAAGCAAGTTTATACCTCCTTTACCTGCAGAACTAGATTTTTTATTAAAAGAATTTTTTAAATGGTATAATGAAAATAAGAATAAAATAAATCCTGTTGAACTGGCTGCTTTAACTCATTTAAAATTTGTAACCATACATCCTTTCTCAGATGGAAATGGAAGAATATCAAGATTAATGATGAATTTTGTATTAAATAAGAATAAAATGCCCATGCTGGATATTGCTTATATTAATAGAAATAGTTATTATAATTCCTTAGAAAGATCCCAAGTAAAGAAAAATGAGTTAATATTCTTACAATGGTTCTTTAAAAGATATTTAACTGAATTTAAAAGATTTTTGAAATAAATTAAATTTTGTAAATAAATTTATTCAATTGTTTTTTTGCTAATTCTCTTTTTTTCTGATGTTCTTTTAAGAAAGTATTTATTTTATCAATAGCAATTTGTTTTAGTTCTCCAGATAATAATTTTCCAGATTTATAATCATTATATATTTTTTCTAATTTTTTATCATCAGGTTCAAATAACATTCGTAAATATTGGAAACTAACGTCAATGTCTGGATTTCCACCTTTCTTCCTGTGTTCTTCTAAGGTAGATTGTCCTCCTGAAAAAGCATATTTTTTAATTTTAGCTTCAACTTCTTTATGACTATCTGTAGGAGAAATATAAGAGGTAGGATCTGAAGCAGACATTTTTCCTCCGCTTAATCCTGGAATAAATAAATTATAAGTTGAACTTAGTTGAATAAATTTAAAATCTTTTATTCTTAAAGCCATATCTCTTGCTATCCTTAGATGGGCGTCTTGATCAGAACCTACTGGAATTAATACAGGACATGGACCTTCAAATTCAGGTAATTGAGCATGCAACATATCTGCAGCTTGTAATAATGAAGATAACATTTTTCCAGGACTAATTTCACCATATACAGCTTTGAATTCATTAAAAGTAGCATGTTTTGCTAATAAATTTTGTAATCTATAATAAGCATTTGATTTTTCTGCATCTTTACTTCTTTCACTTTGGAAATAAATTTCACAATTTTTTGGATTTAAACCCAAAGCAATATAATTAAGAATATAATCTTCTGCAATTTTTCTACTATCTTCTAAAGATTGTCCTCTAGCATTGTAAGCTTCTAAATCTGCAACAGCAATGTATACTTTAGCTCCTAACTTTTGATAAAAAACCATTTGTTTTGCTACAATTAAATGACCTAAATGAAATTTTCCTGTTGGCATCATTCCAGTCATCATAACGAATTTTTTCTTATTTTTTACTGCTTCTAAAATTCTTTGAATATCTCTATGGGCAAAAACAACTTTTCTTCTGAATAAAATTTCTTTTTCAAAAACATCTGGAAGTTCTTTTAAATGATTTAATCCAAATTCATTTATTAATTTATCATAATCGATATTTCCTTTGACTTCCCAAGGTGTAACTATATTTTTCATTTTGCCTCTAAAACTTTTATAATATGATAACCAAATTGTGTTTTAACTATAATTAATTTTCCTGGGGCTGTTTCAAACGCAGCTTTTTCAAATTCTTTTACCATTTGATTTCTTCCAAACCAGCCTAAATCTCCGCCTTTCTTTTTACTAGGACATAAAGATTTTTCCATAGCAATAGCTTCAAAGCTCGCACCATTATTTATTTGTTCTAGAATTGATTTAGCTTCTTGTTCAGTTTTTACTAAAATATGTGCTGCATGTACTTTTTGTGGCATGTTTAATCCTTTAAAGTAAATATCTACTTATATAAAAATATAATCATAATCTTCTCTTGGTTGCTTGATTAGCTACATAAGCAAAGAATCCAAGTATAAAGGCAAATCCAACCAAAATCAAGAATGCAGGCCATTGGTCTTTTATTGGAGACCCAAATAAGATTACTTTCTTTAATGCAGATTCTGTTAATACAAATGGGTTTACAAATAATATTATATCTCTAACCCAAGAAGGTAAGCTTTCTAAAGGTAATATTGTATTTGAAAAGAATAATAATACGCTTGCTATAGATATTGAAGCTAAATTACTTGTTTCACTTGATTTGAAACTATAACCAATTATCATACCAATTAAAATAAAGACTACTGAACTTAAAGCTAAAATTAAAAACGCAAATAAAGCCGCTAATAAAAATGATTGTGAAAAGAAGAATAATGAAGCAACTACTATAACTAATAATTCTATAAGAACAATTATCCAGTATGAAAAGAAATTACCTAATAAAAATATAAAATCTGAAGTAGGTGTTATGAAATTTCTGAAATAAGCATATGTTGTTTTTTCATTTATTAAAGAGGTAGAGGATAATAACATTGATACAAACATTACAATTAATACTAATAAAGTTGGAAATAAATAATTTAAATTTGCTCCTTGTGTAGTTATAGGTTCTATTTTGGTTTTAATTGGACTTACAATATTTTCTGCATCTTTTACTTCTATACCAGAAACACTATTTATTATATTTGTTACAACAGTAGTTAAAGAACTTAAGTCTTCTTGGCTTTGTGTTGCAACGCCTTCAAGTTCAGTTATTTTTGTTGTTGAGGTTTTTAATATATCCTGAGTTTCTTCAAGAGTATTTTTAATACTAGTAGCATAAGTTCCAGTTAAATTATTTTCTTTAAATTCTAAAGAAATATTTTCCATATCCATCAATTCTAAACCTTTAAAGGAAGTTGACATTTCTGTTAAACTATTTTTAATTTCGTTGGTATTAGATGATGCTGCTTCTAAAGCAGATTTCTTTTCTACAAGAGAAACTCTTGCATTTTCTAATCTAGTCAATATATTTCCAGTCATTTCCTTGCTTAAAGCAGTTGATTTTATTTCTAATTGTGAAGAAACAGTATCAATTATGTTATAAACCAAATTCATTCTTGAATAGTCTACATAAAAAATTATATTGTCTGAAGTTGTAACTTTTAAATCTGGAGGGAAAACCGCACATACATTAAATTCTCCGGCCTTAACTCCATTAATACAATTGTCCTGTGTTTCTAATTCATAAACAGAAAATTTTGTTTTTAATTGTTCTAATACAGAGTTTGTTAAATCAGAATGTGCACTTGTATAAACACCAAGTCTTACATCATTTAATCCAGAGGAATTAAAAGCTAATCCAACCAATAAAATCAATAACAAAGGTCCAAGTACAACTACTAAAGCAGAAGTCTTAGATCTAATTAAAATCTTTAAGTTTTTTGAAATAATACTTCCTATCATTTTAAGACATTAAACCTTTTTCACCTCTTACTATAGATTCAAAAATAATATTCAATGACATTCTTTCTATACTAACATGTTCTATTTTTTCTCTTCCTAGTCTAGACAATCTCATTATAATATTAAGAAGAGCTTCTCCTTTTGGTGTAAAAATTAAAATCTTTTCTCCTTCGTAATCAACATCTTCTACTTTTCCTCCAGCTTGTATTATTTTTTTAACAAAAGCTTGGTAATTTCTTGATTCTAATTGTAATTTTACAATTTCATTCTTACCATATTCTCTTTCTATTGCTACAGGAGAACCAATTTTCAATAATTTTCCTTTGTGTAAAATAGCAATAACATCACATAATTCTTCAACTTCTTCTAATAAATGAGAAGTAATTATTATTGTAGTTCCTGCTTCATTTATTCTTCTTATCAAATTTAATAATTCTTTTCTTAATATAGGATCTAAATCTTCGGTTGGTTCGTCTAAGATTAGTACAACTGGTTTGTGTATTAAAGCGCAGGCAATATCTAATCTTCTTTTCATTCCTGTAGATAAAGAACCACCAAGAGTTTTCTTTGCATAAGTTAATTCTACTAAATCCAATAATTTTCTTACACGTTCTTTTAATTCTTTTCTTGGAATACTATATAATTTTCCAAAATAATATAAATTTTCTTCTACTGTTAGTTTAGGGTAAAAAGATCCTGCTTGCGTTGCAAAACCAAATCTTGTTTCAACACCCCTCATATCTTTAAAAATATCCAAACTTTGAAATAGAATAGTACCTTTTTCAGGTTTTAAAAATCCAATTAAGGTATTTAATAAAGTAGTTTTACCAGAACCATTTTCACCAATTATACCAAATATTTTATTATAAGGAATTTCTAGATTTAAATTGTCAAGAACAGTATTTTTACCAAAAATCTTTGTAAGATTCCTTATTTCAATAAACCCTGCCAAACATACACCTCTTTAGTTATAATTATCTATAAAAACTAATATTTAAAGGTTATTATTTAGAAGTTATTATCTCTATTACATCCCCGGATTTTAAATTGTATTCTTTACCTACAGCCATTCTTTTTTTAACATCCATTGCCTTTACAAAAGTATCTCCTATTGTAGTATGAATTTTATAAGCAAATTGTAGAGCAGTAGTTCCTGGTTCCATTAAAAAACAATCTGGCAATGTTCTTCCTTCAGAATCTTGTAATTTTTTCATTCCTCCAGGGAAGATTGCTAAATACTTTAAAAAGTCAAATACTGCTTTATCTAATAATTCTTGTATACCTGTGCTTTTGTATTTATCTAAAATATTTTTTTGAATGAAATTTAGAGCATTTAGTTGTTGTTCTGATAAAACTTTCTTACCTTTGTCTGTTATTTCAAATGACATTGATCCAGGAATATAATCTATTAGACCTGCTTTTGCTGCTTCTTTCAAAGCTAATTCAGACTCTGCAGAACAAGGAACTATTAATAATCCTGGGAATTTTTTCTTTGCTTCTTCAAAGTATTTTTCAGAGCCAGGAACATCAATTTTATTCGCTGCAATTATAATTGGTTTTGATAATTTTCTTAATTCTTTACATAAACTTAGTAAATTATTTTCAGACCAAGCTTCAGGGGTCTCTTTATTTAAATTTAAATTTCTAATAGATGATTCAACTTGATCTTCATTTACTCTCAATCCAGATAATTGTTTTGCAATAGCTTTTACAATTTCTCTTTTTTCTTGTTTAGCTTGACGTACAAATTTATCCCAACCTTTTCCAAGAATATTATAAAACCATAAGTCAATTTCTTCTTCTAAAAATTCTATATCTTTACAAGGATTATATGAGAGTTTATCAACAGATTCTCCATTCTCATTTGTACTTCCAGAAATATCAACTACATGAATTAATACGTCTGCTTGTCTTAAATCGTCTAGGAATTGATTTCCAAGGCCTTTACCCTCATGTGCACCAGGAACTAAACCAGCTACATCTAACAAATCAACAGGGACAAATCTTATTCCACTAAGACAATATCCAAATCTGGGATTACATTTAACATTGAAAAATTTCTCAGGACATTCTGTTCTTACAAAACCTATTCCATGATTTGGTTTTATTGTTGTGAAAGGATGGGGAGCAATAGCTACATCTGCTAGTGTACTTGCCTTAAAAAAAGTAGATTTACCACTTGAAGGCTTACCAACAATTCCGATTAACATAAAAATACCAAGAAAGAGCTATATAAAAAACTTTTTAAAGTAACTAAAACTAAATTCTTTATGAGCTGTGAGCCTGTAGCTCAGCCTGGTTTAGAGTACCGGTCTTATATGACCAAATCAGGTCCAAATACCTTTGGGCTAAGTTAGCCGGTGGTCCGGAGTTCAAATCTCCGCAGGCTCATTTTTTATTATAACTAGATAGTAATAACAAATAGGAATATTTATATATCTCTTCTTAGATATAATAGTCTATTAAAATGATAAATGACAAAAAAATAGCAAAGCCAAACTGGATTATAGACTTATTAAAATATCCATTAAATATTAGAGAAGAAGATATTGAAATAGACGGAACTCCTAAAAAACATTTAGTAATTCAAAATGAAAAGGAAGTGTTAGGCATAATTTTAGGAGACACGAGTCAATTAGTTGTATCTTATCTTTCTTTAGATCAAGAAATAAGTAAGATTACTTTACACGGTTGCCCTGCTGAAATAAAAAGTTGGGAAGAACAATTAGATAAAAGTTATAGTAACCAAGTACCTTATTTCTCATTGAAATTAGATTCAAAACTTGCTCAAAAAATAAGTGAATATTTAGCTCAATCAATGTGTCTTAATAAAGAGATTTCTAGAAGAGAAAAAATTTATCCAAATTAACTATAATTTATTATAATTTTCCCAAGGACCATAATTTCTTAATATTATTTTTCTGTTTATAGCATTAATATCCCAGTTTTCAATATAATTCCTACCTTCATGATAAAGTATATCATCTATAAATAATTTTATTATTTTATTTGCAATATCAACTTCAAAATGCCAAGCAACCCTTTCTGATTTACCTCCTTTTGGACTAACCCAAAAATCACCATTTTTTTCTTTTTCATAATTTAATTTACTTTGTGCAATCATAAAAATTATTTTATTATATTTATCTTTATTTTGTTTTATGTATTTATCTCTCTTTAATCTGTTTAGTGCTTGATCAGAAATTAGAATTCTCATTGTAAATTCTTCTGCCTCTTTTGCTATAATTCCCATATAAGTTATAAACTTAAAGCATATATAAATTTTATTAAAAAAAGAAAAAAGAAGGAGGGTAATTACTTAAGCCAGTGTAGTTTTTTTTCTTCTTTCACACGGAGTATTTCGAGGTATCTTAACTCACTGTCTTTTATGGAGGTGTAAAAATCACCCAACTCTTTTTTACGAGGTGCACTTAACTTCATATCATTCTTACTATAATTTACTTATAAATACCCTATGAAGACATTTTAAATAAAACAAATCTGGAAACAAAATTCATAAGCTTTTTAAAGCATCCAACTTAAAAGTAATTAAAATGGTCTCTTTCGCATTTATACCTGCCTGGTTTAATGGTTATTCTTTTGTAATTTTTGAATTTATCTCTATGTTAGTATTATTCTCAATTGCTTTTTACTCTTATAGATTATATAAATTTTGTAAGAATAAATCCTATAAAGATTTAGCAATTGCATTTAGTTTAATTGGAATTGCATTCATAGCAAAGTTATCAACCAATATAATTGTTTATTATAAAATTCTTGAAACGCAAGATTTTGGTTTATTTACTTTAACTTTTCAAACAATGCAAGCATCTACAATATTTTATATTATTGGCTTTTTCTTTTATAGATTTTTAATGTTATTAGGTTTTTACATGTTTTATTTAGTTATTACAAAATCAGAAGAAAACACTTTATTCACAATTTTCTTTATTGTTGTAACTAGTTTATTTAGTACAAATTCTTATACAATATTTTACATAACTACCTTAATTTTTACAGCTACCATAGCTAGATTCTATATGAAAAATTACAAAGAAAAGAAAGTCCAAAATACAAAATTTTTGGCAATTTCTTTTGGTTTAATAGCTTTTAGCCAAGTTTTATTTGCAATTAGTGAATATACAGAATATTTATATATAGGAGGAGAACTATTACAATTAGCGGGTTATTTAGTGTTATTACGTATGTTCATGAGGTTGATTAAATCTGGGGGTTCAAAGAATAAAAAATGTCAAAAAAGCGAACAAGGATTGAAATCATTAACGACATCCTTAATGTTATAGCTGAAAAGCAAAAAATTAAACCTACCCATTTAATGTATAAATCCAATCTTTCTCATACCTTAATGAAGTCTTATTTAGAAGAGTTGATAGTTAAAGAAATGGTTCAAAAAGTTAATAATAAAGAATATGAATATTTAGTTATTACAGAAAAAGGAATAGAATTCATTGGTAAATTCAAAAAAATGAAAGAATTTGAAGAGACTTTTGGTCTTTAGAAATCTTTAAATATTAAATATATTCTTTGAAAAATATGGAAAAATTAGAAAAAGTATTAGCACATAGTCCAATACCCGTAGTTGGAGAAATTGCAATGTATAGAACTAATTTAAGAGAATTAGGAAATGTTAAATTAGATGGGGACTTAAAAGTTAAAACAGTTATGAAAACATATGATGGAAGAGTATTTGTATATAGCACTTGGATTGCTGTAGCTTTAACTGCAGGTATTTTATTATATCCTTATTTAAAAAAATAAGAAAAAGAAGAATTTATTTATAAATTTGTTTTTCTACGAAATCGCCTATAACTGGCAATTTGAATTTTTCGCCTTGGAATGCTTTTACCATTAGCACTATCCATAATACAAATCCAAGTAGTTCAAGTAACATACCCACTAACCAACCTAGAATAGGTATCATAAACAATACCATTGTAACAACAAATAGTCCTGCGAATGTTAACAATGACTGCAATGCATGGAATTTTACAAATTTATTGTTCTTTTCTAATATTAAAAAAACAATACCTGTTATAAAAGTCAAAACATAACAAAGCAATCCCTCTACGTTTTCATCCAAACCTAATGCGGTTTTAGAAGTTTTAACACTTTTTGTTGCCATTTTTACCCCCTTAATTAATATAAAATACAACCAAATTTAGTTTAAAAACGTTTCTATTTCAATTAATCAGCTTGTTCCCATAAATTATTAAAAACCTTAATCAGATTCTCTGCTAATTTTTCATCTTCTATTAATAATATGCCACCAAATAATAATGCGTCTTCACAAACAAGTTTTAATAAAACCTTTTTTCTGTCAATTATATCACACCTTATAAAATCAGTATCAATTTTTCTTATTTGAAATTTTTTGGGATATTTTTTATTTAAGTTGGCTATAATCTTTGGAAGTACAATCTTTTTAGGATAAATTGATTTGAATATTATACCTCTTAAAATTGCCTTTTTAATTTCTTTTTCCCAGATTAATTTACTTTCCCTATTTGTTCCTGGTTTATGATGAATATTTAATATTTGTAAGACCTCTTTTTCTGCTCCATTAAAAGCTCTTAATTGAATTTGTTTATTATCATTTATTGTAGTTCCTATTTGAAAAAAGTTTGTAATTTCTCCTTTCTTTTTGTCTATATTTGTTACTAAATTTCTAAGTTTACTTATAACAACATTTTCTTTTTCTTGTTTTTCTTTAATTAATTTAGAAATTAAATTAGAAGCGTTTTCTGTATATATTAACTTGGGTCTAGAGTTAGTTTCTTTTATCAATCCTTTTTGTTTTAGAGATTTAACAATAGAATATACTTTTCCAAAAGGAATCCCTGATTTTTTACTCAGATTTTCTAAAGATAATTTTTCTTTTAGTAATATTTCTAAGGCTTTACTTTCATAATAACTTAACCCCAAGGTTTGTAATTCTTGAATCATTTTTAACTCTAATTAAGTGTGAAAGATGCTGAATACTATTTAAAGGTTTTGAAATCAATTAGGTTATGGAAGATAAATTACCTAACCTTTCAGATAGAAAATTAATTGATCTACTTGAATGTCGAGATATACCAGATACTAGAAAAATCCAAAAAATAGTTTTAGACCATATAGTAGATTCTCATCCTTCTGAAATAAAAGCTAAAGAAGAAAATGCACAAACTTATATAATAAATCAAAGAGAAGAAAGATGGTATTCATGGAAAGAAATAAATACTTTATCAAGATTAATCCCAAAAGAAATAAAAAAAGAGATATATTCTTTAGCGATTCCTCTTTCTACAGCTTTTGGAGAATTTTGGAATTATAAAGACAAAACAGGAAAACATATTGGAACATATTATAGTGATTGGGTTAATGGTCCTTGTGGTATAAATCCTATACATATTACCTCTTTAAAAAACATAGATAAAATTTGGAGTATATTATCTAAATTTGAATTAAAAATAGAACGTTATTCTTCAGATATTAAATTATGTGAGCTTGATAGAAATCCAGAAGGAATAATTGTTCCATACAGATGGAATTTTGATCAGAATTATGATAGTCCTAGTTGGAAAATAAGTAAACATATTTTCTTAGCTTGGGATAAACCAATCTTTGTAATACCCTATTTTTTTATCAAAGATATTAGATATAAAGAAATAGAAAGAAAAAAAACAAGCATAGACCATTTTAGTATTACAGAAAAATTAACTAAATGTAAAGATTTTACAATGTACACCGCTTCATTCTGTAATGCCCATTTAAAAAAATCAGAGAGTTGGATTAAAAAGGAAGTAAAATCTAGAAACGAACATAAAGCTCTTAGAAAAGTTGAAAATAAAGTTATGAAAATTGGAGAACCAGTTTTAATTTATGATCCGGGGTGGGTATAAATGGAAAAACTACAATTAGAAATTTTGGTAACATCTTATAATATAACTTATAAAAAAGGAAAAACAGAACATGACGACCCTGTTCCTGGGGCTTCTCACTTTTCTATTAAAGAATCAGAAAAATATGGGCCTTATTATTTTATAAAAGATGTTAAAGAGAAGTTATGCACATTAATTTCAGAAAAAGAAGAAAGGGGTTGGAAAGAATATGGATCCTGTGAATTAGATGAATTTAGTTTAAATAAGGAGAAATCGTATCATATATTCTTAAAACACACAGAATCAGAATATGAAATTATTTATGAGATAAATAAGACAAAAGTTCCTTTTAACTCTCTTCCTAAAGAAACAAAAGATGAAATAAATAAAAAATCATTTGATGATTTAATGTATTTTCAATATGGATTATAAAAATTAAATCTTCTTTAAAAACTCTTTTAAAGGTAAGGTATTAACAATATCTTTTGAAGTGCACCAACCTCTTCTTGCTTGAGCAATACCATATTTTATATTATTTAAAGATTTTACAGAATGTGAATCTGTATCTATAACTAATTTAACTCTATTTTCAATTGCTCTTTTTATATTTATATCATTTAAATCTAATCTATCAAGACTTGAATCAATTTCAAGGATTTTATTTTTATCAGAACAAAATTTGAATATTTTATTCAAATCAACTTCATAAGGAGCTCTCTGATTTAATAATCTTCCAGTTGGATGTACTAAAATATTTGCATTTTCATTGTCCAAAGCATTCAAAATTCTTTTAGTCATATCTTGTTTTGACATTTTAAAACCATTATGTATTCCTATTAAAACAACATCTAATTTTTTTAATATATTATCAGAGTAATCTAAATCCCCATTTTTTAAAATATTAACTTCAGAACCAGATAAAATTTTAATGCCTTTTATTTTTTTATTTAGATTTTTAATTTCTTCAATTTGTTTTAATAATTGACTCTCAGACAAGCCATTTACAATCGCACTTGATTTTGAATGATCTGTTATAGCAATATATTCATGACCTAAAGATTTTGCTGCATTTGCCATTTCTAAAATAGAAGCAGTTCCATCTGTAGCTTTAGTATGAATATGTAAATCTCCTTTAATTTCATTATAAGAAATTATGTTAGGTATTTTTTTAATTAATTCTCCTCTATTTTCTCTTAATTCAGGTTCGATATAAGGAAAACCTAATTTGTTATAAATTTCTTTTTCTGTTCTTGAAGCAACTACTTTTTTTCCCTTGAATAAACCATATTCAGATAATTTGTATCCTTTCTTGATTGCAATTTTTCTTAAAGCAATACTATGATCTTTACTTCCTGTAAAATATTGCAAAGCAGAACCAAATTGATTTTTATTTACAACTCTTAGGTCACATTGAATATCTTCTTCTAGAATTACGCTTGCTCTTGTTTCTCCTTTAGCTAATATTCTTCTTACTTCTGGAAATTTAACAAAAGTTTCAATTACTTTTTTATGATTGGTAGAAGTTACTAAAATATCTACATCTCCAATTGTTTCCTGCATTCTCCTTAAAGAACCAGCAATTTCAACTTGATTAACTTCTTTTAATTTCTGTAATTTTTCTTTTACCAAAGTTGCAATAGGATAAGCTATTCCTAGTAAAAATCTCTTTTTGCTTTCTTTTAATAATTCAATGGATTTGAAAATATTTTCTTCTGTTTTTTCTCCAAAACCATATATATTTTCTAGTTTTCTTTTTTGAATTGCTTTTTGCAAGTCAGAAACATTCTTTATATCTAATTCTTTGTATAATTTTCTTATTTTTTTAGGTCCTAACCCAGAAATATTCATTAATTCAGAAAAACCTTTTGGCATTGAGCTTTTTAATTTTTCATATTCGTGTATTTTTCCAGTTTTAATATATTCTTCAATTTTTAAAGCCAAAGCTTCTCCAATTCCAGGAATTTCTTGTAATCCTTTTAATCCTTCATTTTTATAAATCTCTTTTACATCTTTTGTCAAAGATTCAATAGAACGAGCTGCATTTCTGTATGCTCTTGGCTTCCATTCAACCTCTTTTATTTCAAGTATATCTGCTATTTCATAGAAGATTCTTGAAATCTCCAAATTAAGCATATTATTTAAAAGAACTCAGATTTATTAAATTTTTTATTTTCATTTAATATAATCTTCTATTTCTTTTAATTTTTTAATATTCAGTTGATAAGCATTTCCATATTTAGTTTTTCCATATAAAATAACTAATTCTTCTTTTACAAGGTCCTTAAGAACTTCTTCAATAAATCCTTTCAAATCAGGAGGAATTCCAGAAGCTAATCTTTCATATAATAAATGCCCTTTGCTAAATGCCTGATTTGAATATAATTTTTTTATAATGTTTTTCTTAATTTTTAAATAATCTTGTCTGCTTAATTTTTTACCCATATAACTTATAAAGGAGAATTTATATATAAATTTTAGTATTGTAATTAATAAAAATAGCTTATATAGGCTAAAAATAGAAACATTTATATAGTTATATATTTAACAAATATCATGGAAAATAAAACAATCTTTTTACAAATATTCGGAGACTCTCCAATACTTAGAGTTCTAGATTTTTTAATAGTTAATGAAGACTTTGATTATAGTATGACTGATATTGCTAATCTATCTGAAATTGGTTATTCCACGCTTAAACTTTTTTGGAATAGATTAGAAAAAGAAAAAATAATAATCAAGACTAGAATAGTTGGAAAAGCTAAGATGTATAAACTTAATTTAAATAATCCTATAATAAAAAAATTTAGAGATTTTTATTGGGAAACCACAAAACAAAGAATACATGAAAGTATAGAAGAAGAAATATTAATTAAACACTAAATTTTTTATTTTCACAAGCTTTAAAAATATATTGTTTATTAGAAAACTATGAAAAAAGTGTTAATTATCTTATTAGTACTAAGTATATTTTTAGTTTCTGGTTGTGTTAAAACCATTTCTGAAGCAAAAGATGATAAATATCTTAATAAAACTATAAAAGTTATTGGTCAAGTAAATAACAAAGTAGGCAGCGTTGAAGAATCTGGTTTTTCTTTAGTAGACAATGATACCTATATTTTAGTGCAGTCCAAATTCATGCCAGATAAAGGATCAAATATTACAGTTAAAGGAATATTAAAAAAAGGTAAATCTGGTTATTGGATAGCAACAGAAGAAATATATGAAAACGACAACTAATAAAGGTCATCTCATTTGTTTAGGTATAGAAAGCACCGCTCATACTTTTGGTGCGGCCGTTGTAAGTTCAAAAAAAGAAATTCTAAGCGATGTAAGAGACATGTATACTTCTGAAACAGGAATAATACCTGTAGAAGCGGCAAGACATCATGAAAAATTACAAAGGCAGATGATTCAAGAAGCCATACAAAAATCAGGACAGAAAAAAATTGATTTAGTTGCATTTTCTCAAAGTCCTGGATTACCTCCTTGTTTGAAAGTAGGAATGTTGGCAGCAAAAGAAATTGCTAAAGAATTAAATGTTCCAATAATTGGAGTAAATCATATTGTTGCTCATTTAATTTCTGGACATTTATTTACACAAGCAAAAAATCCTGTTTATGTTTTTTGTTCAGGAGCAAACACACAAATTATTGCATTAGAAGGAGGATATTTTAGAATATTTGGAGAAACTTTAGATTCTGGTTTAGGAAATTCATTAGATAAATTTGGTAGAGGAATAGGTTTAGGATTTCCAGCAGGACCAAAAATAGAAGCGCTTGCAGAAAAAGGAAAATTCATTGAATTGCCATATGTTGTAAAAGGAATGGATTTAAGTTTTGCAGGAATTGTTACAAGTGCTGTTGATAAATTCAAAAAAGGAGCAAAAGAAGAAGATTTATGCTTTTCAATGCAAGAAACTTTATTTTCAATGTTAACAGAAGTTACTGAAAGAGCTCTAGCACATACAGGAAAAAAAGAAGCAGTCTTAATTGGTGGAGTTGCAGCAAATAAAAGATTATGTGCTATGTTAGATGTTATGTGTAAACAAAGAGGAGCTAAATTTTTCCAAGTTCCTTTGAAATACTGCGGGGATCAAGGTGTTATGATTGCATATCAAGGTATTTTAGAACACTTAGCAGGAAAACAAGATTCAATTAATAAAATAGATATAAATCCTTATCAAAGAGTAGATGAAATCAAAGTATTTTGGTAATAAATTTAAAAAATTAAGAAGCTTTTTTTTCTTTAATAACTTCTTCATTGTCAAAAGTTTTAAGCATCACTAACGAAACATACACCCCATAATCATTATCTCCATATAAAGGATTTATGATTACAGCATTATATTTATCTTTAGAAGGGGTTTTACCAAAAAATTTAAAACTTTTAGATTCAAATGCTAAAGCAGGAGGGAATCCTTCACCATCATCGGATTTATACAAAAGAAAATGTACATCTTCTAATAAATTTGGATATTTTACATGTCTACTAACTCTAATAGTAGTTTCATCTTCAAGTGTTTTAATCTCTTTATCTTCCCAGTTATATACATCAGATAAGGTATATTGTTTTTTATTTAAGTCTACAAATCTATGTAATACCCAATCTGAATCAGACGATATTCCAAGAGGTAAAAGAGGTGTAAATCCCTGCCTTTCAAGAAATTCATATATTGCTAGAATATTGTCTCCTTGAATTGAATTCTGAAAACTTTCATGCAATAATTTTTCTAAGTCGGGTGAAAGCAATTTATTCATAATAAGATTATAGTGGAAAATTTAATAAACCTTTCTTAAAAATCATGTTTCGAAAGGTTTTTAAATGACTAACTTAACGAAAAAGTAACCATAAAAAGGTAGGGAGGTTATTCAATGTCAATAGAAATATTAAAATTGGATACAGAAGACGAATTTGGTTCAGACGGTATTGATGATGATCCAACAGAAGACCCAATAGACGATGATAGCGATTCTGGTATAGAATAAGCTCTTTCTTATATTTTTATTTTAATTCTTTTTTATTATTAATTACTATGCAAAAATATTTAAACTAAGGTAATTTAGTTGGATTAATGAAAACAATTATAGGATTAGAGGTGCATGTAGAATTAGATACAGACACTAAACTCTTCTGTTCATGTACAAATAAAGGCAAAGACCCAAATGATTCTTGTTGTGAAATTTGTTTAGGTATGCCAGGTTCTAAACCTGTTTTAAACAAAAAAGCTTTAAATTATGCCTTAAGAATTTGTCTAGCTTTAAAATGTAATATTGCAAAACAAGTTATTTTTTCAAGAAAAACTTATTTCTATCCAGATATGGCTAAGAATTATCAGATTACACAATATGA
Organism: Candidatus Nanoarchaeia archaeon; assembly: GCA_028716945.1. GTDB lineage: Archaea > Nanobdellota > Nanobdellia > SCGC-AAA011-G17 > JAFCDX01 > JAQUOT01. The sequence continues at coordinate 57,827 of JAQUOT010000001.1, forward strand.
AATTCCAGTAGGTTCTGGAGGTTCAATAACTATTAATAATAAAGAAATAAATCTAACAAGAATACATTTAGAAGAAGATCCTGCTGCTTTAATTCATCAAGGAAGCTCAACTTTAATAGATTATAATAGATCGGGACATCCTTTAATAGAAATAGTTACAGAACCAGAAATTGAAAGCCCAGAAGAAGCAAGAGAATTTTTAAAAAAATTAATTACAACTTTAAACTATTTAGGTATTTTTGATGAAAAAAATGGAATTATAAAAGCTGACGCAAATATTTCAATGCAAGGTTCTGAAAGAGTTGAAATAAAAAATATTACTGGTTTTAAAGAAATTGAACGAGCTTTAAATTATGAAGTCCTAAGACAACAAGAAATGATTAAACAAGGACAAAAAATTAAAAGAGAAACTAGAGGTTGGGATTCAGACAAAGGAATAACCTCTTTCCAAAGAAGTAAAGAGCAAGAAGAAGATTATGGTTATATATTAGATTCTGATTTAGTTCCAATAGATTTAACTGAAGATTATTTAAAAGAAATTAAAAAAGACATTCCTGAATTAGCTCATGAAAAAATACAGAAATATATCAAAAATTATAATATTAAAAAAGAAGACGCAGAAGTAATTGCTTCAGAATATTTACTTGCCGACTTGTTTGAGAAAGTTGCTAAGAAAATTAATCCAGAATTAGCCGCTAAATGGTTACGTAGAGAATTAATGAGAGTTGTTTCTTATAATAAATTAGATTTACATGATTTAGAAATAGATGAAACACATTTAATTGAATTATTAGAATTAATTGAGAAAAAACAAATTACAGAACAAGTTGGTCAAAGAATTATAGAACAATTAATAGAAAAACCTTTCAGTCCAAAAGAATACGTTAAAAAACAAGGAATCAAAGTTGTTTCTTCTGATAAAGAGCTTGAAGAAATTTGTAAGAAAGCAATTTCCGAAAATAAAAAAGCAGTAGACGATTACAAAAAAGGAAATGAAAAATCAATACAATTTATTGCAGGACAAGTAATGAGAGCTACTAAAGGACAAGCTGAACCTCATAAAGTTCAAGAAATATTAAAAAAATTATTAAAATAAAAAAGAAAATTTTTATTTTTGTTCTACTTTAGATTCTAAGCTTCTTGGAACTGCTTGGCTTTTTACTGTGTTTAATACTCTATCATATCTAACCCAATCATTTCCTACTTTCTCAAATACTGTTTGTGTATTGTTATTACCTTGAACAACCAAATATTGTTCGTGATTAAAAGGTACTGTAGTCACAAAATTAGGCATTGCATTTATCTTAGCTTTATACTTATGGTTATCATATCCACAATACAATGCAACTATTGCCCCTGCTAAAATTGCTGTTCCAGCTATACCTGCTACTAAACTTTTGTAATCCATTTTTTACTCCTATCACCTCTAATATCTAGAATGAAGCAAAACTTATAAAGGTTTTCACAAAATTTTTAATTTAAAAAGTTATCTAAAACAAATTCTTGAAGAAATTAATTATTTTATCAAAGAAACCTAATTGCTTACATATTCCATTAGAACAAGAATTAATACACTCGTAACTTTTAGTACAATTTTCTAAATCTTGTTTTTGTTCAACCCAAGTTATATTTTCACAATAAGTTTTATTTGTTATACTACCTATAGGAACACATTTTCCTTCTAATCCACAACCTTCTTCTGTAGAATTATGATTACATACTTTTCTTGGATCTCCTGCACAAAAATCTATAGTACAAGGACTTTTATCATCACAATCTGCATCTGTTTTACATTGGTCGGGTTTTGGACAATCTTTATCATATTGGTAAGTACATCCTGCAGGACAACAACCATCTGCTTTTTTACATTCAGTTATTTTAACGTATTTACATTCTGCTGGACTTCCTTCGCAAGTGTCTTTTGTACATGAAATATTATCAGAACAATCCCAATCAAATTCGCATTTGTTTAAAAATTTATCAGAACACCTATTTGAAATACATGCTTCAGACTTTTTACTACAATTACAATCAGTACAACAATTTCTATAACTTTCATTATCATCACATATCGCATCTCCGCAATTAAAAGGAACATAAATTTTTACCATTGCTCTAGCAGGACTATCAAATACTCCATCAACTGCAATCCAAACCCCAGAAACAACTCCATCTGTTATAATTGCTTTTAATTCTCCATCAACGTCAAATATTGCTTTTGTTCCTCCAGTACTAACTAGAGTAATAGTTTTTCCATTTTCAACGATTTTTTGTCCAGCATCTATAAATCCTAAATCTTTAGCAGTAATATTAGTCCAATCCATAGCAAAAGCTATGTTTAGTAAAATCAATATAAAGAATAGATACACCAAACTTTTTTTCATAGAAGTAATAATAATCTTATTATTTATAAGTTTTATTAAAGCATAGGATGTACTATTAAATATAATCCTATTAACATAATTATACAAGCCAAAGTCCTAAATAATAAATGTTTTTCTTTGAAGAATCCTCCACCCAAAACAGTTGTTATTAAAGTAGATAATCTTTTAATAGGTATTACTAAAGAAACTAAAGCAATTTGTATTGCTAAATAATAAAATGCTGCTGCAAGTAATCCAAACAAAGCAGAAATAAAAATAGGCCATCTTGCTCTATTTAAAGTATCAAAAAGTTCTTTTATAGAATTTTTATGTTCTTTATCTTTTGGGAAAAATATTTGTATAATTAACATTTCAATTGCCATAAAGGCATATACAAAGAATAAAATAGTTATAGGATCTATCATATGTTTATTAAAAGCATATTTTTCACCAATTGCCGAAAATGAAACCAAAACTAAACTTAAAAAAGCATACTGTAAATATCTAGAATGTTTTACTCTTTTAAAGAAATATTCATAATTAAGCAAGTTACCATTGCATTCTAAAACATAAGTTCCAAAAATTAAAATAATAATCCCAATTATCTGTAACAACACTAATTTTTCACCCAAGAAAATATAAGAAATAATAACTAAAAACAAAGGACTTAAATTTTTAAGAGGAAAAACATTGCTTATTTCTAATTTTCTTAAAGATTTTGTATCAAATATATCTGCTTCTAACCCAATCAAAGAAATTAAAAACAATAAAATATATACCATAAAAGGCAATTCAAAATTTACAAAAGGGATGAGTAATAAAACAAAAATTCCTTCAAAGAATTTTAATATCGTCAAAAATCGTATTGAATGTTCTTTTATTAAAGTTTTTTTTCTTATTAAATAAGTTATAGACGTACAAAGAGCAGCGGCCAATGAATAAATTATCCATAACATTTTATATAAATGCAAAGATTATTCCTAAAATTAATGCTATTGCTATTGCCCCCATTACAAAAACATTTTTAGTTATTTTATATTCTGGTTTTCTATCTCCAAGTTTTTCTGCTTTCTTAGCCATTAGTAAAATCATTAATCCAGTAAAACCTCCAGATAAAGCTCCTGCATAATTTAGTACAGTATTGAAACTAGCAAATTTTCTAACTATTAAAAATATTAATAAAGGTAAAAACGTAGCAAATAAAAATGATAAATCTTTTTTTATTTTGAAATCATAGTTTAAAACTTCTCTCAAAGCTAAAGATATTGCTAAAAATGAAGTAAACATTGCAAAAACAGCAAATAAATTACCAAGAACAAAACCAATTTTACCAATATGGCTACTTAATCCGATTGTAGCAATTTCGGTTGTATTTACTCCAGTAACCCCTATAATAATTAATGGAAATAAAATATAAACTACTGCAGGAATTGCCAATCCAATCATAATTGCTTTTTTAAATAATTTTCTTTTGTTTATTAGAATTTCGTGAGCTTCAGGTATTGCCAAAAACCCTAAATAAGCAAATAAAACTGTTCCATAAGGAATAAAAATATTTTTTATATTAAAACCAGTATAATTTAAGATTGAGATATGATTAAAAGAAAAGATTCCTATAACTATAACTATTACTAAAATTAAACCAGAAACTAAAAATTCTGATTCTGCTATGCTTTTAATTCCCTTGTATACTAGAAAAGAACCAACCGCAAAGAAAATAAAACTCCATAACAATGGATCTCCTCCAAGCAAAGTAGATAAAGATTTACCTTCACCAATTAAATAAGCAATTAATGCACCTAAATCACCAATCAACAAAGCAAAAAACATCAAATATTTTCCTTTTTCCCCAAGATATTTATTAGCATAACCAGTTAACTGATGTTTTCCTTTTGTTCTTAAAACAACTTCTCCTAAATAAAAATTAAGTATTAAAATTAAAATTCCTATTAAAATTATATCAACTAAACCTGTAAAAAATCCTGCTTTCGCAACAACATAAGGTATTCCAAGAACTCCAGCTCCAATAACGCAACCAGTTATAGTTGCTATTGCTTCGAGTAATAAAGTCTTATCCTTCAATATAACACCTCTTTAAGATTTAATTGGTTTAAATTGTTTATAAAAGTTTTGTTAGAATAAAATAGAGATAATCACCTCTTTTTTACACCTCTCAAGACAATAAGTCAATTTTTACAGTTTATAAACATTTTGATAGCATAAATTTATATATTTATAGGAAAAGATAGTACTATGATAATTTCACAGATTATTAATTTTGTATTACATATGGATGATAGTTTAATTGTATGGACATTTAAATATGGAACATTCATTTATGGTTTATTATTTTTGATAATATTAGGAACAGGATTTGTATTTACTCCATTTTTACCAGGAGATTCTTTAATATTTGCCGCAGGAACATTAGCAGCACAAGGAGTTTTGAATCCTTTTTATTTAGTTATTGTATTAACTTTAGCCGCAGTTCTTGGAGATATAATAAATTATTATCTTGGAAAACATGTAGGAAATTTATTAATAAGAAAAAAGTATGTTAAACAAGAACATATTGATAAAACTCATCATTTTTATGAAAAATATGGTGGAAAAACAATTATAATTGCTAGATTTGTTCCAATTGTAAGAACTTTTGCTCCTTTTGTTGCAGGTATAGCAAAAATGAAATATTCTAGATTTAGTTTTTATAATATAACTGGAGCTGCAATGTGGGCAACTGGTTTTGTTTCTTTAGGTTATTTCTTTGGTAATTTGCCTTTTGTAAGAGAAAATTATAGTGTAGTAATTGTTGGAATAATTTTTGTTTCTTTACTTCCTGTAATAATAGAGGGACTAAGACACCATATTAAAAAAAGAAATAAACCAGAAAATATAGCTGAACTATCTAAACTAGTTAATAAAAATTAAAGCCACCCAAAAATAACACTAGCTAACATTACAATACCTAAAAGTAAAATAATTGAACCCGTAATTAAATGTAAAGTTCTTAATTTTCTTGTTCTCCATTCTTCTGCTTTTTCTGTTGTAGTAATTCCAAAATAAACTGCAAGAGTAATGATTAACATAGGTAAAACAAATATTAAATTATATAACAATAATAAAGGAACCGCATTTGCTCTTGTTGCTGCTTTAGCTAATAAACCTAATATAACAATGTAAGGACCAGAAGTACAAGGTAATAAAAATAAACTTACTAAAATCCCTATACCGAAAGCACCAGGAACAGAAGCTACACTTTTAACAAGAGATTTCATTCTTGGTCTCCAAGACAAAGGAACTTCCATAATAAACCATTTACCATACCACAAATAATCTTTCAAATTAAATAATCCAACTAAAATTGCTAAAATAGAAACTACAATGTAAATTATATGAATAATTCCTGAATATTGTATTGCTGAATATAAACCAAAACCCATTAATAAATAAGAAATGAATATAGCTGCACTAAAAGCAAGACCTGCAAACAAAGCTTTTTTCTTGTTTCCTGCAACTAAAATGGTTGTTAATAAAATTATTAATACTGCAAATTCACATGGATTAATTGAATCAACTGCCGCAGCAGAAATTACAGCAGGGATTGTTAATTTATCCCATATTCCTGTTTGTTGCTCTTGTTTTATTTCACATTTTTCTAGAGAACATTTTTGTATTTGTTCTATTATTCCATCTTTAACTTCTTGAGATTCTCCTACAAAGAATTTATCTCCAATGAAAATTGTTGGAACACCCTCAACTTTAGTTCCATACGCTGTTGCTAATTGTTGTAAATATTCTCTATCTTTTTCATTGAAATAAATCTCAAAGGTTTTAACATTTAAATTAGAATATTCTTTTTGTGTATCTTCTAAAAAGGTTTCCATAGCTGCACAGTGTGGACAACCTCTTCCATAAAAGAAATAAACATCAACTTGTTCTGCTGCATAAATTATCGGACTAAGCAAAAGTACAAATAAAATTATAGATAATAATATTTTTTTCATTTTCAAAACAATTGTATTAAATAACTTAAATATAAAACTATGCCTGCCCCTATCAAACACCCAGCCATTTTTCCTATTGCTGAACTTAATATAGTCCTTTTTTCAGAGATTTTATTTTTTCTTAAAGTTTCTGCAGCAAATCCTTCAAAAATACCAGCTATTCCATCAGTTATTGAATTTCCAACTACTCCCCCAATAATAGCTCCAACAACCCCTGCTATATTTGCTCCAACTAAAGCAAAAATTGCTAAAATCCCATTATCAATTAACCCAAAAACAATATCTGGCCAAACATTTTTTATTTTTACATTAAATAGTTTTAAACTTAATAAACATAAAATCCCTAATCCAATTAAAATTAAACCTATCCATCTATCATTATACACAAAATAAGCACTCACTGCACCAATAATAATACATAAAACAAGAATATTAATTAATACCGGAAGGAAATGGTTTTTGTTTTTCATTTTAGAGCTTCGTTGAATACTTTTTTATTGCTTTCTATGAATTCAGGTCTTATTTTGTCTGTTATTGATTTCCAAATTTTGTCTTTATTCAAGATTAAAATATTTTTCTTTAAAGCATAACCCAAAATATAAGTATTTGCATCCATAATATTTCCTGTTAGTTTTTCAACTATATCGTCTGCTTTTACAATTTCTATTTTCTTAGAGAATTTTTTAATTTTTGTTATTAAACTTTCTGGAGAAAGTTCTTCAACCAGATAAGGTTTTGAAGTTTTATAATTAATTAAAATAGTTGTGTTTGGATTAGCCCAATAACAAGCCCTTAATGCTTCTAAAGGATCTAAAGCAATTATTAAATCAGCACTTCCAACCAAAATTAATTCAGAATTTATTTTTTTATCAGAAATTCTTATATGACATTGTAAAGATCCACCTCTTTGTGCTAGTCCATGTAATTCTGTTTGTGAAATATTATATCCTTGACTTAAAGCAGCTTTTGCAATTACTTCTGCAATTGTTAAAACTCCTTGTCCTCCATATCCTGTTATTATTATATCTGATTTCATTGTGTTTTTATTTTTATTGAACTAGGTGCTAATTGCTTGCAAACAGTACAACCCCAACATAAATTTGCATCGATTGAATATTTTCCATTTTCTTTGAAAATTGCTGGACATTTAAAATTGTCAAGCTCTTTTAAATCAGGATTTTGCTGATAAACTTCAAATCTGAAATAATTTTTCTTTTCTTTTGCTAATCTTCTCAAATAAGCTAACTTACACTCTCCTTTAGCAATCAAAACAGAAACTCCTTTTTTTGAGTATAAATCTTTTACAGTTTCTAGCAATTCATTCATATTGTATACATTTGCACTTGCGTAATTATCAACTTGACAAGCTTTAACAATTTCTGCTATATCAATTATCTTTGCTTCTTCTGTTGCATTTCTTCCTGTTGTTAATGTAGGTTGATGACCTGTCATTGCAGTCCATCTATTATCTAAAATAACTAGTAAAATATCTGATTTGTTATAAACTAGATTTAATAATGCTGGAACACCTGCATGGAAAAATGTTGAATCTCCGATAAAAGCAACTGTTTTTTTATTTGTAGACTTTGAAACTCCATGCGCTAAACTTATTCCTGCACCCATGCTTACAATTATATCTTCTATTTTTTCTGGTTTCCAGGAACCTAATAAATAACAACCAATATCTCCTAATTTTGGAGCATCTGGAATTATTTTTCTTATAGCATAAAATGTAGCTCTATGAGGACACCCTGCACATAAAAATGGAATTCTTGGTTCTATTTCTGTATTATTATATTGTTTACCTATATTTTCTATGTCTTTTGGGAATTTTTTATTTAATATTTTAGATATTCCATGTAAAACAATTTCAGTATTATATTCTCCAACAGAAGATAAAAAATCCTTACCATGAACTTCCAAATTATTTGTTAAACATTTTACTTCGTTTTCAATTATAGGATCAACTTCTTCTATAACTAAAACTTTTTTTAATTTTTTACAAAAATTCTTTATTTTTTCATCAGGCAGAGGATAACTCATTCCTATTTTTAATAAAGGCAATTTAATTTTTAAATCATCAAAAACTTCTTTTACATATCTGTAAGAAACTCCAGAAGTAATAATTCCTATATTTCCTGTTCCTGATTCAGTAAAATTTAATTCAGATTTTTCAGATAATTTCTTTAATAATTCTATTTTATTTAATAATTTTTCATGACCTAAAACAGTATGACTGCAAGAACCTTCATAATTTATTGGTTTTTCAAATCTGCCAATAGAATTTATTTTTGGTATTTTAGACAAATTAATTATTGATCTTGTATAGCAAACTCTTGTTGTTAATCTTATTATAACTGGGATTTTATATTTCCAAGCAATTTCAAATGCTTTTTTTGTTACATCCATTGTTTCTTCAGGAGAACTTGGTTCTAACATAGGAATATAACCCATCTTAGAATACCATCTTGTATCTTGTTCTGTTTCAATAGAACTAAAACATCCTGGATCATCTGCTACAACAACAACCAAAGGACATTCTAAATAAGTTAAAGGTAATAATGAATCTGAAACTACATTTAAACCATAATGTTTCATTGCAGTTATTGATTTTACTCCAGAAAATGCTGCACCTGCTGCTGCCTCTAAAGCAACTTTTTCATTAGTAGACCATTCAAAATATAATCCTGTTTCTTTTGATATTTCTGCTAATACAGTACCTATTTCAGAAGCAGGAGTTCCTGGATATGAAGCCGAAAAGCCTACACCAGACTCTAAACAGGCTCTTACAACAGCTTCATTACCAAACAATAAAGTTCTTTTTTCTTTAGATAAAACTTCTTTTGACATTAGTAATATTCTCTTTTTAATAATTTAAATGCTTTGTGATTTATAATTCAATGAGTATAAGGCTTAAAATACCCAAACTTATACCTATTTTGTTTATTAATGATAAATTTTCCTTAAAAAATATAACCCCCACTAAAACAATTGCTATAAGATTTAAAATTGTAAAAATAGATATCGCCTTTGATAAATATTCATATTTTAAAGATATTGCCCAAAAAACAGTACCTATAAAGTAAATTATTAAACCAACTATTAATAAAACATTTTTATTTTCTAAAGCAAATTTTTTGAAGAATATATCCCCTATAACCTCTAAGGTTACGGCTAAAATAATTAATCCAAAGAACATAAACTTTACAAATAATTCTGAATTCATAATATAATTTATTAACTCAAATTTAAAAGGTTTATGATTTTATTGTATAGAGGTTAATTTGCACTAGAATAAATAGTATCAAATCTTTTTAAGAATTTCTCAGCAAGTTCTGGAGAATGAATTATTAGTATATTCTCATCATTTGCATTATTTCCCGAAGCAGTGGGATTATAACTCCCAGTTATTACAATTTTTCTGTCAATTATCCACACTTTATCATGAAGTAAATAAGGATTTGAATCTGTTTTTATATCGATTCCATTTTCTTTTAAAAATTTGTACTTTTCATACTGCATATTTATTCTTTGTTTCTCAACAACCAGTTTAATATCAAGATTTTTCTTTTCAACTAATTTTTCTGCAATATAACTATCTGTAAAGGAAAATAATAATCCATAAATACTTGAATTTGCTTTATCCATTTGTTCTAAAACGTGTTTTTGGCAAGAATCCTCTGGGCAAAAGTAATTTTCTATTAAAATATCTCCATATTGTACTTTTGGATATCTTACTTTAGCTCCAGAACCAAATATTCCAAAAAATAATTCTTCAAACTCATCCCTGTAATTCTGAGATAGATAATCTGATTGAATTACTATTAAATTATTATAATCCTTGAATAAACTATTTGTTTTTGGATTAAAAGAACCTGAAGAAAAGGTATTATTTGAATAAATGCAAAATTTATCATGCATTAGCGCTTTGTTAGTATCAAATTTGTGTGCTAAGCTAACTTTACTATGATCATTAGTAACTAATCTATAATTTTTCTTAGATAATTCACTAACCATATTTTTCAAATCAATATCATAAAAAGCACAATCCGGATTTTCTGTATCTTTTATCAAATCTGCATGAATTTTACCACAATCATCAGTCTCACAGAAATAAACTTGCATAGACTTATAATCTTCTTGTATTATTTTTGGTTGCTCGAGAACAGCCATAGGAGAAATATTCTTCTGGCTATAACCAATTAAACCTGCTCCTATTAAAAAAGCAAACAACACAAGTTTCATCAGAGTTTTATTTCTCATGTCATTAACTTAATCTTTTGATTTAAATAATTTTATATATTAGAAAACATTAGTAAAGATATGTCAGATTACGAAAATGCTAGTTATAGAAAATCAAGAAAAGAAAAAAGAAACAAAAGAAGATATAATCCTTATAAGCACGGTGGAAAGTTTAGAACCACAAATATAACTAATTCTGCTACAAAAAAAGAATAATTAAAACAATAAAAATATAAGTCCTGCTAAAATTAAGCCATTACCAAGATCTGCTATTGCAGTTGCTAAAGGAACAAGGAAATTATTAGGATCTTCTTGCTTTCTAAAATAATATCTTCCTGCAAATATTGCAATTGCAAATAGGATATTAACCAAAATAAAAACGTCTAATAAAACAATACCATAAATTTTTAATGCAATTGTTGTAGTAACTATATACTTTGAAAAATGAGATAAAATTATAGCTACTGTTGAACTTAATGCACCTGTTCCCAAGGCAATAGTTACTATCTGATAATATAATCTTCTAAGTTCTTTATTTGTCCACCATCCATCTTTTACTTTTCCTTGATGGAGCATAGTTCCAAATTTAGATGAAATAATCGAACCATAATCACCTATCATATCATTTAAAGTAGGATATAATATTACAAAAGGAATTATAATTATAAAAATTTGTTTCATTTCTTCTAAAGCAATTCCACCAAAAGCACTCATCAAAGTTGCCAAAAGAAGTATGAGAATACTTTCTCTTATAATTACATGACTCACATGTGAATGAGAACCATATTCTTTAATATAAAAAAGAGTTTTATGGGATATTCCATGTTTCTTATGAATATGATGTAATAAAGGGTGATGTTTATGTCTTTTAATTTTTATTAAACGCCTTAGTTCTCTTTTCAATTTGTGATTTTTGGTGTGATTAATCATAGTATAAATAATGTAATAAGCAACGAAATAACGCTTATTATGTCTCCTGTAGAGGTTATGAATGGACCCATGATATTATTTGGATCATAACCTCGTTTAAACAAAGCCAAAGTTGTAAATAAAGTCAAAGGTAATTCGATTAAATTTGCAAAAATTCCAGCAATAAGAGGAATCAAAATTATTTTGGGCATGAAGATTTTCAAGATGAAATAATTAAATCCGAATGCAACCAAGCCAAGAACTAATGAAACCATAATTCCCAGAAGAAATGCTGCAATTAAATTTCCTTTTATTATTTTAGTTTTTGTATGTTTTGGATTGATAATATGTAAAAATAATCCTGCACTCAATCTAGAAGCAAATGAACCATCTATACTATTTCTCATTTCTAGTAAACCAGGTATAAGGATAAGCATTCCAGGAATTAAAAATACTTTATCAGTATATATTGCTAACATTGTTCCTGCAATTAATCCACCAATTACAGAAACTAATTGTACGCCTACTATTTCAAAAAAATCTTTATTAAATATACTACCTTTCATTATATCACCATAAATAAGGGATTATCCTATATTTTACTTTTTTCATATATTCTTTATAACCTTTTAAATCTCTTGTTAAAACTTTTTCTTCGTTTAAAGTTCTAAAGATTATTACAAAAATCATCGGGATTGAAAAAATTGATGCGTAATAAGATCCAAGAGTTAAAGGCATAAATAAATACATTAAAATTACTCCCAAATACATTGGATGTCTTATTATTGCATAAGGTCCTGTACTGACTAATTTTTGTTTTTTATAAACTTCTACTGTTCTTGAAGTAAAACTATTTTCTTTAAAAACAAAAAATACTATTGAATATCCTATTAATACAATAATTGCTGAAATAATAACTAAAAACACTGGAACATTTGACCAATGATATCTATAATCAAATCCAGGAATTAAAAAACCGATAAAGAAAACAAAAGTTGATATTTTAATAAGCCATTTTTGCTGAACTTCTTTTTCTTTGAATTTTAATCTTCTTTCTAAAAGTCTTGGATCGTGTTTTAAAAAATAAAATACAACAAAAAGACAAGGAATAAATAAAATAGCTATGAATAACCAACCTTGCCAATAACTAAAAGAACCTGCTGGTAAAAATAACATTAATCCTATAACTAAAAGCGATGATAAGAATAATAAAAATGCTTTCCTCTTTAATTTCATATATTTAATAAATAAATTGATTATTTAAAGGTTTTTAATGAGCTAAGATTAAAGTTTTATCACCACAACCTATAAAAACAAAAGAATTCTTTTAATATTAATGAAAGAGGCAAGTTTTTCTAAATTAAAACAAAGTTCTCCAGATAATGCAAGAGAATTCTTAATAGATCAGAAAGTATTGTTAATATTTCTAAATTCTCCAGCAAGAACAAAATGGTTAAAATTTATTGGATTAAACAATTTAGAAATAAAAAAGATAATGAAAATAGTGGATTATTATGCTAAATTAAAAATATCTTTAGAAAAAAAGAAAAAACCAAAAACAAGAAAAGAAATAATTAAAATAGAAGCAGAATGCTTAAAAAAAGTTTACAAAGGAGAATTATTAAAATTCAAAAGTATAGAAGAACATAAAATAAAAATAGCTAAAAACATTGCAAAAGCTGAATATCCTGGTTCTATAGTAATAGATACCTTAAAAGCTGAAAAACTAGCAACTTTAACAGGATTAAAAAATAAGGAATTTCCTTCTGAGTTATTAGTATTTGATATTAAAAATAAGAAAATAATAGGGTTAAATATAACCAATAAATAGCAATATTTATAAGTAATTTTAGTTCTTTTTTGGATTATGTGGGAGTGGCAGAGCGGTCAAATGCGCTGGACTTAAGATCCAGTAGCTTAGTGCTTGCGAGGGTTCAAAAGGACTTTCCTAGAAAGCCCTGAACTTATCCCTTCTCCCACACTTATTTTTTCTTATAAAAAGTATATTCTACAAAATATATATTACAACAAATTGCAACTTGCAAACGGGTGTGCGTGAGATTTATAAATAAAAAAAGCACCATAGTGGTATGAGCATAAATAAAAATATAATTTTACCAAAAAGATGGAATAATGATTTAGCTTATTTTTGTGGTTTAATTTTAGGGGACGGAAGTTTACCTAAAGCATTTACAAAAAGACCGAATGGAAAAATACAGAAAAGACACCTTATTTATTTTTTCTGTAATTCTTTAAATTTCTGTAAAGAAGTGTACATTCCTCTATTTGTTAGATTATTTAATATAAATCCGCGATTAGAAATTAGAAAAAAGAAAGATAGAAAAATTTTATATAATTGCCCAATAGAATCCAAAAAGATATACTTATTCTTAAAAAATAAAGGAATTACCACCGGTAAAAAAGCAAAAATTGCTAAAATTCCAAATTTACCAAAAAAGTATTATGCCCCCTTACTTGCAGGATTATTAGATACAGACGGAGGTAAAAAGGGAAGTGGTTTTGGGCTTTCTACAGCAAGTAAATATTTAGCTAAATTTTGTGATAATATGTTTAAACAATTTAAATTTTCTTATCATTCTTGCCCTTGGAAGTATAATAATCATGTTTACCATCAGATTTATATACATAAAAAGGATTTCTATAAAATATTAAAATACATACCTTTAAAAAATAAAGAGAAGGTAGATTTTATTAAAAGCGCCCCGATGGCTCAGTCGGTAGAGCACTAGTTTGATGAAAACTGCTCAGTTCCTTGGTAAGGAAGAGGTCCCGGGTTCAATTCCCGGTCGGGGCTTATAATCCTTTAAAATGGAAAAAACAAACTTAGAAAAAGAATATAATAAATTAAAAGTAAAATATAGTTTATCAGATTTTAATAGTTTGGACAAGGAATTCGAGCTATCAAATGTTAATCTAGAAAATGTAAATGAAAAGTTTTTATTAGATGTTATAAGAAGGAAGATGAGTGAAAAATTAATCTTTACTTGTAATAATTTTCAAGCAGTTTTAATACCTAATCCAGGGGTATTTGTTTCTATAAAACAAAATAGTTTCTTTGATGAAGTGGAAAAGGAGAATATTTCAAAATTACTAAACCATATGATGATATTTGAAAGAAGATCTGCCTCTTTAGAAATAGAATCAAAAGAAGAAGAAAATGCTAAATTTATAAAAGAATTTTATCAAGATTGGAATGAAAACAAAGACAAAATAAAAAAGATTTTTGAAAAATTAATAAAAGGTTGGGAATCCTCAGAGAAAAAAGAAAAAGTACAGTACTTTGGTTAAGGTTTAATATATCTTTTATTGAGGGAGTCTTCTTTGTAATAATACTTGTAAATCACTATAATCTAACTTTAATTTTTTTCTAAGACTATCTACTTTATTAAGAACGCGACCATAATCTTTACCATACTCTAAATTAAATCTCAAAACTTCTGGTTGAATATCGGGAGTATTTGGGATATAAATTGACTCTTTTAAAATTTTTAAATCAATTCCAATAAATCCTAATAAAAATTGGTCTAAATACTCAGAGGTTTTTGTTGTGTTTGACATTTTATATCTCTTTATCCATTATTTATAAGATATATTTAAATCTTTCCTTTTATTACTACTCTTAAGTTTATACCTTTATTAGCAACACTATTAGTAATCTTACAATTTACTCAATTAAAATTAATAGAAAACTATATAATTGAATAATTCTTTTAAATTAAAAAGAGGTAAAATGAAACTAGCAATAATAGGTCCACCTGGATCTGGAAAAGGAACTTATGCTCAACTTCTAGAAAAAAAGTATCATTTAAAAAGGATTACTGTTGGAAATATCTTAAGAAAAGCAGCAAAAAAAGATAAAAAATTAGAAAAAATATTAGATTCTGGAAAATTAGCACCACATAAACTAGTAAATAGATTATTAATGAAAAATATTCCAAAAGATAATTATATTTTAGATGGTTCTCCAAGAAGATTTGAAGAAGCTAAAAGTTTAATTAAAAATAATCAAATAGACAAAGCAATTTTGATTAAAGTTTCTGATAAAACAGTAAAATTGAGATTAAAAGGGAGACTACAATGCCCTAAATGCGGACGTACGTATCATATTAAATTTTTAAAACCAAAACATGATAGAATTTGTGATTATGATGGAACAAAACTTGAAGTTCGTGAAGATGAAGGTGTAATAGATGAAAGATTAAAGGTTTATAGGAAATTTGAAACCCCTATTATAAAATATTTTAAAAAATTAGGAATTATAAAAGAAGTTAATGGTGAAAGGCCAATTAAAGTCATTTTTAAAGACGTAGAAAAATTATTAAAGGATTAAAGAGGTAATATACTAATGAATAAAAGAGGTCAATTTTTTATTTTAATAGCAGTAATACTTTGTGGAGTAATATTAATCTTATCTTCTAGATTAAATACCTATGAAGAAAGAATTTTATTAGAAGATTTTCCAGATTTGTCTGCTAATTATGCTGAAGAAACACCAAAAGTTGTTAACGATGCAATATTAACTAATGGAAATCCAGAAACAGCTTTAGAAGATTTCACAAAGAATTTTACTAATTATGCTAGGTCTATTGATCCAAGTCTTGGGGTTATTTATGTTTATAGAAGTATAAAACCTGGAACTGATGAAAATGTACACACTTTTAAAATAGGTAATTTCTTAAGCAAAGAAAATGAAGATCCCACCTATTCGGATGCGGCTTGGGTATGTAGTAATACAGAACAAAGTTCTTGTACAGATAGTTTATTTTCTGATACTAGTAAAACAGTTAATGAATTAAGTTTAGATGTGGCTGGGATGAAATTTACTAAAACCGTTCCTACAAAAGTAACTAATTTTGATTCTGAATTAAGTACAGCAAATGTAGACTTAACTACCGGACAATTTTATTTACAAATAGCAGGAGTCTTTTATAAAATAGGAAATCAGCCTTTTTCTTCAATAACAAAAAGTAAAGAAGGAAATAATATAAAAGTGGAAGTAAAATGAAAAAATCAATAAGTCCATTAATTGCGTATGTTATGCTAGTTGGATTTACGGTTATAATTGGGGTTTTTGTTTCTAATTATATAATAAACCAAACAAGAGAACAAGTAAGTAATATAGAAAAAGGTTCAGATTTGTATTGTCCAGATACAAGTATTAATGTACAATTAGATTGTTATAAAACTTTTGGAAATGAAAATAATAATGAAGCTACAAGAAAATTAAATTTTACTTTTAAAAATACTGGTTCTTTTAATATAATAAATATAACTTTATATTTAAAGTATGGTACTGAATTAATAGAATTAAAAAAAACAGAACACTTTTCAATTACAAGTGATTCAGAAGGAAATATAAATCTTGCTTCTGTTGAACCAGGAATAAATGCTCATTTATTATTAAGTACAAACAAACCCTTAAAAGATGAAGATTTAGATGCAAGTGATAATGATTTAGATTTAACTTCAAAACCTTTAGAAGTGATTATAACTCCAATAATACATGTAGAAGACAAAAATATAATTTGTAATGAAAAGGTTTTTAAATTAAAGGATATTAAAAGTATTAGAAAATGTTTAGAATAAAAAGAGATGATTTAATGAATAAAAAAGCAATTAGTCCATTAATTGCTACAGTACTTCTAATTGGTTTCACTGTAATAATAGCTGTTGCAATTTGGATGTGGTATGGAAGTATTATTAGAGAACAAATGCAAAAAGATGGAGCTTTAAATGAAATTAAAACTGATTGTACAACTCAAATTTCATTAATTATATTAAGTGCTCAAAAAGTAAGTGGAAATGCAGTTCTTGAAATTAAAAACGATGGAACTGCTTTATTTAATGGCATAAGAATAATGGTTCAAAGTAATGGAGAAAGTCTTGTAGAAAAAGAATCTTTTAGTCCTGGAGAACAAAAATCTTTAACTTTTCCAGGAAAAACAGGTAAATTAGATGTTATGCCAATGATAGTAAGACAAGGAGTTACTGGAACTTGTGCTGAGAAAAAAGTTACAGTTGATATTTAATAAAAAATGATAACGGAGGTGAAAAATGAATAAGAAAGCAATTAGTCCATTAATCGCAACAGTTTTGATAATTGGATTTACTATTGTACTTGCAGCAGTTGTCTTGCAATGGGCAGGTGGTTTTGTTAAAAACTTAACAGCTGAACAAGAAAAAACAGTAAACTTACAAACTGCTTGTATGGGTATGAATTTAGAAATTACTAGTGCAAAATTAACAAACCCTACAGTTAATACAGTTACAACAGGTACATTAACAGTGAAGGTTGCTAACAATAATGCAGAAAAAGAACTTGCAGGAGCAATTGTGTTAATAGAAACAGCTACAGAAAGAATAACAGGTGATGCAGATACAACAAATGCAAATACAATACCTATTTTAGGTTCTAAGGATATAATTATTCCTACAACAATAAGTTGGAATAGTGCAACAACACCAGCAATACAACAGATTAACATAACAAGCGCTATAAAACCAATAATAGTAGGAAATAAAATATTCGTAGTTCCAAAGGTTAAAATTGGAACAGATACAAAACCTTGCGATATAGGAGTAGCAGCTACAGCAACAATAGAATAAATTTATTTTTTTTATTTTTTTAAATTTTTTATATAAACAAACATGAACAAAAAAGCAGATATTTGGATTTCAGCAGTAATTTATGTAGCTCTTGGTGTAGTAATTCTTGCAGTAGTATTAGCAGCAACAACACCAGCAATAAATAAAATGAGAGACAGAAATACTTATTTACAAACAAAAGAAGTTATGCATAAAATAGATTCTACAATAAAAGATGTTTTAAGAGAAGGTCCTGGAGCACAAAGAACAGCTTCAATTGAAATACAAAGAGGAGAGTTTAGTATAACTACAGGAACAGATAATCCTACCACAACACCCCCAACAATAGCACCAAAGAAAATAAATTGGGTAGGTCCTTCAAGATATATTGCATCTCAAGAAGGTTCAACAATAACAGAAGGAAATATTAAGATATCAACAACAAAACAAGGAAGCCAATACCAAATTACATTAACTTTAGACTATACAAATGCTTTAGCAGGATTAACTACAGATTTAAAAACACTTTCAGGAAAATATAATCTCCTTATAAAAAACGAAGATGCAGGCAAAATATCAATAAAGAGCATATAAAAAGCCTAATTTTACCAATTTTCTAAATTCGAAACCTATTTATATATACAATTTTTATATTAAATTAGGTAAGATGTTTAAGTTATTTGGAAAAAAAGAGGTAGATAAAAAAGTAGATAGTTCTATAAAAGAAGAGACTCTTTTCAAAATAAATCGTATAGAGAAACTTCCGGTATTACCTGATTTTCCAAACAAAGAAAAAATTGATATTCAATATCCTTTAATCGAACCTTATGCTTCTGTTCATATTCATTGGGATCCAAAAGAAGGCGATGTTATTTATGAAGTAATAGAACCAAAATTAGATGATAGAGAAAAAGAAGTTCTAAAAATATTAGAAAATGGAGTAAAAGAATTCATCAATGTTAGTTTTATTAGTATTAAAAAAGGAGAAGCAGTTATTGAATATTTAGAAAGAAATATTAAAACTTTATTAAAAGAATTAGGATTAAAAATTTCTAATGATACTTTTTTAAAAATAATGTATTATGTTTATAGAGATTTCGTTGGTATGAATGAGATTGAACCTTTATTATGTGATTATTTCATAGAAGATATTGAATGCAATGGAATAAAAAGTCCAGTTTATATAGTGCATAGAAAATACAGAAATTTAAGATCAAATATTACATTTAATGAATTTCCATATTTAATTTCTTTTGTAGAAAAATTAGCACAAAAAGCAGGAAGATATGTTTCTTATTCAAATCCAATTTTAGATGGATCTTTACCAGATGGGAGCGTAGAATATAATGAACCTTTTATTTACAAAGAAAATGGAACAATTAAGATTTCAAAAATTGGAGCTTTCATAGACAAATATTATAATAAAAATGAATCAAATATTCCAAAAAAAAGTTTTAATTTAGAAGTTCCTGTTTTTGATGAAAAATATAAAATTAAATGGGAATCTGCAGATTATGTATATAGACATAAAACAAAAGATTCTTTATTTAAAATAAATCTTGAAACTGGAAAGGAAATAACTTTATCTAGTTCTCATAGTGTCTTTGTTCTTAAAGATAACGGTATTAATACTCTAAAAACAACTGAAATTAAAGAAGGGGATTATGTTGTAATACCCACAATAATACCTGAAATTGAACCAATTAAAGAGATAAATTTAGTAGAAAGATTCTTAAAAAGCAACTTAAAAAATAAAGTTGTAATTAGAAACGTCCCTTCTTATATTTTTAAAGAAAAAGGATTAACAATTAAAGATTATTTAAAAGAAAATTACAAAAAGAAAAATCAATCATTTTATGATTTTAAAAACAAAAATATTTTACCTTTAAGTTTATATAATATCTTATCTAATAAAGAACTTAGAAATTGTAAACTAGCTACCTCTTCTCATCAAGAAGTTCCTACCTTTTTAAAAATAGATAAAGATTTAATCCGGTTAGTAGGATATTATACTGCTGAGGGATGGCTAACTAAAGTAAAAAATCACCATAGAATCCATTTCTGTTTAAATATAAATGAAAAAAAATATATAAATGAAATTTGTAAATCATTTAAAAATTGTTTTAATGTAATTCCCTACTTAGAAAAAGAATACAAAAATGCCATAAAAATTACAATAAATAGTATACTTATTAAACATATATTTGAAGAAATATTAGAAGTAACAAAATATGCTAAAACTAAAGAAGTTCCTTGGATAATTTATAATGTTTCTAACAAATTAAAAAAAGAATATATTAAAACTTGGAGTAATGGAGATTATAACTGTACGGCAAGTAAAAAATTAATATCGGATTTAAGTTATTTATCTTTATTTAATGAAGATATTTTATCTATTTGTTCAAGAACTAGGAATGGTAAAATAGAAGAAAGGGACATTACTTCCACAGAATTTTATTCAAATGAAATTATAAGAAATCCCATTAAAAGATATATAGAAATGATTCCAATGGAAATATTTAATCCACTAAATCAAATGCATATTAAATTAAGAAATAAAAGAATTAGTAAAAAAAGATTATTAGAAACTTTAAACGACATTAGATTCCAGAGATTTGAAAAGTTAAACTCAAATTTACCTAAACAATTTTTAATAGAATGGAGCAAAAGAGGATTTATTAAAGATAATGAATTAACAATAAAAGGATTAAAAGCATTAAATGAAAAATTAATTGTAGATACTTTAATCAATTCAGATTTAGGATTTGCTAAAATTAAAAAAATACAAAAAACAGAATCAAATCATGAATATGTTTATGATATTTCAGTACCTAACTATGAAAATTTTATTAGTGGATTAGGAGGGATATTTTGTCATAATAGCAGAGTAAATGCAACGTACACAACAGATATTTCTTCAAAAGGACCCACTTTCACACTTCGTAAATTCACTAAAGAGCCATGGAGCCCTGTAAAAATGATTGATATGAGAACAGTAAGCCCAGAAATTTTAGCTTATCTATGGATTTTAATTGAACACGAATTTAATGTTATGGTTATTGGTGGAACTGGTTCAGGTAAAACAACTTTCTTAAATGGATTAGCCTTTTTTATCCCACCTCAAGCTAGAATAGTTTCAATTGAAGACACGAGAGAATTAAATTTAGAACATGAAAATTGGTTACCAAGCGTAGCTAGAGAAGGTATTGGTCTAGCAAATATTGTTGGTCAAAAATATGGAGAAGTTACTTTATTTGATTTATTAAAAGAATCTTTCAGACAAAGACCAGATTATGTAATTGTAGGAGAAATTAGAGGACAAGAAGCTTTCGTTTTATTCCAGGGAATGAGCTCAGGACATCCATCAATGGGAACAATGCACGCAAATGATGTAGAAAGTATGATAAAAAGACTTGAAAGTCCTCCAATTAATTTATCTGCAACCTTAGTTGAAGCTCTTGATGTTGTTTGTGTTATTGGACATGCAAAAGTAAATGGCCAAGATGTAAGAAGAATAAAAATGATTCAAGAAATTATTTCTGTGGGAGAATCAGGACAAGCACAAATCAATATTCCATTTAAATGGGATGTTAATACAGATACTTTTTTCTTTAAAACAGATAGTTATACTTTTAAAAAATTAACAGAAGAATTTGGATTTGGTAAAGAAAGATTATTAGAAGAATTCCAATTAAGAACGAAACTATTAGTTGCTATGTACAAAACTAAAATTTTTGATTATAAACAAGTTCAAACAGTAATTAATGAATATGCAAGAAATCCAAAAAAAGTTTTAAAGCAATTCGGCGTAATTTAGGTGAAATATGAAAAAAAATCCTGAAATAAATCCTTATATTAAGAAATTTGCTAAGAATTACAAAAAAGTAAAATCAAAACCCGCAGTAGTTCCATATACTTTATACAAACCAAACCAATTTGCAAAAATATCAAATAGATTTGTAGAACCTATAACTCTTTTTTTACTAAGAAAATTTCCAGAATTGTTCAAGCCTTTATTTAATTCTTTAAAATTAATAAGATTAAATATGCTTTCTGAAAGTTATGTAAGTATAATGATATTTTCAAGTATTTTAGCTTTTTTTGTAGGAACAATCCTATTTTCAATAATATTAAAAAATATTCTTAATGGATTAGGTTTAGGGGTATTGTCTCTATTTTTTACAATAATTATTTTTTTCTTCTATCCAAAATCAAACATTAATAGCAGAAGGAAAAAAATTAAATCAGAATTACCTTTTGCCATTATTCATATGGCGGCTATTGCTGGCTCAGGTACTCCACCAATAAATATTTTTAGTTTGTTAATACAATCCAAAGAATATCCTGAATTAGAAACAGAATTTAAAAAAATAATGAATCATATTAATATTTTTGGTTATGATTTAAGTACTGCTTTGAAATCTGTTGCATCAACTTGTCCAAGCCCAGAATTTGGAGAATTATTAAATGGAATTGTATCAACAGTTAATTCAGGTGGAGATTTAAAAACATATTTAGAAACAAAAGCACAAGATGCTCTTTCAACATACAAACTTGAAAGACAAAAATATGTTGAATCTATTGCAACATATTCAGATATTTATACAGGAATATTAATTGCAGCACCCTTATTGTTTATTACAACTTTAGCAATCATTAATGTTATTGGAGGAGCAGTAGGAGGATTAACTGCAACAGTAATTGCTCAATATGGAACTTTTTTAGTTTTACCAATACTAAATGTAGGTTTCATAGCCTTCCTTAATTTAACTGCAACCGAGATATAAAATGGAAATAAAACTTCAATCAAAACATATATTGTTTATAATAATTGGAATATTAATTCTTATAATTGATTTTATTTATTTTTTAAATGAAAGGTGGTTTAAACCTGTAATAATTATTGGATTCGTCGTAATGGTAATACAATTCTTCCTAGATTTTTTAGCTGAAAACAAAAGACAGCAAGAAATAGAAACAAAATTCTTAGAATTTGTAAGAGCCTTAGTAGAAACAGTAAAATCTGGTATTCCTATTCCAAAAGCAATTATACAAATTTCAACAGAAGATTATGGTGCTTTAACTCCCCATGTTAAAAAAATGGCTGCACAAATAGAGTGGGGTTTTCCTTTGGATGATGTTCTAGAAGTATTTGCAAATGATGCAAAGAATAAAGTTATAAATAAATCTATTTCTATAGTTACAGAGGCAGAAAAGTCAGGCGGTAATATGGCAGAGGTGTTACAAGCAGTAAGCAATTCAGTATATTCTATTAAGAAAATAAAAGAAGAAAGAAAATCTTCTGTATATTCGCAAGTTGTACAAGGGTATATTATCTTTTTTATATTTATTGCAATAATGTTAATGATGCAAGTTTATCTTATGCCAAAAATAAGTAATTTGGGTGGAGAAGAATTAAGTATAGGCAGTTCTCCTATTTCCGGAGTTCCTGGAATTTCCTTAGGAAGTAGTTCAACTGCAAAATTAGATGAAAAAGTCATGGCAAGTACTTTTACTTGGATGGTATTAATACAAGGATTATTTGCAGGATTATTAATAGGAAAATTTTCAGAAGGGGAATTAAAATATGGAGTAAAACATAGTTTGATTTTTGTAATTGTTGGATATTTAATTATTTCAACAGTCTCTTGGACTCCAGCAGCTGTAGGTGTTATATGAATAAAAAAGCAATAGGTCATCATTTAGATTGGATGCTTGCAATAGGTTTATTTATGGTATATATCTTATTTGTAATTGTAATGTTAAAACCAGGAATTGATCCGTTGTATAAAGGATCTGTTTTATTAGATTTAGTTCAAGATAATTTAATGAATGAAATAAATTGGGAAATTACCAAAGTTCCTATACATATAAAAATAAGTAGCACTTGTCCTGTAGAAAATGGAGATATAAAAATAAATTTTCCTTTTGATTGGAATGAAAAATTAAGATTATTTAGAGAAAATGGGAATGAATTAGCATTTTCTGCAAGCCCAAAAGTAAATTTAATATTAGATGATGTTTGGTCGGGAACTGGAGAAGAAACCCTATCTTTAATGTATTCTCCAGATTTTACAAATGGAGAGAGTGGAATTTCTGGAAGTTGCTCTCCAGCAGATTATACATATGGAATTGCTGAAATGATTAAAGGAATCTGTGATAATGGAAATTGTGGAGATAAAATAGATGTTTTATTTAATAAAAATTATGCAGATGTAAAAACAGAATGGAATTTCCCACCAAATAAAGAATTTAGTATACAAATAGAAAATAGAAAATTCCCACAAAATTTAGTTCCTCCTACAAGCGCAGATGTATTTGTAAGACAAATACCAAATTATTTATTAAAGCAAAATGGAGAATTAATACCTGTAACAATAACAATAATAGCCTGGTAAAATGAATAAAAAAGCATATATAAGGACAGTAGAAGCAGTAATTGCAATATTACTTACTTTCATTTTTATAATGACTATATTAACTCCAAAAGAAAGTCAAAAAGAAAATACATTAAGTTCTATTCAAAAAAATACCTTAAAAATAATAGAATTGAATAGTTCTTTAAGAAAAAATGTATTAGAATCCCAATTAGGCGTTCCATTTAATCCTACAGACCCAAATAGAATACAACTATATAATACCATAAAAGATAATACAAAAAAATTTGTTACTCTTGATTTTAATTTTACAGTATGTGATCAAAAAAATACAAATTGCAATCCAAATATAAAAAATGATTTCATACCTAAGAATAAAGATGTTTATGCAAAAAGCATTATGATGTCTAGTTTAGATAAAACAAGAATTTTTAGATTGTATTTATGGGAAAAATTCTGAAATAGATAATTTTAAAAGCAATTATTTCTTTAGATTTATATGCCGAGATCGCATAACCTGGTATTGCGCCAGATTACTAAGATAGAGTAAGGCGAACCTCGAAGTAAGGCGAACCTGGAAAGGTTGTGCAAGAAAGCTGGTTTCCGAAAGGATGTGCAGGTTCAAATCCTGCTCTCGGCGTTTATACTCCTTTAAAACCCTTTTAAGTAGGGTATAAGTTGTTACCTACAGGTAGTTACAAAAGCGAAAGGTTTATAAATAAGTTCTACTACTAGAATATATAAAATTTGAGGATAAAAAAACAAAATGCCAAACCCAACATTAGAACAAAGAATAGGATTAGGAACACCAGAATTTTCTTTAAAGGAAAATTTATTTAGTATGGGATCAATTTATGCTATCGATAGAGAACTTCAAGAACCACAAACTGATGAAAAATTAATAGATTTATATGATAAATTAGCAAAAGCTATGAGTGATAATGATAAACCTACTTATAAACAACTTATAAAAGAATTTGAAATGCACCCTGTAACCGCTACAAAAAAAGCCAAAGAAAATTTTGGTGAAAGAGCAAGACTTTTAAAACCAATTTATGAAGCAAATAAAGAGGCTGTAATAAAAGAAGTAATTGATCAAATAACAGCAGAAATTAAAGATGAAGATTATGTTAAAGCAACATTTAAAGTAGCAGGTTATTTCCAAAATTTATTCAAACCAACTAAATTAGATCAAAAAACTGCCGACGAATATGCTTCAGAAGAATCTGCAGCAAATATAGGTGTATCTAGTATGTATAGTGTAACTGGAAACATTGAAGAATACACTCCTCGTCATAAAGCATTACAAGCAAAAGCCTTTGCAAGTAAATACTTTGATATTATTGAACAAGAAAAAGATGGAACAGTAACAAAATACAAATTCAATGAAGAAAAGTTCAAAAAAGCTATGGAAGACGTTATAGCTGGTTCAATAATTTACAAAAATGCAAAGACAATACAAATTAGACAAGCACAAGAAGCTCAAGAACAAGCACAACATTAATTTATTTTTTTTCTATTTTAACTATTTTTTCTCTTTTTAACAAATTATCTGTTATTTTATACATTGCACTTACAAAGAGTTCAGCTCTTTTAGAATGCTCATTTAAATCTGCAGGTTTTACAGAAATTATTTTTCCTTGTGAAATACCCCTAGCAAGATCTTGTAATTCATGATACCATTCAACATATTTTCTATGTATTTTTCCTTGTCTAACAAAAGTAGAACTTAACATATCTGGAATATGTTCCGGACTTGGAGGGATTTCATTTGAAGCCATTAGTGCAGCATGTGCTGAATCTACCATAGACCAATATAAACCTTCTACACTAGCAAGCATATTATATCTTGCTTTTGAAAGACTATCAGGGGCTCTTCTTAAAGCAGTATAAACTGCCTCAGGAGTAGGTCTTATTTTTCCTTTTGCTAATAAAACTTTTAAGGGTTCAAAAAAACCACCAAAGTCAAGCATAGCTTGACCATATCTTAAAACATTAATTATAAATGGTTCTCCTACACGAACTTCTTCCCAAAACGCAGATAAAGTAACTGTATTAACATGCACTTTTGTAGCATATTTTTGTTTAGCAATTAACTTTCCTAGTTCTTCTCTATACCAAGCAATTAATTCTTGATCCCAATCTATTGTACAATCATCAACTATAACAATAACATTAATGTCTTTTAAGGTATTATCTGTAGGATTAAATAGAATTACGGTCTTTATAACCTCTTTAAATTGTTTATAAGCTTTAACAGCAAAATCATAAGCTATCTTATATTCTTCTTTAGTTTTATCTTCAGAAACCCTTAATTTCTTGTATTTCATCAAACACCTCTTTTTATTCTTAAGAGTTCTTTATTTTATAAAGTTTTTGTATTATTGCTTTAGAGTTACAAACCCCTTTTTTGTAATTAGAAAATTTTAAAAACCCCTAAATTCATTTAAAGATGTAAAATGCAACCCTCTGTAAAACATAAAAAGCAAGAAATAAGGTATTTTTTGGATAAAGTTAATTTAGCTAGAGCTAAAGAGTTAGCAGAAGAAAACAAAGAAAAGGCTTTTGGTATGTTTCATGGTATTGCTAGAAAATTTGGTAGACAAGAAGAAATAAAAGTTGTTGGTATGCTAAAAAGATATTATCCATTCTGGCACATTAATGCATTCTCATACATAGAATATGAAAGAAAAAATAAGTATAAAGTAGAAGTTGAAAAAGAAGTTAAAACTTTTGTAGTTGATTCAGAAAGATTTGATGTTGAAAAAGGAGAAAAAAGAAACGCTTTAGTTATTAATGGTACAGATATATGTGAAGTAAAAAAAGATAGAGATTTATTAATAGATGCAACATTAGAACATAAAAAACCAGAAGATCTAAAAAATAATACTAAATTTGAAAAATATTTGAATTTTGAAACAAGAAAAATAAAAGAAATTGAAGATTTAATTGCTAATGAAAGTACACAAGTTTATGCTATAGAAACAAAAGCAGAATTCATAGTAAGAAGCATTTTACAAGCAATTATGCATCCTGTAGATGCAGACAAAGTATTAAACGAAGAAATTTCTGTAGAAAAATTGATATTATATTTCCATCCTATTTATATTTTTGAGTGCATTGCTTATCCTCAAGGAGGAAAGAGATTTATTTTTGTAGATGGGTTAACAGAAGAAGTGTCTTCTTCAAGTAAGTTAGAAAACAAAAAAACAGAAACCTCTTTTGCAGAATCTGAAATATTAGAAATAGGTGGAGAGGCTTTATCTAGTTTTATACCTGGTGGACAAGCGGCTTATACAGTATTTAAACGTCTTAAAGAAAAAAGAAGAAAAGACAAATTTAGGGCTTAAAAAGCAAAATTCTTAAATCTTAAAATACTAGCATAAAGTATGCCTTTTTATGATAAAAGCACAAAAGAAGTGTTGGATGTTCTAAACACAGATTTAACTAAAGGATTAACTGAAAAAGAAGCTTCTGATAGATTAGAAAAATATGGCTTAAATTCTATAAAAGCAAAAGAATCAAAAGGACCAATAAAAATATTTTTATCACAATTTACAAATATCTTAGTTATAATTTTAGTAGTAGTAGCTTTAATTTCTTTGTTTATTGGAAGATTTAGTGATTTTGTATTAATATTAGTTATATTATTATTAAATGCTATACTTGGATTTGTACAAGAATACAAAGCTGAAAAAGCATTAAAGGCTTTAAAAAAATTAGCCGCTTTCAAAGCAAATATAATCAGAGATGGAATTAAAAAAACAATTGATTCAGAAGAATTAGTTCCAGGAGATATTATTTTAATTGAACAAGGAAGTAATATTCCTGCTGATGCTCGTTTGATAGAAGCAATTAATTTAAAATTAGATGAAAGCATTTTAACAGGAGAATCTTTACCTGTAGAAAAGAATACAGACAAATTAAAGTCAGATATTGTTGTAAGTGATCAAAAAAATATGATTTTCTCTTCTACAACTTGTGTATATGGACATGCAAAAGCAGTTGTTGTAGAAACAGGAATGCAAACTGAGATTGGAAAAATAGCATATTCTCTAAAAACAATAAAAGAAACAGAAACGCCATTACAAATAAATATAAAAAAATTAGGAACTTTTATCTCAATTGCAATTGTATTAATTTGTTTAATTACTTTTTGTATCGGATATTATATTGATAGAAATCTTATTGATACTTTTTTAGTTGCTACAAGCTTAGCTGTTGCTGCAATTCCAGAGGGTTTACCTGCCATAATAACAATTACTTTAGCATTGGGATTACAAAGAATGTTGAAAAGAAATAGTTTAATAAGAAAATTAAATGCTGTTGAAACTTTAGGTTCTACTACAGTAATTGCAACAGATAAAACAGGAACTATTACTAAAAATGAAATGACTGTAAAAGAAATATTCATTAATGATGAATTAGTTAAAGTTACAGGAGAGGGTTACGATATTAAAGGAGATTTTCTTTATAATAATAGAAAAATAGATATAGAAGAGCTACAACCATTAATGCAAGTTGCTTATTCATGTAATAATGCAGATTTAGAATACAAATCTGGAGATCCAACTGAATTAGCTTTGTTAACTGCTGTAGCAAAATCCAATTTAAAAATAAAACCTTATTTAAGAATAAAAGAAATTCCTTTTTCTAATGAAAAGAAATTCATGGCAACTTCTCATAGAATAAAAGACAGAGAAGTATATTATTTCAAAGGAGCCCCAGAAAAAATAATGGAATTCTGTTCTTATTATTATATTAATGGAAGAACAAAATGGTTTGGAAAAGAAGAACGTGAAGAAATATTAAAAACTTTAAATAATATGGGTAGTAGAGCATTAAGGGTTCTTGCTTTTGCTTATTCAAAAACAGACAAACCAGAAAATTTGGTTTTTGTTGGATTAATGGGAATGATAGATCCTCCAAGACCAGAAGTTAAAGATGCAATTGACTTATGTGAGAGAGCAGGAATTAAAGTTATTATGATTACTGGAGACCATAAAGAAACTGCAAAAGCAATAGCACAACAAGTAGGAATTAAAGGCAAAGTAATTACAGGAGAACAACTAGATAAATTATCTAAAAAAGATTTTAAAAGTTTAATAGATGATATTGCAGTATATGCTAGAGTAACTCCAAAACACAAATTAAGAATTGTAGAAGCTTTGCAAGAAAAAGAGCACGTTGTTGCTATGACAGGAGATGGAGTAAATGATGCTCCTGCATTAAAAGCAGCAGATATAGGAATTGCAGTTGAACGTGGAACAGATATTGCTAAACAAGAATCAGATATGATATTATTAGATAATAATTTTGCATCTATTGTTGCTGCTGTAAAAGAAGGCCGTGGAATATATTCCAATATTAAAAAGTTTATTAATTATCTATTATCTTGTAATTTAGGAGAAATATTAACAATATTTATTGCAACTATAATTGGATTACCGTTGATGTTATTGCCTATACAAATATTATGGATTAATCTAATTACAGATGGATTACCTGCTCTAGCTTTAGGATTAGAACCAATTGAAAAAGATATTATGACTAAACCTCCAAGAAAGAAAAAAGAAAGCATTATTACTAAATCTAATATCATAAATATGTCTTTGATTGCAATACTAATGGCAATAGGAACATTATTTATATTTAAATTATATAATTATTATTATAATCTAGAATATGCTAGAACAATGGCATTTTCCACCTTAGTAATGTTCCAGATGTTTAATGCAGTTAATTCAAGAAGTGAAAGTTCTGTATTTAAGGCTGGATTATTTACAAATAAAAAATTATTATATGCTTTAGGTTTATCAATATTATTACAACTAATTATTATTTACTTTAGTTCAAGTTTATTCGGAGTTGTGTCTTTAAAATTAATTGATTGGATATATGTTTTATTAATCTCTGCAAGTGTTTTTGTATTTGTAGAAATTAAAAAATTCTTAAAATGATTTTCTTTTAAATACATAGAATAAAGTTAGAATAAACACTATTGATATTGCTGAAATTAAATTGAAAAAAGGAACTTGTTTTTGTTTTGGTAATATTGAACAAGGTTCTTGGTAAGATTCAGAAGGTGTACTATCTAAATATTGCTTAATCATCAATCTTGTCCCTATTCCATCTTCATTTGCATCCATACACTCTCCAGCAGATAATTCATATGAACCAATTCCAGCTAAATTAAAACTTTCAATACCACATGTTCCAAGAATACAACATTTTCCAGTTGCAGAATCACTTGATAATATAAAAAATCCTCCAATACATTCTTGTTCTGCTGCACAAACTGTTCCAAAAAGATCTTCACATAAAACATTTGGTTGATCTACAATTTGGGGGCATATTGTTTCTGTAGGATCTAAACAATTAACACATTCTATTTGATCTAAAGTACAACTTGTATCTCCGTCTACACAAGGATCACAAGCATCTCCTATTCCATCTCCATCACAATCTTCTTGTAAAGGATTATTAATATTTATACAATTATCTGGAATATCATCACAAATTCCATCTAAATCAGAATCTCCAAGAGGACAATTTGAATTTAGAATACAAGAAGTACCCTCCAGTTCACAAAAAGGAATACCGCAATTATTGTTTTCACAATTATCAACAAAATCATAACAAGTTGGTCCAGATGCACAATCTTTACAAATATTTCCTAAAGTTTCATCATAACCCCAATAACAAACAGGATTAGTATTACAATCAGATTCTGATAATAAACTACATGTTTCTAAAGTAGAACTACATACATTATTAATACATGTTTCTGGAGAAGTACAATCACTATCAATTAAACACTCAACACAAGTTCCACCAGTACTACATTTTGGAGTATCTCCAGAACAAATTAAAGTTCCAGAAACTTCTACATTACCGCAATTTGGAGTATTTACTGTTTGAATTCCACAAAATAAGTCGAGAGAAGGAGAATATGATTCTGGAACACATGTAGAAGTACCACATACATTATCAATACAAGTTTCAGGAGAAGTACACGTTCCAGTTGTTCCACAAGTCCAAATTCCACCACAACCATTACTTACAGTTCCACAATTTTTATCAGCACAAGCAATAGTTTTAAGAATTAAAGTACAACAATCCCCATCATAACAAACTTTTCCTGATGCACAAGAGGTACCATCTGTAACATCTGTATGAGTACAGGTATTTGAAGTAGTACATCTGTCTGTTGTACAAATCTTACTATCATCACAACTTAAAGTACCAGTAATAGACTGAGTTCCACAATCTGTTATAACAGATTTAATTCCACAAAATGAACTAAGAAGTGGATTCCAAGAAGAAATTATACAACAAGCATTATTATAACAAACCTGTCCAGAAGTACAACTAGTAGAAGTACAACAACTTCTAGAAACAGAAGAACATTCATCAGAATTTGCAGTACAAGTTTGAAGTCCTCCAGAACAAGCACTCCAACTTGTACAACTAGTAGCATCAAAACACTCACAAGCCCCATTTTCACAAACATTTGGACAAGTTGTAACTTCAGATAACATAGTTCCACCAGCACAATAGTATTCTCTTATTTCATTACCAATACAAGAATCAGAATATACATTTCCAGTAACATCTGTAACAGTTCCATAAGTATAAGGTTTATTTCCTCCATCCGTTTCTATACAATTAAAAACACATTTTCCTCCCCTGCATATTTTATTAATATTAGAACAATCATATTGAACATTTACTGCACTTCCGAAAGAACTACAATACCATTCATTTAAAATATCTCCATTTTCAACAGAACACCAATCATAACCTGTTGACGAATCACATTGATTTGGTGCAAATATCTGTCCTTGAACTAAAGTGTTCAAAGAAGAAGAGGTAGAACCATCAGATTTTGTACAAGTTAAACAGGCAGCATAAACAAAATTTAAACTTAATAAAACAAACAACAAAGAAAATATAATTAATACTCCTCTTTTCATATTAATAATTAAGAATTTAAATATTTAAACCTTTTTATTTCAATTTTCTATTGAGTTTAGCTTTTTTTTCTTTTATAATTTTATTAAAAACAAAATCTAATTGTTCTTTTTTCCAACCTTTTTTAACTAAAATACTTTTAATTTGTATATCGGGTAATCTATTTGCTTGTTCTTTTTTAATATAAGCTTCCAATCTTATTTCTGATTCCTTATTTACAAAAGGATATTTTTTCTTTGTTCCATATTTTTCATATAAATAATACCCTCCAATACCCAATACAATAATTATCAATACAATAATAAAAATATAAAATAAAATAGGAGATTTTATTTCACAATCTGCCTTACAAGTTGTTTCTTCTCCTAAATCACAGATATTATCTCCACAAGTATATTTTTCTACAGATTCTTCTGTAATAGGTACGAATAGAAAAGTTCTTGTTTTTGATAAAGATTCTAAATCTCCAGAACTTAATTTATAAGTTATTTCTACTGATGAAGAAGCAGGCCAACTTATAATTGGATCTGCAGCAATTATAGTAAACCCTGAACTTAAAATATTTTTATCAGTTATAGATTGCTCTGCTTCTTTAGGAATATATTCTACTATTGAAGAACCTTGAGGTATATCTGAAACAGAAACTGTTTTCTTAACCAATCTTAAAGTTTCTTGTTCTCCAGCTAAATATTGTAAATTAACTAAATAAGCTTTTGAAGTTACCTCTATTTTGTCTTGTATTGCAAAAATATCGTTCTTAGCAGTTCCTATATCACTTACTGAAGAGAATAATTTATCTGGTATTTGGTCAGGTATAGATAACTTTGGACTAAAACCAAAATTTGAAATAGAAACTTGTGAAACAGTAGTTTTTCTTAAAGTTAATAATTTATTGTATATTGCACTGATTTTTTGTTCTTTTGCTACACCTGTCATTATCAAAGCAGAATTATATTCTGAATTATATCCGTCAACAGCGAGTTTTGCATCATTTACTTTTTGTTTTAAATTTAAAGTAGTGGTTACAGAAGAAACATCTCCAGATAAAGAATTTAATTGTTGTAATACATTATCTAATTGTAACTTTGTAGTATCTAACAAAGTAATCAAAGTTTGTTCTGCTGAAATAATTTCTATGGATTTTTCAAAAGTAGAAACAACACCATTAAGATCTGTTACCTGTAAAGTTATATTATAAAATCCAATATTATCATAACTATGTTTTGCTTCTTTAATAGTTGCATTTTTTCCGTCTCCAAAATTCCAAGAAAATTTAAATCCTGTTGAATTATCTATACTAAAATTACAAGGTATGTCTGTATTTACAATTCCAGTTTCTGGGACATCTAAAGAAGCACTTGGTGTTGGAAAAACTTCTATTTCAAATTCTTTTGAAGCATATTGTGATGTTCCATAAATCAATTTTACTTTTAAAGTATAATCTCCTTCAGATAGAGGAGTTGTTAAATTCATAAAGTCTTTATTTGTTAAATTTAAAGATCCAGCATAATTTAATGTTTCTGGATTATAATTAACCCCTATTAATTTAGAACTACTCATTCCTCCATATTCCAAGTTCAAATTAGTTAATTGTAATTTCCCTTGAGAATTAGAAACAAAAGTCAATGGAAAGATACAATTAGCAATATTATTTATTGATGAAATATAATTACACTGAACTTCGGAAAAGGAATTTATTAAATTTACATTTTCTGTTGTACTAAATTTAGGATCAAAGGCAGCAAAATAAGCTCTTATAAAATAATCAAAACCTTCTGCATATACACAATTTTCTGGATCGCATTTATATCCTTTATTTATTAAAGAATAATCTTCTGTTGCTATATCATAATAAGCAGCTTCATCATTATCTGCTTTTGAATAAACACAAATTAAATTATATTCTTCATTTAAATCTACATTAGAAACGTCTATTTCGCAGGATTTCCAAGAGTAACTTGTTGAAGGTTCTTGTGAAGTACATTCTAAATTTCTAATGTTTCCTTCTTTATCATCAAATTCTGTAGAATAACCAAGAGCTCCATCATGTCTTATTCTAAAGTTTAATTGTCCACCTGTTTGTGAAGTTTTTTTAACATAAGCTTCTAACAAATATTTTTTTGTTTTGGGTAATTTAACTCTTTCACAATATTCGTATCTTTCTCCACCATAAATTTTATAGGTTTCTGATGAAGGAATTAATGAAGCTAAATAATCTGAATTAATTTTTTGATAAATAACTGCTCCAGAACCATCTAATTTCAAAGGACCTGTATATTCCCAATCATATTTTCCATCTGCTTGATTTAAATCTAACTTTGGAGAATTTGGATAAAAAGAATTTTTAGGAAGTCCAGTTAAACTAAATTCTGCTTTTTGTATATCATTAACTCCTACTTGAGGTATAACTAATGCATATTTTGTTATAGTGTCTGCTTTTGCAAATTCAATAATTCTAGATTCTTCAGGAATATTTTGTCCTTTATTAGAAAGATTATAAAATTCTTTGATAGTACCACAATTTTTACATAAATCAATTAAATTTTTTGTTATTCTTTTATCTCCAACTTCTACTATTACTTTTGTTGAACTAGGTAATCTTTTTAAATTATTAAAACTAATTAAACCTTGTATTTTTTCTCCAGGACCATAATTTTTTATTAAAGAAATATTTATTGTTGGATTTTTTGGAAGACTAATTGAAGTTGTTGCACAAAAATCTTTACATTCGCTATCTGCACAATCCATTGAACCATCACAATCATCATCAATATTGTTAGCACATAATATTTCTGTATCTTCTGTTTCTGAAGTTGAAATACATCCAGAAACGATAGTTATTGCTCCAGTTCCAGTTGTACAGGATTTAGTTAATGAATTACAATTTGTAGCAGTACAATATTGACTTCCAGAAACACATGTTGACCATGAAGGACAAGTTGATGTAGTATATGAACAGGTTGCTCCAGTTCCTCCACCACTTCCAATTAAACTATTATCACAATTTCTAGAACAAGTAACGATAGTTCCTGAGATACAAACATTATTCAAACAAGTACAATTATAAATGCCTGCAGATAAAGCAATTTTTTTTCCCAATTCAACATTATCGGTAATTTGAGGAAGTTCAGAAGCAGAGAGACAATTATATTCAAAAAGAGTTTTTTGATAATTAGTACAAGCATCTTTTAAAGTAAAATTTCTTAAAATTCCATCTACTTTAAAAGAAACAACTACGCTTCCTTGGGTAAAAGGTTTATTTCCACCATCGCTATCTATACAAGTAATATCACTCACAAGATAAGGAATACTATAAACTAGATTGATAGATAGAATTAAAACAAAACAAATTAAGATTATATTACCTAATACTTTATTCATTAAACACCCTCTTTTTTATATATAGAATAGAATTTAGATATTTATAAATTTATTCTTTGAGCTTTTTAACATTCTTTCCTAGGTTTTGAGGTATAATTAACATTTTTCCATTATTAAAGTTTTTATCTAATTCTTTTCTATCAAAATACATATCTAAAAACAATCCCAAAGCCATTACTTCAGAATGTGGCTGTCCTGTTACAGCAATATTTTTATCTGCAATTTTATAAAATTCAGGCAATACTTTTTCAGAACCAACTAAAACTAAAATATTCTTTTGTTTTTTAATGTCTTTTATTTCTTTTTGTATTTGCAAACCATACATTGTTAGATGCACTATAAAAAAACCTTTTTTCTTTTTTTCTTCTGCTAGTTTTAATGCATCTTTTACATATTCAATTTCAAAAGGACCACCAAAATTTTCAGTTATTTTATTAACAGTATCTTCTACATTAGAATCTTTTTGTCCAGAATAGTATATTTTAGATGCTCCAAAAGCCCTTGCTGTTAAAGCTACATGAGTGCTAATTCTAGGGTCTCTAGACACTCTATGAGACAGTCTTAAAACTTCTATCATTTTTAAAGGATATACCTCTTTTATATAAATATTTTGCAATTCCATAATGTTTTTAAATCATTAAATTCCAGAATAATATATGATAAAACAGCAAGTAGAAGAATTTTATAACAAGCATTACAAACTATTAATGATCTTGCCTTTAATAGTCGTAGCTTTATCCTTAATTAGTATTGTAAGTTTTTATGCTAAAACCGGAGATATAATTAACAAAGATATTACCTTAAAAGGAGGTATTTCTGCTACAATTTATACTGAAAAACAAGTTAATACTGCTGAAATTGAAAAAGAACTAGTAGACGCTTCTGTAAGAACTTTAACAGATTTAAGCACAGGAAAACAAATCGGGATTTTAGTAGAAGTTTCAGGAAAAACCTCAGATGAATTAAAATCTTATTTAGAAAAAAAAGTAGATTTAACTTTAGATGATCAAAATTATTCTGTTGAAGAAACAGGTCCTTCTTTAGGAAGTTCATTTTACTCAGAATTATTAATGGTTTTATTCTTCGCTTTCATATTAATGGGAATAACTGTATTTATAACTTTTAGAAATTTTATTCCAAGTATTGCAGTTATACAAGCAGCATTTGGAGATATGGTAATTGCTCTAGCAGCAGTCAATTTAATGGGTATGAAAATTTCAAGTGCAGGAATTGTTGCATTTTTATTAGTTATTGGTTATAGTATTGATACAGATATTTTACTAACAACAAAAGCGCTAAAAAAACACGAAGGAAAATTATTTGATAGAATGTGGGGAGCGATGAAAACAGGAATTACTATGGTTCTTACTGCAATGGCTGCTTTAACAGTTGCAATAATCTTCAGTAATTCAGTTGTTATAAAAGAAATGTTTACTATAATTTTGATTGCTTTATTCGCAGATCTATTCACAACTTTCTTTACAAATGCAGGAATAGTAACTTGGTATTGTAAAAAGAAGGGAATACAATGAAATTAGGAAAATTATTTAAAAATTGGAGAATGATTGTATTAATTTTATTTTTATTGTTCTCATATATTGTAATAAATCCTCAATTTGGAGAAAAAGGAGTTGTAATAAAATCTGTTGAACTTAATAGTACTTCTTATTTAGCAGGAATGGTAAGTCCATCTCCTTCTACAGTTCAAACTAAACTAGAAACTATAAAATCAGTAAATGGAAATACGATAACTAATTTACAAGAATATTCTAAGGCTCTCGATACAATAAAAGACGGAGAAATTATTAGACTTACTACAGATAAAAGAGAATATGCTTTTATGAAAACAAATTATTCAGGATTAACTGTTGCTAACAAACCATTTTCTAATATTAAAAAAGGTTTAGAATTGGCTGGTGGAACAAGAGTATTAATACAACCTGAAGGAAAAGTTACTGCTCAAGAAAGAGACGATTTAATTTCTACTATGGAAAATAGATTAAACGTTTATGGTTTATCTGATATAAAATTAAAACCTGTAAATGATTTATTTGGAAATAACTATATTTTAGTTGAAGTTGCAGGAGCATCCAAAGAAGAAGTTAGACAATTAATAGGTCAGCAAGGAAAATTCGAAGCTAAACTTGGAAACGATACTGTTTTCTCTGGAGGACAAGAAGATATTAAATTTGTATGTAGAAATGATGGTACTTGTTCTGGAATAAGAGAATGTTCTACAAATCAAGATGGATCTGAATTTTGTAAATTTGAATTCGCAATTAAATTAAGTGAAGCTGCAGCAAAAAACTTTGCAGATATAACTTCAAAAATACCTTTAATAACAACTCCAGAAGGTTCAGAAGTTCTTGAGAAAAAATTAGACTTTTATTTAGATGATAAACAAGTTGATAGTTTGCAAGTTATGGGAGATTTAAAAGGAAAAATTGCTATGGATATTTCAATTACTGGTCCTGGAACAGGGAAAGATAGAAACGAAGCAATTTTAGATGCAGAAAAACAAATGAAACATTTACAAACTGTTTTAATTACTGGTTCCTTGCCTACAAAATTAAACATTGTAAAATTAGATTCTATCAGTCCATTAATGGGAGAACAATTTTTAAAAAATACCTTGCTTGTTGGAATATTAGCAATCATTGCTGTTGACTTGATTATCGTATTAAGATACAGAAATATTAAAGTTACTTCTCTTATTATATTAATTTCTTTAGCAGAAATTTTTATTATGTTAGGTGTAGCTGCATTCTTAAAAAATAGTTTAGATATGGCTTCAATAGCAGGAATTATTGCAGCAATTGGTACTGGAGTTAATGATCAGATTATTATTACAGATGAAGGATTAAGAAAAGAAGTTTATACTAACTGGAAGGAAAGAATCAAATCTGCATTTGGAATTATATTTGCAGCTTTTGCAGGAATTGTAGCAGCTATGTTCCCTCTATTATTCGCAGGAGCAGGATTGTTAAGAGGATTTGCTATTATGACCATTATAGGTATATCTGTAGGTGTATTTATTACAAGACCTGCTTTCGCTATTATGATGGAAAATATAATGGAAGATTAAAAGATAGGTTTTTAAAGGTGATTACGGGGGTTAGAGTATGGAATATAAAACAAAGGCACTAATAATAGGAAGGAAGAAAGGATTCATGGGTTTTAAAAAATTAGAACCTTTTATTGAATTATGTGATGTAAATGATCCGCATAAAAGTCCTGACTGCCCTAAAAAAATATTAGAATTTCCAAAATGCAAAGAAGTTAAAATTATAAATGGAAATGTAAAATATATGGTTGCAGGAAATGACTTAATTATCAATGATTTAGAAAAAGTAACAATAGAAGAGCACAATAGTGATTTGATAGTAAAATGCGTTCATAAACTTTAAAACGTTAGATTTTTAAATAAGTAATTCTTAATATTAATAGAGGTGATTTAATGGTATTAGATGGAAATACATATCTGTTGCTTTTAATTCTAGGTTTAAGTCTAGGAAATTTATATGGACTAAAAAGAATATTTATCCTAGAACAGAAAATTGAAGCATTAGATCTAAGTATTGCAAGATTAAGAAGAAAAAGATAATTATTAATAAGGTAATTTTGGTTGTCTGCGATATAAATGATATTGTCTAGGGTCTACTGGGGTTTTTTCAATTTCTTTTTCTAATTCTGAAGGTTTAACATTTTCTCCTATATTAATTTTGAATAAAGGTAAATATGAAAAATAAAATGTAAGTTGTTTTGGTTGTCTCATTTTCAAAAGAAACAAGAATTTATATATAAGTTTTATTGTTGTTGTAAATATATTTTAAAATCATAAACCTTTTAAACAAATTTTATTTGTAAAATAGATGTTACCTACAATACATATACTATTAACTTTGCCCTTTTGTTTTATTTTGTATCACTATTTTCATGTTTCTTTATTAAATAATCTAATTGTATTTTTTTCTGCATGGTTATTTGATGTAGACCATTATATTTGGTTTGTAGTTAGAAAAAGAAGTCTTTCTTTGAAAAAATGTTATCATTATCATCACCCTTGGCCAAGCAGAGAAAGAGATTTGCTACATTTTTGTCATACCATAGAATTTTATATTATATTATTAATATTAAGTTTATTTATAAAAGAATTTATTTATGTATTTATAGGAGCAGCTTATCATATGCTTTGGGATATAGTAAGAAAAAGTTATTTAGTATATTATAAGAAAAAGACTTTCTTAAAAGGAGTAAGAGCAGGATCTACAATAATGTGGATAAAAAGGCACTATTCTCCTTCGAAATCAACCAAACTAAAAACTTTATAACCTGCCTTTTCTAGTTTCTTTCTTCCACCCAATTCAGGCAAGTCTACTATGAAAGAACATTCAAGAATATTACCACCAAGTTTTTCAACTAATTTACATGAAGCTAAAGCAGTACCGCCAGTTGCAATTAAATCATCAAAAATTAAAACTTTATCTTCTGGTCTAATTGCATCCTTGTGAATCTCAATTTTATCTGTTCCATATTCCAAATCATATTCTTCAGAAACAACTTCTGCAGGTAATTTACCTTTTTTTCTTATAGGAACAAAACCAACATTCAATCTATGTGCTAAAACAGAACCTGTAATAAATCCTCTTGCTTCTATTCCAATAACAACATCAACCTTAGAATCTTTGTATCTTTCATACAATAAATCAATCATATGTTTAAAACCATGAGCATCTTTTAACAATGTCGTAACATCTCTAAACATAACCCCTTGCTTAGGCCAATTTGGTACTGTTCTTATTTTTTCCTTGATTTTATGCATAAATTTAGAAATATTAACTGGTTTTTATAGATTATGGTGATAGAATTACAAAAACAGATAGGTTTATATATATGTTTCATTTATATGAATATATGTTCAATAAAATGAATTTAACTTCATCAGAACTAGAACTTTTAAATTATCTAGTTACTAATCCAGAAGCTTCATACTGTAAAAAAATTTCAAAAGAAACCAAGATTAGTGCAGGTGCAACAAGCCAAAGTTTAAGAAAATTAAATAAACTAAACTTAATAAAAAAAGAAATAAAAGGAAGAGAAGTATATTATTCTGTAAATATTCTAGAACCACTAATAAAACATTTTAAAATATTTTCAAACTTATTTTTAATAAATCCATTAATAAATAAATTAAAAGATAAATCCAAAAAAATAATATTATTTGGAAGTTTTTCTAAAGGAGAAGATACTACTGAAAGTGATATTGATATATTTATACTCACTGATAAAAAAACAGAAATTAAAGAAATAATACATAATAATTTAATAAAATTTAAAAAAGTCTCTCCAATCATAACAGATTCTAATGAATTTATAATATTAAAAAATAAAGATAAAGCTTTATATAATCAAATAAATGAAGGTATAGTAATTTGGTCTGAAAAAGATGAGTATTGAATTTAAAAGATTATTGGAAAAAGGAAAAATAGAAAAGAAAGAAATAGATAAAGATATGATTAATAAAGAAATTGAAGGAGCAGAATATGACTTAGAAACCTCAGAAGAGTCAATAAACAACGAAGATTTTAAATGGGCTACAATTCAAGCTTACTATTCTATGTTTCATTCTATAAGGGCTTTAATTTACTTTAAGGGTTATAGAGAAAATTCACATTATGCTCTACTTATTGCTTTTAAAGAATTGTATGTTCACTCAGGTTTAATAGATAAAAGATTTTCAAATTATTTCGAAGAGGCTATGGATCTAAGAGAAAGTGCAGATTATAATCTAACCTTTTCTGAAAATTCTGCAAAAGAAGTTTTAAAAAGGGCTAAAGAAATGCTTATAGAAATTAAAAAACTTATAAAATGGTAAAATTAAGGTTACATCAGGTATTATCCAAATCAGGAGCTTTTAGGACTAAGGATGAGGTACTGAGAG
The DNA here is from genome assembly GCA_028716945.1 of Candidatus Nanoarchaeia archaeon. Taxonomy (GTDB): domain Archaea; phylum Nanobdellota; class Nanobdellia; order SCGC-AAA011-G17; family JAFCDX01; genus JAQUOT01. Next base: position 99,624 of record JAQUOT010000001.1, read on the forward strand.
CTATAAGAAATAATGAAATTAAGATAAGAAATGAGATAATTACTAATCCAAACTATAGAGTTGATACAAAAGAAACCAATGTTTATCATAATGAGGTTAGATTAGAACCAGCTAAAAAAGTTTATTATTTATTTAACAAACCAAAAAAAATCAGCTGCCAGAAAAATGAGCCAAAATCTATTTATAATATTATAGAAAGAGAATTAAAGGTTGATGAAGCAACAAGAAGATCTTGTTTTACTGTAGGGAGATTAGATGTAGATTCTTCAGGACTAATAATAATAACAAATGATGGTATGTTGGCTTCTAAAATTTCAAATCCAAAAAATAAAATAAAAAAATCTTATCAAGTTTTATTAGATAGAGATATTTCAGATTATGATTTAGCAAAATTAGATACAGGAGTAGTTATTCAATTAGACGATAAAGATTATAAAACAAGACCTGCAAAAGCACATAAGATTGGTCCTAAAGAAATAATAATTACTATAAAAGAAGGTAAAAAAAGACAGATAAGAAGAATGTTTGGTGCTTTGGGTTATACTGTTAAAGAATTAAAAAGAATTTCTATAGGAAAAATAAAATTAGAAAAATTAGGATTGAGACAATTTAAAGAAATTCCTAAAGACGAAATCTATGACAAATTATTCAAAGATTAATTTATAATTCCTGTATATTTGCTCTTCTACGTTTTCTTCTGTAATATGTTTTATTTCTGCAATTACTTTTATTGTATGTTTAACATTCAAAGGTTCATTTCTTTGACCTTTTATTGGACTTAGATAAGGAGCATCTGTTTCTGTTAGAATTCTGTCTATAGGGACTATTTTTACTAATTTTTTTAAGTTTTTTGAAGTTGATATATTAGTTGGAACAGAAAAATAAAATCCATATTCTAAAGCTGTTCTTACTGCTGTTGTGTTTCCATTAAAACAATGCAAAACTATTTTAACTTTTGAATTTTTTAATAGTTCTAGAACTTCTAATTCTGCTTTTCTTGAATGTATAATTAAAGGTTTTTTTATTTCTTCTGCCAATTTTAGTAATTTTTTTAAATTAATTATTTGTTTTTCTCTTTCTTGACTTTCTTTGTATTCTAATCCTATTTCACCTAAAGCAATTATATTGTCTTTATTTTCTCTTATGAAAGATAATGCTTTTTCAAAGTCTTTTTCACTTAATTCTAAAGCTCTTGTTGGATAAACACCAAAAGCTAATTTAACATTAGAATATTTCTTTGCTATTATTAATGATTTTTTCATAGAATTAATATCAACTGCATTTTGGATTATTATTCCTGGAAATCTTTTTACAATAACAGATATTTCTTCTTCTGGGAAAAAGTCTAGATGGCAATGCGAATCCACTAACATAAATTTGATAGAATTAAAGAATTTATAAATTAATGGTTTACATATATAAACTGGGAGTTTACATAGAAAAAGCACCAAAAATACTAAAATTAAACTAGAGTTAAGGAATAGTTACCCTAAAGTTAAACTAGAGTTAAGGAATAGTAAGATTTATATATAAGGTTATATTCATCTTAATATGGAAAATTATATTGAAAGAGAAATTAAAGAGGATTTTGATAAAATTAAAAACCATTATCCTATCATTGCTTTAGTTGGACCTCGTCAAGCTGGTAAAACTACATTTTTAAAAGAACAAGTCAAAAACTTAAAAACAAAATATATTCTTTTTGATGATCCTGATGCAAGAAATTTATTTGAAGAAGATATTAAAAAATTTGAAAAACAATATGTAGAAGGAAATGAAATTACAATATTAGACGAAGTTCATTATTGTAAAGAAGCCGGAAAAAATTTAAAATATCTTGCAGATAAAGGACATAAATTATGGATTACTTCCTCTTCTGAATTGATTTTAAAAAAAGAGGTTTTATCTTTTCTTGTGGGAAGAGTTTCTATTTTAAAATTATTTCCTTTTTCCTTAAAAGAATTTTTAATTGCAAAAAAACAAAAAGAATTTAATGAAAAAATAATTGAAAGATTAATTTGGGAACATTCAACTTATGGAGGATATCCAAAAGCGGTTTTAACTGAAGAAATAGAAATTAAAAAAATTATACTTAAAGATTTATATGAAACTATGCTCCTAAAAGATATTGCACAAAATTTTTCAATAGAAAACATAAAATCTTTAGAAGAATTTACAAAATATATCTCTATTTCTGTTGGAGGTTTAATCTCATATGAAAGTATAGCTAAAAATATTAATCTTTCCTTTCAAACTATCAAAAAGTATCTAGACGCGATGGAAAAGAGCAATTTAGTTTTTATAGTTTCTCCATTTTTTAAAAATAAATTAAAAGAAATTGTAAAACAACCAAAAATTTATTTTATTGATTGTGGATTAAAAAATTATATATGTCGAGAATTCAAAAATGAAATTAATGGGGGGTTATTTGAAAATTACGTATTAAGTGAATTAATTAAAATGAATTTTATTCCAAAGTACTGGAGATCTAAATCAAACGCAGAAGTGGATTTTGTTTTAGAGCACAATAATAACATAATCCCTCTTGAAATAAAAATATCAAATCCAGAGAAAATAGAAAAGAGTTTAATTTCTTTTATAAAAGAATATAAACCTAAAAAAGCCTTGATTATATTTTATAAAGGAAAAGAAAAAACAATTAAAAAGGAAAACTGTGAAATAGAGTTTATTAATATTTTAAACCTTAAAAAATATTTAAAAGAGGAATTAAAATATGAATAAGAAAAATTTAAATATTTTTAAAATAGAATATGATTGGCATGAAGGAGAACACGAAGAAACTCTTTTAACAAAAGAAATAGAAAGAGAAGGATTTGAAAAAGATTTAGTTGAAGCAAAAAAATTTGCTGAAAGTTTAATTAGTAAAAAAGAGATTAAAACTGGAGAAAAACGTCTTGGGAAGGGGTATTATATGGGATGTACTCCAGAATATTATGAACAAATAATTTGGTTTTTAATCAATAAAAAAGGGTATATTGAATGTTATTTTGATAAGGGTGTAACTTATTTCATAGGTGATGAAACAAATAAGAAAATCGAAGTAATTAAATCAGAAAAAGAAATAAAACAAATTGAATTATAAATTGTTGATTCAAGACTTAGAAGTTCTAGAGAATAAACAATTAATAAAAGTTTAAATTAAAGAATTTATAAGTTTATACCTAGAAACGCTATTTGCTCCCTGAGCATCTGTTTTGCTTCCTTCTTTGAAATATGTAACCCTTCCATAAACCTTGTTAATTCTTCTGATTCGTATTTTTTAAGATCATTTACAGTTATTTCCTTCTTTCTTCCAGAGAATAAATCTGCATAAATCAGTTTACTAGGATATAAATCAATACTAAGAAAAGATAAAATATTTTTTTGTTCAGAAGTTTTAACCGGTCTTTCCAACGTTTTTAATCTTGGATAAAAGTGAATAAAATCATTACTTTTTAATTTTATACTTGATATTTTAGTAGTTACTTCTTTTAAAGTTCCTAATTTTTCTTGAAAGTTCATTATTCCTAAAATTAACTTACCTTCTTCTATATCAAAATCTTTTTCTGTAGTAGGTTCCAAATCCTTTCTTACATAATTAAAAAAACAATGTAAATTATATAAATTGTATAAACCTACTTGAGGAAAAACATTAAAATGAACTATTTGAACTTCTTCTCCATTACCAGAACCTCTAGCAGAATTATACAATAAATGTTTTTCAATTAAACTTTGTTCTATTTTTGTGATTAAACTCATTTTAAATGCAAAACTAAATACCTTTTAAAGCTTTCCTTATGTTATTTAAAAATTGATTAGATAGATATTCTCCATACTGCCCCGGAGTCATTTTTGATAATCTTTGCTTTTCATAATCTTTTGGAAGATAGATTCTATTAAATTCATTCAGTGATTTAATCTCTAAATTTGTCATAAAAGAATTAGTACCTAAAAATATATAAATTTAACTAAAAAAATAAATGAAAAGAAAGAAATTATTTAAATTTCTTCCAGTAAAATAAACCTGCTACTACAATTAATGCCAAAAGTATTAAACCAAGGGTTAAACCGCTTGTTCCATTATTTCCTGCATCAGTTGTTGCTGCACCTGTAACTGCATTATTTTCTTGTGTTTCTTGAACAGGCTCTTGTTTAGGTTCTTCTATAATTGGGATTGGAACAACAGGTGTTACTATATTTGTAACTTGTTTTGCTTTACCTCTTGAACTTCCGCCACCGCCGCCTCCACCACTAGATGAAGTTGTAGCTGGACAAACATCCACATTTCCATCACAATTATAATCTATAGATCCACACATAGTTGAACCAGGATGTATATTTCCATCATTATCTATACAATCAGTACTATCTAAAACATAATTTAGTACTAATGCACAAGCATTTTGTGTTACTGCTAAATTTCCATATCCATCTGCATCAATATCTTCATAATAATTAGAAAATACTAATCCATCATCTATTAGACCATTACAATCATTGTCTTTTGCATCGCAAATTTCTGCTATAGGTATATAATTTGTTAAATCATCAGACCATATTCCTGCTGAACAAGTTTGAGTATTAGCTAAACATTCTCCAGCGATATTATCTGCTGCTTTAGTTAAAGATTCGTCAATTGAACCATCACAATTATCATCTATATTGTTACATGTTTCTGTTGCGCCAGGATATATTGTTGCATCTCCATCATTACAATCTACTATTGCACCGGTTGCATCAGTTGAATCGAATCCATCATTATCTAAATCATGAATCCAATAGGTCATAGTTTGGCGCGCAAATACTAATTTAAAAGCATTATTATCTACAACCTCAAATATACCATTGCCATCAAAATCAAAATTAGCACAATTTGTAATATAACAATCGGGCATCTGATTAGCCATGATTAAATTCATACATAACCTATCAGGTAATTCAAGAACACCATTCCCATCACAATCTCCCATAAGTACAGGGTGAGCTAATGTTAAAGGCATTACTAATAGAATAAAAAGTCCTAATATAAATTTTAAATTTTTCATTTTTGTTTTACCCCTAATCTACACACTTAAGTATATAGGTTATCTATTTATTCAATTTAATAGTATTTAAATCTTTTTATTCCTTTACTTCATTTGGTCTATATAAATCTAACCTTTTAAGAAAATAATCCTTTAAACCAATTCCAAATACTACTAAAAAAACTCTTTTCTTGTGTTTCAACAACAGTTTCTCCTGTAATAGATTCTATGGATTTATACACTGGTTCTTCAGTAACATAAAAACAATCTTTTTCAATTTCAGGAACATATACTTTTTCATTTACTCTACAATGATTATCAAGTAAAGTATAACTTCTTACTGCTTTTCCACCTTCTACGCATTTAGACCATTCAGTAAAATTATAATCATTTTCAACACAAGTTGTTTCACCAAAATTTTCTTTAAAGGTTTCATTAGAAGCATTTACTAAACCAATTACAAATAATAAACTTAAAATTAATAATATCTTTTTCATTTTAAACCATACCAAGAGGGTCATATATAAATCTAACTCTTTAAGAAAATCAAAAGATTTATAAATACCTAAATATAGGTATATCTATCCCTAAAAAGAGGTAATAATGATAAAGAAAGAATCAGATATATTATATTGTTTTGCAAAAGAACCCTGGAAAAAATATACTTTCACAGAATTAAAAAAAGTATCCAAAAAGAAATCTAGAAGTTATATTGAAAACGTTCTTAAAAAATTCGTTAAAGATAAAATTATAAAACAAGAATATGTAAGTCACTTGCCAATTTATTCATTAAATCTTGCTTCAACAAAAGCCAGGATTTTTTCCGGATTTGTTTTAGAATATTTTGGATGGAACAAAAAATACATCCCTTACAATAATCTACAAAAATTGATGGATAAAATTTTATATAAAAATTATATCTTTCTTATTACTGGAAGTTATGCTAATGAAAAACAAACAAAAAAGTCAGACATAGATATCGTTATTTTAATAGAAGATTTATGTGAATCTAAAAAAGTCTATGCTGAATTATCTCAACTAGCTGAACTTAATATTCCACAAATTCATCTTTATGTATTCAAACACTCTGAATATAAAGAAATGCTTTTAAATAAAGAAAACAATTATGGGAAAGAGATTGCTAAAAATTGTTTAATCTTAACAGAAGGACAAACTTATATAAAATTAATAAAGGAGGTAATGGAAAATGGATTCAATGGTTGAAATTTTTATGGACAGATCCAATAATGAAATATCAATAGCAGAATCTCTAAAGAAACTCTCAGAAGACAATAAATTAAAGGAAGAATTTAAGATTCCTGAAAATATGACTTTTTATAGTTCTGTAATATCTCATTCTTATTATGCTATTTTTTATGCAGCAAAAGCAATTTTATTAACTAAAGGGATAAAAACTTCTTCTCCAGAGGTTCATAAAAAAACATTTGAAGAATTCAAAATTAATTTAATTGACAATGGTCTTCTTGATGTAAAATTATTAAAAATATATAAAGAAATGGTTGTAAAAGCAGATGAATTACTTGAAATATTTAAAGTAGAAAAAGGAAAGAGGGGAGACTTTACTTATAAAACAATACCCCAAGCAAATAAAGGACCTGCTGAAGAATCTTTAAGAAACTCAAAATTTTTTGTTTCAAATATATTAAAAATTATTCAAAATTAAACCAACGCACTCTTTAAAGAATCTCTACAAATACAATGATCATAATTTATTTTTTCAATAACTTTAACTAAAATATTTTTAACATTGTCTGCATTTTTTTTCATAGTATTAAATATTTGCTCCCAACTAACATTCTCTTTATGCTCCATAAAACAATCATAATCAGTTACCATTGCAATAGCTTGATAACATAAACCTGCTTCTCTAGCTAAAACAACTTCAGGAACAGTTGACATATTAACAATATCTCCACCAAATTTTTGATTCATTAAACTTTCTGCTCTTGAAGAAAATCTTGGACCTTCAATTGTAACAACAGTCTTATCAGTTTGATAATCTAATTTTAATTCTTTTATTGTTTGTCCAATTAATAATCTCAAAGCTCTACAAAAAGGCTCTTCCATAGATATATGACATACTTTTCCTTTTTCAAAGAAAGTTTGTTTTCTTTTAGTTGTTCTATCAATAAATTGATTAGGCAATACTAAAGTTCCTGGTTTTATTTTTTTATTTAAAGAACCACAAGCAGTTGTAGCAATTATATGAGTACAACCTAATTTTTTAAGAGCAAAAATATTTGCTTGAGAATTTACATTTGTAGGCATGATAGTATGATCTTTTCCATGTCTGGATAAAATAACAACATCAACATTATTTATTTTTCCACAAACTAATTTAGAACTTGGTGATCCATATGGAGTTTTTACACTAACTTCTTTGTAATCATTCAATAAACCTGGATTATCCAACCCAGAACCCCCAATAATACCTATTTTTACCATTAATATTCGTAGAGGAGAAAATTATTTAAACCTTATTATAGAATTTACTGTTTTTAAAACTACCTTTATATCCTCAATTGTTATTAATTTTAATAAAAATAATAAAGGTATTACTAAAAGAATTAAGATTAATCCATAATATTTTAGATAATAAGCTAATAATATTGTAAAAGACAAAGGATAAACCCATATAAAATTCTTTAAATGCCCTATCTTTAAACTTAATAAAGTAAAAGCAAGTATGTTTGCTAGTAATGTAGCAAAACAAATACCAAACAAACCATATTTAGGTATTAAAACTATATCTAAAATTATATTTAATGAAGCTGCAGCAACAATTGAAAATAAAGATTTTCCTGGTTCTAATTTTCCTGACAAATATGTACTTGAAAGAATCCAAAATGTAAAGAATAACATACCTATAGATAGTATTATAGCATATACTTCAATACCAATATATTTTGGGAAAAATATTTTTATTAACAAAGGCATAATGGAAGCAATAAAAATTGTTAATAACAAAGAAAAAGAATAAGATATTCTTGATGCACGATTCAAAATATTTTTAGATCTTTTTGAGTTTTTTAATTCAGATATTCTTGTAAGTAAAAATAAAGAGATTGCAGCAGGAATTGCAGGAACGATATTTGAAATAGCGCTAGCAATACCATATTTAGCTACGTTTTCGAATGTTGATAAGGCTCCTAAAATTATCGTGTCTATCCAACCCATAATAGAAACAGAAACAGCAATGATAGAGATTATCAACCCTTTTTTAATATATTCGAATACAACAGGAAATTTAAGCTTTACATCTAATATTATTTTCAAAAGTTCTTTTCTTGTTAAATAAATAATTCCCAAGGAAGAAAATAAATACCCCAAAGAGTACCCTAATGTAATCCCTAATTTATCTAAATCTTTTAGAAGAAAAACGAAAATTAAAGTTATTATTATCCATGCAAGATTAAAAAATCTTAATAAATGATATTTATATTGCATACAAAGGATAGCAGATCCAATTCCATTAAAAAGTAAAAAAGGTAAAGCAATAACAAAAGGAAGTACCCAACTATAACTAATTGAAATAAATAAACCTGCTATGAAAAATATTACATTTAAAATAATTAAAAAATAAAAAACAGACGAAACATCTTTTTTATTAATCATCCAAGGAACTAATAGATTAGGAAGACCCATTACACTAAAAAAAAGAACCAAATTAAAGATTGATAGTACAAAAGATATTTTCCCATAAGAAGATACTGCATAATAATTAGCTAATACTAATAAAAGTAAATAAGTTATAAACTTTGATAACCACCCCAATCCAAAAATATAAACTATCTCTTTTTTACCTTTTTCCATTTTAAATTAAGCTTTTAAATCTTCTATTCTATTGCAATAAACCTTGTTCTTGAAATCTTTTCTCATTGTCTTTAAATCAGGATATACTTTATGTAACCTATCACAAGGCATTAATTCTCCTTTTGCAGTCACGTATATTTTATGTTTTCCTGCAGGACAAGTATTCCATCCAGCCCAGAACATGTTATCTTCTCTTACAATAGGATCATTTCTGTATTTGAAATAAGTTTCTCTATCAAAAAGTTTAACCAAACTTCCAGAAGGAACATTCCATAGAACATGCCAGTTGCTTTTTCTTGCTTCTATCATTGCTTGTTCAATATATTCTCTATTAGGTTTTGTATTTGTAACACTTAAACAAACATTTATTCCTTTAGCAGCAGATCTAACAATATCTAATTTATTTATGTAATTTTTACCATAACTCAATTGTAAAGTGTTAAGTCCAGCTTTTTTTAAGTTTCTTAATTTTTCTTCTGTAAGTAAAACTCCATTTGTAACCATACTTACTACAACTCCTTTAGGAATTGCTTCTATTATTTCACAAATATCTTTTCTAAGTAAAGGTTCCCCACCTGTAATATTAATATGAAATGGTTTATATTTTTTAACAATATCTTTAACTTGTTCTTGAGTCAAGAAAGCAGGATCTTTTAAATCACCAGCATAACATCCAGGACAATTTTGATTGCAAGCATAAGTCACAGCTAATTCCATGGATTTAACTTTACAAGTAAAATAGTTTATTATTTGACTGGGTCTTTTAAGATATCTTCTCTGTCCAAACATTTTTCTTAATCTTACTAACATTTTTTAATCTCCACTAACATTGTTGGTCCAAAAGGCAATCTGATATGCGATATTCCATAAAAAAGTGAATTAACTGAGCTTGATAAATCTGGCGTTTTTCCAGAAGTGAATTTTCTAATATAATAAAGAGGAAGCAAAGGTCCAAAAAGAAATTTAATTCTATAATCACAATTTACATTGTTTTTCTTGAAGAATTCTTTTATGTCTTTTGAAGAATATCTTCTGTAATGACCAAGAGATTTATCATAATTTGACCAAAGCCATTGATATGCAGGAACAGTAATAATAACTTTTTTGCTTGAAACTCTTATAGATTCAGTTAATGCTTTTTGCCAATCTTCAATATGTTCAATAACATCAGATAATATTACTGTGTCAAAAGAATTATCTTTGTAAGGTAATTTAGTTGCATCTTTATCAATGTTTACTGCGTTTTTAATTAGATGACCACCACAACCAACATTCAAACATTTACCTTCTATCAAACCCTCTACAATTTTTCTTTTATATTTGAAATAAAAGTTTAATCTGCCTTGAAGCCATTCTTTGTTAACTTCGTCCATTTTAATTTCCACCAGAGTTTGAACATATATAAGAATATTTTAGATTCTCTAGGAATATTTAATTTTGACCATCTCATTTCCTGCCATCTAACTGGAATTACATCTATACTATATCCTAATCTGTTTGCATAAACTAACATTTCTGCATCCCAAAACATGCTTCTCATTTTGTTTCCAACACCAGTATATTGTACAATATGATTTATTGTATCTTTATGGAATGCCTTGAATCCACAAAAATGATCTCTGCTTCCCATAGTAAAATCAAAAAATAAAGATTTAGTAAGATAATTGAAAAATTTGCTTATAAAATATCTTTTTGTACTTCTCTTTGCATTGCTTGATTCATTGTATCTATCTCCAATAACTACATTTTTCTTAGTAACCATAGAATATAATTTTGGTAAGTCTATAATATCTGTAGATAAATCCGCATCTGTAAAAGCAAGAATATCTCCTTTTGCTAATGCAAAACTTCTTATCAAATTTTCTCTTCTTGTTGGTTTTACACCTTCATAATGTATGGCTCTTATCTCTTTAAAGTCTTTAGATAATTTATCTGCTATCTCTTTAGTTCTGTCTTTAGAACAATCATTTACTATATTAATTTCAAAGGAAAATTTAGGGTCTTGTTTTTTATAATCTCTTAAAACAGCTAAAATCTTCTTAGTATTATCTTCCAAACATCTTTCTTCATTATAACATGGAACGAACAAACTTAGCATTTTATAACCCTTTAAACAGTGATTTTATAGGCAATAATAAACTTTATAAATTTTTGGGCTTATAGTTCTTAAGTAAAGAAGTGGCATATATTTGATGTGGGGGGCATGAGTAAGATTAAGAGATATTTAATACATACAGAAAAGATTTGGAATGATACTAATTGGAATAATTTAACAGAATTTCTAAAAGTACATGGAAAGGAATCTCATGTGTTTGTTATGCCACCGCAATATGAATATCAATACTCTGTCTTGGGATTTAGAGGTTCAAAAGAGGAATTGAACAAAATTTTAACTAAAAGATATGTAGAATTAGCAGAATTACAAAAAGTTTATGGCTTTTCAACAGGTATACATCTGCACGTAAGCATTCATACCAAAGACGTATCTGAAAAAGCTAAAGCAGAAATGTTAGATACAGGAATGAAATGTTTATCTAAGTATTTTAAAATTGATGGAATAACTTTTGGTTGGTATAAATACGATGATTATCTAAACAATCTTTGTAAAATTAACAATTTAGCAGTAATGCATTACAATTTTTTCTCAGTTAATTTACACGATTATGATTTACCAATATCCAAATCCAAAATTGCAGAAGAATGGTTAAGAGCTTTGGTGAGAAAGTTAAGATGAAAGACATAAATGCAACGGTAATAGTAAATATAGAACCTTCAGAAGAAGATATACTTAAAAATTTACAAAAAGATGCAAGATGGGGATTAAACAAAGCAAAGAATGAAGGATTAACTGTAAGAGAAATAAGTTCAGATGAAGAGTGGAATAATTTTTATGAAGTTTACAAAAAAACAGTAATTGAAGGTGGAATAAATCCCGATTCACTTGAAGAATTAAAAAAGAACACTGCGGTTTTATTTATTTGTGAAAAAGAAGGGAAAATAATTGCAGGAGCAGGAATATTTTTTACAGATATGTATGATAAAGAGATTCCAAGACTTTACATCAATGCTTCTTTACGAGAATATCTCAATTCTCAGCCAAATAATTTACTTTATTGGAATTGTCTTACCTGGGCTAAAAATAAAGGATATAAAAAATTTGATCTAGGTGGATGGCAGATAAATGCACAAGGACATTTGGTTGGAGTAAACAAATTCAAAGAAAGATGGGGGGAAGTAGTTTATTACAAAAAAGATTATCCTTTTCCATTAGCAATTGGAAGAAAATTAATAAGGAATGTAAAAGTTGCTAGATGGACCTGGGATAGAATAAAAGGAAGACCCCTATAAAATGAACCCAGACGAAGAAAATAAAAAAGCTTACGAAACAGACGAATCTATAACACATTATGGTATTGAATATATAACTCCTTCTGAACAAAAATTAATTGAAGAATATTTCAAAGGAAAGATTTTAGATTTAGGTTGTGGATGTGGAAGAACAACAAAATATCTTGCAGATAAAAAATATAATGTTATTGGTGTAGAAATTGTAAAAGGAATGGTTGATCTTGCAAAAAAAAGATATTCTAAGATTAAATTTATAGTAGGAGATGCTTGTAAATTAGATTTTCCTGATAAAACCTTTGATGTAGTTTTTTTCTCTTATAATGGAATGGATTATATCTTCCCAGAAGAAAAAAGAATTTTAGCAATTAAGGAAATTTCAAGGGTTTTAAAAAATGGAGGAATCTTCGTCTATAGTTCTCATAATCCAAGAGCTTTATTGAAACAATTTAGACCAAAATTTATTCTTAGAAACATATTTAAAGGGACTATTTTTTCTAAATACAAATATGAAAAACAAGATTTTGGAAATCTTTGCACATATTACGCTAGTCCAAAAAAACAAAAGATTTTAGTTGAAAAAAACAGCCCAATGACCTTACTTAAAATGCATGTTGATAAAAAAGACAAGCTTCATCCTCATTATGTTTTCATAAAAATGGAGAAAAATTAAAATGGTTAAAATTGTAATGATTTCATTGTATGATCCATTATCTATTGGACATAGAATTATGCATAAAATTCTTGCTGATAAAGGAATAGATATATATGGTATTTTTCTTAAATCTGAAAATGAATCTCATATAAAAGACGAAGAAATTAAACTTCTAGTGGATAAAATTAAAGAAATCCAACCAGAGTTAGTAGGAATTAGTTTAAGATCTAGATTTTTCAAAATTGCTGAGAAATTAACTGAAGAAATAAAAAAAGAAGTTAATACTAAAGTAATTTGGGGAGGAGTTCATCCTACATTAAAACCTTTGAATTGTTTAAAATATGCAGATATGGTTTGCATAGGTGAAGGAGAAAATGTAATAGTAGAAATTGCTGAGTTATTAAACAAAGGAAAATCTATTAAAAAAGTTAATAGTGTCTGGATTAAAGACGGAAAAAAGATAATTAAAAATAGTTTAGGAAAATTAGAAGAAAATCTTGATAAAATTCCATTCCCTGATTATTCTGATACAAATAAATTTTATATAGAAAATGGGAAATGTTCAACTGTAAATCCATTCCCAGATCATCAAGTAGTTTATTCAATTATGACTTCAAGAGGTTGTCCTTTCAATTGTTCATTTTGTAATTGTGGTGCTTTCAAGGAAATTTTCCATGGAAAAGGTAAATATCTCAGAAGAAGAAGCGTTAAAAATGTAATTGATGAATTAATATTAGCAAAGAAAACCTGGCCATCTATTAAAAAAATATATTTCGTTGATGATGTTTTCTCTTCAGACTTAGAATGGGTTAAAGAATTCGGACCTTTATACAAACAACATATTAATCTTCCATTTTATTGTTATGTTCATCCTCTTTGTGTTAGTGATGAGTCTATAAGAATTTTACAAGATGCAGGATTATTTGAAGTTAATATGGGAATACAGAGTGGTTCAGAAAGAGTTAGAAAAGAAATTTGTAATAGATTTGAATCCAATGAAAGTATTGTTAATGCAGTTACAATTTTAAATAAATATAAAATTAGGATTATGGCTGATTTGATTTTAGGAATTCCATATGAAACTGAAGCAGATAAAAAAGAAAATCTAGATTTGTTAATGAGATTACCTAAACCAATATATTTACTTACATATACGTTATTATATTTCCCAAATAAATTAACAGAAATGGCACTAAAAGGCGGACTTATCACTGAAAAAGATTTGGAAGAAAATAAAAATATGGAATATTTCAGATGGCATGATAAATTTTCACAACAATTTTCAAATACAGATTTATTTTGGAATAGTTTATACTATCTTGCCTCACAAGGATATTCTAAGAAATTAATTTATAAATATTATAATAATGAAGAGATAAGAAAAAATCCTGCTAAATTAGTTAGATTAACAAAACGTATTGAAAGAAGAAAGTTTATAATGGCTTCAATCCCTAAAGCAATGGGATATATTGGTAGAGGACAATTTAAATTATTAGCTGAAAAAATAAAGACGAGGGTATTTTAAATGAAAAAGAAAAATCCGTTAATATCGATTGTACTTCCAGCACATAATGAAGAAGCACATATAGAAGTTTGTCTAAATTCTTTATTAAATCAATCTTACAAACCTATTGAAATTTTTATTGTTGATGATGGAAGCAAAGATAAGACCGCAGAAATTGTTAGAAAATTTGCTCCAAAAGTAACTCTTCTTCAACAACCACAATCTGGACCAGGAATTGCATGGAATACTGGTTTCAAACACACAAAAGGAGAAATATTAATGTTTTGGGCATCTGATCATATTTATGGAAAAGATTACATAAAAGATTTAGCAACACCAATAATTAAAGGAGAGGCTCTTAGAACAGTACAATCAAGAGAAGACATTGCAAATGCAGATAAGATTTGGGCAAGAGGTTGGGGAGAAAGAGAACCTAGAGACATTAATGAAACAGAAAATACAACTGCTGCTTTAACTTCAAGACAAGTATTTTTAAAAGCAGGAGGATTTGATCCTAAAAGAGGATATGCAGATGACCAATCAATATATGATAAAACAAAAATAAAAACTAAGATAGTTCATACAACAATATCTCATTTTAATCCAGAATCTTTAAAAGAATCTTTTGCTCAGGCTGCTTGGATTGGAGCTTCTTTCAAAAGACCATATTTAACTTTGTTATCTTTACCATTATTTCCATTTTATGTAGTTGGAAAATCAGTAAGACATTTTATAAAAGATCCTTATATTCCATTTATAGTATTCTTGCCTATTTTTTATACTGTAAAATATTTTGGACATTACTTTGGAATTTTAAGAAAAATAGTTTTAAAGAAAAATACTAGAATCTAATTATTTAAAAAACTCTTCTCTTAAAGATTGTAACATTTTATCATCTCTTTCAGCTTTTTTAATATCATCCCATCTTTCTTTTGGTAATTTCACATACAAATTAAAAACTCTTCTTATACCTTCAAGTTCTTCAGCAGTTAAAGCTCCGTTATTAAAAGCTCCATAAATCCTATTGTCTTCTGCCCTCTCTCCTGCAGGAATTAAATTTTTTTCAATACACACTCTTCTTAACTCTGTTCCAGAATATGGTCTAAATGCATTAACAATTGTATTATTAGGATGAATTTTTCTGTTTAATTCAATTGTTTTCATTATATCTTCTCTTGTTTCTCCAGGAAAACCAATAATATTATTAGCAGAGACCCTTATTTTTGTTTTTTCAAATTCTTTGAAAGCATTAATAATTTGTTCATCAGACATAAAACGTTTTAATAGATTTTTTCTTAGTTCAATACTTCCACTTTCAACACCCATTGCTACTCCTTCACATCCAGCAGATTCTAAAGCTTCTGCATATCCAGGTTTTACTGTTTCTACTCTTGCTTCTATGAAGAAAGGTAAATATATTCTTTTTTTGTATTGATCTATAAATTCTTTGAATCTATCAGGAGTCATTGATAAGAAACTTTCATCTGTGAAATAAACATAATCTAATCCATGATTTTTTATTAAATCTTCAACTTCAGAAATAAAAGAAGGTATAGGTTTGTATCTTCTATATGGATATTCTTTTTTTAATTGTTCTTCACTTATACCTGTATGTTCACTATATTTTTTTATAGATTCTTTATGTTGATATTGGAATACTGGAATGCAACAGAAAGTGCATGAAAAAGGACATCCTCTGCTTAATTCAAAAGCAACAGTTCTTACAGCTTTTCCACCCATTCTTTTCCAGAATCTTCTATCATCAAAAATAGAATAATCTGGTGCTAAAAGAGTTTCAAGATTTGTTGGAGGTCTTCTTAGTCCAGTATTTTCTCCGTAGATAGTATTTCCTGTTGGTAAATCTTCTAAATTTATAACTTCTCCAGATCTGTAAATTTTTCCATCTTTTTTTACAATAAGATTTAATATTTTAGTAATATCATATCCTTTTTCTAAAGCAGTTGCTAATTCTGGAAGCATTTCTTCGCATTCCCCTTCACCAATCATATCAATTGAAGGTTCTTTGAAAACAACTCTTGGAGCAAAAGTAGGATATACTCCCCCAAATATTTTAGGAACAGGTATATCTTGTATTCCTTTTACAAGTTCTAAACCTTGATCATAGGACATTTCTAAAGAAGAAAAACCAACTAAATCAGGATGATAATCTAAAACTGCTTTTCTAAAATCAGATTTAAGTTCATCCATTGTAACTGTTTTTCTTTTAACTCCATACTTTTCAAGATCAACAGGAGTAACTTGTCCTAAACTTTCTCTAAAAGAATCTCCAACAGCTTTTCCAGTATCAAAAAAAGTAGTATCATAAAGTTTTACTTGATGCCCAGCTTTCTTAAGATGTGCAGATAGTAAGGGTATACCAATACCTACTAAACCATCCATTCTATCATTCGGATAAACTAACATTACTTTCATTTTGTATTATATTTTGTATTAGGAAAAATATTTAAATGCTCTGCCTCATTCTAGAGTATTTAAAAGTTTTCTTAAATTTTCTTCTGTTAATCGTCTAGGATTATTTTTTACTCTTTCTGTATTAAAACCTTCTTTTATTATAATATCTTTATCAAAAACTTTTAATTCTGACAATTTTGTTTCAAGTCCTGCTTCCTCCATCAAGCTATTAATTTTAGATCTAGCAGATTCTACATCTTTTGAATCTAATAATTTAACAATTTCATTTATTGTTTTTTTAACATAATCAACTCCTCTTTTATCTAAACAATCTTCTTTAGTTACATTTGAATTATAAACTAACATTTCTCCCAGAGTTAGACTTACAGCATGTCCATGAGGTATATTAAAACGAGAAGTCAAAGGATAAGATATTGCATGTGAAGCAGTAGTTTTTGTGATGTTAATTGCTTTTCCTGCTAAATGTGCTGCTTTTGCCATTGCTAATTTTGGATTTCTACGTATATTATTCATAGAATCAGAAAAATTATTTATTATAAGAGAAATTGCTTCTTTAGAATATTTTTTAGATTCTTCTGTAGAATTAATATTCCAATAAGATTCAATAGCTTGACCTAAGGCATCCATTCCACAAGAAGCTGCTTCTCTTGGAGATAAAGTTAAAGCTAAATTTGGATCAACAATACTATATCTTGGTAATATACTTTCATGAGCAAGAGAATATTTTATTCCATCTATGTAAATAACTGCAAAATGAGTTGATTCACTTCCACTTCCAGCAGTAGTAGGTATTGCTACAAGTTTTTTAGGTTTGAATATAATTTCATTTTCATTTTTTAAATATTGAACTGGATTTCCTGGTTGAGCTGCTAAAATATTAATTAATTTTGCCATATCAATAGCACTTCCTCCTCCAACAGCCACAACTAAATCATAATTATCTTCTTTGAATAATTTTAAACCTTTTTCAAGATCTGATAATTTTGGACTTGGAGAGAAATCAGAAAATCTTGTAGTTGAACAATAAGGATTTAAGATTTCTAATTTAGCTTCAGCTCCAGAAACCCTATAAGAATTTTTTCCTGTAACTAAAAATATTTTTTTAGGTTTCTCAAAAGATAAAATCTCTCTAAATTTATCTATACATCCAAATCCAATATATTCTGTTTGATTCATTTAAGCTTTATTTAAGAATTCCATAAAAGCTTTCTTATTATCTACTGGAGCTATTGTAGGTCTTCCTAAATTTTTCCTCGCTCCTCTTTTTGTTTTTACGATGAGCATGTAAGGTCCTTCTAAATCTGTTAAATTTTTTACAGTTTTAATCAAATCTTCTTTTGTTTCTACTACTTTTGCAGATTTATATCCACAAGCTAAAGCCATTTTTTCAAAATTGAGAGTTGAAGACGTTGTGGGTTGTCCGCCGGTTGAATCATATGAATTATTATCAAAAATTATATGGTAAAGATTTTTTGGTGAATAATATCCGATAGTAGATAGATTTCCAGCACTCATAATTGCTGCTCCATCTCCATCAAAAATTAATATTTTTTTATTTGGTTTTTGAAGTGCAATTTCTGCTGCAAAAGAAGAAGCTAATCCCATAGAACCAACCATTAAAAAGTCTTTATTATGGCCTTGTTTTAATTCTTCTCTGTATTCAAACAATTCTCTTGAAGCTTTTCCTGTTGTAGAAACGATTACTTCGCTTCCATTTAAATTATCAATTATAGATTTAATTGCCTCTTCTCTTAATAATTCATAATTTGTTTTTATAGGATTTTTAGATTTATATTCTTCAAAGGTTCCTTCTTTTACTATTAAAGCAACAGGAGCACTTCTTTTTTCTGCAATTTGTTTCATTTCTTTTATAATTTGTTTAGCATCTTGTAAATTATCTGGAAGAATTTTATAAGGAATTTCTAAAACATCAAGTAAAGGTAAAGTTATTCTACCCATTTTTTTATGTTGAGGTTCATCGTGTTTATTTGGTTCTCCTCTCCATCCAATCATTAAAAGCAGAGGTAAATTATATATTTCTGGATCTGCTAGAGAAGTTATTGGATTTACTACATTGCCTAAACCAGAATTTTGCATATAAACAACACCAATTTTTCCAGTTGAAGCATGATAACCTGCAGCCCAACCTATTGCTTCTCTTTCAATTGAAACAATTCTATTTGTAAGACCTTCTTTGTCTGATAAAAATTCCATCCAATCTTTAAATGTTGAATCAGGAACTCCTGTAAAGAAAGTTAATCCATTATCTTCAAAAATATTATATAGATTGTTACAATTAAGCATTTAATTTCCTCCAGGAATTAAATTTAAAATTTCCTTGATAGATACACAGTTTTCTTCTGCTTCTTTACCTCTATCACAAGCTAAAATTAATTCTGCTGTTTTTTTCATAGTAAGATAAGAACTTCTTAACAAATGATTTGCATATATAACAACATTAACTCCCATAGTTTCTAGTTGTTTTTCAGTAACTTGGCTGTAAGTTGTTGGAACTACGACTAAAGGTTTTTTATTTTCAAATTTAGAATAATGTTCACAAAATTCTAAGATTTCATTTGGTTCTTTTTCTTTGCTGTGAATCATTATTGCATCTGCGCCTGCTTCAATGTATGCTTTTGCCCTTTTCAGTGCATCTTCCATTCCTTGTTTTAATATTAAACTCTCAATTCTTGCTATGATCATAAATTCATTTGTAACTTGAGCATTTTTACCTGCAGCAATTTTCTTTGAAAAGTTTTCTATAGTATCTTGTGTTTGTTCTACTTCTGTTCCAAATAAAGAATTTTTCTTCAATCCAATTTTATCTTCAATTATAATTGCAGAGATTCCTAATCTTTCAAGAGTTTTTACAGTATAAGGAAAATGTTCTATAAGTCCACCAGTATCTCCATCTACAATCATTGGTTTAGTGGTTATATCTAAGATTTGATGTATTGTATTTAATCTTGAAGTTAAATCAACAAATTCTATGTCTGGTTTTCCTTTTGCGGTTGAATCTGTTAAGCTGCTTATCCATACTCCATCAAATTCTTTTGGTATTTCATCTTTCAAGATTTTAGTATTTTCTACAATTAAACCAGTTAAACCATTGTGTGCTTCTAAAAATCTACTCAAAGGTTTTGCATGTAAAAGTCTTTTTAGTTTTCCCATTCTCATTTCAGGAGTAACTCCTAATTTTTTTACATTATTATTAAGTTGTGTTGAAGAAATTCCTTTTGTGTAAGGAACATCTATAACAGAACCTCCCCATTCTTTTAAAGTTTGAATTACTCTTTCTCTTACTTCTCTTTGAAAACCTGTTTTCCAATCATCACCATGAATAACATAATCAGGTTTGTATAATTTTAAATTAGGAACATAATCCAAAGTATCTTGTGGAACTACTTTCTTTATTCCCTTAAGATTTTCTACAATTACTTTTCTTTGTTCATAAGTTAGATAAGGAAGTCTTTTGTAACTAGCTATAGCTTTATCTGTTAAAACCCCAACAATTACATCTCCATATTTTTGTGCTTCATTCAAAATGTTCAAATGGCCTGGATGCAGTAAATCTGCACAAAGTCCCATATAAACTGTTTTGGGTTTTTCAGTATTTTCCTGGTTCAAATTGTTTGACTCTTGTATCATTTTGATTATACTCCTTGTTAAATCTTGCAACTAATTCCTGAACTTGTTCTGCTCTAAATTCAGGGGTGTTAATATGACTTAATTTAAAACTGGTTGTTGCATATTTTACATTTCCTTTCATATATCCATTTTTTTGACATATATCTAATAATTCTGAACCAACCAAAGGATTTGCAGCGAAAAATGAAGCACTATCAAATCCACAACCTTTAACAAAATCATAAGTTTCTTGCATTTGTTCTAAAGTTTCTCCTGGTAATCCACAAACACAAAAAGCATGAACTTTAATTTCAAGATCTTGAGCTTTTTTTAATAAAGGTTTAACTTTTTGTAAATTCAATGGTTTTTTTACAATATTATCTAAAACATATTGATTTCCACTTTCTACAGCAAAAGTTAACTGATAACATCCAGAAGCTTTCATTTTTTCAAGTAAATTTTCATCCAGAGCCCAAATAGCAATTCCTTGAGGAGCACACCATTTTAATCCATAATCTTTCATTCCATCAAATATTTTTGCTGCTCTCTTTCTATTCAAAGTAATATTATCGTCTGTAATTTGAATTTCATCAATATTATAATTTTCTTTTAATCCTCTTATTTCTTCAATAACATTTTCTGCAGATCTTCCTCTGTAATGATTTCCCCAGAAGTTTGTTGTTGTACAAAAAATACATCTAGCAGTACATCCCCTAGAAGTTACTAACTGAGCTACTCTTTTACCTTGTGGATATGGATTTTGAGGCATATTTATTTTAAAGTATTGTTCCATATCTAATAAGTGCCAAGCTGGTAAAGGTAAAGAATCTAAATCTTTTACATATTGTAAATTTCTATTAACAATTATCTCATCGCTTCCTTTAAATGCTAATCCTCCAATGTTTGAAACATTTCCACCATTATTCAATTCTTTCATAAGTTGTAAAGTAGGTAATTCTCCTTCTCCTAAGATTACAAAATCAAGAGAATCTAATTTTAACATATCTTCTAATGCATAAGTTGGATGAGAACCGCCTGTTAAAGTTATTATTTCTTCATCAACGTCTTTAACTAATTTTAAAGTATGTGCTGCATTTTCAGCTTGTGTAGAAAAGATACAAGAAACACCTGCAACATCAGGTTTAAATTCATTAATTCTTTTTTTAACTTCTTCATCATCTAAACCATATGTAACAAAGTCTCCATTTTCTTTAACATTATGATAACCTTCATTAGCAATATCCATAATTTTTACTTGATGTCCTTCTCTTTCTAAAAATCCTGCTAAATATCCCAAACCAATTGGAGTAATACATCTTCTAACATCTTTTTTAAATAGAGTATATCTAGGAGTCATCAACATTATTTTTTTCTTATCCATAATTCTTCACCTTTCCATCTTTATGAATTTTAAAAATCTTTGAAATAATCTTTTCTTTGGATAATTTGCTGTAAAAAGGTAATTGTACAACTTCTCCACCAATCTTTTTAATAAAAGCACTTCCAGGAACTTTTTTCCATTTTGGAGCAGATATAAGAATTATTTTTGGTTTTCCATATTGTCCATAAATCTTTTTTAAATTTTCAGTAGGATCAATTTCTTGTTGGGTTATTACTACATCAACACATCTTAACCCAGAAATAATAGCAACTCTTTCTTTCAAATCTGCAATAGGTTCCTCTTTGTAAGATTTTATTGCTTCATCAGTTAATACACCACAAATATGGAAATCTCCTAACAAATTAGCACTTTCTAAAGCCCTGAGATGTCCATAATGAAACATATCGGCAGTTATTGGAGAATAAACTATCTTTCTTATTTTTTCTTTTTCTACGTTAACAACATCTCCAACCTTTATTCCTGAGTTTTTAGGAATAGTAATACATAATTGTCCGTTGGATTTATTCTCCCAGACTTGCTTTTTCATGCCTACTAGTAATACCAGTAGTATTTAAAGTTTATTGTACTTAAATATAGTAATCGTTTTCATAACATTTATAAATTGTTTAAATTCAATTATTTAGGGGTTTTAATGAAGGAAAAGATAACTCTAGCTGATTTAAAAAAGGATAGACATGGTAAATGTAAAAATTTACCTATTGAGTTTAAACCTTTAAGTAGAGTCTCTCCTTATGTTTCATATTTCTTTATAAAATTCTTGCCCTTTACTCCAAACCAAGTTAGTTTTATGTGGGGTATCCTTGGTTTAATTAGTGTTTTAGTTATGAGTTTTGGAGGATATTGGAATTTATTAACTGGAATATTAATTTTTCATCTTTCTATTTTATTAGATTATGTTGATGGAGATATGGCTAGGGCTTTGAAGAAAAAAACCATTGGAGGAACTTATCTTGATGCTTTTTTTTCATGGACTTTAAGAGCTCTTTTAATGTTAGGATTAGGAACTGGTCTTTTCAATTATTCTAATAATATTATTTATTACTATTTAGGAATTTGGTGTTGTATTTTGCTTCTTATAGACAACTTAACTAAATTAAAAGTACATGAAACTATGGTAAGTCTTGGAAAATATGATCTATTAAAGAAGTTAATCGATGAACGAGAAGAGAATTATGAAAAAGGACGTAAAGACAGTACAGAAAACTGGAAACAAACAAGTATATTCCAAAAAATAAAATTCTATCTTCCAAGATTCTTAACTCCAAATGGAATGTTCTCTTTATTATTCTTCTCTATAATTTTTAATTTCTCACAGTATTACTTAATTTTAATGTCAATTATAGTTCTTCCATTCTTCATAAGAAATTTCATAGCAATTTATAAGAGAATAGGAAACATAGCTAATAATTAGGATAAACATGACTGAAGAGAAAAAAAATTGTTTAGATAGAGTAATAGATTTTATCTTTTCAAAGGATTATAGAAAATATTTAGTTTTATTTGTAATAATTGGAGGACTTTTACGTTATCTTTTAGTTAATAGTATCTCTTTTTTGGGAGATGAAATGGTTCACGGACCACACGCTATTAATATTATTAGCACAAACAAAATAGGAATTTTACAACAATCTATCTTATGGTTTTATTTAACAGATATAGGATATAAGATCTTAGGAGTAACTGCCTTTTCTGCGAGATTTTTATCTTTCTTTTTTGGAGTATTATCAATTTTAGTTTTATACTTAGTAACAAAAGAAATATTCAGTAAAAAGACCGCAATGGTTGCTTCTTTCTTGTTAACCATCTCTGCTTTCACAATAAGATTTACTTTAATTGAAATGGATATTACTATGATATTTTTCTTATTGTTAGCAACTTATTTCTTTATAAAAGAATTAAAAAAAGGACAACTTTCTTATATAGCTGCAGCAATTATCGGTATTGCTTCTTTAATTAAATCAATTGCATTATTTTTTGCTGTAGGATTTGGTGTTTCATATATTTATTATAAATATAAAACCGCAGAAAACAAAAAACAAATACTAAGCTCAAAAGATTGGGGTCAAGGTATAAGATTTACATTAATAATTTTATTATTTTTTAGTACAGTATTAATTTTTAATTTCTTATTATATCAAGATAAAGGTATTACAGATACTATATTTGCTAAATTCTTTGATATTAATAAAGAAGTTTATGCAAACCAAGCAGGGTTTAATGAAGGATTTTCTGTAATCAATATGTTTGTTGGAGCAGGCAGTGTAATTAAATCTGTTTTCTTAATACAAGACCCTATTTTGTTTATACTTGGAATCTTAGGAATTTTATTAATCTTCTTACACAAAGGAGATAGACTTTGGAAAAATGTTATTTTAATCTTGATGATTGTTCCATTCTTTATACAAACTGGTTCAGATTTATTATCTACGCATTTTGTGCCTTACATTCCTTTGTTATGTATGTTTGGTGCATCTTTTTTAATATTTATAGAAAATAAAACAAAAAAATATTCAAAAAATATCTTGCCTGCAATATTGCTTTTAATTTTTATTGTTAATTTATTTTTTATTCCAATTGGTTCTCCAACAATTAGTCACATAACTAGTAAGAGTGCAAATATAGAAATGAGAGATTATGCAATTAAAAACATTGAAGATAATGCTATTGTATTTGTTGACCCAAGAGTATATGGTGGAAGAACAGCATGGATGTTTAATGATAAATATTATTTAGATGCTTCTTACACTGCTGAATTTAATAATAAATTAGCAAGTTCTGCTGGAAAAGAATCCGCTACTCCAATATATTACATCGAATGTGCAAGAGATGATTGTGGTTGGGGTACTGTTACAGATAATGCACTTAACAAAACCTCAGAAGGGATATTACAATTCTTCCAATCAAACGCAAAATTAGTTGAAAATATTAAAGGAGGGGGA
This sequence comes from Candidatus Nanoarchaeia archaeon, assembly GCA_028716945.1. GTDB lineage: Archaea > Nanobdellota > Nanobdellia > SCGC-AAA011-G17 > JAFCDX01 > JAQUOT01. Next base: position 124,387 of record JAQUOT010000001.1, read on the forward strand.
AATTACGATGAAAAAGCAGGAGAATCCTATTATAATATTTATAAAATGCAAATATTAGTAAAACCAGCAATCTATGATTATGTTATTAATACCCATGAATGGTTCTACTATCCTGTAAGATATAATAAGGAATCTTTTGATCAGTATGAAGTACACAATTTCTTTTATAGAATCTTAGATATTTTCGGGCATATTGTACTTTACTTTGCAATACTAGCATCCTTACTAATCCCAATTTATTTGGTATATCTATTAGCTAAAGATAAAGAAGGAAAAGATGAAGAAGAAGTGAAAGGTAAATTCGAAATAAATTACAAAAGAACATTAATAATCTTAGGAATTATTTTTGTAGCATTCATTGGAATAGCAACTTATTTACATTATTCACATAAAAGTATGATGGTTGAACATTGTAACTCGTTAGGAATGGATATGGATCATTACGCTAATGGAGAATTATATTGTTTGAATAAAACAGACAGTTCTTATAGAGCATTCTATTACGTAGGAAAAGGTTTAAGTTATGAAATAACTACAGAAATGCAATTGCATGACGAATGGAGAACTAATTCAAAGTAATGTTTATAAACTCTTAATTTTTAAATTTATTCGCATTAAAATGAAAGTTTTATTTGTTTGCCCACCAACAAGCCAAGAAGAAAGGTATGGTAAACTAAAGGATATAGGAACATTGCATCCTTCTTTAGGAATAGCATATGTAGCAGCTGCTGCAGAAAAAGCAGGACATATTGTAAAAGTAATAGATTCAGAAGCATTAGGTTATACTTATGAAAATATTAAAAAAGGAATAGAAGAATTCAAGCCAGAAGTAATAGGAATGCAAACTTATTGCACAAACCTATCTAGATGTTATAAAATTGCAGAAATTGCAAAGAATTTTGATAAAAATATAAAAATTGTTCTTGGTGGAGCTCAAGTAACTTTATTCCATGATAGTATAAAAGAAAAGAATACTGATTTTATTATTTATGGAGAAGGAGAAGTTGCTTTTGTTAATCTTTTAAAATGTTTACATGAAAAAAGTCCTTTAAAAAATGTAAATGGTTTAATCTGGAAAAATAAAAACAAAATAATAACAAATAAACCGCAGGAATTAATAAAAGACGTTAGCGAATTACCTTTTCCAGCAAGACATTTATTTCCTATGGAAAAATATCATTCTTCAGCTAACTTAAGAGGTAAAAAAACATTAAATATAATGACTTCAAGAGGTTGCCCATTCAGATGTGCTTATTGCGCAGGACATAGAACCTTTGGAAGAACTCATAGATTTAACAGTCCAGAAAAAGTAATTCAAGAAATAAATATTTTAGTTGATGAATATAGAGCAGACAGCATACAATTCTATGATGAAACTTTTACTGCAAACAGAGAAAGAGTTATGAAATTATGTGATGCTTTAATAGAAAATAATAAACAAAGAAAGAAAAAATTAACTTGGTCTTGTTTTACCAGAGTACATTTAGTTGATCTAGAATTGTTAAAGAAAATGAAACAAGCAGGTTGTTATTTAATATTTTATGGATTTGAATCAGGAGTTCAGAGATTATTGGATTTAATTAAAAAAGATATAACTTTAGAACAACAAAAAAAAGCAGTTGGACTAACACATCAAGCAGGAATTGAAGTTTGGGGTTCTTTTATGTTAGCCTTACCAACAGAAACAAAAGAAGATTCTATGCAAACAATAAAACAAGCAATAGATTTAGATATAGATTATGTACAATTCCCAATTACTACTCCTTTCCCAGGAACCGAATTATATGATATATGTAAAAAAACAGGAAAAATATTAAATGAAAATTGGGACAATTATTTGACTTGGGATGAGGTTGTTTATTTGCCAGAAGGAAGAACTCCAGAAGAGATTAAAAAGACAGTTAAGTTAGCTTATAAAAAAGTCTATCTAAGACCGAAATTTATGGTCAAAAAAGCCTGGAATTTAAGGAAGCTACCTGCTAAAAATATGTATAAAATGGTTAAAGCAGGCATGTTTACGTTCTTTAGATAATCTTTATAAATTTTTGCACCATCTAAAAGAGATGAAATTATCTATAATAATCCCTTTGTATAATGAGATTAAAACCATAGAAGAGCTTCTTAAAAGAATAAACAAAGTTAAGATGGATAAAGAGATTGTTATAGTAGATGATTTTAGTAAAGATGGTTCTAGAGAATGGTTACAAAATCTTAATACTAAAAATATAAAAAAAGTATTTCATGATAAAAACTATGGAAAAGGGATGGCAATCAGGTCTGGAATAAAAGAAGCAACAGGAGATATAATAATTATTCAAGATGCAGACTTAGAATATGATCCAAATGATTATCCTGAATTAGTAAAACCTATTGTAGAAGGAAAAGCAGAGGTTGTATATGGTTCAAGAATATTAGGAAATTTGATGAGAAATATGAAAGGTAAACATACTAGTGCTTATTACGAATATTATATGGGAGGAAAAGCCTTAACAATTTTAACAAATATATTATACAATGCCAAAATCACAGATGAACCAACTTGTTATAAAGTTTTCAAATCAGATGTAATAAAAAATCTTGATTTAAAATGTGTGAGATTTGAATTTTGTCCAGAAGTTACTGCAAAAGTAAGAAAGAAAGGACATAAAATTTATGAAATTCCTATAAAATATAATCCAAGAAGTTTAGATGAAGGTAAAAAAATAAAAATAAAGGATGGTTTTGAAGCTGTTTGGGCTTTGTTAAAATATAGATTCGTAAATTAGGGGGTTAATATGGAATATATAAAGTGTAATTTGTGTGGAAGTTGGGATTATGAAGTAATTCATAAAGGTCTCAAAGAAGAGAAAGTTGATTTAACAAAAAAATATGCTTCTTCAAGCAATGTTATTGGAAATGAACAGATTGTTCAATGTAAAAAATGCGGATTAAAATTTGTAAATCCTAGATTAACTGATGATGAAATTGTAAAAGGATATTCAGAAGGTTCTGATGAAATGTTCGTTTCTCAAGCAAAAGGTCGTGAATTAACTTTCAAAAAATCATTAAAATTAATAAATAAAAATGCAACCAAAGGAAAGATTCTTGATATTGGAACTGCAGGAGGTTCTTTCTTAAAAGTTGCTAAAGAGAACGGATGGCAGGTAGAAGGAATAGAACCAAATAAATGGCTTTGTGAATGGGGATTAAAAAATTATGGAATACCAATAAAACCAGGAACAATATTTGACAAGAAAAATAGGTTTAATGATAATGAATTTGAAGCAGTTACTTTATGGGATGTTCTTGAACATGTAACAGATCCAAAAAAAACTTTAACTGAGATTAGTAGAATTTTAAAACCAAGAGGATTACTTGTTGTAAACTATCCTGATATCGGAAGTTCAGTTTCAAGATTAATGGGAAAAAGATGGATTTTCTTATTAAGTGTTCATTTATTTTACTTTGATAAAAAATCTATTGTAAAGATGTTAAATGCTTCTGGTTTTGAAGTTATAAAAATAAAAAAACACTTCCAGAAATTAAGTTTAGGTTATTTAATTTATAGAATGGATGCTTACAACCACTTTTTATATAAGGTTGGAGACAAAGTTGCAGGGATTTTACATCTAAAAAATATTCAATTTCCTTATTGGTTAGGACAAACTTTAGTATTAGCTAGAAAAAAATGAAACTCTATATTTATATGTAAAGACGAGTGATCATATTGTTTTTAAATGATACGTAAATAGTTTTACCTTTTGTATCAACCTCTCTTCTTATACAAAAAGAACGTCCCTCTGTATCACACATACCAACATAAGTTTCGGATTTTTCTGTAAAAATTTCTGCATAATGCTTTGCTTCTTGTTCTGTAGAAGCAAAACCAATTTTATGTAATGCTTTAGCAATACCCTCAATAGAAACGATATTATCACCATAGCCCTTAAACCAATTCCCCCCACGATTTGGGTTTTTTAATTCTTTCATTAATTTGCTAACCCCATCAAAATATCTTTTTAAATCAAATTCTTTTGGATTAGAAACATATCCTCTATCGGATTCATTTATTTTTCCTGCTTGAATAAATCTTGCTATAATATCTTCTTCAATTTCTCTTATACTCATTTCAAGATTATTTTTAGAGGTTTGTTCTGCCATTTTAAAGTAAAATTTTAAATTACTTTGAATATATAAATCTTTCTATTTTAACCCCTTTAAAGTAGTGCTCAAAATATTTTCAAAAGACATTTAAACTTACTTAAAACATAAATTATGAATGAAAAATGTTTTAATTTTAGGTGGAGGAGTATCTGGATTATCTAGTGCTTACCTTCTCTCTAAAAATGGATATAATGTAGAAGTTATAGAAAAAACTGGTTCTCTTGGTGGAGTTTCTGGTTCTTTCAAACATAAAGAATTTACATTGGATTATGGACCACATAAAATTTATACTCAAATGCCAAACATAATGCAAGAAATTAGAACTCTTGTTCCAGATTTAATACAAATAAAAAAGAAATCTAGAATAATGTTAAAAAAGAAATATTATAATTATCCTGTTGGTTTATTGGATATTTTATTAAAAATGAATCCTTTGATAGGTTTACATGCAGGATTATCTTTTGGAACTACAAAAATAAAAACAACTTTTAGTAAAAAAGAAGAAAGTTATGAAGATTATATTGTAAATAGATTCGGAAAAGGAGTTTATAATTTAGTATTTAGACCTTATGCAGAAAAAGTTTGGGGAAATCCAAAAGAATTATCTTGGGAATTAGCAAAAACAAGAGTTTCTATAAATTCTATGTTATCTTTACTTATGGGAATGATAATTAAGAAAAAAAATCCTGCTGTTAGTGCTGATTATTTCTATTATCCAAAGAACGGAATTGTAGAAATATCAAATAAAATGGCAGAGGAAATAAAAAAACACAAAGGAAGAATAACATTTAATTCTAAAGTAGAAGAAATTAAAGTTAATAATGGAAAAATAACCGAAGTTAAACTAAAATCTAAAGGAAAGACATTAAAAAGAAATCCAGATTATGTCATTTCTACAATACCAATAGATGAACTTCCAAAATTAATAAAACCTACTTTTGAAAAAATAAATATTACAGCTGAAAATTTAAAATACAGGCCAGCAATCTTATTTTATTTAATATTAAACAGAGAAAAAATATTAGAGGATAATTGGTTATTCTATCCTGAAAAGGATTTGATATTTACCAGAATATCTGAACAGAAAAACTTCTCAGAATCTTGCTGTCCTAAAGATAAAACTGCTTTGGTTGTTGAATTATGTCCAACAAGAGCAGAAGAATTATCTAAATTAAACAACGAACAAATATATGGTATAGTTATTAATGATTTAGAAAAAATAAAATTAATTAAAAGCCAAGATGTAATTGAATATTTCTCAATAAAGATAAATAAAGCATATCCAGTTTATGATTTAAAATTCAGAGAAAATGTTAATATCATTTTAGATTCCTTTGCCGGAATATCTAATTTAATAACAAATGGAAGACAAGGATTATTTAATTATAATAATATAGATCATTGCATGGATATGGGATTCCAAGCTGCAAACTTCTTAATAAATAAGAACACTGGTTGGAGAGGAAAGATTAAAGACTTTGAGAATTATAAAATAGTGGATTAATTATTAAACAGCACAATATTGCTTTTCTACTTCATCTTTACCTAAAGTTAATTTAACATCTTCTCCAATTCTTTTTCCTAATTGATAAGCAGCAATTCTAAGCTTTTCTAAATCTTCTGGATTAATTGAATCTCTAACAAAAATTTCTAAACCATTAAATTTTAAATTACTAAATGACCTATTCTTTATGGATGCAGGTTCAGAAGTTATAAATGCAACGGTTTCTGTTCTAGGGAATATACCCCATAATTTTTTCTTTGGTTTTTCAATAGTATGCGAATCTGCATTATGAGAATATTCCATAAAAGCATAATATTCATGCTTAAATCCAAAATTACTTAACTCTTCAGTTAAAATTTCATCATATTCATTACGTTCTACCATTTTTATTACCTTTATAATTTAAACAATATCTTATATATAAATCTTACTATATTAACCACTTTAGAGTAATACTTATCATACTTTCAAAAGACATTTAAACCTCTTTAAAATGTAAAAACCATGAAAGTCATACTAGTCAAACCTTATTCAAATATACATGTTATTTTGCCTGCAATTGGATTAGGTTATTTAGCAACCTATTGTAAATCTAAGATTAAAAACCTAGATATTAAAATATTAGATTGTTTAAAGGAAAAATATGATTCTAAAAAATTTGCTGAATATATTATAAAAGAAAATCCAGATGTTGTTGGAATTACTGCTTTTACTTTAGAAATAAATTCTGCTTTGGAATATGCTAAGATATGTAAAGCAATCAACAAAGAAATAACTACTGTTATTGGTGGTCCTCATGTTTCTAATGTTCCTGAACAAGTTTTATGCAATGAAAATGTAGATTATGTTTTTGTTGGCGAAGCAGAATTAGGTTTTTGTAAATTTTTACAATCTAGAAAAGATCTTTCAAAGATTCCTGGATTAGGATATAAGAAAAATAATAGAATATATCTTAATAATCCTATATTTATTCAAGATTTAGATGAGCTTCCATTCCCAGATTATGAATTATTAAAATTCAGAGAATATCCTAAGATGTATTTCATGAAAAAATTTCCTTCTGGACCAATATTAACTTCAAGAGGTTGTCCTTTTTCATGTACTTTTTGTTGTGCAGGTAAATTATCTGGTAAAAAATTCAGATTTAGAAGTCCAGAAAATATAATTAAAGAAATAAAATATCTTAAATATTATTATGGAATAAAAGAATTTCAAATTTGGGATGATAATTTTAGTTTAGATAGAAATAGAGCTTTAAAATTTTGCAATTTATTAATTCAAGAAAATATTAATCTTCCTTGGTGGTGTCCAAATGGATTAAGAATTGAAACTCTTGATGAAGAATTATTAAGGAAAATGAAACAGTCTGGCTGTTATGCTATGGCTGTTGGGATAGAATCTGGATCAGAAAAAATACAAAAAGATATGAAAAAGTTCCTTAATCTAGAGAAAGCAAAAGAAATTGTTAAATTAGCAGAAAAATTAGGAATAAGAACCCAAGGATTTTTTATTATAGGCTATCCAACAGAAACAAAAGAAGATATTTTACAAACAATTAAAATTGCTAAGAAATTTCCTTTCAAAAGAGCTAGTTTTTCCTTATTCCAACCTTTAGTAGGCTCTGAAATCTATTATGACTTAAAAAAACAAGGTAGATTGGCTGAAATAGACCTAAATAAATGTGAATATTCCAAACCTTCCTTAGTTCCACAAGGTTTAAAAAATGAAAAAGAACTTAAAAAACTACAGAGAAAAGCAATATTAAGTTTTTATTTGAGACCAAAAATATTAATAAGATTTATATTTGAAAATCTATCGATAAGTCAATTAAAAGAGATTTTAGTGATGTTCAAAAAATATATAATGGGAAAATGAAATTTTTATTAATAAATCCACAAAGTTCAGTAAAGATTTACAAAACTGGAAAGTTAAGAGCAGTTGTATCAGAAATGCCTATGATTTCTCTTGCCTCTTTAGCAGGAGTTCTTGAAAAAAATAAAGTAGAAGTACAGGTTTTAGACTTAGCAACGTCTTTAGCTCCAGAACAAGAATTAAAAGATACTTTACGTTATTTTAATCCAGATTATGTTGGTGTTACTTTTAGTACTCCTCTATACGAAGAAGCAAAACAAATAGCAGAAATTGTAAAGAGTTTTAATCCAAAAATAATTACAATAGCAGGAGGAGTACATATATCTGCTTTAACAGAAGAAACTTTAAAAAATACTCAATTTGATATAGGAGTAATTGGAGAAGGAGAAGAAACTTTACAAGATATAATAAATAAAAAACCTTTAGTTAAAATAAAAGGAATTGCTTACAAAAACAAAGGAAAAATAAAAATTAATAAAAGAAGAGAATTGATTAAAGATTTAGATTCTTTACCTTTGCCTGCCTGGCATTTATTTAATTTAAAAAAATACAAAGCAAGCAAATTAACAACAAGAAAACAGCCAGTTGGACCAATAGAAACATCAAGAGGATGTGTTTATGGGTGTATTTATTGTAATAAAGATATTTTTGGAAGAACATTCAGATATAAATCTCCAGAAAGAGTTATACTAGAAATAAAACATATGTTAAATTCTGGATTCAAAGAAATTCATGTCTGGGATGATAATTTTGTTACAAACTTAGATAGAGCAAAGAAAATCTGTGATTTAATTATTCAAGAAGGATTAAATAAAAAAGTAAAATGGGTTTTAGCTTGTGGAGTAAGATGTGATTGCATTGATGAAGAATTTATTAAAAAAGCTAAACAAGCAGGTTGTTATTCTATTTATTTAGGTGTAGAAACTGGAAGTCCTGAACTATTAAAAAAAATAAATAAAGGAGAAACCTTAGAACAGATAAAATATGCATTTTATTTATGTAAAAAAGTTGGAATTGAAACCGTTGCTTTTTATATGTTTGGCTTGCCTGGAGAAACCATAGAAACAATGGAACAAACAATTCAACTTGCAAAGGATTTAGATTCTGACTATGCTAAATTCACAATAACCGTTCCTTTCCCAAGCACGCCTTTATTTCATGAATGGGAAAAACAAGGAATATTAAAAACAAAAGATTGGAGCAAGTATAATTTCCATAGTGCTTCAAAAGTTTATGATCATCCAAACTTATCTTGGGAAATACTAGAAAAATATTATCATAAAGCTTACAAAGACTTTTATTTCAGACCAAAATATCTAGCAAAAAGATTATTTAGAGATATAAAAGAAGGAAGATTATTAATAGAGATTTATGGGGCTTTTAAGACCTTTATTTAATAAGGTTTTTAAATATTAAAAAGATAGTTATTTTATGAAAATACTTGAAATAACAGAGTTCTCTGCTGGGGCTTGTGGGGTATGGACAAGAGTATTATCTGAAAGCAAAGAATTCATTAAATTAGGGCACAAGGTTACTGTTTTCTCTTCAAATATAGAAAAAGGTACTGATAAGACTGTTAAAAGTGAAGAATGTATTGATAAAATTGAGATTAAAAGATTAAAGAGTACAGGTGTTTTTTATGGTATGCCAAAATTCACCAGAAAACTATTTTCCGGAAATCCAACTTATTTTAATTTCAAAAAAGAGCTTATGGAATTAAAACCAGATGTAGTTATAACACACCTTTGGCACCATCATTCTATAAGAGCCATAAATCTATGTAGAGAATTAGGAATAAAATGTTTTTTAGTACCTCACGCTCCTTTTAATGTTAAAAGAAAGTTTCCATTGAATTTAGCAACTTGGTTTTTTAATAATATTTCTGCAGTAAGTCCTCTAACTTCTGGAAAAAGAGCTTTGAGAAAATTCCACAAAGTAATTGCAATAACAAAATGGGAGATTCCTTATTTATTAAACTTAGGGGTAGATAAAAATAAGATTGTTTATATTCCAAATGGAATTCCAGATGAATATTTTACACAAAAAGCAATTAAACCAAAAAAAGATGTTTTATTCCTGGGAAGAATTGCTTCTGTAAAAGACATTGAGACTTTATTGAAAGCAACAAAAGAAATTCCAGACATTAATTTTGATATTGTTGGTCCTGCAGAAGAAAATTATCTTAAAAAACTAGAATTAACTAAAAATGTAAAAATATTAAAGCCTGTTTATGATTTAAAAGAAAAAATAAAAATAATTGATGAGCATAAAATCTTTGTTTTACCCTCTAAAAGAGAAGCTATGCCTCAAGTATTACTAGAAGCTATGTCTAGAGGAAAATTAGTAATTTCATCTGAAACCGATGGAGGAAAAGAAATAATTAAAAATGGAAAAACAGGATTGCTATTTGAAATTGGAGATTATAAAGAACTTGCTAATTTAATTAAAAAAAATATAAAAGGCAATAAAACAATACAAAACAATGCTAAAAAAGAAGCTAAAAATTATTCGTGGAGTAATTTAGTAAAGGAGTATGTAAAAATATTTTAAAATTTAGAATATTTTTCAAGTTCTTTAACAAGATTTGGTATTTCTATTATTGCTTCCTTTACGGTTTCGATGTCAATCTCTTCACCATAATAGTTTATTCCATTTCTTAATTTCCTATATCTATCAAATTTTTTATAAATATCCTGTTCGTTTAGAATATCTCTTAAGAAATAAGTTATAGATTCATGATCTAAAAATTTATAACCTTTTGAATAGCCTATTGCTTCGCAATATTCTCTTAAACCTTCATAAAGTTCTCTTAAGATTGATTTTGAAGAATTCTTATCTAATTGTATAAGTTTAGCAGTTTCAATTGCTTGCATTGAAGATTTGAAGAAACTTAGGGCTCTTTGCTTGTTAATTATAACTTTTTTTGCCTTGCCTTCAATCAGACTATTTTCAAAGTTCATTGAAATACCTCTAATTCTCCGGATAAAACTATCCCATTACATATATTATTAATAAAATATGGATTAGTTTTTATAGTTTTCTCCCAGTCTTTTTTATTGAATTTTTCAATATTTACTTTTTTATATAATATTTTTTCATATTTTTCTGTAGGAAATTCTTTTTTAATATTGGAGATTACACAAATATCTATATCACTTGTCTTATCATCTGTAGCAGAAGCGTAACTACCAAATAAAACAACAACAGGAAAATCATATACCTTTTCTAAATCATTAATAATATTGGAAGTTCTTAATTTTTCTAGATTAAAATATAATTTTAGATTTAATGTGTTTCTTGAAAGAATTAACTGATAAAAAGAGTACACTCCTTCTTTTTTAACCGATAGATATCCTTCTTTAACAAATTTATTTAGATATTGTCTTACAGTTGTATGATTTATCTTTAATATTCTAGAAAGCTCCCTAAGACTAAACCTTCTATTCGGATCTTCAAAAAAGGATTTTAATATGGTTATTTTTGTTTCCATGTGTAAATATATGTTTACAAGTGTTTATAAATCTTTCCATTTTCTTAAATAATAAACTATATAAGATTTTAAAATTCTCTAAATATAATGATTTCAATTATAATAACTGGATATAAAGAACCTAAAACCATAGGAAGAGCTATTGAATCATTTCAAAAGCAGAAAATCAATGGAAAATATGAAATTTGGGTTGTTGCTCCTGACAAAGAAACCTTAAATGCAGCTAAAAAATACAAAGTTAATATTTTACAAGACCCTGGAAAAGGAAAACCAACTGCTTTGAATTTAGTAATGAAAAAAGTAAAAAAATCTGATATTTTAATACTAACAGATGGAGATGTTTATGTTTCTGAAAACTCTGTTAATTTACTTGTTGATAAAATAACTAAGAAAGTTGGGGCAGTATCTGGAAGACCTGTTTCTGTAAATCCCTTAAATAAATTCTTTGGTTATGTTAGTCATTTGTTAACCGATATTGGAAATGATTTAAGAATTAAATTAGTAAATGAAGGAAAATTCATTGTATGTTCTGGTTATTTGTATGCTATTAAAAATGGAATATTTAAAGAAATGCCTGAAAATATTTTAAGTGATGATGCTTATATTTCTAGATTTATTGCAAATAAAGGCTATAAAATTGATTATGAACCTAAAGCAGAAGTCTATGTTAAATATCCTGAAAACTTTAAAGATTGGGTAAAACAGAAAAAACGTAGTACTGGTGGATATGAACAATTAAAGGAATTTTTCTCTGAAAAAACCATGAGATCTTTTTCACAAGAAGCTACTGGTGTATTTGATGTTTTAAGATATCCTAAAAGCATTAAAGAGTTTATTTGGACAATTTTACTTATAAAATTAAGATTGTATTTATGGATTAGAATCTTTATTGATGTTAGAATCAGAAAATTAAGCTTTGAAAAAACTTGGGTTAGAATTGAGAGTACAAAATCATTACCTCCTTGATAGAATCATTTAATTTTTTATTACGATTGCATAAGTATACAATCCAGATTTAGGTAATTCTTCTTTTTTCTTAAAATCAAATTTTGGAAAGCTTTTATCTTTTCCTAATTCTATGAATGTATCCTCTATTTTTTTACAATTATCTTCTCCTACAGTATGTATGTTTATATTTTTAAAGGCATTAGTAACACATCTTTTATATAAATCCATTTTTATTTCAGTATCAGAATCATTATTCATAACCCAGATTGCTCTTGGGAAAAAATCCATTTGGCTATCTAAAAATGTGTTAAACCAAGTGTAAATTTCGCTATCTATTTTTAATATTCCTATTTGGTGTTTTAATAAAGGTATAAATATCTCTTCGAAATACCCTTGTATAACAAAATTTATTATTCTCAATCCTTTGTTCCCGGCTAATTGTCTACCCTCATTTTTTATTTTCATAACTTCATTATGATTATAATTATTTTTTTCTATCAAGGCTCTGCGCCCCAATAAATAAAGGGACCAATATTCTCCTTTCATATACTTTTTAATAAGTTTATTTTTTTCATCAAAATTTATTTCTTTTAAAGTAAGATATTTTAATATTTCGGTTTTATGCAAAACTTGTTCTTTTGAACCTATATTTTTATCTTTAAGATATTCTTTTATTTTAGGAAAATATTCTTTAAATTTAGAAGGAAGTATCTTTAATATATTAACTCCCCCTATTTTAATTATTTGGAATACCTCGGGAAATTTCTTATATAAATCCGTCCAATAAGCAATATCAATAGCCATGATTATTATTTTTTGAGAACTTTGTTTATATATTCTGCTATAGAACCACTATTTTTAGATATGAATATTCTCGAACTAGCCAATACCCCACCAAAATTTTTAATATTTAATTTGTCATTGGTAAATTCATCAGAAATTGGTTCTTTTGAGTTTTTATCAATAATGTTCCCTTCTTCCGTTAATTCATTATCAAATAACTCTAATATTAAAGGCATTGTTTCATCATCAAACTCAACGATTTCAAATTTAGTCTCTTCTATCATTTTGCTCATGCACCTCTTTTTATGTATATATTACAATATAACTAGGGATATATAAAGTTTATTATTCATCTCCCACTCCGTAATAAAATGATGACCTTAATTTATTTCTTCCTAAAATCCATTATCAAAAATGACTTCATCATCTTTAAAATAGGTATAAACCCTTCTAAATTACTACTTTTAAAAAAAACATTTATTCTTCGTTTTCAGCTAATTTAAGTTTTTTATCAACTTCTTTGAGGTCAACTGCCCTTATTCTTTCTTCTTGTTCTGCATAAGCCTGGCACAATGCAACATGTAATCCGTCTACCTCAATGTCCATTTCTTTAAGAGCATATAAAATTTGAGGATTACACCTAGATAATATACTTACTAAACCACCCCTAGGAGTTCTTGCTATATCTTTCAAAATGCCTCTTTGTATAATATAATTAAGTTCTTCTCCTCTCCCCTCTTTTAAGTATACACGATGATCTTCAAAAGAATTAAGTAAATAGTCTACTTTTATTTCTTCATCTTGATATAAAGGTTTTCCTTCTTTTGGTATATTAAACAAATAAGAAATTTATATATAAACATTTATTTTATTAAATATATAGTTTAGAATTTATCTCTTTTTAACTTTAGTAGTAGTTTTATCCTTAAGTTCTTCTAAAAATGCTTCTAATCCGTTATTTTCATAAAATTTTACTTTAGTAACAATTTTACGATTTGCTTTACGATAAGGGTAAAAACTTGCAAGAGAAATAAGACCTTCTGGATTACTTAAGTTTAAACCAAATCCATAACTTGCATCCTCTAAAGGCAAATATTCTTTGGGAGAAACATCTAAATTATTTTTCTTAGCATATTCCCTAACAGCAATTTGTACTGCATCCCAAGTTTTTCCTTCTATTGTTTCTGTTTTTTCTTCTGGTAACATTTTTTATCTCTTCTGAAAATTTTGTCCCATTAAAGACTTTAACATTTTAATAATATGTATAAATCCTTCAATATTTCCACATTTCTTAAAAAAGTAATAAACATTTATAGGATTTAAATAAAACTTAATTCTAGATCTATAAAATTGTTTATAACCCATATTTCTCAAATTAATTAGGTCTTTAGCAGCAAAATATTTTGTATCATACTTAGTAGATTCTACACTAGAAGACATTTGTATTCCTTTTGGCATTAAATTTTCTTTTTCATAAATATTATACAATTCAGTTCCTGCATAAGGTTGTGCTATATAAAACAAAACAAAGTCTAATCCAGAATGACTAGCAAAATTAATTGTTTTTTGAATATCTATCATATTTTCATATGGAAAACCAATAATAAATGGACTTATAGTCCAAAGACCAACCTTATTACATATTTTAATTATTTTTTTAACATAATCATAATTAATCGGCTTTCTAATGAATTTAATAGTATCTTCAGAACCAGATTCAATACCAAATGCAATTCTATAATACCCAGATTTTTTCATTTTTCTAAGTAATGGTTCATCTAAAGTCCATATAGCAATTCCGTTTGGAGTATCCCATCTTATTTTTTTATGTAATTTTCTAGAAATAATTTCATCACAAATTTGATTCATTCTTTCTTTATTATAAGAAACATTATCATCTTGTATTCTAATTTGTTTAACTCCATAAGTATTTACAAGTTCTTCAATTTCATCAACAACATTTTTTGCACTTCTTCCTCTCCAAGATTTACCCCATATTGTTTTTATAGAACAAAAAACACAATCTCCAGTACAACCTCTACTAGTTACAATGTCTGTTGCAGGTTTTCTCATTGTACCAATTGAATTTAAATGATGTTTCAAATATAATTCCATTTTTAATAAATGTCTTGCAGGAAAAGGAATTTGATCTAGATTTTTAATTAAAGCTCTTGGTTTATTATATCTTATTTGTCCTTCATGTCTTAAAACAGTTCCTTCAATATCAAACAAACTTCCTTTTTTGTAATATTTAGAAACAATTTCATAAAAAGTAACTTCTCCTTCACCTTTAACAACAATATCTATATCTTTACATTTTAAAACAGATTCTGGATTTGCAGAAGAATGTGCTCCTCCTGTAACAATTAAGATATGTTTTTTTAATTGTTTTGAGACAGATTTAATTAAAGCAGCTAATTCAAAAGTATCTTTTTCATAAACAGTAAAAGAACAGTGTATTCCAACTACATCTGGTTGATAATCAAGCAAATATTTTTTTATTTCTGCTAAGGGCATTCCAGAATACCATAAATTTTCTGATATTTTTACAGTAGGACCTTCTGCATGTGCATCAAGAATTTTAACACATCCAGCATAATCGTGTTTTTCTAAAAATCCTGCCAAATAACACAATCCTAAAGGAACTTTTATGTTATCTATTCCTATATTTAAATCTCCTTTTATAGGAGGTACAATCAACAATATTTTAGGTTTTTCCAAAAATTTCATAGAAATATGATAAAGGAAAAAATTTATATAAGTATCTCTTAACAAGAAAGCTTTTAAATACTAATTTTTTATTAATACTAATGAACAAAGAGAAAATAAAAGAATTTCTTAAGGACAATCAAAATAGGTTATTAGTACTTTTAATAGCTTTTACAATACTAATTAGATTATATTATTTCTTTAAAGTTGGAGAACAAAGTATATGGTGGGATGAAGGAGATTATCTTGCTGTATCCAAAGGGTTTGCATTAAATTGGTTTAATCAAGAATGGTGGTCTCATTTCTCAGGTATAAGACCTCTATTATTACCAATGATTTGGTTTATATTTTTCAAATTAAATCTATCAGAATTATTGATGAGATTCTTCACATTATTAGTCCCTTCAGTAGGAATAGTTTATTTGACTTATGCTATTGGAAGAGATTTGTACAACAAAAGAGCAGGATTGATTGCTGGATTAATGATGTCTGTGTATTGGGTAATGATGTTTTATACTTTTAGATTATTATCAGATATTCCTGCAATGTTTTTTGGAATGTTATCAATTTATTGTTTCTGGTCTTTGTATATTAAAAAAGAAAAACCTTTAGGATTATATTTATGTATATTATTTGGAGTTTTAGGATTTACAACAAGATTTCCACTAGCTTTAGTTCCTGTAACTTGTGTTATTTATTTATTAGTAACAGAAAGATTGAAATTAATTAAAAATAAAGTTGTTTTAAAATCAGGAATTATAGGAGTAATAATTTTAGCAGTATATTTTTTACTTGCAGGATTATTAGGTTCTGGAATTTTTACTGCAATTAAAATGTATTTTGGTCCAAGTGCAGAATCATTAAAGACACCAATATTTACTGCATTTAAGAATATTTTTGGAATGACTTTTGATGTTTTCAATCTTTTCCAAAATTCGTTTATGGGAATTGTATGGATGATTGCTTTAGTTATTGGATTAATTACATTTGCAAATTTATTTTTAGGATTTGATTTATTTTTAAAGAGAAAACATAAAGAATTTGATGCAGATTTCTTTGTTTTATTGTGGTTAATAATACATTTCTTCTTTTATGTAGTAATAATAAGAGCTGCAAACGATCGTTGGTTATTAATGTTAATGCCAGCCTTATTTTACATTGCTGCAAAAGGAATGTTATTCGTTTATGATGGTTTAAAAAAATATAATAGGGAAATTGCCATTGTTGCTTTGGTTTTATTATTAGGTGGAGGATTTTATCAAAATATCATTCATTCAGATCAGCTAATAAAAATGAAGTATACTAGTTATGGAGAAGAAAAACAGGCAGGACTATGGATTAAAGAAAACTTCCAAGGAATACCAAAGATAATGACTGCTTCTACAGTACAAATTGCATATTATTCGGATGGTTACACTTATAGCTTCTATACAAATGACACAGAATATCTTAATTGCGTAGATATTATTACTGGATCTATAAATGAAGATGAAACTTGCCAAAAAACAACAGAAGAATTATTTGATAAAAAAGTTAAAGAAATTAATCCAGATTTCTTAATAGTACATGTATTTGAACCAGTATTTACACCAAAATGGGTTTATACATATCCTGATAAACATAGAAACGAATTAATTCCTGTACAAGCTTATTTTGCAGATGAGAAAAAAACACAACCTTTACTAGTTTTATATCAATATAAGAAATAATTATAATTTTATTAATTCTATTTCAATTTCTCCAACAGGAAATATCCAGCATAAGAATCTTTCATAGAATTGTTTTGGTAAAATATTGAATTTCCAACTACAAAGTTTATTAAGAATAGGATGATTTTCTGATAAAAAATTAAATCTTTGTTTTTCTATTTTAAAATTGAATTTTTTATTGTAATATCCTTCTTGGATTTGCTTAAAAGTAAACCAGCCAAAGAATCTTTTATGAGATAAATCATTATATCCATTACCATTAGAAAAATGTGGAACTTTTATATGTATTTTTCCATTTACCTTAGTTATTCTTAATAATTCATCAAGAGTCTTAAACAAATCATCCACATGCTCTAAAATATGTGAACAATAAACATAATCAAATTCTTCTTTCTTAAAAGGGTAAGGGATCTTATTTATATCATGATAAACATCTGCTCTGTATTGTTTATTATAATCTAAATTGATAAATCCTTGTTTGTAATCTTTTCCTGAACCGAGATTTAAATTTTTCATTTTATTATCCTAATTAAATTGTAATAGATATATAAAACTAATGTTCCATATGTTGCAATAGGATGGAATATCCAAGCAAGTGTAGGTTTTTTGATAAATCCTTTAAAAGTATCATAAAATACAGGCAAAATTAACAAGATTCTTAATAATTTTAAAAATATCTTAAATTTAGATAATCCATAGTCAGAATATTCTATCTTTACTTCGTTGTTATTTCTTCTTTTTAATCTTCTTGTTTTTTTCTTGAAGAAATCTCTAACTCCAAACAAATAATGGACTAAAGAAGTATTTACTTTTGCAAATTTATCATGTCCAGAGTTAACCAATTTGTAAATTATATCTGTATGAATAAAAGGTTCATAATTAATTTTAATTAAATCCTTTTTTCTATATAAGAATCCATTTGAACCCATAGCAGGAATCTTTTTAGGATCTAGCTGGACTTTTGTATAGGTTTCATTCTTCTCTAAAACTGTGTAAGGAAAATCTGTCCAATCATTTTTAAAATAATTATATCTATCATATAATCCCAAATAAATTGCAATAGGATCATCTCCACCAATTAAAGAACAATATTTAGTAACTAAACCATCTTCTTTTCTAAAGGTATATGAAATAGTATCAGAACCAACTATTTCTTTATCCTTAAAAGGCTCTAACATTTTTTTAATCCAATCTTTATCCAGAATAAAATTATCTGCATCAATAAAACATAATATTTCTCCTTTTGATTCTTTAATTCCTTGTACTCTGGCTCTTTCTTCTATTCTAAAGGGATTTTTTAATATTTTACATTTGAATTCTTTTGCTATTTTTAAGGTATTATCAGTAGAACCACCATCGATGGCCATTATTTCATAATCTTTGTATGTTTGTGATCTAATTCCATTTAAACATTCTCTCAAAGTTTTCTCATTATTATAAACAGGTAGTACGATTGAAACTTTCATTTTTTAAGTTTGACAGATACGGGATTCCAAGTCTTCTTTGTAGGTTCTTTAGATAAAAATCCTTTTAAAAAACCAAATCCGTATGCTAAATGAGTTAAGAGAGTCACAAACATCACAGGAAAGGCATATTTTATACTTTTTGTCTTTATTCCTATATAAATTAAATATAATAAATAAATTCCTAAACAAACTAAATAAACATTTCTTAAAAATTTAGAAAATATAGAAAGTATCGCTCCAAAAATCAATCCTAAAAAGAACATTGGAGGAATAAAATAAGTTAATCTAAAACTAGTTTTAGGAAATTTTCTAACAAAAAATCCTCTCCACATGGCCCAAAACATAGATTGTCTTAAATGTCCTCTTAAATCTTTTCTTCTATGATGATAAACTAAAACATCTGGATCATAAATTATTTTTCTCTTTAGATTTTGAGTCAAAGAATGGCACAATTCGGTATCTTCTCCTCCCCAATACCTATCATTAAAACCACCAACAGATTCAAAGTCTTCTTTTCTTATTAATAAATTACAGGTTGGATAATCATCTACTTCCATAACTTTTTTTCCTTTTTTGTATCTATAATTAACTTTTCCAGAGCTAAGTTCATAGACCTTACCAGAAACTTTTTCCATAAAAGTGCTATTTGGAGGTTCAACTCCAGGACCAGCAACTCCGGTTACATTTTCATCATCAAAATATTTAACTGAATTTTTTAACCAATCCTTACTTGGATATGCATCATCGTCTATAAATGCAATTATATCTCCTTTTGCATTTCTTACTCCAACATTTCTAGCTGTAGAAGGACTTGATCTATCTAATTTTATAATTCTTGTTTTAGGAAACTTTTCTTTTTCATCGGCTTCGGTAGTAATTATAATCTCAAAATTAGTATAACTTTGTTTTAATATATTTTTTACACATTCACGAACGTAATCATTTATCTTAATTAATGGAATAACAATTGAAAATTTTAATTTTTCTACCATTTTATATCTCCTTTATCCCAAAAATAAAGTTTTGAGAACCCTAATCTCTCATGTTCTAATAATTCAAACAAAGGTCCTTTTTCAATAAGCTCATTAGTTCTATTTATAATATTTTCGCTTACGTTTTTTCCATAAAGATTTCCTACTCTTGCCATAGACCTATTAAGTTTTTTATCTTCATGTATATCTGATAACATTTTAAAAATAATATCTTCTCTGATAGGAGGAACTATTATATTTGCTCCATTAAAAACGGTTTCTGGTCTTTCTGTATTAAACCTCAATGTAGCACAAGGAATTCCAAGAACATTTGCTTCTTCTTGTATGCTTCCAGAATCTGTTGCAATAACAGTACATTTTTTCATAGCTGCAATTACATCAACATAAAATGGCCAGACAGGAGAATAAATTAAATTTTTATGAGTCTTAGCTAAGTCAGATATTCTTTTATGTAATCCAAATTCAGAAAGTGCTCTCTCAGTAGCTCCTAAGGAAATAAATAAAACATTTTTTCCAGATTTAACAAGTTTTTCCATAGCCATTATTGCAGATTTAAATCTCTGTCTTGAACAAACATTTTCTCTTCTATGAACACAAAATCTTATAAAATTTCCATTATCTAATTGTGGATATCTCTCATAAATATTGCTTTCTTTAATTCTTTTTTTTGTAATTTCTATGGCATCAGCAACAGGATTTCCAACAACAAAAATTCTTTCTTTTTCATAACCTTCATTAAGCAAGTTCTGTCTATTAAGTTCTACAGGAGCAAGATGAATTCCTGTACATGGCGCTGCAATTTTAGTATCGAATTGTTCCGGGTAAGGTTCGTAACTTCCTTTTGTCCAATTTTTACTTTTCATTAATTTATTAAAATAAGATCTAGTATCTATACCTTTTAATAAAAAATCTAATGTGAGTTCTTTTGGAGGACTCATTGTTCTTAGCCCAGCTTCAACATGGGCTACTGCAATCCTATTAGTAAAACTAGCTATTGCTCCTGCAGCCGCAGTTGTAGTATCACTATAAGCATATGGAATTATTTTATCATTTATTTGTTTTAATTTGCAAATTAAACTTCCAAATCTTTCTATAATTTGAGAATGTTGTTCAAACAAGGTACTTCCACGAACATTTAAGTTTATATCTGGATGAATATTAAATTCTTGTTCTAATCCTTTAGATAAATTCCAATCATAATGTTGTCCTGTATGTACAACTATAACATTCTCTTTTCTCTCTTTTAATTTTAGAATGAGGGGTGCTTGCTTAATTATATCGGGCTTAGTTCCTATCAAAACTACATGTAAAGGTCTTTTATCTTTCTTTAATCTTTCAAAAGTTCCAGGCTTTACATCTATTTTAAAACTCATTGTTAACAAACTCTAAAATAAGAGTCATTTTAAAAACCTTTTGAATTTATTTATCATAGGTTCTAAGTATATAAGTTCTATAAGCTATTCCTAAAGTATCTACAAATATACCTATAATTGCCTTTAAATTGATTGTTGTACCAAACTTATAATCTAAGACAATTGGTGCTTCAACTACTTTATAACCCCTTCTTTTCGCGTTTACAAGCAATTCTAAGTCAAATGCATACTTTTTAACAGTAACTCTTGCCATTAAATCCTTAGCACATTCATACTTTAATAGTTTTAAACCAGACTGTGTATCTGTCACATTTAGTCTAAATAATACAAAATTAAATATTTGATAGCCTTTACTTAAAATTCTTCTTAATATAGGATAATGAACCTTAGATTGCGGATGTTTTTTGCTTCCTATGATAATATCTGCATTATAAAATTCCATATATTTGAAGAAATTTTCTAAAGATCCAGGATTTATATCAAGATCTGCATCCATAAAAGTAATATATTTTCCTTTGGCTTTGTTAAAACCATATTTCAAAGCATAACCTTTTCCTTTGTTCTGTTCATAAGTCAAAATTTTTAGTCTTTTATCTTTAATCTTCTTAACTTCTTCTAAAGTATTATCTTTTGATCCATCATTTACTAAGATTAATTCAAAATCTTTTGTAACTCTGTTTACAGAATCGATAATATATTTCAAATCCGAATATATTTTTTTACTTTCGTTATAAGCCGGAACTATTACAGATAATTTTACCATTTTATTTTGAATATTTTGTATAAATTAACAAGTATATAAATAATATGGAATTAAGAATTATTAAAGAGTAAATTATTTGTATAAAAGTATTATGGTATTTCCATATGAAAATTATTTCAAATAGATTAAACAAGAAAAACATAATTAGAGGAGTTATATTTGTTTTATGTAGAGATAAATTGTAAAATGCTAACAAGTAATTAAAAGAATATATTGTCATAACTAATCCATATAACCAAAGCAAAGGAGTAATGGTTAAATAAGTATTTCCAAATAAAATTGCTACAATGAGTTTAGAAAATAAGAAATAAACAGCAGTTATTCCAAAACCAATTAAAAAAGTTATTCCAAAAGCCTTATACAAAATATTTGACAAAGATTTTTTATTATTAGTAAGGACTTTTTCTTCTGAAGCAATAGGGAACATCGCTTGTGCTACTGGATTTGATGCAAAAAAGACTATTTTTCCTATAGTAGACAAAGCACCATAAAAACCTGCTTCAACTCCAGGGAAAAAATAATTTACTAGCCACAAATCTAAATATAAACTCAAAGTTAAAAATAAAAAAGTAAAAAGTACTGGCCAAGAATAATTATAAATGTGTTTTGTATCAAACTTTTCAGATTCACACTTAAAAATTTCTTTTAGTTTAAATAAAATGAATATAAATGCTACAATTACTGCCAAAACTAAAGCAAATAGCGCTCCATTAACTCCAAATCCTAAACTAACTAATAAAACTGCAAAAATTATCTTTCCTAAACCTTCTATAGATAAATTAAACCCAAAAGATTTGAAATTCTGTAAGCCTTGTAAAACTCCTCTTGATATTGATAAAGCCAAGTAAACAATTGTCATTAAAGCTAAAAAAATTATTGGTAAAAAACCAATTTTAAAAAACTTTGTAATTATTGGACTTATTAAAATAAAAAATATAAAAATAAATATGCTAATTAAAACTAATTTTTTATAAGATCTTAATAATAAATATTTTATTTTTCCATATTCTTTTTTTGCCTTGAATTCAGAGACAAATTTAGTTATACTCATTTGGATAGTTGTACTTGAAACTAAAACTATAGCTAATAAAGAAAAAACTACTGCAATGATTCTATAATTTTCGGCGCCCAAAACTCTTCCAGTATAGGATTGATAGAGATAACTACAAATATAAAGAATCATAGTATAAATTATTAAAGTTATACTTCCTTGTAGTATTGCTTCATTTTTTATATAATTTATAATTTTTTTATGCATTTTATACTAACCAGATTAAACTTGAGAAAAATAATTCTATTAAAATACAAAAGAAAACAACTTGTTTTTCTGTAAACTTTCCTGTTCTTGTAAAAATATGAGGTATAGAGTAAATTTTATCATAATAAGACTTTACTTTTCCATCTTTATAATATCCATAACTTTTAACTTTGAATTTACCTCTTGCTTTTAAAATAAATTCTATAAAGAATGGGATTGAACAAATAAGTGCTGCTTTTTCTAAATTACCTATTATAGCGATACAAGCTAAACTCGCTCCAAGCAAATAAGTTAAAGAATCTCCAGGAAATACTTTTGCAGGATATCTATTATAATAATAAAATACTATTAATGAAAAGAAAGTTACTGTAGCAATTAAAGTTCCTAAATAAGAATTATTAAAATAAGCATAAATAGCAAGCATTCCAGTATAAACTAAACCTAAACCTGCTTCTAAACCATTAAATCCTGCTAACATATTTACCATATTAGCTGCACCTACAACACCAATTGGAATTAAAATTAA
Source organism: Candidatus Nanoarchaeia archaeon (assembly GCA_028716945.1). Classification (GTDB taxonomy): domain Archaea; phylum Nanobdellota; class Nanobdellia; order SCGC-AAA011-G17; family JAFCDX01; genus JAQUOT01. Next base: position 147,923 of record JAQUOT010000001.1, read on the forward strand.
AGGATAGAATAAACCCCAACCGATTTGCCCAAGAAATGGAAGAGTCATGTTAGTATTTCCTGCATTAACAACAATTAAAGGAATACTAGCAAATAAAGTTAGTAAAGGTTTTTGCCATTGTCTTAATCCGCTTGATTCTATTTTAGATTTATGAATTAGTAAATCGTCAATGAAACCAACTAAAGTAATTAATAATAAAGTGGTTAGTACTGCAAAAATATTAACTACATAAGGTTGATTACTATAAATAAAAGTTTGAATGAAAATAAAAATTAAAAAACTAAAAACCATTCCTCCAAGAACCATTAAACCTCCAGAAATTGGAACTAAAGGCTTATCTTTTTTATTCATGTCTTTTACAATTAAATTTATTTTTTTTAAAAACCTAATAACATACTTAGCACTAAATAACATTAATAAGAAACTTAATACTGCACAGATTAGTATCACTCTCATTTTAAACCTTCATAACGCTCGTATCTGATAATTCTAAATCGAGATAAGTTGCATTATATTTTAGATCTGAAGGATAATTTATTTTCCAAATTTTTAATGGACCTAACAAACCATATCCAGAATATATCGCTAAAGGCATTGAAGTTTCATCGCTGTAGAATAATTCAAAGTTTTTTGATTCTTCTCCAAATAAATAAAGATGAGTAAATAAAGTTTGGCTTACTTCTGGAGAAAGATACAATGCACTTCCAAGCATATTCATTTGTTGTCCAGTTATTATAGGAATTATCATCAAACAACCATTTATTCCATTAATATTATTAAAAGTATATTGTTTTTTATTAAAGAATATGCAGTTTATAGGAATGTCATATCTATTACTATTATAAACAACTACTGCTGTAGGCTGTTTGAAATTAACAAGAGTTTTATTATCTCTTTCTATTGGAACTAAAAATCCTGCAATTCCTGCAATTCCTTTTGGTAAAACTACATCATTATAAATTATATCTTTATCTAACATTGTTCCACCAGTATAAGGATATACTAATTCATTTCTAGTTTCTTGTATATTTTTATCATCCAAAGAATAAGTTGGAATCCAAGAGTATCTATCATAATTTGCATCAGCACCAATGCTTGAAAATGCAGGGTATTTTCCAACCTCATCTGAAATAATCAATAAATAGGATGCATTATGGGGATATAAAAAGTCTAAAGCTTCTTGTTCAGAATGTCCTGTTAAAACATTTCTTCCCATCCAATGATTCCAAGCATAAATATAGTTTCCTCCATCTGTTATTGTAGGTCTATCAAAACCACCTTGAACATAATAACCATAATCCCACCAATGCGCAAATATCGCATCAGGAGCAGTATTATTTCTTATAAATCCTCCTGCTACTTGCCATTGATTATTATAAGCAGGACCAGAATGTATTGCTTGATTGTATACTGCTCTTGTAAACGGTACAAAAATGAAAAATATTACTACAGCAATCACTATTAAAGCTACCCAAATATAATAATTATTTTCTTTATATCTTTCATTATTTTTAAAATAATTAATTAGATAAATAACAAAATAAGATGTTAACATTGTAGCTATCGGAATTAAAACTACTAATAATCTTATCGCGCTTCTAGCCGCAATTACCATAACAATAAACCAAGTAAAAATAAAAATATAATCTTTGTTTAGTTCTTTTATTTTTAAGAATATATTATGATCTTTATAGAATGATTTTAAGTAAGAGTAGGTTAATATTCCAATGAAAACAATCAAAGAACCCAAATATAACCATAACGAAATTGAATTAGATCCATTTAATACCGAATCTGAAGAGTATCTACTAAATATAAAAGCAAAGACAAATAATCCATAAATAAAGGTTAATTTTTTTACATTTTTTTCTAGTGGTTTTACTAAATTATAAAATAAAATTATAGAACCAACTATAGCTAATAAAATGAAAAACATATTCATTTGAGAAAGCCAATCTGGATTGAAAAAAGGCTGATGAGATTCTGCAACTGTTAAAATCCATCTGTTATATCCAAAAGGCTGTGTTAAAGTTAGATATAATCCATTTAATTCGTTGAATATAGCTCTTCCAGCAAAAGGTAATAATGCTAAAGCTCCTGCCACAAAAGTTGCTATTAAACAAAATACACTTACAGGCATTTTTTTATCAACTTTTTCTTTTAATTTGAATATATTTTTATAATAAACTAAATAATATAATATACTAACTGCAAAAGCCAAGTACATAACCGCAGAAGTTAAGGAAGTAAATAATACTCCTAAAGAATATCTTCCTGGTAAAAGTACTAATAACAAAAGAGTTAATAAAATAACATATAAAAGATAAGAAAATATATCTTTTTCATTGAATTTACTAAAGAATATTTCTATTAAAACAAAAAGACCTATAATCATAAATACAAAACTAGTACCCCCCCAACCCCTAGCCATAAAAAAGGTTGCTATTGCTGCAAGAGCAGAGTAAATTAAAGATTTATTTAATTTTTTTTCTTGATAAGATAAAACAAATAAATAAAATGTTAAAAACATTAAACATAAACCTAAAGCTTCTTTATCTGCAAATCCAGTCATTGTTCTGTACAAGTACCCCGGAATAACTGATAAGAAAGCGCAAGATAACAAAGCGACTGCATCTGAATTAAATAATCTTTTTATTAATAAATAAAAGAATATTAAAGATATACAGAAAAATACTGCTGGATAGATAATGTCTACGTATTCTAAAGTTACTTTTGAAGTAAATATATGTAAAAACTTATATATGTAAACAACAACATAAGATAATAAATTTGCTTCTTGATTAGTATCAAAACCTAAAGGAGCATAACGCAACATATCATGAACAAATAAAGAACCGTGTGCTAAAATATCTTTAGCATATCTTAAAAAAACAAAAGAGTCTAATTCACTAGGAATATATTTTCCTGTAGTAACATCTGTTAATAATTTTAAATTTAAAGTTCTTAACCAATAAGAAAACCAGATTATTATTGCTAAAACTACGTAACCAATTGCCTTTTTATTTTCTTTTATCTTTTTTATAAATTCTTCTTTCCTTTTTTCTATCTCTGTGTTTTTATTTTCGTGTTCCATTTTTAAAATAATTTAGGTGTTAAATATACTTCCATTAATGCTGCTATGACTAAAATGATAACAGCTATTACTATTAAACATATCGTATCTAACAATACATTTTTAAACTTTTCAGATCTGAAGTCGTGGTTTATAGTAGCAACAGAAATTATACTTCCTGCTAGTCCACCAACGAAATAAGCACTAATCTCAGGAACTCCATGTATCATATATCTTAAAAAACTTACTGAAAATATACTAAAATAAGCCCACATACTTGAAAATCCTAATTCTTTAGCATACTCTGCTACATTAATTCTAATTAAATTTCCTATGGCAGCAGATATAACAGAGGCATTCCAAGTTAATATAAAAATTGCACCCGCCCCATAGAAAAAGGCAAAAAATAAACAGAATAATAAAACTTTAATATTATTCAAAAATATTTGTTCTAAAATTGGTAAATCTAAAAGAACATTTCCTGCAACTTTTGAATTAATTGTATTAATGGTTTGCATTTGAATTGAAAATATTGAATCGACCGTATTTGCTGGCAAGAATACATACCATATAGAAAAAGCTACGCAAAAACCTAAAAATAAAAATATTAAAACCTTTAAAATTTTATAATGTTCTTTTAGTCTATTTGGCTCTGAACTTATGTTAATATCTTTATATTCTTCATATCTCATAGCATTAAATAATAAAGGAGTACATGCTATAACTGTTAAAAAAACCATAACTAAACTTGTCTGTTTTTCAAATATCCATAAGCTCAAAAACATAGCAATACTAGCATATAAGAAACCTAAAAAGAATAGTTCCCAAGGCCTCTTTTCCGCTTTTATAGGACTAATGAAAGATTCAAGTACCATTAGTAATTTTGATTCGAATATACTTTATATATTTTGTGATTGCACAAATCAACACATTTATAAAATTAAAATTTTTGTATAATCTATGCCGAGATCGCATAATCCGGTATTGCGCCAGCCTTGAGATAAACTTTTAAAAAAAGTTTAATCAAAGCTAAAAAATACTAGAAAGCTGGTTTCCGAAAGGATGTGCAGGTTCAAATCCTGCTCTCGGCGTTTTATTTTTTTATTTTATTCCAATCCATTCCAGATACTAAATGTTTACATTTTATGCTTGTATCACAATATATTTTAAATCCATTATTTTCTGCATCTTTACAAAAGAAAACATCATCAAATCCTTTTTGTTCTTTATCATATCTGAACTCAATCTTTCCTAGAACAGATCTATGAATTAAAACACATCCAAGACCAGGACAAGCAACATTTAACAGTTTATTCTGTTCTACTTCAATTAGAGTAGCTCTTCTATAACAAGTCTTGCCTTCAGAATCTTTATCTTCTAATAAAACCAAAGGCAAAAGGGTTTTATTATCGTTTCCCAATTTAAAATATAATGCACTTACTATTTTTTTATTGTGTTTTAGTAATCTTTCAATAATATCTTTTGGGGGAATAACATCTTGTTCCAAGGATAAAAAATAATCATAATTTTCTTCTAAAACTTTTTTTCTTAATAGATTTCTACTATGTACTATTCTATCTCTAGCATTTTCCATCCATTTATCTCTTATTGTAGGTAATTGTTCTTTTAATTTTTTATAATAGTTTTCTTCTTCAGAATTGTCTATTATTAGTATGTCATAGTTTGGATAACTAAGAGATTTAACCCCATTTACATATTCTTTAAGACAATATTCCTTATGATTTGATGTAGGACAGCCTACTAATATCTTTGGATGCATAAGAATGAATAGAAGTAAAAATTTAAAAAGGTTTTTAAAAAGTTATTTTTTAAAAAAAGTTAGTAAAAAAATAAATAAAGAGAAAAAGAAGTTTATTTCTTTTTCATAGCAACTATTGCCCAGATTACGCCTGCTATTACAACAATTCCCAACACTACCCATAACCAAGTTAAACTACCTGCTTTTTGGGTTGTTTGCTCTTCAGTAGTTGTTGCTTTTGTTGCACCTACAAGCATCTCTAATGTAATATCTGCTTTGTTTAATACTATTTTATTTAAAGTTAATTTAACATCTTTTGATCCATCGCCAGTTATATCTATTTCTACTGGTTTTGCTGGTTCTAAAGTTGTTGTTACTTTATCATCAATTGTAACAGTAACTGTTCCTGATGATACTGAATCAACTTTCATAGTATGTGAAGCTGCATCATAAGTAAATGGTTGTGTATCTCCAGCTCTCAATCCTTCAGTTGTTGCTTCTTTTGAAATATCAATTGAGGTTGGTGTTGGTACAACTGTTCCACCTGATGTTCCACTACTACTTGAACCAGTTGTTGAACTTCTTGAATAAACAATTACATCTCGTGTAACAATTTGTTTATTACCTGCTGCATCTGTAGTTTCACATTGTAAAGTATGTGTACCTGCAGTTGTAGGTGTATATTCAGCTGCACAAGCATTAGTTCCAGTACATATTGTTATACTTTTTGATGAATCTGTAAGCACTGTTAAATTTGTATCTCCATCACATCCAAAATCATATGGTCTGAATACTATTAATTTTTCATCTGGAACCGATATTGAAGGGACACTTGCTGTATTTCTAAAGGTAAAGTTATAACCTTTTTCTGAGTTTGTATCGTTGCTTCCGTAACCCATTTTATCTGATGCGACTATCATAAAACTTACGTTTCTACCAACACTAAGGCCTGGATTAACTATTGTCGCATTAAATGAGCAAGTTTCAATACCACTCGTTACGCTACATGCTGAGACGGTCATATTACTACCATTACTACCTCTACCAATAGTAGGTGTTCCAGTATAATTATACCATAAAGTTATATTGGTTTTATTAATAGTTGCATCTGTAACTAAACATCTAATTGAAATGTTTGAATCATTTCTAAAGTATGCATTCTGAACAGCTAATGCTGTCGAACCATGAGATATTATAACCGCTGCTGTATTTCCACTTGCTGTATCTATAGTGGCATTACACTCAGTAATTCTTGGAGCTCTCATATCTACACCTAGATTCCAAGTCAATGATTGTCTAGTAGTTGCATCAGTTGCATTACTTACATTAAGTGTTAAAACAACAACTGTTTCTGCACTTGCAACCGAACTATTTGCAGTAAGATTTATCCAAAAGAAACATTGCCTAGAAGTATTAGCTATTCCGTCTTTGAAACTAGCATTAGCAATGAAATAAGCATTATTCTTAATAGCACTCATTGTAAAATTCCAAGCACCTGCTTGAGTACAATTTGATCCATTAAGGGTACCATCTAATGTAAAATGAGTAACACCTGGTAAAGATATACTTATATTTGAAATATTACCTACAAAAGCTACGCTAGCACTATTATTAACTGTAAAGTTTAACCACGCACTAGTTCCATTTTTAAACCAGATATAACTATCTGTTGAACTATAATTACTAGTACCAGGATTAATATTCATTACTGTTCCATATGAAGAACTAATACCTGCGATAACAAAATATAAACTTAGTAAGACTAAAAAACTAATAAGAACGGAATTTACTACATTTTTTTTATTCATTTATTTGCACCTCGAAATCTCCTTTTTGTGATTAATATTTTTAATTGTTAATAAAACTAAAAATAATTAATATTTAAATGTTTCTGTTATTGACTTTTTTCATTTTTCGACGTTAACTACTTTAGAGTTGTTATAAATCTTGATTGCAAACTCCAATTTCTTTTTATCTTCAGCGAATATAGTAAACAAATTTTGTCCTTGTTTCACTTTATCATTTAACTTAACATTGATGTAAATTCCTGCCCCCTTATCAGTTGGCGCTCCTGCTGCTTTTGCAATTTTAGTTAAATATTTGTTTGAAATCTCTTTTACAGAACCTTCTTGTTTTGCCTTAGCACAATATCTAAATTTTCCAATTTTAATTTGTTCTGGTTGTATTTTTGGATTGCCGCCTTGAGCTGCGATAATTTCTTTCATCTTTGTATAAGCTTTTCCAGAATCTAGAATATCAACAACTTTTTTACCTGCATTTTTAACTCCAACCATTTGTAATAAAGTAGTTGCCATGAGAATAGCTTTTTTTCTAAGATCTTTTGGCATTTTCTCTTTATTATTTTGTAATAAGTATAAAACATCTCTTGCTTCTAGCGCAGGACCCATACCAAAACCAATAGGTTGAGAGCCATCTGTAATAACTGCTTTAATATTAATACCAAGTAGTTTTCCAAGTAACTCAAATTTTCTCTTTAATCTTCTTGCATCTTTTTTATGTTTTAATTTGCATTCTTTTCCTATAGGCATATCTAATACTACATGAGTTGCACCAACTGCATTCTTCTTTGCCAAGATACTAGCTAATAATATACCTTCAGGATCCAAAGAAAGAACTTTTTCAATTTTTATTAATTTATCATCTGCGCTTGCTAATTCTAATACTCCACCCCAAACCATCGCCCCCTTTGTTTTTCTAACTATTTTTTTAATCTCATCTACATGGAATTCAACAGGGGCTAAAACTTCCATTGTATCACTTGTACCAGAACAAGAAGTTATAGATCTAGTACTTGTTTTAGGTATTATATAACCTGCTGCAGCTATAATAGGAACCAATATCATAGTAACCCTATTACCAGGAACACCACCAAGAGAATGCTTATCTAATATAGGGTATGTTTTAAAATTCAATCTTTTACCATGAGCTACAATAGCTTCTGTCAGATAAGCGCTTTCATAAATACTCATTCCATTTCTATAACAAGCAGAGACAAAATAAGTAATTTCTATTTCAGTTAATTTATTTTCAACAATGTCTTTTACAATTTCATCAATCTCCATTTTATCCAAAGTAGTTCCATCTAATTTTTTCTTAATAAAATCAAGAGAAAGTGGTTTTGGTTCTACACTAATTTCAACGATGTCTTTATTTTTTAGTTTTAATATATCCATTACTTCATCAAATAATCCAAGTTCTCCCGGAGAAATATTTCTTTTACTCTTAGCAACATCAATAGCAATTACTTGTTCTCTAGAATCTTTTTTGACTTTAATTCTATCTAAAGCTCTTAAATCTAATTTTGTAGAATCTTCATTATTTAAAATTCCAATTAAAGGACCACCAGAACTTAATTTAACCTCTTTTATTTTAAATTTCATTTTTGTTTTAAACTAATTCTTTAATATAAATTTTTGCAATTACATATAAACAAGATAAAATCAATGGACCTATAATAATGCCCATTAATCCAAATATCTTAATTCCTCCAAATAACCCTATTAATATTATTAGAGGATGTAAGTTTGCTTTCTTACCTATTATTAATTGTTTTAATAGATTCTCAGTTCCGCTAATAAAAATAATTGAATATATCAATAGTCCAATTGCAATAAAAATACTATTAGTATATGCTAACCATATTGTAGCTGGAATATATACTGCTGTTCCTCCTATTAAAGGAATTATTGCTAGTATAATTACAATCAATCCCCAAAACAAAGCATTTGGTATTCCAAATATATAAAAACCAATTGTTGCAAAGACTCCTTCTATTATTGCAGTTAAAAAAGTTCCATAAATAATTGCATGTATAGTTAATTGTAATTGTAAAAATATCTTTTCTTTGTCTTTTAGAGAGATAAATTTTTTTGTCTTTTCTAATAAAACATCTGAATCTTTAAACAAGAAATATATGGCAAATATAGAAATTAATAGATTCAATAATTTTTGAGGTAATTTAATTATTACTTCAGAAACAAGCTGAATAAGATATTGTGAAGCTTCTTTTAATATATTATTTAAATCAAAAGACTGTAATATAGAACTATTTCCAATTAGATTAGTTATGAAACTCACTATATTGGTAAATCCTCCTGATTGATAAAAATTAAGTGCTTCTACATATAATATTTGTATTAAAAATATCAAAGGGATAATAATTACTAACAAAATCCCCAAAGTCATTATACCTGCTGCAATATCTTCATTTTTTACAATAGAAACTAATTTTTTATAGAGCGGATTAAAAATATAAACTAAGATGCCTGCGCTAAGCAAAGCAATAAGATAAGGCCTCGCTATCAAGAAAGATATATATAATATACACAAAACCAGCGCTATTGAGACATAATCTTTTATTTTAATAAATTTTAAATTCATCTTACCCTCTTTTTTATTTAATTAGGGTTTAAAATATATAAACCTTTTTATCCAAACACTTTCTCTAATAAATCTAGAGTATATAATATTACAGCCTGGGTTTGTTTTTCACTTGGATTAAAAGCTTCTTTTTTGTTATGAACAGAAAATATTCTCATTTGATTTACTAAATGTATCTGTTGCGTAACTCCTGGATCAAATTGTATATTTTTTTCTGATAGTTTTGCAATGATTTTACCAAGGCCAATACCTGGTGCTTTTTCTAGTAAATCATCTCCGGTAATTTCATAATATTTTCTATGTAATGCAGTTTCTAAAACTCTCGAACAAAGAATTATAGCACTCCTATAACATTTAAACTTAAAACATTTATCAATTTCTTGTATATCTGCATAAACCTCAGACCTAATTTCATCTGGAACTCTTTTTGGAACATTAAACTTTAACTCTTTTGGAATATTAATAAATCCTAAAGTAGAATATAATAATTTTAATTCTTTAACTAAATTAAGAATATCTTTTTTATTATATAATTTTTCTAAAGTGTCTATGCTTTCTTTTGCTTTTTCAATATATCTTTCATTATCTCTATCAAATTTTACTAATCCGTTTAGTTCTGGCAAAGAATTTTTTATAGATTTAATGCCTGAATCAATTGAATTTAGATAATATGAAGTTTTTTTAGCTTTGTAATCAAAAAAATCACTTTTATTTTCTTTTTTTGTTTCTAAAACTAGATTTTCTTTTTCAATATTCTTCAGAGTATGTGTTAATCTCTCTATTGTGCTTTTTAAAGATTGAATTGGCATAGCTCAAATAAAGAAACTAAGTTTATAATGTTTTTGTATAAATTTGGTAATTTTCATGAAAAATATAGTGTATTCAATAAAACGTTTTCAAACTATATCTTTTAGTATAAAAATGTTTAAATATAAAATATATCTTTAAAATAAGATATACAAGCTATTGTATGTAAAATAGTTAAAAACACAATATATAGTGGTTATTATGATATGTCCTTATTGTAAACACATTGAAACAAAAGTTACAGATAAAAGAGAATCTGGTGATACAATAAGAAGAAGACGTGAGTGTTTAAAGTGCGAAAACAGATTTACTACTTATGAACATATTGAACTTGATGTTAATGTTATTAAAAAAGATGGCAGAACAGAACCTTATAATAGAGAAAAATTAAAACAAGGTTTAGTCAAAGCTTGTGAAAAAAGACCAATTTCTAGAGAGGATATAGAAAAGAATGTTAATGAGATTGAAGAAAAATTATTGAAGCAGGGTGGAGAAATTACAAGCAAATCCATTGGTGAAATAGTTATGAAAACTTTAAAGAAAATGGATAAGGTTGCTTACATAAGATTTGCTTCTGTTTACAAAGATTTTCAGGATGTTAAAGATTTTAAGGAGATTATAAAAGAGGAATAAAATGGTAGATCACCTAATAAAAAGAGATAGAAGAATTTATGACTATAAGCCCTTAAAAATAGAAGAAGCTATTCGTAAAGCAGTTAAAGCAATTACTCTTAAAGATAAATTAGCTCAAGCAGAAAAAATAATTAAAGAAATATATGAAGCAACTACCCAAAGAATTGAAGCAAAATACGATGGAAAAATTATTCCTAAACAAACAGATATAGAAGAATTAGTAATAAATACTGCAAAAGAAATCGGTTACGATAATGTTTCTGATGCTTATAAAAAGTATAGAAATGAAAGGACAGAAGCAAGAGAAACTTTGGCTTTAATTACTCAACAAGGTACGAATACTACAGATACAGCATTATTAATAGAATCTGATTCTAAAGAAGAAATAGGAACTTGGAATAGAGAAAGAATAGTTGAACAATTACTAATAGAAACAGATCTTTCAAGAGAGCTTGCAGTTAAAATTGCAAAAAAAACAGAAAATGCAGTTATTAATTTGTATAAAGCAGGAATTAGAAGATTTAGAACAAAAACTATTAGAGGAATAGTGGATATGTGTTTATTTGAAGAGGGATTAGAAGATCAAGAATTAAAACAAGAATTTATAGGTATGCCTTCTAGAGACCTTGAACGTTTAATTTTTAGTAAAAGTATGGAGAATAGTAATGTATCATCAAACAACCCAGAAGCAGTAAATTTAGGAATTGCTGAAAACTCATTAAAAATTTGGGGCTTAAGAAATGTTTATACAAAAGAGATTGCAGATGCTCACAGAAAAGGAACTATTCACATACATGATCTTGGTTATATTGACAGGGCTTATTGTTCTGCACATTCTGTAGAATATGAAAAAAAATATGGTTTAGGAAAAGTACTTGCTAATCTTGAATCAAAATCAAATCCACCAAATTCTGCAGTAATTTTAAATCAACATATACAAACTTTTTTAGCTTCAATGCAAGCCCATTATGCAGGAGCATTAGGATTTGGATTTTTAAATATACTTTATGCTTCATTACTAAATAGGCCTGTAGAAATTATATATGGAAAATTAAATGGACAAGATTGGTCTTTAGAAAAAAGAGATTTAGAAAAATTAGTAGCACAAGGAGAGATAACTTTAGATCCTAAAGATAAAAAGAAAAAATATTTTGAAAAAACTTCAGAGAAAAGAGAACTAAGAGACTTATCTGAAAAAGAATATGAACAAATTGCACAAAATTTAATTTTTGCTTCTTCACAAAACGCATTTTCAAGAGGAGGTCAAACTTTATTCATTGATTTTAATATCCATACAGAAGTTCCCAAATATATGAAACGTGTTCCAGCCATTGGTCCTGGAGGAAAATATATGGTTCGACTTCCAGATGGAACAATTGAATCTGTAAAAGATATTCCTAGGTTTGAAAATAAAGAAGATTTAAATGATCAGAGAATTGGAGATGCAGACGATTCAAAACTTGAAGGAAAATTAAAAGAGGGACATATTTTAACTTATGGAGACTTTGAAGAAACAGCTCAGAAATTTGCAAAATCAATGATAAAAATTTGGGAAAAAGGAGATAAAGATGGAAGACCATTCCATTTTCCAAAATGTGACTTACATGTAAATGATAATTCATTCAATGATCCAAAACAATTAGAAATAATAAATTATGCAACAGAAGTTGCTGCTAAAAATGGTTCAATTTACTTTATGTTTGATAGGGGACAAGAAGCAGTACTAGCTCAATGTTGCAGATTAAAAGAAAAAATTACAGATCATTCAATGTTAAAATATCCAGAAAAATTAAGATTTTGTGGATTCCAAAACATTACAGTTAATTTAGCACAAGCTGCTTATAAAGGAAAAACTTTAGAGGGAACATTAAAAGAAATAGATGATGCAATGGATTTAGCATTAAAAGCCCACCATCAAAAAGCAGAATTTATGCAAAAATTATTAGATACAGATGGAAGTCCAATGAGAAATCTTGGAAAACCTAGCGATGATGGTTCTCCTTATATTGATTTAAAAAAATCTACATATATTATTGGAAATATTGGATTAAATGAAACAGTTCAAACAATAACAGGAAAACAATTGCATGAAAGTGAAGAAGCGTATAATATGGGATTACAAATAATTGCACATATGTATAAAAATATTCAAGAATTCAAAGAAAAAACAGGACTTAAATTTACCTTAGAAGAAACTCCTGCTGAATCTGCAACAAGAAGATTAGCTAAGATTGATTTAAAATATTTCTATGAAGAAGCAAAAAAAGTAGTAAAAGGAACAGAACAAGATCCTTATTATACAAATTCTATCCATTTTGCACCAGAAGCAGAAATGGGGATAACAGATAGAATTGTTGGTCAAAGTAAATTCCATGATATGATAGAATCTGGAGCAATTATACATGCATACATAGGAGAGCAAAGACCAGATAAAGAAGTTATAAAACAAATTGTAAGAGACACTTTAGAAAAAACAAGATGTTCACAATTAGTATTTTCACCAACTTATACAGAATGTGATGTTTGTGGTACTGTAATGCCTGGGAAAAAAGAATTGTGTATTACTGATAGTTGTTCAAATCACCATACTGAAACACTAAACAAAGATACTTTAGCAGAAGTAACAAGAGTTGTTGGTTATTATAGCAGAGTTCCAAAATGGAATGGTTCACAACAATTAATACAAAAAGCAAGAAGAGATGCACAAGAATTTTATGCAGGAAAACAAGGAATAGATATGTCTTGGTTGTATAATCCAAATGGACATGAAAAATTAACAATATACCAATTTGGAAAAGAAGGTTGTCATACTTGTAAGAATTTAGAAGATAATGTTCATAAAGTTTTAACAGACTTACAACTTGATGAAAATGTAGACTATAAAGTTCTACACTTAAACAAATTAAATCCAGAAGATATTGCACTTGCAGCAAAATATGAAATTCCTTTAGATACTGTTCCAAGTTTAGTTGTTGCCGGAAAAGATAATTATTGGAAAAAAACAGTAACTTATGGTACTAAGGGCGAAAGAAGTGATTTAATTAAACCTGCAGAAGTAAAAGCGGCAGTTCAAGAAAAAATAGTAGCTTATGTTTAAAATGAATTTTGGGGGTTATCTTGGAGAGAGTACGATTGATTATCCTGGAAAATTAGGTCCAGTATTATTCAGTTCTGGTTGTAATTACAAATGTCCTGCCTGTCATAACCCAGAATTAATTAATAAAAATTTGATTTTAAATAAAGAATATATTACAACTTTTATGAATATGATAAAATTAAGAAAAGATTGGTATTCTGGAATTACAATTTCTGGTGGGGAACCAACAATCCAGCATACTTTAAAATATTTTTTAATGGATTTAAAAAAAGAGTTAGGTTTACCAATAAAACTAGATACAAATGGTTCAGATTGTATGGTTTTAGGAGAATTATTAGAAAATAAATTAGTAGATTATGTTTCTTTAGATGTAAAAGGTCCAGCACATCTTTATGCAGACTTAATCGGAAGAGAACATTTTGATACTAGAACTGGAATAGAAAAATCCATTTCAATTGTTACTCAATTTCCAAATTATGAATTCAGAACAACAATAGTTCCTGTAGTAAGAAGAAATGGAGAAATTAGTTTTTTAACTCCAGAAGAAATTAGAAGCACAGCAGAACTGATAGATTCTTGTATCTTTTCAAATGATAGAGAACATAAATACTTTTTACAAAAATTTATTCCTGCTAAAACAGGTTTATTGGATAAAAGACTTGGAGAATTTCCTGAAACACCAGAAAAATTAATGCAAGAGTGTTATGAAGCAGCTAAAGAAATACTACCTGACTGTAAGATAAGATAAAAAATACATAATTAATTATACAATTTATATTACAACAATGTTTATATAAAGAATATTCAAAAATGAATTGGGGTTAAAATGATAGGAACTGAAAAACTTTTGGAATTGGTTAAAAATAACAAATTAGTTGAAAATTTATGTGATAGAGAATTACAAAATCCAGAAGGAGCAGGATTTGATTTAAGATTAGGTGAAGTTTACAAAATAAAAGAGGGAGAATCCTTCTTAGGAGAATTTGAAAGGCATACTCCAGAAACAGAATCCATTGCAAAATACGGAAAAGATAAACAAATTATATTAAAACCAGGAGAATTTGTTCTTGTAAAAACTATAGAAAAAGTTAATTTGCCAATAGATATCGCTGCTATATTCAGACCAAGATCAACTTTGCAAAGATCTGGAATTGGTTTGTTTACTGCTACTGCAAATCCAGGTTATTGTGGAGAACTAACTTTTGGAATGTCTAATATGGGAAAAAATGATTTTAAATTAGAAATGGGAGCAAGAATAGCTCATATATTATTTTTTGAAACAGGAAAAAATATTTCTGCTTACAGGGGCCAATGGCAAGGCGGAAGAGTTTCTACAGAAGGAAAAAAGGAAGTGCAGGTTTAAATGGAAGAAAAATTAATTGGAAGAATTCCTACAATAAATATCAAAGCTAGAACAATTGCAGAAGGTTTTTACAAAGCAATAATTGCTTGTTATGATCAAGGTATTAGAATTGAAACTCCAAAACACCATCCGGGGGGAAGCTTAGGTTATGATGCTCATATAACTGTAGAAGTAACTCATCCTTATGAAGAACCTTTAATTTGTACTGGCGGATTAGCCGATACAGATTTGGGAATAATGCAATATATTTTAGAAGTAACTCACGGTATTCACAATCATTGGAAAAAAGATCCAAATAATCCAAATGATACAAATTGGGGTTATACTTATAATGAAAGATTTGCTCCACAAATACCTTTTGTATTACAAAGAATAAAAAAAGATTTTGAAGAAAAAGGTAGAATTTCTGGAAGAGATTATTATTTTATTATATGGGATCCCAAACAAGATGTAATAAAAGAACAAGAAGACCCTCCATGTTGGCAAAACGGTCAATTAAGATTTGTTAAAGGTGAAGATGGAAATACTTATTTAAATTATTTAACCATGTGGAGAAGTAGAGATTTAACAAAAGCTTGGAATGAAAATAATATAGCTCAAAGTAGATTACAAATTCTTCTAGCTAAAAAAATTTCTAATGTATTAGGGATGGAAATAAAAGTAGGTTCTTATATTGATACAAGTGATTCATTACATATTTATGGATTATATTTAGATCAAAATCGTTATGACAAACATATACAAAGAATGAAAAAAGAAGGTTTTGATAAATTTACTATGACCTTAGAACAATATTTTTGTGGAAAAGAAACAAAATTAAAAAGAATTGTTGGTGCTCAAGAAGATGCAGAAAAGAAAAAATTATGTGGAAGAAAAGCTTCAGAAGATCAATTAATAGAATTAGGTTACAACTTAGATACATTTGAATATCCTAAAGATTGGGACACCTGGCCAAAAGAATGGGATGAAGTTCCTGATAAAAACAAATTATTCTAATTTAGATACTAAACCAAATCCACCATCATTTTTATATCTCATTTGATTAGTAAGTTTATATAAATCTAATTCGTGTATTTTAACATCCATTGGATCAATTACATATAACAAGGGGTCTTTAAAATCTTCTAATAACAAACCATGTCTTCCATCACAATTATTAGGTATACAAACTAATATATGTTCATCTTTATTTATTTCTAAAAAAGTATCTCTAGAATCATTAGATATTTCATTCCAATTAACATAATAAAATCTAAATCCTTTAGTTTCCATAAAATCTTGAACTGGACGCAGATTAAATACTCCTTTTTGCATACAATTTATTCTTCTTGCAATTTCTTTTTGTGTTAAATTAAGATTATGATATTCTAAAATTGCTTGTAAACATGCAGGAATACAAAAATATGGGTCCTCTTGTTGTTTTAAATTATATTTCATTTTTTTGAAATAATTCTAAGAATTTTAAAATATTTTTCAATATCAATTTCTAATTGTCTTAATTTAACTCCTGCTTCCCTAAATAATTCTGTAGTTAAAGAATCATGTTCTTGATATGTCTTAGAATGAACAACTTCTCCAATTTTATTTCCAGCTATTGCTTTTGCACAAGCAGAACAAGGAAAATATAAAGAATATAGAGTTGTTCCCTCTAAATCTTTTCTTGCAATTTGACTCATAGCATTTATTTCTGCATGAGATCCACGACAAACTCCTTTTCCTTTATCATTAAAATCAATTTTATACTTATCTTTCCTACAACCTACATCTAAACAATTTCCTATCCCTGGTGGAGCCCCATTATAACCAGAAGCAATTACTCTTTTATCTTTAACAATTAAAGCTCCTGTTTGCAAATGCACGCAACTAGAACGCGTAGCTCCAACATAAACTTGAAACATAAATAACTCATCCCAACTAGGTCTAAATCTTTTATTCATATTTAGAAAAGCTTAATTTTCTTTTATTAATAATTCTATAATAGGAATATACTTTTAGACAAGATAAAAATTTATAAAGGGTTTTAAAAAGATAATTTTATAAATCCTAAAAGTCAAATAAAAACATGGCAGAAATAAAAGTAGACACTAACAAATGTATCGGATGTGGAGCTTGTGCTGCTATTTGTGATAATTTTGAGATGAAAGATTTAAAAGGCTCTCAAAAAGCTTTTGTTAAGAAAGCAAAAGTTGCAAAAATAACTTGTGAAAAAGAAGCAGCAGATACTTGTCCTGTGCAAGCAATTTCTATAAAATAAATTTATTTTTTTCTAAAATATATAAGAGCTTGTTGTAATGCTTTATGATGTACTGCATATTCTTCCAAAGGAATTCCTTTTATTGTAGCTTCTAAAGCTTGTCTAGCTCCCATTGCACCATATTTAGTACCAAGTGGATTCCAATGTATTCCTCCACCCATCTGCATTATAACATCATTTCCAAATAATTTATACAAAGCAGGAATATTTCCAGGATGCAATCCTCCTGAAGCAACAGGCATTGTTTTTTTAATTCCATGCATTTCTTGAGTTACAGCTTGTAAAGCATAAGCATTATCCATAACCTCATCTCTTGTTTCAAACATCTTTCCTACAGAAGTTCCAATATGTAATTGATCACAACCAATTATTCTTGATAATTTTGCAATAACTTTCATACTTATTCCATGATTTTTTACTCTGTCTAAAGCAGCATGTCCTGCTCTATGTCCATGAATAACTAAATTATAATTTTTATTTCTTAAAGTTTGTAATCCTGCCCAACCAACAGTTAAAATATCAACCATTTGATATTCATTTCCATAATCTTGAACTAATTTAGCACGCTTTAACATATCTTGAGTTTCTGCTGTAACATTAATCATGTAAATTTTCTTTTCTCCTGTTTCTTTTTCTGCTTTCCATTTTAATTTTAAAGTTTCTTTTAATCTATTCTCAAATCTATTAAATTTTTGATCAACTAAATTTTCATCATCTTTTACAATATCACAACCACCGAGCCAAGCTTGATAAGCAACATTTGCATGGTCTTTAGGATTTAAACCTATTTTTGGTTTTACTATAGTTCCAATCAAAGGTCTATTTTTTACTTTTACAATTTTTCTTATACCTTCAATACCATATTTTGGTCCTGGAAAACTATGTGTTATATTTTTTGTAAAATGAACATCAACTAATTTTAAAGCTTCAACTTCTTTCATACCAAATATATTTCCTGCAATTCCAGATAAAATTCCAGGCATATTATTTAATTCCCAGAGTTCATTTGGATAAGCAATTTTACAAATAGCAGAATTTTTTCCTGTTTTCTTTAAATCATAAACATTTGCAGCTAATTTCATCATATATTTTTTTATTGTGCTTGTTTCAGTCCAAGTCCCTATAGAAGATTCAGAAGCTATTGCTCCTGCAGCTTCTTTCATATCTTTTTTTGATTCAAAAGAGAATTCACAAACTAAATCATCCTTTTTTGGTTTGTATTTTGTATTTACATAATCCGAATACTTCACGATTACACCTCTTTTAATATTCCTGGTAAATATACTATAGACTTTATTATTTTATAAGGTTTTTCTTTTTGTAATTTATCTTTCTTTGTAACTCCTGTTAAAACAGATATAGGTTTTACTTTTGCTCTTCTTGCAGCAATAATATCATAAATACTATCTCCAACATGAAAAGAAACTTTTTGTTTTAATTTTTGTTGTATTTTTAATATTTCATCTGGGAAAGGTTTAGATCTTTTAACATCTTCTTTACCAATTATTAAATCAAACAAATTTTTATCAATTTTTATTGCTTTAAAAAAAGAATTAACTTCTAAATGCGTACAATTAGTTGCAAGGACTAAAGTATAATTTTTTCTCAATGTTTTTAAAGTTTTTATTACTCCTGGAATTAATTTGGCATCTTTTGCATATTTTTTGGCAACTAAACTCCTATGCATCTTTGCTATATTATCTATAATTTTTTTATTTAATTTAGGAAATAAAGTTCTAACAACTTCATGGGCTGTTCTTCCATCTAAAAATTTAGATAGTTTAGAATAATCAACATAAGGCAAATTATAAATTTTAAAAGCATCATTTAAAGCCAACCAATGACTTTTTTTTGCGTGTATTAAGGTTTCATCTAAATCAAAAGAAATAATTGGTTTCATTTTTTGAACATCCAAGGATATGCTCTTTGAACTTCATAAATAAAACTTTCTGGTTTGTAAACTCCCAATTCAGAGATTATTGCAGTAATTAAATCTGGATTTATTTTTTCAAAAGCAGGATTCATAATTGTTATTTGTTTAGGTGCTTTAGGCCATACTTCTTCTCTTGACCTTAATTCTATTTTTTCTTCTGCACCATAAATAGATTCTGGATCAAACTTCCAAGAATTTGTACAAATATAAACAGGAACTCCAAATCTTTCTGCGGTTTCACATACTAATTCAGAACCAATTTTATTATAAATTTTTCCAGAAGAATCAATTGCATCGGCTCCAAGAAAAACAGCATCGCACTTTTTAATAGCTTGTCTCATTGCACTATCTATAAATTGTGTATTTGGTATTTTTAATTTTAATAAATCTAAAGATGTAATTCTTCCTTGAAATAAGGGTCTTGTTTCTGTATTTCTTACAACGAATTTTTTCTTTTCTTGTTTTGCTTTCTTAAAAGTATTGATAACAGTTCCAGAATGGCAATGAGTAAACAAAATTGAATTATCTTTTATTAATCTTGAACCATACTCAGCTATTAGCTCTTTTGATTTTTCAAAATGTACTAATGCTTTTGAAATATTTTTTGTATCGTTTTTAACAAAGTTTAAAGCGTTTCTTAAACAAGGTTCAGTAGGTCTTAAAGAAACTAGTTTTCTAATTGCACTATTTGTTGGATTCATATGATATGCTTTTATTGCAGCAATAGCCACATTTTCTGCACCCTGAATCTTTACCTCTTTTATTGCCTTACAGGTCTGCTCAAAATTCATTATAATAAATAAAAAGAATTTGCTTAAAAATCTTTCTAATTTATTCTTTTTCTATTTAACAAATTCAACCCCTTCTAAATCCTCAAATTCTTTATCTCCTGTTAAAAACTTAACATTCCTTGATCTCGCGATGATATATCCAATACAATCTACATAAGATAATTTTCTTTTTTTAAAAGAGACTCTAAATTCATTTGCTTTTTTAATAATGTTATCATTGATTTGAATAGTATAATCTATTAATTTATCATAATAATTATCGGCTATTTCTTTTCCATATTTTAAAAACAAACCATAATGTAGTTCCATTAAATTTAATTTTGTAGTTATAATACCTATATTTTTTGTATAAGGTTTATAATTTGGATTTCCTTCTATAAGCTCGTATAAAGCATAAGTGTCAAAAAAGAAAACTTTTATATTCCCCATCCTTCTCTCACCATATCTTTAAATTCCTGGCCAGATAACTTTCTTTTTAAGGTTCCAAACATTTTGCTTAAATCAGCTTCCTTAAATATATCTATTAATATTTTTTCATTTTCTTTTAATCCTTCTTTTTTAATTATTTCCTTAGGTAATATAATCCCCATAGAATTTCCCCATTTCCTTATATTTACTTCTATTGCCATAGTTATACATATGTCTAACTAATATATAAATCTTTCTAATTAGAAAATTCCTACTAAATGCATAATAAATTTATCTGCAACCTTTAATAATTCTTCTTTAGTCTTTGATTCTAAAATAATACAATAAGGTTTTTGTTCATAGATTCTATTTTCTTTTCCAAATTGTAATATTATTACAGGTTCATTTGCTGTTGCATCATCACAATTTTTTTCATGAATATTAACTGCAGTATAATCATCTCTTTCTTTAGTTACTGCATTTTTAGTTGGGAATCCAAATAGGCACACTCCAAGCACATCACAACCAGTAACTCTATTTATTTCTAATTGAGCTAAAACAGAATATTTTCCAGAGTCTACAATAAAATCAGGATCATGAGATAAATATATCATTGTAGTATTCTCTTTAATTATTTTATCTCTTACATCATCAAAAGGAACATCTTCAATTTGTTCAGGACTATATCTAGTTGATAAAACATGTTGAGAAGTTTGTCCATTTCTAAAAACATTTATGTTAATATCATACACCATTATTCCACCCTTGTTAGTAATAGTGTATTTGTAATCTCCTTTAACACCCTTATAAGTAGTATATGTTGGATTACTTTTAGTTTCTTTTAGATAATAGACTGTAGAAGCAACGATTACAGAAACGATTATTAAAAATATTACTATCATCAATATTGTCTTTTTTTTCATTGACTAACTCCAAGTAATGAATAGACCATTTTATAAATATATTTTGTTTGCTCTTCTTTAGTTCCTTGTAAAACAAGGCATTTGTCTTCCATATAAGATTTTGTTTGGTTGGAGTATATTAATTTTATGGAATTATCTTCTTTGCAGTCAATTAAAGGTATATCTGGACAGTTTTTTTCTTCATAACAAGCCATAATTGGTTTTGTGTTAAAATAATTCAACCAAGAATTAAGAATTTGTATCACTTGTATTTCTTGTGTTAATTGTTCTGGAGAATAAGCAATATAAAGTTTATCTGAATTAAGATTATAATTTGGTAAAGTTACATTTTCTAGTTCATAAGGATTATATTCGAAGGAGAGATATTGATCATTTATATAAGAAACCCAATAATTATTTTGTTTTGTAAATTTATAATTATTATAAGTTATTTTTTCCTGTTTTTCATTGCTACCCCCCATATTTAATGCAGATAAAACCATTATTAAAATCATGAATAATCCTATAGATGAGACTAAGAATTTCTTATTTTTGTAAAAAGGTTCTTTTATCATATTAAATTTTTAAAATCTTTAGAATAAAAGGTTTTTGTTTTTAAAAAATAAAGAAAAAAAAGAAAAAAAGTGAAATTTAATTCACTACTTATGACTCAGCTGCTACTGAAATTTCGCTTATTTCTAAGCTTTCACCAGTAACTTTTGCAGTTTTAGCATCTGGTAACTTTGATCCGTCAGCCAAAGCTTTTGCTGCCATTGCTGTATCTTGTACATCATAACCAGCTACTATTAAAGCTACATTAGCACCATTATTATATAATTTTAATAATGCTTCTCCAGCTCTGTAGTTTGCTGCACAACCTGCACCAGTAGGTTCTCCTGTAAAACTAGCTGTTAAGCCGTTTGCACATGGACCACCAACTAATACTAAATCTTGTGCTGCTTTGTCGGTTATTTCAGTTTCAAGAGATGGTGTTACTGAAGCTATTTTTCCAGTTACTGCTTCTGATGCTGCTACTACTACTTTAGCATATGAAGCTTCGTCTGGATAGTTAATAGTTGCTTCACCATCGTTCTTTGTCATTATGTCAACTTTAGTACCATATTGAGTTCTCATAGTTCTAACATAACTATCGTCTCTTGCCTTTTGTACATAAGCACCTGAACCAACTTGGCTTTCTGTTGAACCATCAACACTATACTTTGCAAATTCAATTTCATCGTCTGTTGAATCCCACATAAAAGTAAAGTTCAATGTTTTTAATTGAACTCCTGATTCTTTAGCGTCATCAACTTCTCCGATTTTAATTGAACAATTATCTATATCTATAGCTGCTTGAGCTGTTAGATAAGGTGTTGTCAAACTTGAAAGACTTCCCATACTGGTTGGTTGACCAAAGGATATATTAGCACCATTCTTTGTCCAATAGTACATACCATACCCATCTGAAAGATGTGAAAAGTTAACCCATTGGTTAGTTGCTGCTGTGTTTTGGTCAAAACTTAATTGTATGTTTGTATTAATATCACTTATGATGGTTACTACACCTTCAGTATATGATATATCCGAATACAAATCTCCAGTTTCTACAACCTTAATATCGGTTTCGTTCGCTGCTGTATCTATGTTTGTAATTTCGTAGATATTAGATTCTTTGTTCCATGAAGCTAAGAATTTAATACCTCTCATTTGTTTAAGGCCTTCTACGCCCATACTAGTGTTAGTTACGTTAACTGCACCTTCTTTAATTACAAATGGTTTATCAATATCTTCTCCCCATAAGAAAGCTCTTCCTGCAGGGGTAGATTTGGTAGTGTTTAACCAACATACTGTCATGTCATCTAATTTTTCATCGTTTTTGTTAGTAACTGTTAAATGAACTTCGTCACCAACTGGATCTATAATAATTTCTTCTGTATTTTCAACAACACCATCAAATACTATTTTGAAAGCGTTGAATACAGGATCTTCTATACTTTCTCCGGTAGATAATCTTGTTTTATCTTCTGGGGAATAAGTAATACTTAATCTCTCAAATCCAGTAGTTCCATCATTTAATGCAGTTAAAGTACCTGAAATCTTTTCATTGTTAACTTCAACTTCTTTTCCGTTTTCTAAAACAATCTTATGTGCTCCGATTGAAACTTCACACATATCTGAACCTGCACCTGATTCGTGTATAGCTGTTACATCAGATATACCAATCAAAGTACCATCGGACATTGTTTTAATTTCTCCTTTGTTAACAACATAGGATTTACCTTGGTATTCAATTACACATTTTGTTTCAGCTTCATCAACATCAACAATAGTAACACCTGCTTGTGTACTTCCTTGTACAAGAGTTGCTGTAACATCTCCTGCTAATAAGGTAAGTTTGTCAAGAGTACCATATGATGTATTAGATGTAGTTGCATCTACAATAGTATAATCTCTTCCTAATATAGACAATACTGTATTTTCGATATCATTTTCATCTTTTATTTTAACTTTAGAACCTACTATATCTGCAGTATAGTTCCAAGCCATTCTTGACTGACTGTTATCGAAATATAGGTAATCATTTACTGGTTTATTGTCTCTCTCAGGATCTTGGTTATATACCCAAGCTGCTGTACCTGTTCCTGTAGTAACGTTATTTACTGCAAAGAAAGATAAAACCTGTTTGTAATCATAATCTCCAGAATTTGTACCTTCTGAATCAGACCAAGTTTGTTTTGCTAATAGATCTAAATCTTTGTAATTAAGTTCAGTCTTTAAACCATAAATGGTTTGACCTAAGTTAAATTTATCACCAGATTGTTCTATAGCATAACTATCTCCGCTGATTGTTGTAGTCTTTGCACTTGCTGGAATTTTAACTGATATATCTGCTGCTGCTGCGTCATCTGCGCCTGCTGCAGTAGTTCCAACAACTACTAATGCGTCTTTAAACTCTGAAGGGAAATCCTTAAGAGTCACTGCTAATGCTCCTGAAATTGTAGCACCCATCATAACAGCACCTGTAGTTAAAGCTGCTGCCTTACGGATTGCTTTTGAAGCAAAACTCATTTGTTTTTACACCTCCGTGTGTAATTATTTTTTTTGTTTTTTGTTAGTTAAGTTTTTTTAGTTAGTATTGTTCTAGTTAGGATATTAAGAACTATAGTATGCTGATAAAAAATACTATAGCGCGCTATTAACTAACCTAACTAAACTAAATTCTTAAAAAAAAGGGTATATATAAACATTTATTCACTACAAAATATATATTGTTTGGAAAAAGTTACTTTTAAACCTTATAAATACATTTAAATCAGTTTTAGACTTTTGGATTTTAAATGGTTTTATTATAAACTATAGTTTAAAAGGTGTTTAAACCTTACTTTTTGCATACCATTACCTTGAAATTATAGTTAGTTTGTTGTTCTACAATAGGATAAGTCTCAACAGCATACTCTATACATTTGCCTTGACTAATGTTCAAACAGAGATTATTATACTTTGAAAAAGTTATAACTGTACCTTGTCTTTGGAAAGTTGAATTAGTTACATTTTTTATTATACCTTTAGCAATATCGCAGGCATTTCCACTACAAATATTTTCATTAGTACAACATTTAATTAAAACATCTTCAAAGTCTGTATTTTCACAAACATCTGCTTTTAACAAAGAAAATTGTAAATTTATAGCTTGGCTTGATATTCTGGCATCAAGAGGTATTTCATTCTTTTCATCAGGACTTGTCATAAAACTCAAGGCTATAACTAAAGAAATAACTATCAAAATTATCAAGATTAATAAACCAAACATTTCTATTTGTGATTTTTTCATCTGTAAAGCTCCAAAACTGCATTACCTATAGCATATTGATCTGTTAAAGGATTATACAAAGAAACAGGCATATTTAGTATTTCCTTAGATTCATAAGACCCAGGTATACTACTATAAACATTATATATAGTACAATTCTTTTGTAATTTTAAAGCATTTAAGTTACATTCTAAATAACCATTAGATAAACTAGGATAGACTTGATAAACAGTAATATTCATATTACCAAAATCTCCTTTGTTTTTAAAAGCAATTAATTTTAGTATATCCACACATTCTAAGTCTTGTCCTATACTTGAACATTTAACTTCAGGTAAATTTGGGAATACAGAAACCATACTATAAAAATTAAGAGTTTTATCATAATCTCCTAATTCTTTTACAACTACAGCATTATATTTTACAAAAAACATTAATCCAAAAGCGAGTAATATCATAAAGACAAATATTACAATCATTG
The DNA here is from genome assembly GCA_028716945.1 of Candidatus Nanoarchaeia archaeon. Lineage (GTDB taxonomy): Archaea > Nanobdellota > Nanobdellia > SCGC-AAA011-G17 > JAFCDX01 > JAQUOT01. The sequence goes on from JAQUOT010000001.1 coordinate 173,636, forward strand.
TTTCCTGCATTTCTACGTCTGCTTTTTTATTCATTTTTAAAATATTAATGGACATGGACTTAAATTTTTATTTTGTTCTATTAACAATTTAACATTGTCTTTGAATTTATCATATTCTTTTTTATCAATATTACCTTCAATTTGTTTTAATCTAGTATATAATTGATCATAATTACAATCATTTCTTAACTGAGTTAACATTAATGCTTTTTCTTGATATACTTTTAAAACTTCTTTGTATTTTTCTAAAGTTCTATCCAAAATACAGGGGTAATAATCAGAAAATATTACTGCATATATCGAAGGTAAACCAAACAAAGGATATTTTTTATTTTCAATATAAACATAACCCTCTTCCCAATTTCCATTTCTTGGAACTATTTGGACTGCGTCTCCAGAAGGATTTTTTGTGAAAATAATTTTTTTACCTTTTTGAATTGGAATAATTTTAGTAATTTGTATATTCATTCTATTAGGCAAGTCTAAATCTTTTACAAATCTTTCACTATCAGAATTATAAATTAAATAATAAGGTTGTTTATCAGACATGTAAAAGAAATTTGTAATTTTAAAAGGATAATTCCAACTTCTTAAATAAACTATCAATAAATCTGTATCTACACTTTTTGGTCCAAAAACAAATTTGTCATTCAATTGTCTTGGAATAAAATTTCCAACTTCGATATTATCACAACCAAATTTATAGTTTGTAGGCATATTTTCTATATCTGCTTGTAATTCACTAGAACTTTGTTGTAAACTAAGCAATTGATTATCTATAGAAGCAACTATTTTTGCATTGTCTTTTTTATTCTGCAAATCAATATACTTAACTGTAAAATTTGTAAAAAAAGCGAGTATAACCATTCCAGCTAATATTATAAATACCCAATTAAATTGACTTTGTGATTTTTTATAAGTAAATATCAACGTTATCCCCTTTGTTTTCTAATTTTATTGTAATTGTTCCAGAATCTGGAGTTAAATACAAAGTTTTACTAATTTTTAATTTATCATAAGTTTTCTGTAATGGTTGAGCTGGACATTTACCGCCCATTTGCCAATAAAAGTTTGATTTATCACCTGCTTCTATTCTAGATTGTATAATATTTTTTACAGTTGTATCTTTAATTTTTTCATAATCAGGATTCTCTGGGTCTATAAAACAAAAAAATTTTAGTGATTTAGGAATTGCAAGCTGTCTTTGTATAACAGATCCAGGAGCCATGTTATAAGCAATATTAATATATTTGTTTATATTTGTCATAGCATTTGCTAATTCTACCCTATCTGCAGTACAAGTTGTAGATTTTATTAATTTAAGTCCTAAAAAGATTAATGCAGCTATTACAACCATTGCAAATATAAAAACAAAAATTTGTTCTGTCTGGGCTTTTTTCATTTTTTAAAGAACCGAAGCGTGGAATACGTATGATAATAAATTATTACTTGCATCTTTACATTTGATATAATAAGTTGCTCCTGGTTCGTATACTGCTTCGTATCTTAATTTTTCTGCAGCCATCGCAGTTCCATCTCCGAAGGTAAAATCTTTTTCTAATTTATATTGACACTCTGCAGGTTCTGTTAAGATTAGTACTAAATGTGGAGGAGTAAATGTATCATCTGGATATACTCTCATTATAGATGGAGCTTTAATATCTTTTTGTACTATAACATTTGTTGTAGCATTTGCCATGTTTCCTCCGTAATCAACACAAGTTACATAGTAATAATAAGGTTGATCTCTTCTCATAGGACTAAGGACTTGTTCGTGCACACTTGCATTTGTTTTGAAAAATTGTATCATTGAATTAATATCTTTGTTTTCTCCATAGAAACAATATGCTTTTCCATCTAAAGTTGCTCCTTTTGAAGTTTCAACTCTTAAAGTAAAATTACTTTCATGTATTTCTGTTCCATTGGTTGGTTTTATTAAATTTATAATTAATGGATTTGAACCTCTCAAAGTTAATTTAAAACTCTGTGAATTTACATTTCTATCTTTTTCTGCAACACCTGGTTGATCTTTACATCTGAAATAGAAATTGTTTACAATTCCATCACTTATTGGAGCTACTTTTGCTGAACAAGTATATAATCCAATTTCATTTGGTGCTCTTTCACAAGTTGTCTCTCTTTCCATTTGTTCATAATCTTGATCTCTTACAGACCATTTACAATCAGAAGGTTCATTTACATATATATCAACTCCAGTTTCATTTATTCCATAAGCCACATAACTTTCTGAAACTATGCTTGATCCTTCAATTATTGGAGGAGTTGTATCTGGTCCTTTTTTAATACTAAATCTAATTGAATATGGAGCATTATTTTCATTACCTAAGGAATCTTTACATTTAACATAAATTGTAAATGTTCCTCCAGGCACAAGAACTATACTTGAACCAGCTAAGGAATTAACTTCTGTGCTATTTGCATTTGCTACAGGAGCTGTAGCAGTTCCATTTAGTATTACTGAATATTGATTTGGTAAAGCCATTAATTGTAAGTGTTGATATTCAAATAATCCAGAACCAATAAAGTCTTCCATTTCTGCAAACTTCAAAGATTTATTTAATGAACCTTTACATATTGCAGGCTCGCTTGTATTTAATGCGATTGAAAACATTTTGTATGCAGGAATTTCTTCATTGTATTTGTATCCTACATTTGGAGTTTCAGTTACTTTTCCTTTGTAAACTCCCAGTCCATCTTGCCATACTGTTATGTATGGAGGTTTAACATCTCTTGGATCTTGGCTTACACAAGTATCATTTCCTGTTCCAGCATTTAATAATGCACAATTTTGTCCAAAAGATTTACAAGTATATTCAGAACATTTTCTATTTTCTCTTTCATTCAATGCATTACAATCTTCACAGCTTGTACTTTTCAATGGAGCTTGCCAAGGACTACATGCAAAAGTAACTTTTACATCATGAGTATCTGCTAATAAATCATCTGCTAATGAGGCTGCAGCAAATACCCACCTTACAATATTATATCCTTGAACTAATTTACCAAGACCCGTTGTACCTGCCGGTTTTACTAAACCTTTTTCTTGAGCAAGTTTTGAAAATTCTTCTGGTTTATATGAAGTTACTTTATATAATCCTGATTCATCTAAATTACCAACGCTTACTTTTAAATCATCTATTTTTAAACCCAATTTATTTATTATATCTTCTTTTCCCGACATATCATAAAGTTTATCCCCAACTTCTAAGTAAGGTACACCTTGTTCTGCTGCTTCAATAGGTTTTCCTAATAAATTCATTGAGTTTTGTTTCATCCAATCAGGAGTTTTAAACATACTACTCAACATTCTATTAAAAGTTTGTTGAATTCCCTTTCCAGCTGATCCTGTAGTAACATCTTTTCCAACGCCAAATAATTTGAAAATATCTCCAAAAGGAATAACTGCTCTCGCAAATTGATATCCATATTCTTTTCCAGGTATCCCACCAACAATAGAACCACTTCCTGCCCCCATAAAAGCCATATCTATAAGACCATTTCCAATACCAGTACCTAAGGTAGTAAGAGCAACACTTCCCCAATTAACTTTTTCAATTTTTTTATCATCTTTTTGAGTATTAGGTAAGTTCCAATTAGTTAAATCCTGAGCATTAAGAATATCTCCATAATTTTCACTACATTTTTTTCCATTACACAAAGCGGTTTTTGTAAGAGGTTCATGAGCTTCAAGCTCTGCTTTATTTGGAAGACTTCTTGTAAATGAATCTAAATTGAAATCTTTTATAATATTATAATCTGCTCCGCAATCTCCTAAAGCTCTACAAGCATTATTCATTTTTATTAGCATATCTCTTTGCAAGCATTGACAACCTTGGACACATTCTACTTTTCCAATTTCTTTGAATCCAGTTATTCCTTGCCATATGGTTCCAAAAGTGCCTGCATCAGAAAGAGACATTGCTTTTGTAATTTTATTTACACTTTCCATAAATCCAGAATTACCAAGTGCTTTTGTTAATCCACTTATATATATTTTTGCTACGCATTCTTGTGATCCTACAGCACAACTATCAGCTCCTTCTCCTTCCCAAAATTTAGTTCCAGCAGGAACTAAAGGTCTACATACTCCTATTGCTGCTCCATTTGGACCCTCATAAATTAATTCTCCTTTTTCATTTATAGTATTAGTCCAAAAACAATCTCTCAAATAAGTATTTTCACAATTTGTTTGAGTAGTTTGTAAATAACAATCTTCAAATTTATTTCTTATACATCCAGCAACATTATATTTCTGATCTTGGACAGTCATCTGATCCTGAACACACCATTGTGCTCTAAAATCTTCACAAGGTTCTACAAACATTTTATTATTTATACAAAAACCTCTGTAATATCTTGAACCAGGAAGATCTTTTCCAAATTGCAATGGTAAACTATCTCCCCAAACTGATTTAGTAACATCGAATTCACACCAAGATTCTCCATTTTGAACTTCTGCGCCTTTAGCAAGAAGAGTTTTTCCAGCCGCATCAAAGATTTCATAATCTGTTTTACATTTCAAATCAAGACATTTATAATTATTTGTTTCTTTATCAAATCCACAAGTGGTTCCTTCTGTATAATCACAATGTTCTGCAACACCTTCTGGATTTCCACAAGAATCAATATAATAAACATCATCACTTTCTCCTAAACAACCTTTTTTTCCTGATTTTAAACCAGAAGAACAATCACAAACTACTTTTGCATCAGAACAATAAGTATTTTTAAAAAATCCTGCATCTCCTTTGTTTGTAGCAGTTTGTACAGGACAATTATCTCTTGTTGTATATATACAACTTTCAGAAGATTGTACACAACATCCTTTTTCTTTGGATCTTGATAAAGCCAAACAGGATGCTTCATCTTTTACATCTTCTTTGAAAACCATTTGTAAATCAGGATAATTTGCAGTTTCTTTTTTACATCTTGTTTGAGTTATGAAACTTGCTTGTTGTCCAATTATACAACAACCCATATTACATTGAGCAACATCACAATTTTGATCTCCTGCAAAAGAAGCATCTTCTCCCCTAGATAAACAAGAAGCCTGAGGTGAATTTGCATAACATCTTCCATCGCTTAAATCAAAACAACATCCAGGCGTACAAAAACTTGTAAAAACACAATTAGTCTGAGCCTTTTTTGAATCTGCCGCACATTGAGATTCATCTACGTATTGACAGAATTTATTATCTGTTGTTTTTTCACAACAAACTTGAGCTGCATTTACAAAACTAATTAAAAATAAAGATATAAAAATAAAAATTAATAATTTTCTGCTAACGCTTTTTCTAAAAGGGTTATTGTTCATAGAGCACCTTCAATTGCAAAATAAAATTTGTAATCTGAATCTCTTGCATTTAAAACATAAACTTTGTCTGGATAAGGAGTGTCCTTGTAAATTTCTACTTCTCCACGATTAGCAAGCATATATTGTAAATTAAAGAAAGTTCCTGTTCTTGCTTCACTATCAATAATATCATAAGTTGTATCTAATAATTGTCCTAATGGAATGTCAATTGTTTCTGTAATATCAGACAAACTTACTTGAGTAGTTCCTTTTACTAAAGTTATAGGATAACTAACTTTTATAACAACATTTGTTTTGTTTATTGAACTAACTGCTTGGAAACTTTTTTCTATTTTTATTTCTGGAAAAGAATATTGCTCTTTAAATTTATTAATATCAATACAATCAGGAACATTTGTATTAAGAAAATTATCTAATTCTTTTTCTATGTTTTTATTAGAAGGCATTAAATTTAAACATTGTACTGATCCAGGTATAGCAGAACATAAATATTGAACTTTTCTTCCTTCATACAAAACATATTTTCCAGGATTAATAGAGCCTCCCTGATTACCCATATTTATTAAAGCTGTTTTTGCATAAGATTCTACACAAGATTTAACATCATCTTGAATAATATTTATTTTATTATCTAAGTACTTTTGAGGTGATATTCCATAACCTACATCTCTTAAACTAAGAATTAAAATAATTAAAATTAAAATTACAAACCCTAAAATAATAAATATAGTAACTTGACCTCTTTTATCCATATTAAACCTCTAATTTGATAATTTATAAATATTTTGATTAAGTTTTTTGCCTCGTAAATTTATTCTTTTATAGCAGAAGTATAAACTACGGCTGTAGGCATTTCATTTCCAAATCTATCCTCACATCTTATATAATAAACACCCATTAATTGTCCATTTTCTGTCCAAGGAGCATAAAATGCTTTATCTACACCTGTCATTTCTGTTCCTTGACCTAAGAAAAATTCTTTGTTTAAATATTCACATTTTACAGTATTATCATCTTCTATTATTATTCTTAGTCTATCTCCATATTGAGTATCTCTACTTATTCCTATTATTTTTGGAGGAATAGTATCTACTTTTATTGAGAAAGAAACAGATTTTGTTGCTTCATTTCCTGCACTGTCAATACATAAAGCATAATAAGTATAATCTTTAGTTCCTAAAAGTAATAATTGTTTATGAATAGTTGAATTTGTTTCAAAGAAATAATCTACCATATCTCCTGCACTAGGACCTAAGTGAGAATATTTACACATAGCTATTCCAGACTCTGATCCTCCAGAAGTTTTTGCTTCTAGAGTAATATTATTTGCATAACAATTTAATTCTGTGGTTGTTGCAAAACAATCTGGGGAAATTACATTTAATTCATTCAAAGCCAAAGGTAGAGTTCCAATTAAATTATATCCTTGTTCAGGATACCATTGTGAATTTGCATTTCCAGCAATATCTTTACATGAGAAATAGAATAAATTCTCTCCAACATTTATTGGATTTACTTTTGCAGTACAAGTTGGCTCTTCTGTATTGCTAGTTCCTATTGAAGTGCATTCCATTTCATTTGTCATATCAGTCCAAGCTTGTTTTTCTTTGCTCCATCTGCAACTTGTAACTTCTTCATTCACTGTAATTGTAACTTCTTGTTCTGTTGCATTTGCTTTTACATAACTTCCTGATAAGGGTTCGTAAAATTCTACTATTGGAGGAGTTGTATCTGGTGCTTTGTGTATTGTAAATTTAATTAAATAATCAACAGGATTTTCTACTCCGCTTGGTCTTGCACATTTTACATGATATCTGTAATCTTGCCCATCTAACAAATTGTAAAGAGTTAAGTTATGAGTTTTTCCGTATTTTCCGTCTGAGAATGCTAAAGACATTTGGTCAAAAGCAGTATTGTTTGTATCATATTTACATTTTGTCAATGTTAAATTTCCTTTTCCATCATATGTTGAAATTCCTAATTTTACTGTTGTATATTCTTTTATTTCTCCTTCTATACTAAATCCATTCATTCCATTATCTTTTACAGTACAACCTCCTGAAAAACAGGTTATATTTATTATATTTGCATTTAGTTGTATTATTGGAGGATCTACATCTCTTGGATTACTTGCGTAACAAGTTGGACCTTCAACTGCTTCTGCTTCAAAAGCACATCCTTGTCCTAAAGACATACAAGTATATTCTTGACACACATAACCAGGAATTATTTGTCCATTTTTATCTGCTAATAATCCGCCTTGTGAAATTGGTTTGTTACATTTATCACAATCTTCGCTTCCAAATGGAGCTTGCCACAATCCACAAAATTCTGAAACTGTAACTTTTGCATTTTGTCTAAATGCTTCATTTATGATATATGCTAATGCTGCTATTATCATAACTGCTAAAACCACTACACAAGCATAAGGTACAATAGTACAAAGGGGAGCTAAAAAAGCTTCGGAAGAAGTTAAGGCAGTAAAAACTGCAGTAAAACCTCCCAGCATATGCGAAGCAATTGCAATGCCTCCTATGGTAGCACCAAGTCCAGCTAAAGAAGTTATCATTCCAACACTTCCCCAATCAGTTACTAAATTATCTGGCGCTTTAAAGTATATTCCTTGTCCAGCTTGCTTGTAAGCATTACAATCTCCATATAACCATTGATCAAGTTTTTTTGCACAACCCTTTACATAAGGATCACTATCAACTTTATTATTACAATCCCTAGAAAAACCATCATTTGTATATTTACAAACAAGATTATAATCTGCTCCGCAATCTCCAAGAGCTTTACACATAGTATTTCCACCAACTAAAAAATCATTTTGATAAGCTTCTTTATTTCCTTCTACATGCCAAGAATAACCTGTATTTTTTACCCATTGTGTATCTGCTGATCTATATCCTGCTCCACAAATATCTGCATTTTCTTGTTCCCAAAATTTAAATCCTGGTGGAACCATTGGAATACAATAAACAAAATTTTCTGCTCCAGAATCTTTATTTTCATTTTCTCCGGTCCAAACACAATCTCTTAAATCTGTATTTTGACACGCCGTTTTAGTTGTTTGTTGCCAGCAATCTTTCCATTTATTTTCCATAAAATTACCAACACCCATTGTAATTCCACTAACCGAATCTGTTACATTAGTATAAATACAAATTTTATCTCTGTAAGAATTTCCATAAGCAGTTTCAACACCATCTATACAAGAATGTCTGTAATGAACACTTCCAGGCAAATCTTTTGTTGGTCCAACACCAGATAAATATTCACACCAAGATTCTCCATTTAATCTTACTGTTTGTTCATCTCCAATCATTAAAGGATTATCCCATAAATTAGTACATTTCAAATCTCTGCAAATAAAAGTATTAGCATTGTTCAAATCTTCTGCACAAGTTTTTTCTGGATAATTACAATTTTCAGCTTCATCCCCAGCCCTTAAATATTCTAAATTGTTACAAGAATCAAACCAGTACAAATTAGTTGAATCTCCAACAGAAAAATCTATACATCCTTTATGATCTTTTGCTTTACATTGAGAACAATCTTCTGTCAAACTTGAACAAAATTTATTTTGACTAAACTTTCCTTCTATGTTAGTACAAGCATCTCTTGTTGTAAAACTACATTCTCCATCAGCAACACAACATCCTTTGTCTTGTTTAGTACATTCTTGAGAACAAGCTGTCTCATCTATAATAGCACCATTAAAATTCATTTCAAAATCTGCAGGAGTGTTAGCTTTACATTGATCTTTGGTATAAAGATTGCAATTGTTTCCTCTTATACAACAACCAACTTTACATTCTGGTATCTGAGCCATTGGTTTATCAAACCATTTTCCATTTTGTTTTTCACAAGTTCCCTTTGGAACATTCGAAGAGCATACTTTATCAATATAACAAGTTCCTAATTTACAAAAAGAAGCCTGAGAACAAGATTTTACATTTGGTACAGAAGATCCAGAAGGATCACAACTAGCAGAATCAGTAGGACTCTGACAATATTTATCTCCAATTTTTTCACAGCATCCAACTGCTTCTACATCTTTAGTATTCATTAAATAAATTGTAAAGATAGATAAAATTATTATAATTATCTGAAATATTGCTTTTGGTTTTTTAAACAACATGAGTATCTACTCCTTTTATTGCAAATTGTAAAGTATATTGCCTTCCTGGTGTTGTAATAGAATAAATCGTGTCTGGATAAAGGTCTGTTCTAAACACTTCAACTCTGCTTTTTTGTAATAAAGTATACCCTACATTATCAAATTCTCCAAAAAGAGATTCAAATTCTAAAATATCATTTACTGCATTTTGTATTTCTCCTAAAGAAGTTTCTTGTGTGAAATCAAGGCCATCAAAATTAACTTTTACATTTTCTCTTTCTAGAACAACCGGATAAGTTACTCCATATTTCACAACATCATCTTCTATTGTAACATTAATATCAAATTCTCCTACAGTTAATTTATAATAAGTACTTCTGAAATTATTTGCATTGAAACAAGTATTAAATTGCCCTTTCATATAATCTTTTAATTCTTTTTCCATTTTGTTTCTTACTAACATCTGGTTTTCACAACCAACCCTATGTTTTCCTGTAGAAGGATCTATATCTGTAAGAGGAAAATCAAAACACAAATAAGAAATTTTTTCTCCTTTGAATAATATATAATTTGTTGGGGTTAAAGTACCTCCTTGATTCCCCATCTGATTTATTGCAGAATTAGACAAGTCACTAACACATTTTTGCATTTCTTCTTTTATAGAAGTAAGTTTTTTATCAAGTACAGGTCTTGTTCCATAAATTGTTTCTTTTAAATTATCTTGTAAGAAATATAATAATAAAATTACAATTAGTATTACAAAACCTAGAATCATAAATACGGTAATCTGACCTCTTTTTGACATATAAAGTATAAAATTTAAAGATTTATAAATTTAATCATTGGATACTCTAGGCGCCAATAAAAATGAAAGACTAACTTTATCTTTAATAGTATAATCTACTTTTAAAGGATAATCTTTGCTAAATTGTATGAAAACATCGTTGCTTAATTTTGAACCTTTAGCAATCTTTTTAAGGTACTCAAGAGAGTATTTTGATTTAATGTTACTTTCTTTTGCATCTACAGAAGTTTCTTTATTATTTTGCATTTCTGAATGAGCATTAGAAAAATTTCCTTCTGTATTCATAATAAAATTATTGTCTTTTATAATGAAATTAACTGAATCTGAAACAACAGACATATCTTCAATAGCTTCATTAAAAATTAAAGTATTTGTTTTTATTTTTGCATCGAAATCTAATTCAGGAACTTTTTGAGTTTGTGTATGTAGATCTATTAAAGCCAAAGTAAAAGATCTATTACTCTCACCTTTGAAATCTATTTGTAATTTGTTATCTTTCAATTCTAAAATTACAGAATCAGAAGGTTTTGCTCTTTTTAAAATATTTTTTAAATTATCCAAGTTAACTGCAATCTCTTCTCCATTAACAGTATATTCTGAAAAAGAAGGACTTAATATATTTAGTACTACCATTGCTACGTTTGCAGGATCCATTGCGATTAATTCAATTCTATCTTTATGTAATTTGAATTTAACTTCATTAACTAATTCAGAAATTATGTTTATTGGTTCTCTTAAATATCTTGAATCGTCTAATATTAATTTCATTTAAACCCCACAAAAACTGAAATTTTCTTATATAAATAGATTTTGTATTTTTAGTATATAGTTAACCGCCGCCTAAATAACTAGGTACGATTGGAGATAAGAAAGGCCATACATAAGGCATTATTATTACTAAAACAGTGATTATTGTTGTATGAGTCCAATGCTCTGCCATTCCTCTTGCTACTAATCCTCCACCATGAACAACTGCAGAAGTACCATGCATTTTAATATTTAAGATTACACCTACCAAAATTCTTAATACTAAAGGATTTGTTATAAAAGGAATTGTTGAATTAGCTAAACCTGTAATTTCTAAGAAAAAATCAACATTCATTACAGCAAATAAAGCTACTATCATAAAAACAACTGCGTGCAATCCATGACCTAACCAATGCGAACCTCTAAAATTCATATCTGCATGAATAGCAAATAATTCATACAATCCAAGTATCACCCCTAATGTGATTACTGGCAAAATTATCAAATCAGCCATATAAATTTAAAATATTTATAATATATAAATCTTTTTATAATCTCATTAGTAACTTCTGATGTAGTTTTTTATCTATATTATTTAAATTTTGTATGATTTGAGCTTGTAAAACTATATCTTCTCCTTGTAATATATTTCCAAATACTCTTACATAGTCTCCAATGTTAATTACAGTTGTAGTATTATCAAAAATCACTTTTAATTGTGAACTATTATCTTCTAAAATAAAATTATTTTCTTCTTTATTAACTACAAAACCAGAAGTCATAATTCTAGAATCCGTCTCTTCAATATTCCTTATTTGTTTTTCTATGAACATTTTCAAATAATTCTTTCCATAAATTCATAAACTCTTTCTCTTGATGTTGAACCTGTCAATTTACCTATAACAGATCCGTTTCTGTAAAAAATTAAAGTTGGTAAACTTTTTACTTCAAGCTGACTAGCAATTTCCGCATTCTCATCGAAGTTTGCTTTTACAATATTTAATTTTCCATCATATTTCTTTGTAATTTCTTCTAATATAGGATTAAGGGCCAGACATGGAGCACACCAATTTGCCCAGAAATCTACCAAAACACCAATATTTTTAGATTTATTTATAACTTTTTCTTGATAAGTTTTTTCTGTTACTTCATCTACCATTTTCAACCCCCAAATTACTTTTTAATATTCACGCCATCTATACGCACATTTAGTATTAGCACATTCAAAGAATCTTGTTTCTCCTTCGTCAGCTGCTCTTGTTTGTTGTAACCAGTAATATGCCTCTTTATTTCCACATTTAGGACATTTTGCTTTGGTTTTAGGAAGAGTTATTTTTCTTTGCTTGATTTCTATCTCTTTGGTTTTAACTTCTTCTTTAATAACTGCTTCTTTCTCTTTAGAAACATATCCACAAGAACATACAAGTTTAGTTTTTCTTGCTCCTTGTTCAGGAACTAAAATTGCCGAGCATTTTGGACAAAAAAACATTTCTAATTTTTGGACTTTACTTATATTTAAATGTTTTGTAACTAAAACATATTCTTTACAAGATTTATAAAATCAACAAACAGTATTTTTACGTATCCTAACCAAGGAATTTTGAATAAAGCCCTTCCATAAACTGCGTTCGAAGAAGTTTTTAGTTCATCTCTTCTAGAATCAGCATTGTTGTCTCCTTTGGTTTGAATAAATATTTGATTATTTTCATTAGATATTTTTACAACCCTGTGAATTATTGGATCTCTTAAAGAACCTTGAAAAACTGCCACTTGTCCAAGTTTAATTTTTTCTGGTTTAACTCCAACCAACACCATTATATCTCCTTTATTAAAACCATTTTTAAAAGAATAACTTTCAAATTGTGTTTTAGTAATGTTCATATTTTCATACCAATTTTCATTCGCTGTCCACCAAGTTTCAAAATTAGAATTATGCTCCATACTAGATGATACAACCGCAACAACAGGGTAACTTGTACCTAAAATTAAACCTAATCCTGGATATATTAAAAATTTTACAATTAAAAATGCAAGAATAACATTTACAATCCATGAAGCAACACTCTCTTCATACCAAATAAAATCAAAAGTTTTTTTTGCATATAATTTTATTTTTGACATAGCCTTTTAGAATTTTAATATATTAAAAAGGTTTTGTTTTTTTAAATAGATTAACAAGTTCTTCCACTTAATAAATTTTTGATACAATTAACTGCGACAAGTGCTTCTGTTTGATTTACATATCCATTTTTATTTTTATCTACATCATTACAAAAATCTAAATTAAATCCTTTAGCTACACAAGAAGCGATTGTGATACCATAAGAAAGAGTTGTTGGGATTTGCCTAAAAAGATTTTGTGCTGTATCATAATCTGGAATTTCTAATATTCCATTATCGCCCGAATCATATAATACTCTACAAAGATTATTAATACAGGTTTTACCCGCAGTACAAGTTAAAGTACCTTGTTTAGATAATTTATTTCCACAATTAGTTGTAACTATTTTAGTTCCACATAATGTATTAAGCGCAGGAGTAAATGTTGTTGGAGTACAAGAAGTTGTAGTGAAACTACAAGATGATTTAATAAAAACTTTTGCTATTTGTTGATTCATACTATCAAAAGAAATTTTAAATGAATCAAATACAGGATCTATTAATGATTCTCCTTTCTTTAATCTTACTTTATCTTCTGGAGAATAAATTATATCTAGATGCTTAAATCCAGTTGTTCCATCATTTAGAGCAACCAAAGTACCAGATATTTTTTCATTATTAACTTCTACTTCTTTTGCTTGTTCTAAAACAATTCTACGTGCACCAACTGCTAATTTACAAAATTCTTGAGAACTTAATTGAGAAGAAACCATATCTATTGCACCAATTAAAGTACTATCAGACATTGTTTTAATTTCTCCTTTATTTATAATATAAGTTTTTCCTAAATAAGTTATAACACATTTTGTTTCAGCTTCATCAACATCAACCAGAGTAACACCTGCTTGTGTACTTCCTTTAGTTAAAGTAGTTATCTTATCTCCAGTTAACAAAATAATTTTATCAAGAGTACCATAAGAAAGATTAGAAGTTAAAGCGTCTACAATAATATAATCTCTTCCAAGTATAGTTAACTTATTACCTTCTATATCTGCTGGATCTTTTATTTTAATTCTAGAACCAGTTACCTCTAAACTATAATTCCAAGCATATTTCATTAAACTATTATCAAAGAAAATATAATTATCTATAGGTTTTCCAGGCCTATTTGTATCTGCTTCGTGCACAAAAATTCCACTATACGGATTAAAATTTATAATTTGACTATAATAATAATTTCCAGAATTATCACCTGCCTCATCAACCCAAGTTTCTTTTTTTAATAATCTTTTTAATTCTAAAGAAGTAATTGTAGGTTTGATATTAAATAATGATTTTCCAAGAGTTAATTTATTTTGAGGAGTTTCAATTAAATAAGAATCATCACAAATTTTGTTTCCTGTTTGAACATTATCAAGAGTAGAAATACATTCTACTTTTTTAGTTAAGGTTATACTATTTGTTCCTATATTTAATACTAATTTTGAATCTATATCTTGTATTGTTGTGGGTACATTTGGTGTAAAAGCTATATTTGAATATTCATCTCCAACACTTAAAATTTTAATATTTATTTTTTTAGTATTCCAATTTACTTTTGTTATCATAAATTTATCCATTTTATTTTCATGACAAGATTCGAAACAAACTCCTACAGGTGTTGAAATAGCTACTCCTTTACCAGAAGATTCTAATAATGCAGTACAAGAAGTTAGACTTGAAATTTTACAAGCACCATTTTCACAACCATTTGGACAAGTATAATAATCCCAAGCAACATTTCCTCCAGAACAATAAGCTTCTGCTAAACGATTTGGATATAAAATTTGATCAGAACAACCATCATAATAAACTGCTCCCAAAGTATCTTTAACATTTCCAGCAGTAAAATAATCTTTTTCATTATCAGAATCTACACAAGTATTAGCTGCAGATGTTGATAATGTAACACATTTTCCTCCAACACATTTTTTATTATATTGAGAACAATCTACTTCAGCAAAATTAGAATTAATACTTTTACAATACCCTTCTATTAAAATATTGGTGTTATCTCCATATTTACAATAATCCCATCCAGTAGTAGACGTAAATAAATTAGTTCCCAAACCATTTTTTGCATCGATTTTACCTTGAACATCTAAATTCCAATAACTAGAACTAGAACCATCTGATTTTATACATGAATAAGTAGAAGCTTCTAAAGTTCTTGTATTATCTGAATTTGTTCCAAATAAATTAGTTAAAAAATTATTTATTGAAAAAGCAAATACAATTGGAGTTACTAAGATTAATAATAAAGAAAGTACAATCAAGCTCTTTTTCATATAAATAATATTAAAATTTATATATTTAAATCTTTTGTTTTTATTTTTTAGAAGAAAGTTCAAGTCTAGCTTTTTGTTGGTTTCTTATTTTTTTGAAAATATAATCTAATTGGTTTTTCTTCCAACCTTTTTTAACCAAAGCATCTTTAATATCAATTTCAGATTTTTTATCTGCCAATTGTTTTTTAACATATGCTTCTAATTTTATTTCTTGTTCTTTATTTGAAATTGGAGATCCTCTTTTTATTATATAATATTGCCAATATATGAAAACTCCAACAATTACAACTACTACAAATAATATTATTAAAATATACCATGGGAAACTTGATCCACAATCGGCCTTACACCATCCCTCTTCTAATGGATGACATACTCCATCTCCACATTGATATTCTGGTTCTTCAGTTATTTCTGTTTTAGTTGTAATAGAACATTGTTCTGAAGTAGAACTTAACTGATTTCCTGTGGTTGTATCATAAGTATAAACTGTTCTTGTTCCTATTCCATCTCCTTCGGGATCTATACAATCTCCTAATCTCTGTTCGTAAGAACTTTGACTAGCCATAACAGAAGTTATTATACTACAAATTCCACCAATACAACATTTAACTGAATCTGATGAAGCTACAGAAATAAATTGTCCGGTTGTTCCAGTACATTGTTGATTTTCTAAACATATTTGTCCATCTAAATTATTACAAGTATAATCAGAATAATCTATTGTAAGTTCTTTACATTGCCCAGTACTAAGATCTCTTGATTGACAAGACACACATTCTTCATCTTCTAAAGTACAAGTAGTAGTACAACTTGGATCACATGCATCTCCTTTCCCATCATTATCACAATCTGCTTGATCCTCATTATAAATGTATATGCAATTATCTTCATCATCACAAATTCCATCTTCATCATAATCATCTTCACATTCTAAGCAAGCAGCATTAGATACACAAGCACTATCTGCACAATCTGTTAATCCATTACAATTATTATCAATATTATCAGTACAACTAGTTTCTGATTGAGCACAAGAAGAAGGGGTACATCCTCCATTATTACATCCATACCCATATGTTTGACAATCAACAACTAAAGTCCATACATTATTTTTACATTCTTGTACATTAGTTCCTAAACATCTTAACTGATTTTCTTGACAAACAGCAGCTATACAACTTGTAGCAGATGTACAACAATTTAAACAATCACTTACTCCAGTTATAAGACTAGAACATGTTTGTCCAGATGTACAACAAACACCATTTTTTTGAGCACAAGTTTGTGAATTAGAAGAAGTAGTACCACATTGATTAGCAGTGCCTGCACCACCACAAGTTTCAGCAGCACTAACATTACAAGTTAATGTCCCTGTTTTAGATAGATTAGTTCCACAATTTGTTGAAACAATTTTATTTCCACAAAACGAACTTAGGTCTGGAGTAAATATAATGGGAGTACATCCACTTCCTCCTACGCCTGCAGCACCACTAACAGTACAACTTTTAATTAATGAAAATTGATTAGTACATGCAGCATCTGTACAATATTGTTGCCCACCTATACCGGGATTAAAAACTTGACAAATAGACCAAGTTGAACAAGTTGATGTTGTACAAACTCCTTTAGATCCACTTCCTCCTGAAGAAGAAATATTTGAACTATTAATTTTTTTACAAAGGGTACCAATATCTCCTATATCTCCAACATTACATTTTGAATTTGGTACATATGTTGTACAATTATAAGTAGTATTTACCCACCTTGTTCCTCCACAATAATAAAAATTTCCAGAGGTACATAAATATTTTCCCCTCATACCAGCAGTACAATTTATTCCATTAAAGTTAATTTGAGAAGTATCTCCACAAGTTTTAGCAGTAAATACTACTTTATTTGACAAAGCTCCATTCCATACCCAAACAACATATTTTTGTCCAGGTTCTAAAACATAACTTGGAGATAAGGGTTGTACATTTCCAGCTACATCTCCAGAACCGGTTAATTTTATATTAAACTCATTAAGTGTAAAGGTTTCGGTTGCTTTTGATGTATCTTTTACTTCTATAGCATAATAGGTTGATGTAGAAGGATCTGCATTACTTATTTCTCCTTTAAAAACATCAATACTATAAGTTCCACTACTAGGAACACTTCCACCACTAAAAGTTATATTTACTTTTGATTTAGTTCCTTCACAAGAAGTTGTAATAGTTGAAGATAAAGTTACGGGGGTTATTATACTTCCTGCTCCACCCGAAGTTGTGGGTGTAACACATTTTCCACTGCTACATATTTTACCATAATCAGAACAATCTATTTTTCCAATATAAAATGAATTTACAGTATTTCCACAATACCATTCTCCTAAAAGAGTACCTGTAGTATCTTGTCCAATATCTTTAAGACAATAATCAGAACCTACTACTTGGGTTGTAGAGCTAGAACCAATCGCAGAAGTAGTTAATGTAATTTTACTAATTTTACCTTGGATATTATAATTCCAATAACTAGAACTAGAACCATCTGATTTTATACATGAATAAGTAGAAGCTTCTAAAGTTCTTGTATTATCTGAATTTGTTCCAAATAAATTAGTTAAAAAATTATTTATTGAAAAAGCAAATACAATTGGAGTTACTAAGATTAATAATAAAGAAAGTACAATCAAGCTCTTTTTCATATAAATAATATTAAAATTTATATATTTAAATCTTTTTATTTTCAAAATAAAGGTTTTATTCTGGTTTCTTTCAAAGCTTCCTTAATTTGTTCCTCTTTCCACCCTTTTATTCTTAAAGAACTTATAATTTGTTCTTTTGGAATACCTTGATTTATTTTAACTTGAATATAATTTGATAATCTTGCTAAACTTAATTCTTTTTCAATATCGGATTGTGGCCAACCTGCTCTTTCTAATTCCTCTTTTATATTCTTCAAAGGAACTTTTGCATTTAAAGATTTTTGAATATATTCTTTCATTTTTTCAACATTAACAGGTCTTACTTTTATTGTAGGTTCTTGTTTTATTTCTTTTACAAAAGTTTGAGGAGCAACTTCTTTTGGTTGAACTATCGGACTTGATTCTTCAACAACTGCTCTTTTTCTTTGTACATAAGTATAAATTATAATTACTAAAATCATAATGAAAACTATTCCAGAAATTAAACTTACTCCAATAAGCACCTTATTTGATTTATTTTCAAGATTAGTGTTAGTACCTAAATTAACATTTGTAGTTGTTCCTGCTAAAACAGTAGAAGTACAAGAAATAGAACAGCAAATTCCTGATCCCGAATGTAATAAAGTAGAACTACTACAAGTTTGATTACTTCCACAAACATAACCATTTTCTAAAGAGCAAGAACAATCTGAATCTCCTCCAACGCAAGATATAGAACAACCATCATTTATTCCACAAGTAGAACCAGTACAAGATTCATTAATTGCAGGTCTTCCTGTTAAAGTTCCACAATTATTTTCATCAATACAAGTTCTTGTTCTTACATTATTAACACAAGAAGTCCAATTTGTACAATTCCAAGTTTCAGAACAGGAAGAAGTAGAATTTGTAATATTAATTAAGAATAAATTACCAACAACATACAATCCTAAACTATCATTAGCACTAAATCTTATTAAATTGGTTCCAGTCCAGTTTGCTTTTGGAACAAATTCTGCTTCATCATTAGAATTTATAAAAATAGAAATAGAATTATTTCCGGTGAAATTATAAATTAATTTTTGTCCATCTGGTTCTGAGAAATAATCCTCTAATTCTAAACTATCATTGGTATTTTTTCTCCAAGACATATTATCAAAATTATCTTTTAATATAGGAGGAGAATTTAACATATCAATACTGCTTGAATTTACATAAGTTCCTTTAATCGTATCGTTAGCACTAATAGTACATGTCCATTCATCTATATGACTTTCAGTTATCTGTACAGAAATATTACAAGATTTTCCATTTACCCAAGAATCTCCAGAACAAGATACATCTCCAGATTTAAATGGACTAGCAAAATTAGTTTCATTCCACAAAATGTATTTAACATTAACAGTACTACTATCCGTATCTTTAACAATAGAAGAACAATTTACATAATCTTTTACTCTAAACTTATTTGAACCAGTTAAATTAGTAAAAGAAACATCTGTTATTGTAGGAGGATTAGTTGTTACAGGAGCAGAAACTGTAAAACTTTTTGTATCTGAAATTAAAACATCTGCACTGTAATTTAAAATGAATTCTAAAGTATAAGTTCCAGCACTTAAGGCAGATAATCCAGAAAAAGCAGATATAGGAGTACTTACAGTAACTTCAGAAAGCGTTGAAAATGCTCTTCCAGGTTGTTCAGGATTTTCCCAAGCCCAATCAGGACTATCATGACTTCCATCTTTAAAAATTTGACCATCAATACAATTTTTTGGATTTGCATTTGAGTTAGTTAAAAAATTTTCTAAAGTTAGAGTACTACGTTGTATAACTTGGTCTCCAGAATCTTTTATACCTATATAAACATTTGAAGACCCATTACAAGGAATAACATCGCCTGCTAAAAATTTTATTGAAATATCTCCAGTTAATGATTGCCCTGCAGTTATAGTATCTAAATCAATATTATCTTTAACAACGTTTCCAGTAATAGATGGCTTCATTAACATAAAAACTAAAAATGAGAATACAAATATTGCAAATATAAAAACGCTCAATTCTCTATCTTTTTTAATATGTACCACCTCTCCTTATATTTAATAACAATAAGCGGTATATAAAATTTATTCTTTATGCTCTTTTATGATTTCTGCTTGAAATTTGTATATTTTTACAAATTTGTCCTTCCAAAAGTTCTCTGACAACCCTGCTTTATAACATAAGGAATCCAAAAACTCAGTCAAATTCATTTTATGTTCAATAGGAACTTGGGGCAATAACAATCCTTTTCTTCCCAAATATTCTATAATTAATCCATCTTTTCCAAGTTTTATTTTCTTCAAATATTCTTCTGGAGTTTTTACTTTGATTAATTTAGGAATTGTTAATATTGAAATTTCTATGGAAAACTTTTCTCCTTGTTTTAAAGATTCAAATCTATTATCAGAGAATGCAGCAAATCTCGCGGCTTCTGCAATGCTTTTTCCAAGAATATTATAAGGTTCAATAAAACCAATACACCCTTTTAATTTTCTTTTGGAATATAAAGTAACAAAAACACCTTTTTTTTCTTTGAATTTATTTAATTCTTTTTCATCAATTTCCTTACCAGAAAAATAAGTTTCTATGGATTTTCTAGCTAACTCTAATAATTTCTTAGCTTGCAATTTATTCATACAAAATTAAAGAATTACAAATTTATAATCTTTTAGATTCTTTTCTTAATTCATCTACTATTTTCTTAAGCGAAGAAATAGTGCTTGTTAATGATTTTTTAGGATCTTTGCTTTCTACTATAAATACTGGACTACTAGTTAAAGGATGTTCTACTTTATAACCTGCTATATCCGAATTTTTAGTTAATTCTTTTCTTAAAACATTACAAAGAGTATGATTTTCTCCTTTGATTTCAAATTTTAACTTTGTTTTTGTTTGTTCTAAAATATTGAGTTCCATTTTTCTTTTAATATATGTAATTCAGTATATAGTTCTTTTTTAAACCTTTCGTTTCTCTTTTATATTTAACAAATCCCCTATTTTTAAAGTACCATCTTTTAAATTTAAACTAGGTTTATGGGTTTCAGGATTGACATAATATGCCTTAAAAGTGTCTATCAATTTTATACTTAATATTTTCTCTATATTTTTAGCCATTCTAAAAGTAGGTACTAATTTATTGGATTCTAAATTTCTAATAGTAATAATTCTATCATACATTTTATTTGCTAAATCTTCTTCTGTCCAGTTTAATTTTAATCTAGCATTTTTAATTCTTGAAGAGAAATCAGGAACAATCATTTCATTTTCTTCTTCTTTTTGTAATTCCAGAATTTTTTCTTCTATTTCTTTTGGTTTTATTTCAACAGCTTTTCCAAGAGCAATACAATTAGAACAAGCTTTAATTAAAACTCCTTCAAAAATAGCTTCTCTTGTTTCGCATTCCTTTTTATTACAAACTGCACAATTATTCATTTTTTACAAGAGCAAATACTTCTCCAACGCTTGTAAAACCTTCTTTTTTATCTTTATTATTTACTATTATTGTTGGTGCTTTTGTAATATTATAATAATTCTTTACTAAATTCAAAGTTGGCTCATCAAATTGTCTATCTATAGAAAATATCTTAATATTAATATCTTGTCTATTTGCTAAATTATCTAAAACATAACCCTGCTTTATTGAATTATCCTCTTCCAAATCATAAAAATATAAAATAATATTTTGTTTATTATCACATTTTTTATTATAATCTATGAAAAGAGAATAAGCCCTTATTTCAAGTAAAAAATATTGTTCTCTTAATGAATCATATTCTTTTTCTTTTAATATATTTTTATCATCATATTCCATTAACCTCTGTCCTAAATCATATAAATTTCCAGAACTTGAAGAAAGTCTTTCTTTTATTAAATTACAATTTCCTATATCTAAGGATTCTAAGAATTGTTGCTCAACAAAAATGCTGATTATATCTAAATTATTTTGGTTTAAATTATAAGCAACATCACTTGTTCTTAAATCATCCCAAATTTTTGCAGTATAAAATCCTAATAGAAATATAGCTACAGTAATTACTAGCGCTGTTATGAAAATATCTTTTCTTATCTTTGGCATTTTACCATTTCCTCTTAGCCCCAAAAGCCTCTAAAACAAAGGCATTCATCCATTGCAGACTCCTTAACATAGGATATAACAATAAATATATAAGGGTAATGAAATGGAATTTCCACCTCTGATTAAAGTATTTATGGGCATAGATATAGATATAAAAACCAAATATAAAACTAGCAATTACAGGAAACCATATTCTTATATCTAAGCTTAAAATAAAATCTTTTACAGATGGCCATTCTATTATAAAATCAAATATTCCAAATCCCAACGTAATTATCTTTGTTAAGGTTGTATAAACATATCTTAAAAATTGATAAGCAAATAATAAAAATGAAAATAAAACCATTAACATTGTTGTAACATTCAAAGGTAATTGGAACAACCCAATTAAACCATAATTTTTGTTAAAGAACATTTTTTTATATTTCCAGTTGTTTGTGATAAAACCTCTGAACCATCTTACTCTTTGTTTCCAGAAAGCCCTTATATTCAAAGGTCCATTTGTATAATTAATACTCCTTGGTTCTATAATTACATTATATTTATTATACCTCAATTTTAATGCAACTTCTAAGTCTTCTGTTAGATTGTTTTTGTCAAAACCCCCTAATTTTTTAATTAAATCTGTTCTGTAAACCGTCATAACTCCATGAGTCATGTGTAATGCTCCGATTCTAGATATTAATTTTCTAACAAAACTAGATAGAATATATTCTAATCTTTGTATTCTACCTAAATAGTTTATATCATTATTTATTAAAACAGAACTAATTACCGCACCAATCTCCGGATCTGAGAAATGATTTACAATTAATTTCAAAGAATTTTTATCTACAAAAGAATCTGAATCAACTCTTGCAAAAAATTCAGTATCAATTTGTTGCAAGGCAGCATTCAATGTTCCTGCTGCATTTCCACTATTGATTTTGTTTTGAATTAATTTAATATTTTTATGTTTTTTACAATATTCTTTAATAATTAAAGGAGTATTATCTGTAGAAGCATCATCTGCTACAATTATTTTTAATTTATCTTTCGGATAATCCAGATTAAGTATAGAATCTAAGGTTTTTGCTATATTTTTTTCTTCATTATATGCAGGAACGACTACAGTAACTTTTGGAATTTCTTTTAATGGCTGCGGTTCTTTTGGTTCTCCTAAACCAACTATAATTAACCAAAAGATAGATACATATAGTGAAATGAAACACAATATCCATATATATATTTCAAACATTTTAACCCCCTGAATATTAACAAACTAATTTGTAAACCTGTAAATTTTTTTCAAAGCAATCTGTATCAAACTTCTTACTATCTATATTGTATAATTTTTTAACCTTTTCTGATAAAAAGATATATTTTATGTTATTTTCTTTCATTTTTGAAATGGTTCTCTCTCCTGAATTTGAACTAAATAAAATTCCTGCGTCTAACATCCTCTTCTCCGGATTTGGTGCTAATAAGAAATTTGTATCAAAAAAGTTTTTCTTGCCTGAAAAATAATTAATCAAATTTCCTTCATAAATAGTACCAATGACTATATCATTTTTATCCTGAGAATCTTGTTTTATCCATTGCAAAGATTCAATTTCTATATTACTAGGAACCTGGCTTGCAGTGTTTTTTGCCATGGTAAATGAAGGGTAAACTGAAAATAATACTAATAAAATTACAAATATACTTAAAAGTAATTTATTCCAATGTGCTACTTTTGTTAATTTTAGATATTTAAAAAAATTATAGATGGTTAATGCAGACAAAATTGAAGCAGATAATCCTATAAAAACTAAAGCTGTATAAAAATTAATCATTTTCAACGAGAGCAAAATTAGATTGGTTATTAATAATGAAGATATTAAAAATATTGCTTTCTTTTTGTATTTTGTAATTCCTTTATAAATAGTTATAAATCCAAATATTAAAGGAATGTAACCTAAATGATACATTATAGAAAGGATATTTATTTGTTTAAAAGAAGCCACAGATAATGAGCTAGGCAAATTGTTCCATAATACACTTATTCCATAACTTAACAAAGAATCTTTATAAATTAATAAATTTGTTAGTAAAGTAATAATTAAAAAAGATAATATCAAGATTATTTCATTTTTATTTAATTCAGAATCTTCTGCATAAGAAAAAACTAAATAAATTATAAAAAATAAAATTACTAGAATAGAGATTGGACTTAATAAAGCCAAAATGAGTGAGGATAATAAAAATAGAGAAAAGTATGTTTTTTTATCAAGGTTTAAAATACAATAAATCATAAAAAATATTAAAGGAAATGCAATGCAATACACAGAAACCTTGTTTAATGTTTCTCTAATTGCTAAAGGGACAAAACCCACCATGAATGCAGAAATTAATGCAGATCTTTCATCGTTTATTATTTGTTTTGATATTAAATAAGCAAGTATTACTAATAAAGACATAAAAAATTGTAAGATTATTTTATCTGCCCAAGGAATAAATGAAATCGCAGCTAAAAAATATGAAAATAGGGGTGAATTATTTACAGGCCTTCCTGAATAACTCAGTTCATCATAAATCATGGGTTTTAAATTTTCCTTGACATAATCTGCTTGTCTTAAATTGGCATAAGAAGTATCATCTGAAAATGAATTTTCTGGGGTGGATAAAGAAAAGTTCAATCTAAATAAAAATACAACCAAAAACAAAACCAACAAAATTATTTTATATATTTTATTCATTTTTTAATTTTAAATTATTATCTACTACATCAAAATAATCAAAGAACTTTTGAGTTAATTTTAACATTCTTGTTCTTCCAGATTTTTCCGAAGTAACAAAACTACTTTCTTTTAAGAAATGAATATGATCATATGCTTTATTTCCTCTTATTTTTATGATTTCTGCTTGTAAAACAGGTTGTTTGTATGCGATTACTGCCAAAGTTTCTTGTGTAGGAAAATCCAACTCAGAATCCGATAACAATTTTTCACTCAAATATAAATATTCTTTCTTTAAACAGAGCTTCCATTTATCTGCTTCATTTACTAATTCTAATGGTCCTTGTCTTTTAGAGTATTCATCTTTTAATTCAAGTAATTTTTGAGCGATTAATCCTTGAGAACCTATGCTTGTTAAACTAGCTATTTCTGGTACAGATACAGGTCTTCCTAATATGAATAATACCGACTCTATTTTATTCCTATTTTCCATAGGTTTTTTATTAGAAATAAGTATAAAAAACTAACTATATTAGTTTTTATTTTTCGAAGAATATAATTTGCATTAGTTTAAGTATTACTCAAGAAAAAGTTTTTAATTCAAATATATTGGTTTCTTATCTTTGTCTGGTGTACCTCTAGGATTTTTTGGAGGTTCTTGAGAATGACCAACATAAAATCTTAATAGAACAGTTAATGCCAACAGTTCTTCCTGTTGTACATTCATATAATCACGAGGTTTATCTTTCACAGCCTCGAATAGATCATAAAAACAATACCACATCTCATCCCATAAAACTCTTCCTCGTTCAACTGCTTCTTTCCAAGTTTGAGGATGTTCATTATACAACAATTCTCCTTTATGTCTAAGGTGGTTATTCCAATCAAGTTCATAAACCTTTTTACTTAATGCTTCAATTCTACGTTCTAATTCAATTACTTGATTCATAACTTATTAATATTTACGATTGTTTATAAATCTTTCGATTTGTTATTACTATAAAGTTATTAATATAAATTAACATTCGTCTAAAATTAATTCTTTAATAAAAAGGTTACTTTGAGGTTATTATTATTTATAAAAACATTAACTTTAAATATTACTCTAACCCTTGGTATTCTAAAGATTGTTTTTCGCTTAAACAAGCACCATCAAAACATCCTTCTTCACAATAAACTATCATTGTTTGGAAATTAAAAGAATTTGTCGAATCACAATTATACTCTTTTAATCTATTTGCATCTACGCAATAATCTGTTCTTTCACGCAGATTACAATCGTCTCCTCTTACTGAAACAGTTCCTTTTAGATTAATACTTCCTTGGTCTGTATCTTTACAAGATTTATCACAACCAACAAGAACATTACTAGTTGTTGTAAATTGAGTTACTCCCAAAGTTAATAAAAGAATTACTGCTATAAGTAATAAAGCAGATAATAAAACTTCTTTATTAAATTTCTTTGCCATTTTATTTTATGCAAGCTCCATCTTTACAACCTTTTTCACAAATAACCAATTTATCATTATATTCACTATAAGTAAAATCTTGAGAGTTAGAACTTTCTGGATCTGATCCACAGAAATATTCTTTTACGGCAGAATATTTATTTTCTTCATTTGGTCCAACCTGTACATAAGCACAATAATCGGTTTTTGCTTCAAAAGCATAGCGTCCTTTGCTTACCGCAGTTACTGTACCTTTAACAAATTGATTATATCCTCCATCTGTATCATTACAACTTCTTTTTAGAAGAACGTTTCCAGTTGTAAAATTTATAAAGCTTAATATAAAAAATGCGCAAACAGATACTATTAAAATTAGAATAATATAATCCCTAACATCCACTTCTTTTTTCTTTTTCATATCTTATTTATACATTTAATTATTTATAAAGATTTCTATATAAATTAAAAAAATAAAAAATAAAAAATTTTAATTTATTGTAAGCATGCTCCGTTTTGACAGCCATTTGCACAATAAACTGAAGGATCTCTGTTATATCCGCTTGCATCTGCCACATTACAATTAAATTCTACTAATGTCTTTCCTGTTGAATCATCCATAGAACAATAATCTGTTTGTGGGTCAAAAGCAGTTCCTCCAGAATCAGTACCTGTTACAGTACCTTGCATGTAAATACTTCCACCATCAGTATCTTGACAAGAAACTTTTATAACTTTTCCTGTTGTTAAAATACCTGATGCTAAAAGCACTGCTAAAACGAGCAAAACTACTAATCCGATTATAGTTTTGTCTTTTGTATCCATAATTTAATTAAGAACAATCTATATTTAAATGTTTCTAAACTTATTCTATGCAAGCGCCGTCTTTACAACCCTTTTCACAAACAACTAATTCAGATTCCCAATTATTTGGAGTAAGCAAATTACAGTTATATTCTTTTAATTCCTTTGTATTTTCTAAAGAACAATAGTCTGTTTCTTCAAATTGGGCATTGTAATCAGTATATCCTGTTACTATTCCTTTTACATAAATACTTCCACTATCTGTATCTTCACAATGTGCTTTAAAACTAAATCCAGTAACTTTCTCAAAAAATCCTGTTGCAAAAAATAATAAATATAAAGACAGTATTACAAAAATTACCAATAATTTTCTTGAAAAACCTTCAAATAATTTCATTTTGAAATAAAAAATTATCTCTCGCAAGCCCCGTTCTTGCAACCATATTCACAAACAATAAATTTATAGGAATATGCGTTTTTGTCTGTTTCTTCTGGGTCAATATCATGCAAACAATAATATTCTTTTAAAACATCGGTTTTTTCAGGATTATCTTCATAATATACACAATAGTCTACTTCATTAATCTGTATTTGAGAAGGATATTGGTGTCCTGAAAGCTTTCCTCTAGCAAATTCATTATCTCCACTATCAGTATCATAACAATAGCCTGCACGCATACTTTGCCCAGTAGTATAATTTATAGTATTATTTAGCACAATTAAAACTGCTAAAACAACTAAGATTGCAGAACCTATCACCACTTTATCTCTATTATCCATAATAAATATTAAATTTAATGAATATTTAAACTTTTTGTTTTTATTTAATAGGATATCTAAGTATAGCTGCTACTCCACCGATATCTTTTAGCTGTACCCCTTCTCTTGATTCTGTAGAAATCATTCTTACTTCGGTTTTGTATTTTTCTGCTTCTTCTTCAAGTTCTTCTATTTGTTTATCTGGAAGATTTTCAGATAATAATAAAACATCTACTGCACCCAAAGCCAAAGCTTTTTTGGTTTCAATTAATCCATAAGTTGTTTTTTCTTCTTCCCTTGCTAATTTTTCGAAAAACTTTTGCATAATCTCTTTTTCTACAGTTATTTCTTCTTCTGCAAGAACTTCGTGACTTCTTTCAACTAAATCATGTAATCCAGATTCTCCAGTATAAGATAAATCTTTTACAGCAATTATTTTTTTTCTTATTTCAGTTAATAAATAATTTCCATCTACAAATTCTTGTTTTGTAGTACCAGGTCCACCAATTAATACTCCTTTTAAATCTGGTTTATTAAAAAATTCTTTGTTTGCAAATTCTGCAACCCTTTTATAAAATTCGTGAGCTGCTTCTTCTCTTAAACGAGCATATCTTTGTTGTGAGAATCCACCTGTTTTTACTTTTCCTGGAACACCCGAAGTCATTGTAACTAGATTCTTAATATTTGTTCCTCTCAATAATCCAACATTGGCCTCTCTTTTATCAAGAACAATTAAACCAAATGTTTCTTTGATATTAATCATGTCTATCAAAGGTTCTAGTAAAAAAGTTTGATCACATCTATATACTCGCATGTTAATCGGTTCAGGAGGTTCTATAGACCAAACTTTAATATCAACTTTATTTTCTTTTTCAGAAGCATTTCCTGCAAAAACAGCCAATCCGTTCTCTGGAGTTCTTTTGTATAATCTTAAATGTTGTATCATCCTTTCAATAGAATCTATGACATGCATTCTTGTTGTTTTATCTTTAATATTAGAAGCAGTTCCTTGTTCTTGAAATAAGTGATTCATAATTTTAACTAATTCATAACCTGCTGGAACATAAACAGAAACTAACTCAGTATGTCTTCCTCTAATTCCTTCTAATTCTTTTAATGTTTTCTTTAAAATATATCTTTCTTTTATATTCATTTTAAAATTCTATTTTTAAGTTATCTCCAAATTTAATCTCTTTTGCATTTGTAACAGCTTTCAAATCATCAAAAAATTCTTTTATAATCTTTTCATTCTTTTTTTCTATAGTAATAATAACAGGTTCTTTCATTGATTTGTTATTTTTAGTTTTGAATTGTCTTACTTCATTAATTATATCTAAAACTAAATCTCCATCTTTTTCTAAATCTGTGTCTTTTAACTTTTTATCATACTCTGGCCAAGAAGTTAAATGTATGCTTTCTTTTTTCTTTAAAGTTTCTTGATAAATTTCTTCTGTTATAAAAGGAGTAATTGGGCCTAACATTTTTAATAAACAGATTAAAGTCTTATGTAAAGTATATTGTGCAGACATTCTAGAATCTTTTCCTCTTTTATCTGGATTATATAATCTATCTTTAACAATTTCTAAATAATTATCACAAAATATATGCCAAAAGAAATTTTCTATTTTTTGTTTTGGTTTTGAATAAGAATAATTTTCAAAATCTTCTGTGCATTCTTTTACTAAATTATTTAGTTTTATCAATAACCATTCATCAAATTTCTCTAGTTTTTTATTTTCTTTTTCTTTGTAATCTTGTAAGTGCATTGCAACGAATTTGGAAGCATTCCATAATTTTGTTATTAATTTTTGTCCTGTAACTAAATCTTTTTCCTGATAATCTAAATCCTCTCCCAATTTTGAACCTGCTGCCCAAAACCTCATAGCATCTGTACCAAATTTATCTAAAACTTGTTTAGGATCAATAACATTTCCTAAAGATTTAGACATTTTTTCTCCACCAATTGTAACATAACCAGAAATTGTAATATCTTTCCAAGGAATCTCTTTTTCGTGTAAATAAGATTTAGTTATGGTATAAAATGCCCAAGTTCTTATAATATCATGTGCTTGTGGTCTAAGAGAAAATGGAATTTTTATTTTTCCATTTACTAGAGAAGAAGCAATTTGTGGTGTTAAAGAAGAAGTTGCCCAAGTATCCAAAACTTTTTCTTCTCCGTTTGCATCTTGTTTACATTTAGGACATTTCTTTTTTGTTTGTAAAGGATCTATAGGTAATTCTTTTTCTTCAGGCAAGATTATTTCTCCACATTTTTTACATTCCCAAACCGGAATAGGAATACCAAAGTGCCTGTCTCTTGAAATAGACCAATCCCATTCTAACCCATTTACCCAATTTTCATATCTTTTAAACATGAATTCAGGATACCATCTAACTTTCTTCCCTTGTTCAATTAATTTTTTCTTTTTATCTAATATTTTAATAAACCATTGTTTTGTTGGAAGAAGTTCTATTTCAGTTCCACATCTGTCGTGTACGTTAACTATATGACTTATTGGTTTTTGTTCAGTAATTAAATCTACATTTTTTAAATCTTCAAGAATTTGCTTTCTTGCTTCTTTTATTTTAAGCCCTTTATATTTTCCAAAGTTTAAAGTTCCATCTTGATTAAAAACTATTTTTGGAGTAAGTTTATGTTTTGTTATTGCTTGTGCATCATATTTATCTCCATAAGAACATATCATTAATACTCCTGTTCCTTTTCCTATATCTGCAGATTCGTCAGCAATTATAGGAACTTCGAAATTAAATAAAGGAACTTTTGCTTTTTTACCAACTAAATTTTTATAACGTTCATCAGAAGGATTTACAAATACAGCAACACATGCGGGCAATAATTCTGGCCTTGTTGTTGCTATTAACAAATCTTTTCCATTTGCTTTAAATTTCAAAGTAGAAAATAAACTTTCTAAATTTTTGTCTTCTAATTCTGCTTGTGCAACAGTAGTTCTACAATCTGTACACCATAAAGTTGGAAAGTCTTTAACATAAATATCTCCTTGTTTAAACAAATCAATAAAAGATTTTTGAGAAACTTTTTGAGTTGGTTTATCTATAGTAGAATAATATATATTAAAATCTGCACTCATTGCTATATCTTTCCAATCTTGTATAAACCCAGGAGTTTGTTCTTTTAAAGTTTTTAAACATAATTCAATAAATGCTGCCCTAGATATAGATTTACTTTTAATATTATTTGTTTTTTCTACAAATCTTTCTGTAGGTAACCCATTATCATCTGTTCCGAAAGGATAAAATACATTTTTTCCAGACATTCTTTGGTATCTTGCTATAAAATCTTGTTGTGAATATGAAAAAGCATGACCAATGTGCATTTTACCAGAAATATAAGGAGGAGGCGTATCTATAGAATAAACTGGTTTCTTTGAATTTATATCAAACTTGTAAATCTTATTCTTTTCCCAGTATTCCTTCCACTTCTTCTCTGATGCTTTAAAATCATAATTCTGACTTGTCATATTAATTATCTCCAATTAGAAATATTTAAATATATTGTATTTAATTTTAAAGGTAGAATGGAGCGGTAGCTCAGAAAGGTTTTGAAGTTTAAGACCTTGAGCAACCTGGGAGAGCATAGAAATATCTCAAACCACGCTGAAGCCGTGGATGAAAGGTTATACGTCTAGTATACCTTGCCAAATCGGGGGTTCAAATCCCCCTCGCTCCATTTTCTTTATATTTTTAATATTAGAACTTCTTATTAATTTAATAAAAGAGGAGGCATTATTATAACCGCTTATTTGTATTTTATATTTTTCATACCTTTTATTAGTTCTTTTATCTATATAATTTTCATGTCCTACATAATGATCTATCTTTTGAATTTTAATCCAATCAGATATTTTGTATATTAAATTTTTATCTTTTAGACCAAGATTAATAACTGGATAAAATTTATATTTTCCGTGATTCTTTTTTAAACACAAAGAACCATCTGTATCAAAAATTCCTTTAATGAATGCTTTAGCATAAATTTTATTATCCCATATCCATCGAGGAACCTTATTTCTATAATTTATTTTTTTATAACCTATAATATTAAGAAAAGATAATATCCCTTTAGATCTCTTTGTTAAGATTAAAGTATTAATCTTTTTCTTTTGATATAAATTCATCTTTACATTGAATAAAAACAAAACTTTATCTTTAATATAGTTTGAATAATTCCTCTCATCTTTGAGATTACTAAAAATAGAAAAAATATAATCATTGCTTCCTAAATTATAATAAACATGGCCATCTCCAGACAAAATACCTAAAAATTCTGACAAGTCTCTAGAAGAGGATTTAGGAAAAATAATTTTATTCTTAATATCTTGGTGACTTAGTTGAATATCTGATAAATCAAATTTCATGATTAATAAAAAGCGAATTTGATTTATAAATCTGGCGCGCACCCATCTGCAAGTTGCAATTTGTTAGAATATATATTTTGTGGAATATAGATAGACGCCTTAGAAACCTTTAAATATAATCTAAGATTAATTAAGATATGCAAAATAAAAAAGGTGCAATTGAACTTTCTATGACCACTATTATAGTTATTATTCTTGGAGTCACTTTATTGAGTTTAGGATTAATGTTTATTAAAGGAACATTTGGAAACATAACTGATATTACAGACAAAACTTTTGATCAAGCTGATGATATAATAAAAGATTATATGGTAACTGGAACAACCAAAATGTACATTCTTGATTCAAACGTAGCAATGAAAGCAGGAACTATAAATACAATATATGTGGGTATTAAAAATCAACTAGGAAGAGATGATGAATTTTATTTGAAAGCAAAACCTGCAAATGATAAAAGCGATGTAGGTTGGTTAGAGCTTGCAACAGAACCACAAACTATAGAAGCTGGAAGTTATGCTACAATTGCTTTTTTCCTTAAAGTTCCTAAAAAAACGATTCCTGGAGAAACATATATTTATTCTATAGAATCATATGCAAAGAGTCAAACAAAACCTTATGCTAATCAGCTTTTAACAGTTATAACAGAATAAATAACTTTTTAAATTAAATTTCTTTCATTTTCTTATGATAAAACTATTCAATACCTTAACAAGAAAAAAAGAAGAGTTTAAACCAATTAAAACTAAAGAAGTGGGAATTTATTCTTGTGGATTAACCGTTTATAATTATGGGCATATAGGTAATTTTAGAGCTTTTGTATTTGCAGACTTATTGCATAGATATTTTGAATACAAAGGATTTAAAGTAAAACATATTACAAATATAACTGATGTAGATGATAAAACCATTCGTGATTCACAAAAAGAAAAATTATCTTTAAAACAATTTACTTCTAAATATGAAAAAGCTTTTTTTGAGGATATTAAAACTTTGAATATTAAAGAATCTTTCAAATATCCTAAAGCTACAGAACACATTAAAGAAATGGTTTCTATAATAAAAAAATTATTAGATAAAGGTTATGCTTACAAAACAGATGATGGAATTTATTTTAAAATTTCTAAAGATAAAGAATATGGTAAATTAGCTCATTTAAAATTTGCTGATTTAGAAGCAGGAGCATCTGAAAGAGTAACAAAAGACGAATATGATAAAGAAAATGTACAAGACTTTTGTTTATGGAAATTTTATGATAAATTAGATGGAGATGTTTTCTGGGATACAGAAATTGGAAAAGGAAGACCTGGATGGCATATAGAATGTTCTGCAATGTCAATGAAATATCTAGGAGAAACCTTTGATATTCATACTGGTGGAATTGATTTAATATTTCCTCATCATGAAAATGAAATTGCTCAATCAGAATGTGCAACAGGGAAAAAATTTGTAAATTATTGGTTGCATAATGAATTTATTTTAGTTGATGGTAAAAAAATGTCTAAATCTCTGGGTAATTTTTATACTTATAGAGATGTTCTTGCAAAAGGGTATTCTGGAATGGAAATAAGATATTCCTTATTAAGCACACATTATAGAATCCCATTTAATTTTACTTTTGAGGGGCTTGATTCTGCTAGAAACTCGCTAAAAAGACTTAATGAATTTGTAAATAGATTAAATTTTGTAAAATCAGACAAAGATAGCAAAAAAGTTTCTGATTTAATTAAAAACGTTAAAAAAGAATTTGAAGAATCCTTAGATGATGATTTAAATATTGCAAATGCTCTTGCTTCAATCTTTGGTTTTATCAGTGAGATAAATAAATTAAAAATAAGTAAAAAAGAAGCAAAAGAAATATTAAAAACATTAAATGAATTTGATCAAGTTCTTGGTTTAAACTTAATTTCAAAAAAAGAATCTATTCCAAAAGAAATAAAAGAATTAATGGATAAAAGAGAAAAATATAGAAAAGAAAAAGACTGGAAAAAGGCCGATGAAATTAGAGATAAATTAAAAGAAAAAGGATTTGTTCTTGAAGATACTAAAGAAGGAATTATTTGGAAAAAAGCTTAAAATTTATCATCATAAGGCACTAGTTCTATTTTACTTATCTCATCTACATGTTTTTTAGCTTTATCTAGTATTTGTTTAAACATATTTTCATAAGAAACTATTTTTCCATCTAATTTTAATTTATAATTATGGAGTTCTGATTGTAGATTAATTTTGTCTCTGTTCAATTCTTGACAAACACCTGTTCTAGGTTTAAATTCTAAAGGTTTATCAAAAAATTTGTATAAATATTGTACTGCTCCAAAATAATCATCAGGAGATTCTCCAACAGTAATTTCATCCACTCTATTCATAAAATTATTAAAATGACTTAATAATTGGTAAAAAGCATCTTGATGTATCCCTGTATATAGTTTTCCTGTAGGAACATCTAATTTTAAGTCCCATTTTTTAGTAAAAGATAAAAAAAGTTCTTCAATAGTTTTTGGTGAATCTTGTTTTTTAGTTCCTTCTACTTCTGAAGCAGGTAATCCTTTTATTAATTCATAAAAAGTTTTTACGCTTTCCAAATTTTGGTAATTTAATAAATTATTTTTTAATTCTGGAATTAAATTTCTTTTTTTAACACCTTTGATATTAAATCTTTCTATTAATTCAGATAATTCATTTTTATAATAATCTTCTGTTATATCTTTTTTAATAAATTTTTGTATTAAAGGACTTAATTCCATATCGAGAACTACTTCTAAAGTAGCTTGATCTTTTATTATATCTTGTAGAGAACGTGAAACAAATCCGTCTATATTTTCTAGAACATAACTAAGTGTCCATATTCTTAACTTTTTTAATTTATGATAATTTTTTTCTAAATTTTGTTTTAGATTATTCTGTAATCTTTGCTTTACTGAAAATTGTATTCCTACACCAAAATCTATTTTATCAACAACTTCTTTATAATTATTTATTATAGCTTCTAATGTTTCAAAGGTACTCCCTAAAATAGTTTCTCTTTCTCCATATTCATGATTAGGATGATAATTATCAAAAGATTTTATATAAACTTCTAAGGATTTTAAAAATTGAACATTATCAAATACAAATAAGTCTACAGGATCAATTATAGATTGTTCATCATTAATCATAAAAGTATGAATCTGTTTAACAAATTTTAATGATTTAAGTTTGTTTAACCCAGTGGAAACTTCTTGAACCGGACGATGAAGAATGTCTGCTATTCCTTCTAAAGTTTCTCCTTTCTTAATTAAAGACATTAATGAAATATAAAAAGGATCTTTTAGAATTTCTTCGTTAGATTGATTAATTTGTTTCAAATCTACTTCCCATTGGTCTGCTTGTTTAGATATAGAACGTTCAGTATAAGATTGATAAAGGTTATTTAACCAAGGTAAATTATCTATTAAATTTGAAGTAGAATTTCCTTTAAGTGAAGCTATTTGTTCTGAATCTGTTTGAGTTGAAATTGGTTTTCCTAGAGCTAAAGCTAATTTTTCCAATTCTGCTTGCATTTCTTGATCTAACTTTTCTACCATTTTTATCACTATATAATAGATACGCTATTTAAAAACTTTTCGATATTAAAAAATAAAAAAGAAATTTATTTATTGTTGCCCTGCTTGGGTTTATTGCTGATTTTGTTCTTGTATTTCTGTGTTTTCACCAGAATTTTCTTCTTGGTTTTCAACTTCGGCAGTTACTTGTTCTCCAGCAGCAGTTTGATTTCTCAATCTTTCTTGTTCTCTTTCTTGGATTGGTTCTTCAGTAGCAGCTTCGTCTCTTAATCTTTTTTGTTCTTTAGTTTCTTTCATTACTTTATTGGCTACTCTTTCTTGTTTAACTTCGCTCATATTGTTGTATCTTTCTTCTGCTGCCCTAAGTCTAGTCAAAGTCTTGTCAATACCTGGAGATGTAACATTTTTAGCTTGTAATTTTTGTTGAATTATATCCAGAACAGTAATATGCTTTTGCAAATTATATTCTAATCTTTCAGATTTAGTTACATTTTCTTTCGCAAATTGTTCTTTTAATTCAGAAAGTTCTTGGACAAGTTGAGCATGAAATCCTTCAGCTTTTGCTAAAGATTTCAAATCTCCTTTCTTAGCCATTTCTTTCATTTCTGACAATCTTCTTTGAGCAAACTGTAATTTCTTTTCTGCTTGCTTTTCTTTACTTATTGTCATCCACAAGCTTATTTTTTCTGCAAATCTTTTCCAACCATAAGCAACTGGCTGATCTGGTGTTGCTCCTACATTTTCTGTTTCGTTTGTAGTAGCATCATCTATGGATTCAGTTAATTCAGTTGTCTCACTAGGAGTTAGATTTTCAGAATCTGTTGAAATTTCAGTAATTTCTGGTGTAACAGTTTCTTCGTTTGTTCCAACAACATTTTCAGTAGTATCTTCTGCAAGAACTACGTTTAATGTTACTAAAACTAACAAAAGTGTTACAAAAATACTAAATATTTTTTTCATTTATTGCCTCCATCAAAATTTTTATTAATATTAGATTAATAAGATTATATATAAAGAAACTTTATTTGTAAAAAATTTAAAGCTTTACGAAGCTTCTTAACACTATTTGGAACTCATTTTAAGCTTCTTTTTATTAAAGAAAATTATATAAAGCTTTAATAGTTGTAGCTACAATGAAAAATATTGGTATAATTCTTACTTTATTAGGAATATTTTTAATTAGTTTAATCTCAGTTAATGCAATTACAGCAACAATACAAGGAAGTGTATATGATCTAACTTTAGATAAAGTAAATAATGTAATTCTTGAAATTAATACTATTCCTGAACAAACTTATGTTGCAAAAATAGGAGATTATTCTTTTGAAAGCATTCCTGTTGGAGATTATGTTATAAAAGCTTACACCCAAGATAGATCCTTAATAACTACTGAAAATATTACTATAAACCAAGAAGGAACTTACACTATAGATTTATTTTTAATACCTGAATTCGAAGAAAAAGAAACCAAATCTACAAATTATCTTTATTATATAATCCCTTTTATATTAATCTTAATTTTAATAGCAATCATTTACAAAAGATTAAAAATACCTAAAAAAGTAGAGCTAAAAATTGAAGGGGTAAAAGATGATCTTGAAAAAGTAATTGAAATAATCAAAAAAGAAGGTGGAAGAACTACTCAAAAGGATATTAGGGAAAAGATAGGCTTGTCTGAAGCCAAGGTAAGCTTAATGATAGTAGAACTAGAAGATAAAGGTATTATAAAAAAGATTAAAAAAGGAAGAGGCAATATCATCATTTTAAACAAATAAAAACCTTTTTAAAGGGGTTATATCTTTCTAAATTAATATGTCAATCTACAATAAAGATACAAATAAGTTGATAGAGAAAGCAGCAGAAGAGCTAAAAAATATTCCAGAAATTAAAGCTCCAATCTGGGCTCCATTTGTTAAAACCTGTGCTGGAAAGCAAAGGCCTCCTGCAAAGAAAGATTGGTGGTATCATAGAACAGCTTCATTATTAAGAAAATTATATATTGCTCAAGGTCCAATTGGTGTTTCTAAATTAAGAAAAAAATATGGGCATAGAAAACACAGAGGTTTTAGACCAGAAAAAGCATATACTGGTTCGGGAAATGTTATAAGAAAAATATTACAACAATTAGATAAAGCAGGATTCTCAAAACAAGTTGAAAAAGGAGTTCATAAAGGAAGAATAATTACTCCAAAAGGAAAATCTTTCTTGGATAAATTAGCAAAGTAAAATGGTAAAAAGATTAATACAAAAATTAAGATTAGGAAAAAGATTAGCTCAAACAAAGTGGGCTCCATTCTGGACTATTCCAAAGAAATATGGAAAAGGTCGTAGAGTACATCCTTCAAGACATACTGAAATTAAAAGATCCTGGAGAAGAACCAAATTAAAAGTATAAAATGGCAGACTTAGAAAGAAATTATGTTATACCTCTTAGAAAAGGTTTTTTAAAAGTACCAATTTACAAAAGAACTAAAAGAGCAATTTCTGAAGTAAGAAAATTCATTATAAGACATATGAAAGTTGAAGAAGTTAAAATCTGTGCTAATTTAAATCATTTCTTATGGGCAAAAGGTTGTACAAATCCTCCTACCAGAATTAAAATTAAAACAAGAAAAGAAGGAACTTATGCTTTAGTAGAATTACAAGATTATGATTTCCCTAAGAAAAAAGAAGAAGTTAAAGAAACTAAAATTGAAAAAGCTCTAAATGATAAAGACGTAGAAGGTAAAAAAGAAGAGAAATTATTAAAGAATGAACCTGAAAAGAAAGAAAATCTTGCTCCTGGTCCTGAGAAAAAAGAAGAATTAAAAACAAAACAGATAGAAGAAAGATTAAAAAAAGAAAAAATTGTTAATAAATCACAAAAAAGAATGATTAAACACGAAAAACAGAACAAATCATTTATTAAAACAAGTCATTAATTTTTATATTCATAACTTATCTTTCACAAATATGAATAAATTGCCTTTTGAAGAAATTAAAAGAACTATTCTAATTAAGAAAGAAGCTAAAACTTCTGATAAATATGGAAGTTCTCCTGAAAATAGAACTATTCAAGAATTGTTTGATAAAGGAGTTATTTGTTTAAACAAACCTTCAGGACCTACAAGTCATCAAACAGTAGATTATCTAAAAAGAATTTTAAATACAAAAAAAGCAGGACATGGAGGAACTTTAGATCCAGGAGTTTCTGGAGTTTTACCAATTGCTTTAAACGAGGCAACAAGAATATTACAAATTTTATTAAAAGGTGGAAAAGAATATGTTGCTTTAATGCATTTACATAAAGATATTCCTGAAAAAGAAATAAGAACTTCTGTAGAAAAAACCGTAGGAAAAATAAATCAGCTTCCTCCTGTAAGATCTGCAGTAAAAAGACAATTAAGACAAAGAGAAATTTATTATTTAGAAATTTTAGAAATAAAAGACCAGGATGTTTTATTCAAAGTAGGTTGTGAAGGAGGAACTTATATAAGAAAATTAATTGTTGATTGGGGTAAAATTTTAAAAACAAATGCACACATGGTAGAATTAGTAAGGACTAAAGCAGGACCTTTTAATGAAAATGAATGGTATTCTTTACAAGACATACAAGATGCTTATACAGAATTTATAGAAAATAAAAATGATTCTTTATTAAAAAAAATAATAAAACCTGTTGAATTTACTATTTCTTTCTTGCCAAAAATTTGGGTTTTTGATTCTGCAATAGATAGTTTATGTCATGGAGCTAATTTAAATGTTCCAGGAATTTCTAAATTAGAATCAGATATTAAAGAAAACGATTTAGTTGCTGTTCTAAGTCTAAAAGATGAGTTAATATGCCTTGGACAGGCTAAAATGACTTCTGAAGACATTTTAAAGAAAAGTAAAGGATTAGTTATAGAAACAAACAAAGTTTTTATGAAAATAGATACTTATAAAAAAGACGATAGTCTTGAATAAAAACATGTTAAATAACATTTTATTTATGAGCAGAGTAAAGATTACTATAGAAGGTTCTGTACAAGGAGTTTTCTTCAGATATTTTATGAAAAACCATGCAACTGCTTTAGGTTTAACAGGATATGTTAGAAATTTAAATAATAAAGTTGAAGCTGTTTTAGAAGGAAATACTGATAAAATAAAACATTTAATTGAATTATGTAAAAAGGGACCAATTAGTGCTAAAGTAACTAAAATGGATATTAAAGACGAAATGTATAGAGGAGAATTCAGAAGTTTTAGAATTATATATTAAAAAACTATTTAAACTAAATTAATTTGCTAATTCTATATGGCAAAAGAAATTCATTGGGCAGATTTAGCAGCAGAAAACTTAATTAAAATAAAAAATAAAGAAAGTTATGTCTGTGCATCCGGAATAACTCCTTCAGGAACCGTTCATTTCGGAAATTTTAGAGAAGTAATTACAACTGCTTTGATTATTAAAGCTTTAGAAGATAAAAGTAAAAAAGCTAAGTTCATTTATTCTTGGGATGATTATGATGTTTTTAGAAAAATCCCTAAAAATATGCCTAATCAAGAAATACTACAAAAATATCTTAGACAACCTATAATAGATATTCCTGATACTTTTGGTTGTCATAAAAATTATGCTGAACATAATGAAAAAAAATTTGAAAATGATTTGCCTTTAGTAGGTATAAAACCTAAATTCATAAGCCAAGCTAAAATGTATAGAGAATGCAAATATGCTGAAGAAATTAAAACAGCTATGATTAACAGAAAAAAGATTGTTGTTATTTTAAATAAATACAGAGAAGAACCTTTAGAAGAAAATTGGTATCCTTTATCAATCTATTGCGAAAAATGTAATACTGATGACACACAAATTACAGATTATGATGAAAAATATTCTGTTTCTTATGTTTGCAATGCTTGTAAATTTAAAGATACTTTTGATTTTAGGAAAAAAGGTATATCTAAATTAAGTTGGAGAGCAGATTGGCCAATGCGTTGGTATTATGAAAATGTTGACTTCGAACCTGGAGGAAAAGATCATTCTGTAGCAGGAGGTTCTTATTCAACTGCAAAAGAAATAGTAAAAGAAGTATGGAAAAAAGAAGCCCCATTTTATGTAATGTATGATTTTATAGGAATAAAAGGTATTGGAGGAAAAGTATCCAGTTCAAAAGGAAATGTAATAACCTTAGGTGAAGTCCTAGAGATATATGAACCGGAAATTACAAGATGGATATTTGCAGCATCAAGACCAAATGCAGAATTCTCCATATCTTTTGATTTAGATATCTTAAATGATTATGAAACTTTTGATAAATGCGAAAGAACTTATTTTGGAGAAGAAAAAATTGAAAATGAAGATAGACTACAAAAAGAAAAAAGAATTTATGAATTATCCTGCATGGAAATTCCAAAGAAATTACCAATACAACCTTCATTCAGGCACTTAACAAATTTATTACAAATACACAATATGAATGAAAAAGAAGTTATAAAATCCTTTGAAAATGAAGTAAAAAATGAATTCGATAAAAAAAGAGTAAAAAACAGAACAATTTGTGCTAAAAATTGGTTAGAAAAGTATGCTCCAGAAGAACTTAAATTTAAAGTCCAAGAAAATATTAATATAAAATTAGATAAGAAACAAAAAGATATTATAAAATCTTTAATAAAAGTTTTAGAAAAGAAAAAATACAAAGAGCAGGATTTATTCAATGAATTTTATACTATAATCAATGAAAACAAAATAAAACCAGATGAATTTTTTAAATTAACTTATAATATTTTAATTAACAAAGAACGTGGTCCAAAACTAGCAACTTTAATCTTAGCAATAGGTCAAGAAAAAATCATTAACTTGCTTAAAAAGGTTTCTTAAGAATTTTAGTTGCAAAAGCTTTATAAATACTAAAAATCATTTAAACAGTAAATTAAGCCATTTAAAGGCAAAAAAACATAATAGGGAGGTAGAAAGATGTCAGAATTACTTGTTGTTAGAGCAAAATTAAAAGATTACTGTAAAGGCATGAATGTTTCTGGAGAATTAGGAGAAGCATTAAGCAAGAAAGTTGAAAAAGTATTAGCTGATGCAGTAGAAAGAGCACAAGCTAATAAAAGAAAGACCGTAATGCCTTATGATTTATAAATAATTTTTTGTTTTATTTTTTTATTCTTTTTTTCATTAATCAAAAGATATAAATAGTTCTATAATTTTTATAAATTATGTCTAAACAAAAGGGGAGTAGAGCAGAAAGAGAGCTTCTTCATATGTTATTTGATGAATCTTTCCATGTGGTTCGTTCTGCAGGTTCGGGATCTATAGGATTACCAAATCCAGATTTAATAGCTGGAAGAGATGGAAGAATTCTAGCTATAGAATGTAAATCTCTCAAAAATACAAGTAAATAC
The DNA here is from genome assembly GCA_028716945.1 of Candidatus Nanoarchaeia archaeon. Classification (GTDB taxonomy): domain Archaea; phylum Nanobdellota; class Nanobdellia; order SCGC-AAA011-G17; family JAFCDX01; genus JAQUOT01. Next base: position 215,867 of record JAQUOT010000001.1, read on the forward strand.
TTTAAAGAGCAAGAAATAAAAGAATTAAAACAATTTTCTAAGAAATTTGGTGCAGAAGCTTGGTTAGGAATAAGATTTGATAATATTGGTTGGTTTTTTATACATCCTGATAAATTAAACAAAACTAAATCTAATTATTATGCAATTTCATTAGAAGAATTAAAAGAGAAAGGTTTAAATTTCAAGGAGCTAATCAAAAAGTAAGATGGTAGATTTAACACAAAGAGGAATTAAGAATATTATAAGGTATTCTGGATTAAAAGACTTAAATTTACAAGAACAAACCATTCTAAAGAACATTGCTGAAACTGAATATGAAAGAATACATAGAATGTTATCTGGAAATGTTATGGATTTGTTATTAAATGTTAAAGTTCATGAAAAAGGTGGAAAGAAAAAATATAGTGTTCATACCAAAATTGTTGGTGCTTCTGATGTAATAACTTCTGAAGCATTTGGATGGGATATAAAAACCGTTACAAGAGATTCTATTATAAAATTAGGAAATAATATTAAAAAACAATTCAAAGAAGAAGGAAGAAAGTGGCCAAGAGGCATGAAAGAGTTAATAAGAAGATTTTGGAATAAATAAGATGTGGAGTATAGACGCTTTATTAAATAGTATAGCAACTGATGCTGTTGAAGAAGGATCAAGAGACCACTTTTATGATGAAGCAAGCAATAGAGAATTTATTCCTGAAAATCCAGAAAGATATAAAACAGATAAAAAGTCTAATCTTCCACCAATAAACTTTGATCTTGAACTTATTCGCGGCTCAGATGGGCATTTGTATTGGGTAGAATGAAAGAAGCTCTATTCTATAAAAAATTAAAGAATAAAATAGTTCAATGTCAATTATGCCCTAATTTTTGTGTTTTAAAAGAAAATGAACCTGGAAAGTGCCTTGCTAGAAAGAATATTTCTGGAAAATTAATATCTTTGTCTTATGGAAAACCTATTGCAATGAATATAGACCCAATTGAGAAAAAACCTTTCTTTCATTTTATGCCTGGAGAAAAAGTATTTTCTATTGGGACAGCGGGTTGTACATTTAAATGTTTAAACTGCCAAAATTTTGATATAAGTCAGATAAGTCCAGAAGATATTTCAACACAATTTGTTTCTCCAGAAGAAATAATTGATAAAGTTAAAAAATCTGGATGTAAAATTATTGCTTATACTTATTCTGAACCAACAACAATGTTTGAATATATGTTAGATATTTGTAAACTAGCAAAGAAAGAAAAAATAAAAAATGTTTTTGTAAGTAATGGATATATTAATGAAAAACCTTTACAAGAACTATGCAAATACATTGATACAGCAAATATCGATTTAAAATCAATAAATAATGAATTTTATGAGAAAATTTGCTCTGGAAAATTAGAACCAGTATTAAAAGCATTGAAAATATTACATAAAAATAAAGTTTGGATTGAAATTACAAATTTAATAATCCCAAGATTGAATGATTCTTCAAAAGACATTGAAAAATTGTGTAAATGGGTTAAAAATCTGGATAAAAACATTCCAATTCATTTTTCAAGATTCTTTCCAATGTATAAATTATTAAATAAACCAGAAACCCCTAATAAAACACTTGAAAATGCTTATAAAATAGCAAAGAAACAAGGATTAAAGTATATTTACATTGGAAACTTAGAAACCGATAAAGAAAATACCTATTGTCCTAAATGTAATTCATTATTGATAGAAAGAAATAGATACCAGATAATAAAAAATAATATAAAGGGAGATAAATGTTATAATTGTAATGCAAAAATACCAGGTGTTTTTAATTAGTATCTTTATAATTTTGTTTTCTAGTACAGTTCTTGCTGAATTAAGGATAAATGAAGTAGTATACAACCCTTTAGGAAAAGATAATTACAAGGAATTTGTAGAAATTTACTCTGATGAACCAATTAATCTAACAAATTGGACTATTTCAGATGGAGATTCTGAAGATATTTTAAAAAAATTGAATGATATTGATTCAAATTACGCATTAATTGTAGAAACAGATTATATTTTAAACATTCCAGAAAATGTTGCTTTATATTCTGCAGGTGCTTCAATAGGAAATGGTTTAAGTGAAGATGATAAAGTAACTTTATATGATTCATATAAAAAAGAAATTGCTTCAATGCAGATATTTAAAATAGATGAAGGATATTCTTTAGAATTTTTTGAAAATAATTATTATAAATCATTAAATTTAAATGGAACACCCGGTTCTGAAAATTCTATAAAAGAAATTCCAAAAGAAGAACCAGAAGAAGAGATTGAAAATGAAAGTTCAGAAGAAGAAAAAGTTGATACAACAAATTTAGATCAAGAATCCACAATAGAAATAACAAAATATCCGGAAAAAATAGGATTTGGAGAAAATATCTCTATAGAAATTAATGTTTATAGAGGTTCTACAGCAAAATATGCAGTTTATTTTTATGTGGGTAAAGACAATAAAACTTTAATAACTAATAAAATTTCTGAGCATGCACGTATAAAATATATGAATTATACCTTTAATTTTACAATCCCTTTGAAATCTAATTGTAAAGATAAATATGAACCAGGAAAGTACTATATTTTTGTAGAAGGGCTTGAATTAAAAGAAAATAAAGAAATAGAGGTTTCTGAAGATACCCATTGTAAAACCCTAGAAAATACCACTAATACCCCTTTAAAACAAGAATTAACGACAGAACAACAGATAGAAGAAGATATTCAAACCAAAACAGAAAGTAATATAAATACCAATCCTGAAAAAGTTACTGGAAATGTTATTTATGAGTCTTCGGATTTTAAAGCCAAGAGATTATCAATATATTTCCTATGTGTAATACTAATATTACTTGTAATATTTTTATTTGCGAGAAAAAATGAAACTAAAGATCAAAGCAATAATTGAAATAGCAGGTTTTCCAGAGGAACACATAAAAAAAGTAATGAATGAAGTAATGGAAAACTTGGAAAAAGAAAAAGGAATACAAGTTATCACAAAAGATGTAGCAGAAGTAAAAAAAGTACAAGAGACATTATGGAGTACTTTTGCTGATCTTGAATTACAATTAGATGATATGGAAGTGTTAACAAATTTTTGCTTTAATTATATGCCTTCATCTGTAGAAATAATAGAACCATTAAAACTTGATGGAGAAATAAAACCTATAGAAAATATGATAAATGATTTGTTAGCTAGATTACATAATTTTACTATGTATTTAAAGAATTTACAAGCAGAAAATATTTTACTTAAAAAACAATTAGAAGAAAGAAAATAAAGATTTTTTCTGTTTTTTTGCCTTTCTTGCTTTATAATAAATTATGAAAGAAACTGCTACAACAAAAAATATCCCTAAGAGAGCTAATACTCTTCCAGTATTTAGTTGAGTTTCAGTTTTATAAGAGATTTCTGATTTATTTGCAAAAATATCTTCATTTTTGGGTATAATTGTAGTTTTATTGGTTGTTCCTTCTGGTTCTTTGTAAAAATAAACATAAACCGGAATCTGTAATTTTGTATTTTCATATTCTAAAATTATAGCCCCTTCATAATTTCTATATAAAGATTTGTCTTCATTTATCCGAACATATTGCTTTTTAATTTCTCCAGGAATTATAACATCAAAATTAGAAGTGTTTAATTTAACTATATCTTGTAAATTTCCTGTCACATAAAATTTAATATTTGTAATATTTTTTGTAAAAGTATTTTTAAATCTTAGTTCTCCTCTTCTTGTTTCTTCTTTAGCCAAACTAAAATTTATTTTACTTATAGAATCTACAAATTGTATTGCATTCTCCGGAGTTTTTTCTATTAAAAAAGTGTTTGTAAAATTAATTACTGGTTTGATTATAGCTGTTATTATATTTGTTTTGTTGGCGGGAATAGTTATATTGCTCTTAACTGGAATAATTGTTTTATTAACAACCACTATTTCTTTCTTTGTTGTTAATATTGGAAGATTATATTCTTTATTATTATATTTTATGTTTAATGTTTTATATCCTGGTTCTGTAAAAGAAACAGATACTTGTTTTAACATCCCTGAATTTAAAATAAAATTATTATAATTTAAGGTTCCATTTCCTTCTTTAAATTGCAAAGTAATGTTGGTTGAATTTTTTCCATTGTTTTTTATATTTAAATTAAAACTAGTTGAACTGTCTAAATTTAAATTTAATGCAGCCGGTTCTATAGAGATTATAGGCTCTTCTCTGAATTTTAAATTAAAATTTATTGCTTCCGTAGAAGATTTTAAAAGTCCATTTTCTAAATAGGTATATTCTCTTAATTTAAACTTGTATGAAGGAGCATCAAAGGTATTTGGTATTTTAAAATATATATAATACAGGTTTGGAGTAAATTTTACTATATAGAAAGGGGCTGCAATATTTCTATCTTCATTGTCATATAAACTTAAATCAGAAACTCCAATAGAAGAGGAGGGAGCATTTTCAAACTGCAATTTAATTAAAACAGTTTCGTCTGTAGAATAAATATTTCGTTCTATGTTTATTGCAGAATTTACTAATGGAAACATAAATACGAATAATACCAGAATAATAAATTTTTTCATAATTATTACTTGCCTAATAATTTTTTTGCTTCTGCTAATGATTTTTCTAATTCATCATCTACGCTTTTTTCTCTAGCAGATTTTTTTGGTGCAGCTTGTGTAGAGAAAGCAGGTAGTTGCCTTGCAGGCATTTGTTTTGGTCTTATTAATTCTGCACTGGGTCTAGGTCTTGTTGATAAATATTCCTCAAAACTTGGTTTCTTTTTTTTACCAAATTTAGCACCTAAATCTCCTGTAAAATCTTTAAAAGTTTTTCCTTTTTTAACATAATTTAAATAATAATAAGCTAAAAACATTAATAAAATTATCGCAATAATTATAATAATTATCCAAGGCCATATGCTTCCTTCTTCTGTAGTTGTTGTAGTTTCTTTTTCTATACAATCGCAACCAATACACTCGTATCCATCATCACAATCATAATCTGTAATACAATCATCACTAGAAGTACACTCTTCGGTTATGTCTGTAGATAATTCACAACTACAACCAGCACTACACTCATATCCAACATCGCAACTACCTTCTTCACAAGCATCTCCAGCACTTAAAGAACATTCTCCCGTAGGTTCTGTTATAGTGGTTGTTCCACAAGTACAAGTTCTAAAATCACAAGTTCCAGTTTCACAAGCTAAATTAGGACCACACTCTACTGAATAATCATTACATAAACAAGCATTATCATTTGAACAATCATTATCATAACAATCAACAAAAGTATCATTATCATTATCTATATTATCATTACAAACAGTTTCTATAGAGAGAGTAGCATTTCCTCCTGTCTCTTCATTAGTTACTTCTTCTATATCTTCTTCACTTAAAGTAATAGAACTTTCTTTAAATCCTCCTGACAAAGCTATCAAAGCGGAGGCAGTATCTAAAATTTTATCATTCCAATTATGTTTTTTATTATTATATTTTAGAGTTAACCATTTTGTAGCATTTATGTAAGAGTCTGCATCATCTGGGGATTGTATCATAGCTATTGCCCCAATCGAAGTAATATATACATCATCTAACCAAGAACCAGAAGATTTCTGATGTTCTTTCAACCAGTTAGAATAATAATCACTTTCTGGAGTTACTAAATATAATAAAGATCTATGTAATGCATTTGTATCTTTATTTTCTTCTAGATAAGGTAAAGTGTTTACTTCTTCTCCGGCAATTGCTTTTAAAGCCCAAGTAGCATATAAAGTACTTTCATAATCACAAGTTCCTACTCCAGAAGCTATTGCAAAGCAAGCATTTTCTATTGTTAAAGTTGTTTTTTGTGTTTGTTCATCATGTAACAAATAATCTTCTGTAAAACCCGGTCTAACAATATGATATAATAAAGTAACACGTAAAGATTGATCTCCAACATTTACACAATCTATATCATATTTTTTAAATTTTTTATTCCCTATGGGCCCACATAAACTATCTGCATTTATCCAAGGTTTTGTTGGTCCAACTTCTACAGGTTTTGCAACAGTAGAACCTTCACAAGTTATTTGACAAGTACCATCTACACTAGAAGTAAATTGTATAATCCAACTACCGGCGGTTGCACCAGAAGCTATTTCCATATTTTTAAGCCAGGTTGCAGTTTTATTAATATCTTGACCAGTTTTACCTAAAGCCAACAAAGCCAAAGCAGTATCTTTAACCTTACAAGAAGTTTTTGGAAAACATCCTCTTACCGAACTTTTATTTAATAATTTTAAAATACCTTGTTTAACCTCCGAATTATACTCTCCAAAGTTATTTATAGCCAATAACGAAAATGTTAATTCAGGTATAGGTTTATTCCAAGAAGCATTTTTCATAGAATTTAATAACCAAGCATTCGCAACAGTATAATCTGTAATAGTTCCTTCTTCTGTAGCATTATCTATATCTTCTGCAAGGCATATAAAACTAGATATTATAAGTAAACTGGCTATTAAACACGTTAATCTTGGTAAACTCATCAAAGCACCTCTAAAATAGTTTAATAGTAATATATTTAAAAAACTTTCTATTAGCATTTATATGATTTTTAAGGAAATAAAGGCATTAAAAGTCAAAAACATCGAATATTTAGCTCAAGGAAAGAGATCTATAATATATACTGGAATTTTTAGAAATAAAAAAGTTGCAATTAAAACTGAAAAACCAGGAATAAGCGCTAAAGATAGAATTTTAAATGAAGCTAAATTTCTTAAAATAATTAACAAATATAAAATTGGACCAAGATTAATCACTTCTAGAAAAAAATTTATGATCTATGAGTTTGTAAAAGGAAGATTTATTCTTGATTCTTTTCCTGAAAAGAGTAAAAAAGAGATTTTAAAACTAATTAAAAACGTTTTAGAGCAATGTTTTATTTTAGATAAATTAAAAATTAATAAACTTGAAATGCATCATCCCATAAAACACATAATCATCGATAAAAAACCTGTTTTAATAGACTTTGAAAGAAGTTATTTAACAAATAATCCAAAAAATGTAACTCAATTCTGCCAGTTTATTATGTCTCATCCTTTGATTGACATTTTAAATAATAAAAAAATAAAAATTGATAGAAATAATTTCATAAATATTGTAAAAGAATATAAAAGAGATAAAACTAAAAATAATTTAAAAAAAATAAAAAAAGAAATAAATTAAATTAATCTACATGGCCTATTGCTTCTGTAAAACTGTCCTTGTGCATTTACACAAACATATGCATTACCGCCATTTGGTTTAGCCAAACTAGTAACTTTTAAACTATTGGTTTCACAAGTATTATCTGCATTACAAGAATTTGCTCTTACTTCTTCCAAAGTTTCTATATTTGTTGCACCTAACAAACCTTTAATTCCTGAAACGGCTGCATAAACTTCTTCATAAGTTATTAAAGCGTCCTTATTTGTATCTACAGAATTACAAAAGTCTGAACTAAATCCATACCCAATACAATCCTCTATTGAAATAGATTTTGTATAAGTATTAGAAACTTGTCCGAGAAGATTATTTGCTGCAGATAAATCAGGAATTTCTAATATTCCGTTTCCATCTGAATCATACAAAGTAATTCCAGCTATCTTACTTTTAATATAGTCATAAGCATATTGTGCTTCGGCAACAGTAATGTGATTATCATTATTTATATCTACCGAATTACAAAAGTTTAGACTTCTTTTTTCTGCACAATTATTAACTAAAATAAATTGTACATTGGTATTATAAACCTGTCCAAGAAGACTAGTTGCTACACTTAAATCTGGAATTTCTAATATTCCGTTTCCATCTGAATCAAATGGAACTGCTACTGCTTTTCCAGTATAACTAGCACCTATAATAAAAAGTGCTACCAATACTAAAACAATCGATAAGATTATAGTATTTCTTTCCAAAATTTTTCACCTCCTTTTAAATTTAATATTAAGTATTGATACATTTTACTATATAAATGTTTATTTTTTATTCTTTTTAGAATCTTTTCTCATTCTTGATTTTCTTATAGCATAATTTACAGGATTTTTTATCATTTTACATAATCCATCAGGCACACAAATCGCCATGCTTTTATAATAAGCAGGATTATCACAATTAGCAGGTAAAATGATGTTAGATTGTTTTTTAGACCATTCTAACTGAGATTTAGCATAACCTTCTCTTAAAGGTTCATAATTTTTCTTATTCCACTCATTCAAAGTTTTCTCAATTTTATCCAAAGGCCAATTGCAATGCCTTAAAAAATTAATTAAAATGAAAACTGCTCTTTTTCTTCCATCTTCTTTTAATCCTTTTAATAATAATTTAATACAGGGAGGAAAATCTTCTTCTAAAATCTCATCTGTAGAGTTTTCATAAGTTTTCTTTTCTAATATTTTAACATCGGCTTTTTGGTTTTTCATGTTCCAATCATAAGATTGTAATAATAAATTTCTTGCACTTTCTTTGGTAACATTTTCCATATCTAAAAATATTAATTTAACTTTTACATTTTCAATTTTTGCATCTTCTAGTTTGAAAGTTCTTAATGCTTCTTTAGTTGGATTTAAAGGAATACTAACTAAATTAGATTTTTCATTTATAGAATATGGAGCACGAAACATATGCCTTGAAGAAATTAAAACAGAATCTATATCTACAATAGAATAAGGATCAAATTTTCCCTCTTTAACTAAATCTTTCATATGTTTAGTAAATTTTAGAGAAAGTTTATCTAAAGAATAAATCTTTAAAATCCTTTCAGTTAAAAAAGGTTTTATCATTTCTTTCAGGTAATTTGCAACTATTCTAACTAATTCTGGAAATAATAATCTTGTTTGTTTTCCATTTAATTGTTCAGGAAAAGATTCATAAGGTATTCCTATATGAAATCCATGATTACCTGAAAATTTCAAGGAGATATCTTTTACATCATGAAAGATTAATGCTTCTAATAATAATTCTGCAGTAATTCTTGATATTTCTACATCTTTACAATCTATATCTAATAATAAATCCCACCCACTTCTATTTTCATCTAATTCTCTTTTATTCATTCCAGGTTTTAATTGTAAGGGATCATGCCACCTTTCTTCTGAAATATGAAAAGAAGTCATTCCTTTTTTAACTAAATCATCTATATCTCCAGGAAAATTGATTGTATCTGGTCTTTTACCTCTCACATCAGAAAACCAGGCTTGCACTTCCCTATTTTGTGCTATCTTTAATAATTCATCTTTTACATCTTTTCTAGAATAATATTCTCTTATTTTCTTATAATCCAATTGCATAGTTTTTATAGAAATTTTACGAGTTTAAATAGATTATTATAAACTAACTCTTCTTTATATTACTACAACAATTATAACAACTAGTATAACTACAACTATTACAAGTTTTAGTACAAGGAGTAGAACAACTAAAAATAGCACAATTACTTGCTCCTCCGGAAGTAGGAGCACTTATTAATTTATTTACACAACTAAATGTAATGGTTTTACCAATCCCATCTAAATTTTTTTTAACAGCAGGAGAACAAGTTTCAGTATATTTTGCTCCTTTTGCATTTATGTAAGTATAAGGTAAAACACTCCAAGTAATAGCTGCTCCTTTTCTTCCAGTAACAGAAGTTAAACAACTAGTTTTACCAGTACAAGTTGCTAATTGTATATTTGAAGCATCAAGACCTTTACAAGTTTTAGAATTTAATGTATTTGAAAATTTACAAGTTACTTTTTCACTAATAACATTTGTTGCTTCAAGCGTCCTTAAATTATCTTGAGAATTAAAACTAGATAATATATCAAATAAAAATAATCCTAATACTGCAAAAAATAATACAACTAATAAAGTCTTTACCTCTTTTACCATCAACTTATTAGAATATTTATATATTTAAATCTTTTTATACTAATATTTATGCCCCTTTTTGTGGTCATGATGCATTTTGCAGTCTAATTGTATTATTTCTTCCTGTAATTCATGTGCTTTTAAGTCTGCAAATTTTAGATTATTATCAATATTCATCAAAGCTTCTTGAAGTTCTTTAATTTGTTCTTGAATCAAAGATTTGGCTTCAGGTATTGTTTTTTTAACAGAAACATCAGCACCCACATTAATTAATAGTTCTTTTGTATTATTAATAGAACCTTCAACAAAAACTCCTGCACTCAAAGGAAAAAAAGCTTTGGAATTTTCTTTAACTTTTGTTAAATCATCTAAATCTATGTCTAATCTCATTAATTCTTCAACTTGTTGTTGTAAAATAGAATGTTGTTGTTGAACCTGTTTTATTTGTTGGTCAAGCATCTGTAATTCAATATACTTTTGTTGTAGAATTTGTTCTTGGTCGCTCATTTCTTCTTAGATTCTTTTTTAACTTTTTTATCAGTTTTTTTAGGAACTTCTTTTATAGGTTTATTTTTATTTTTAATAACTTTTAATCTCTTTGGTCTTTCAGCTTTTTTCTTTTCTTTGCCTTTCTTAGCAATAACTTCAAGTTTTTCTTTTTTCATTGCTGCATGAACATCTGAGCTAGAAGCACCTTTTTTTATTTTCAATATAATATCTAAAGGTTCTAAATGTTTTGTATTGCATAATTTTCTTTTTACGCTTCCATCAATTAAAACAAAATTCTTATTTTTTTTATCAAAATCTACTATTACTGCAATTTTTCCTGCTTCTCTTCCTGCAAGTTTTACACATGCTCTTCCAATATCAAATAATACCATTTTTATCTCCTAAATTTTGCTTTTATTAATTCTCTTGTACAATTTGAACATAAATATCCACCATAAGGCCTCGATGGTTTTTTATAAGTTTTAGGTAAATTTTTCATTACAGAAGGCAACTCACGTAAAGTTCCTTTCAAAGGTTTTTTGCAATTAGCACATTTTACATGAGAAGGTTTTCTTTTTCTATAATGTAAAGTTACTTTATTTCCAGGTAATTTTACATAAATCTTTCTTAATTTTCTTGATCTTGCTCTCTTCCTTGGTTGTTTAAAAGTTACCATTTTTTCTAAATTTTTTGATTTAATAAACCTTAAAAAGCTTTCTAAATATACTATTTAATATCACTGCCATAATAATATATACCCATAACCACCCCAATCCAAATATCTTTATAGGGGCATTACTGACTGTAATTGTCTTAATATCTTGGTTTACAATTTCTATAGGGGTAAGATATTCTTTATTATTTGAAATTAGGATATCTTTACTATAAGTTTTATTATTATAATCAAAAGTTAATGAATATTTCCCTTCTTGTTTGGCCTTTAATAAAAAACCTGCTTTTTTGTCTTCAACTTTTTTTGTATCTGAATCTAAACTTTCTATATTTTCAGGAAGAATTATTTTTATATCTCCAAGATTTTCTTTGAAAGTTAAATTTACTGAAAATTCCTGGTCTGGAGTTATAGCATTATAAGCTAAATGAGTTGAAAACCAACCAAATATTATCAAAATTGGAATCATAGTGATTAACATTGGTTTCATAGTTTGTTTCATTTGCACCATGCTTTTTTCCATAGAAATTTTTTGTAATTCCATTAATTTTTTAGAATCATTTTTAGATTCATCCATTTTTTTTCTGAGGTCTTTCATTTCATCTCTTATAGATTTTAATAATGCTTGATCTGTTAATTTTTTATAAGCAACTATAGAAATTAAAGTTACAATCAAAGTAATTATTAAAATAGCAAAGAAAGGATGTAATTTTAATAAAGGTCCAAAAATTGGATTCAAAATTGGATTAAATATACTACCAAACCAATCAGTCATTGAAGAAGCCATTTTATTTTGCAATCATCTTCCTTAATGCAGGATACATATCCATCATATGTTGCTTTGCAATATCTTCGTACATTCTATAAACAATCATAACTGTTAATAATATTCCAGTACCTCTACCTAAAGCACCAGATAAATCTGCAGCAGATGCAACAATACCTATTGTAACTGCTCCCATTATTGTTAAAGGTAGAATATATCTTTTTAATATTGATTCTAAAACTCTAGGATCTCTTCTAAACCCTGGAATTTGTAAACCAGACGCCATAATATTTTTTGCTTGTGATTCTGCATCCATTCCAGCAGTCTGCATCCAAAATAATGCAAAAATTACTGATCCCACAACCATAAATATTAAATAAACAAAAGCATGGAATAAACTACTTGGAGTAAATGCGCCTGTCAAAATAGTTCTTAAAATATCTGGACTATATATCCAAGAGACTAAACCTGAAGCAGGAACGTTCCCTGAAAAAGTTCCTAGTATAGGGCGTCCCCAATTTTCAAAGAATCTTGCAATTAATTGAATATTTGCCATTAATGCCGCAGTTAAAATAACAGGAATATTGCTAGTATATAAGAAATTCAATGGCCACCTTATTCCATAACCTCTAACTCTTCCAAAACTTAAAGGAATTTCAATTTTAATTGCTTGAAAATATACCGACATAAAAAATACAGCTATTGTAGCAAGTATTGTTGATAATGCTAAAATTGCTCCAGTAGGATCTCCTCCAGATAGAGAAAGGAAGAAAACCCAAAGTGCTCCAACAGGAGATTGACCTGAACCAAATGCCCAAGTTCCAGTTGTTGTTAAAGGTGAGAAAGCTCTAATGAAAACTTCCATTGAAACATTAGCGGCTATGAATAATGAAATACCTGAACCAAATCCCCATTTCTGCATAATCTCATCCATATATAATACCATTAATCCACCAAGAATTAATTGTCCAATCAAAACTAATTGCATTATGAAATAAGTTCCAGGAGCTAAACCATCTGCGGGAGCTAAACCTCCCATAAAAACATAAATTGCTCCTTCAAAAATTATAAAAAAGATTGATAATAATTTTTGGAATCCTTGGAATTTTAGTCTTCCTTCTTTTGTATGAGTATCAAATTTCATTAATCCAGAACCATTCAATAATTGTAATACAATTGATGCAGTAACAATTGGCCCAATACCTAAAGACATTATAGAACCAAATTGTGCTCCTAAAATAATTGATAATTGTTGAAATTGAGCTAATGAATTTTTACCAAGCCCAAATAAAGGAATAACTGATAAAACAAAGAATGAAATTAAAACTATTAAAGTCCATTTTAATTTTTCATTAAAACCTAATTTCTTTTCTAATGGACCTTTTACTTCAGGAAGATTCGCTAGAAACGTTTCTATTAGGGACAACCACTTCACCACCCATTGCTTCTATTTTTTCTTTTGCTTTTTCTGAACAAGCATTACAGATAATTTTTAATTTATTTTTTACTTTTCCAGAACCAAGCAGTTTTTCATATCCAAATTCGTTTAAATCAATAACATAAACAGAACCTTCTTTCTTTGCAAACTTTTCTAAGTTTTTTTCGAGATCTTCTATATTAATTGCTTCAAGTTTTGTTTGAGATCTTTTTATTTTAATTGAATTAAAGCCGTGTTTACCATAATAATCTTTACCTTCATATTTTAAAATAGCAATTTTCTTATGAGCTGCTCTTTTTCCAGTTCCTGCCTTTCCAACTCCTCCACGGTTACCAGATCCTCTGTGTCTGTGCTTACCTCCCCATCCACAAGTTCTAGTTGCCCTAAATCTTGTATCTTTTCTTCTTTTTCTAACTACCATTTTATAACATCCTTTTTATTAAATCATTTATTTTATTTCCTCTATAACCTAAAGCACCACCCATACTAAAAGGAATTTTAATTCCGCCACGTTCAAAACCTTTTCTTGGAGGTGTTAATCTGAAATATTTTTTAAGACCAGGGATGTCTCTTAATTCTTTTTTTAATTTCATAAACTCTTCTGTAAATTCATCAAAACTTAATTTTGCATTTTTTTTCAAATATTCTTCTGTTAATAATTGGTTTCCTGCAATTCTTCCTCTCTTTTTTAATAACTCTTTGAAAGTTTCTTTGTCTAATTCTCCCCAAGTAACAAAGTCCTTTACTAAAGTTAACATTCCAACACTTGAAGGATCTGCTCTTACAAGAACGCAAGAATTCTTTCTATGTAAATTCAACATAGTTAAAGTATCCTTTACTGGTTTCTTTAGACCAATTATTCCTCTCACTTGAATTATTGCTATTCTTGACATTTTACTTCTGCACTTTCATTTTATTTAATTGTTTTAAAGCTTCAAATCCAGCTTTTAATAAATTTAATTTGGTATTTGTTGTTCCAAAAGTTTTGGAATATACATCTTTTATTCCTGCCATTTCTAATAAATTTCTTAATTCTTTTTCTACAATTAATCCTGTACCTTTTGGAGCAGGTTTAAATGTTACTCTTACTGAACCACATCCTCCAGAAACAGCGAATGGAATTGTATGATTTTCTCCACAACCACAAGCCCATGAACCACAACCAAATTTAATTTTAATTATATTTAATTTTGCATTTTTAATTGCTTTTTCTCTTGCTGGAACAGTTTCTTTTGCTTTTCCTAATCCAATTCCAACATAACCATTATGATTTCCAACAACTACGAGAGTTGAGAATTTAGGTTTGTTTCCTTCTTTAGTTTTTTTCTGGGTTTGTTTCCAAATACTTCTCTTTCCTCCACCGAATTTACCTTTAGATTGACCTATACAAATTAAAACGTGAGTTAAATTTGGAATTAATCTATCTGCTATTTCTGGTTCTAAGAAAGGTTTTGGATTATCTAGTATTTCATCAATATTAGTTATTTCTCCAGAAGCAACTTTTCTACCTAGCTCTGTTTTTGGTTTCCATTCTTTTTCAACAATTTTTATTCCACGTTCTTCTGCTGCTACATCGGTTACTTCTTTCAAAACTTCTATAATTGCCTTTTCTTCCAGAACTGCTTTTTCTTCTACAGCCAGTTCTTTCTGCATTCCATCTACCTTAGCAACATCTTCTCCGGGATGTTTTTCTCTTGGTGCTTTTCTTGTTATTTTTTCCATTTTACATCTTCATTATTTTATTTTTTAAGTCTTCAAACTCCTCTTTTAATTTTTCTGGTTTGTTTTTTGAAAACTGTAATTTATTTTTTGTATTTTGAGAATAGTTTATTATATGTTTTCCTTGTATCCTATCTTCACTTGGGTAAATTTCATCTGTATGTGGAATTTCTATTTTTGAATCAACAACTCCTTTTAAAGCAGCATATATCCTTTCTCCAGCTCCGAATAAACCCATATCCAAAATTGCTTTTTTAATGTTTTTCTTTTTTGCTTCAGCTCCTGCTAATAGACCTGTTAAATATGCTGCAGGAACATTACCTGTATTTGCCTTCCATCCTAATTTTTTTAATTCACAACTATTACAAGAAACTAAAACTTTGTCTCCTTTTGGAGAATAATCAACAAATTGAATAATTATATTATTAAGAGTTTTTCTTATGACTAATCTTGTCTTTCCAGAACTAAGTAATTTTAATCTAGTTCTATAATCCGTTCTTCTTTCAGATTTTCTCTTATATTCCTTAAATCTTTTCTGTTGTTTCATTTTTTCTTATTTACCAAATTATATTCATTCATGAATAGTTTTATGTGTCTTACGCTTCTGAAAAATCCTCCCTTAGCCTTATTTCTTAAGATTCTATAATTATGTTTATTTACTATTTCTTTTTGTCTTAACTCTTTCAAGAATTTTCTTTGTGCTCTTATTCTTGAGATCCAATCGTGTTTTCTTGATAATCTTGCAGTTTTAAATCCTTGTCTTGAACCTTTTCCTTGACGTCTTCCTTTTCTTCTTTGAATAATAATTCTTCTTGCACCAGATCTTGAATGACCATCTTTTTGCTCTTTAATAATAACTCCTTGTTTAACCAAAGCATGAATATCTCTTCTTGTAATTGCTTCTTTTATTTCGGAGAGCTTTTCCTCATTAAATTTAACTCTCTTTCTGCCTACTCCAAGCAGTCTTATAGCTAATTTTTTCTTTGGTCCTAATTTCATTTTACATTCCCTTCTTTACCATATCTTTTAATTCTGATTCTTGTTCTTTTTTCTTGGTTTCTTCTTTTTCTTTTATTTCAGTTTCAGATTTTTCTTTAGCTTTCTTTTCAAGTTCTTCTTTTTTCTTTTGTTTTTTACTTAATTTTTCTTCCTTTATTTTTTTCTTAGCTTCAAATTCTTTTTTAACATCTTCAATAAACTTATCAACGTTTTTTAAATTTAATATATTCAGTTTCTTTTCTTTTATTTTATGTAATAACTCTACTTTTTTCTTTAATCCTAAGTTTGAACTTATAACAATGATATTTTCTTTTGTAACTTTTTCTAAATCTTTTATACTACTTACTAAAATCGGAGTTAAATTTTTAACTTTGAATTTTAATATATTTGAATTTCCGAAACCTATTGAAGGTATATTTGAGTGTCCTCTTCTGTGTCTTCTAATTTTATTATGCATTCCACGAGGCTTTCTCCAACTAGTAAAACCTTTCATATTTTCATCTGTTCTTGTAAATTTTACTCTACTCATTGTTCACCTGGTTTCTTAATTATAAAACAACCATCTTGGAAACGTGTTTTATCTCTCTTACCAACATTAGTTAATTTTTCTAAGGTTGCTCCCATCAATCCTAATTTTTCTTTATTATTTCCAGTTAAAGTTATTATGTCTCCAGTTAATTTTGCATTAATATTATCAAATAATTTCACTCTTCTTGGAACTTTTTCTCCTAAAAAGTTTTTAATTACAATATCTCTTCCTTCAATTATTGTAGTAATTGGGAAATGTCCTGAACAAATTTTTACTTGACATTCATATCCTTCTTTAACGCCAAGTAACATATTTTTTATGTGAGCAGCAGTAGAATTAAGATGCATTTTATCTTTTTTATTTACTTTTTTGCCTATAGGTTTAATTGAAATTTTATTTTCTTGTTTTTCCATTTTTAATCTAGGATTTATGAATTCTCTTTCTGAACTTCCTTTTGGACCATTCACTTTTACTAAAAAGTTAGATATATCTACAGAAACTCCTTCAGGTATTACTATGTTTGGTAATTTTATCCTTACATGTTTCTTTTCTGTTTTTTGTTTCATTTTAGTAACAGTATGCGATTAATTTTCCTCCAATACCTTTCTCTTTAGCTTGTTTATTTGTCATCAAACCTTGTGAAGTTGACATAATTAAGATACCAAAATCTTTAGCAGGTAAAAATCTTTTTTCGAATTTTTCATATTCTGCTAGATTAACTGAAAATCTTGGTTTTATAACTTTACAATTATTAATGTGACCAATCAAATTAATTTCTAATTCTCCGCCACGCGCTTCATTTACTACCTTAAATTCTCCGATATAATTATAATCTTTTAATATTTGTAAAACTAACTTCATTACTTTTGATACAGGTCTAGTTTTACATGTTGCTTTTCCACCTTTTTCACAATTCAACATATGTGAAAATACATTTGCTAAAGTATCGTTATTTGCCATTTTAACTATATTTTTTAAAGCCTATTGACGAAGCTACCTCCCTGAAACATTGTCTACAAAAATCTAAACCATATTTTTTATTATGTGCTCCAATTCTTCCGCATCTTTTACATTTTCTAACTGCTTTTCCATATTTTCTTGTTTTAGGAGCATTATGCTTAATGAACTTCTTATGTTTAGCCGGTTTTCCTACTAATTGTTTTATTGCTTTATCATAGCTACTATAACTCATTTTTCTCCTCCAGTTACTAAACCAAATTCTTTTTCCATAAATTTAATTGCTTCTTCTTTTGTGATTCTATGACTTGCAGGTACTTTTCTTGATTGAATTTTTCTTTTTTTAATTCTAAATCCTGCTCTAATTAAAGTAACTGAAACTTCTAAACCAGACATACCAATATCTGGTTTATAATCAACACCAGGTATATCTATGTATTCTGAAATTCCAAATCCGAAATTACCTTCTTTATCGAATTTTCTTTCTGAAACTTTATTATCAATAGCTTTCAATAGATTTTTTAATAATTCTACTGCCTTTTTTCCTCTTATAGTTACTTTGCAAGCAACTTCTAAATTAGGTCTCAAACCCCAATCTGGAATTCTTTTTTGTGTTTTTGTTCTAACAGGTTTTCCTTTAGTAATATAATTTAATAATTTTATAGCTTTCTCTAGCTTTTCTCCAGGCTCTCCAACTCCAATATTTATGGTTACCTTTTCAATTTTTATATTTCTCATTAAATTGTCTTTCATTTTATATATCTATTACTGGTTTTTCTTTTCCTATTACGAAAGCATAATCTTTTAGTGTTTCGTATTTTTTTGTTCCTATTGTAAAAATAATTTTAGCTTTCTTATCAAAAGTTCCATTTTCTATTTTATCAACTTTACCCACATTTCCTACATAAGAACCGTCTGTTAAATAAATCACAGCACCTTTCTCTAATTTTAAAGTATCTTTAATATCTCCTTTTTCTAAATCTAATACTATTGTATCTCCAACAGTATAAGCATTTTTATCAAGAAGTTTATTTCTTCCGTCGTGAAGATGTATTTGTATTTTTTTATTTTTAACTACGGTTTTTCCAGTAACTTTACATAATTTTGTTTTTGAATCTTTGATTTCTTTTAAGATAAAATCTCCATTTTTATTATAAAGAACAATATTTTGTATTTTTAAATCAGGAACTTCAATAATATCCATAATTCCAACAGGGAATTTATATTCATTTCTTTTTATTTTATTAATAAATAATTTTCCATCTTGTAATATCTTTTTAACTTCTTTTGTTGTCTCTGCTATTTTCAAAATTTCTTTTAATATGATATTAACAGTTATACATTTATGTAAACCATGCGGACCAGGCAAAGGTCTTGCTGTCCAAGTATTTTCTTTTCTAGAGATTGGCCAATTCTTTGGTGAGGGTATTCTTTTTATGTGCATTTTATTTCTCCTTCTTCATATTCTGTTCTAATTTTATTTTTCTTTTTTTATCATCTAAATTTAAACTTGTAATCATCAAATTTGAAGGGTATATTGGATAGTAAGATTTTGTTCCGTCTCTTCTTATATGTTGGACATTTTCTATTGTAACTTTACATTTTCTTAAGTTTACATTAACAATTTTTCCAGATATTTTTTTAAATTGCCCTTTCATAACTTTAACAGTATCTCCTTTTCTAATTCTTATTGATCTTTTATTATATTTTTTCTTTAAGTCTTTTGATAAATGAACATTCAAGAATTTTCCTTTAATATGTAATGGAGCATTGTATCTATACTTTCTCTGCTTTCTAGGTTGTTTACTAGATTTCCATGAAGTTGAAAATTCTTGTTTCATTTTTATAATATAATACTAGCCATTTTTGATATTGGTGGCCATCTATCTGCTGCCTCCTTAGCAATTGGTCCTTTAAACATAGTACCTTTTGGATTTCCTTTTTCATCTTTTAATACTACTGCGGCATTATCTTCGAATTTAACACGTTCTCCATTAGGTCTTCTGTATTCTTTTTTCTGTCTAACAATAACTGCAAATACAACTTGTTTTCTCATTTCAGGATTTCCCTTACATACCGATGCTTGAATTAAATCTCCTACTCCACCAGTTGGAACTCTTCCTTTACTGGTATTTCTATTATAAAAGGAAATTATTCTCAATTCTTTAGCACCAGAGTTGTCACAAGTTGGAATCCTTGTTTCCTTCTGGAATGCATTTGTTACATTTGCTTTTAATGCTTTCATTTTTCATCCTTTGATTTTTCAATTACTATGAAATTTTTTGCTTTAGCTATAGGTCTACATTCAGCTATTTTTACTATATCCCCAATTTCTGCATTTATACAATCAGGATTATGAGCTTTTATTCTAGTTCTTTTCTTTTCGTATCTATCATATTTTTTAAGGAAAAATACTCTAGGCCATTCTACTGTAACGGTCTTATTAACATTTTTCTTGATAACTTTACCTGTAAATAGTCTTCCTCTTAGACTTATTGTTCCATGGAAAGCACAATTTACATCATTGCACTTTTCTTTTGGTGCTTGTACATCAATTCCGATTGATTTTTTTGCCATTTTATTTTGTCCTTTTCTTTATCCTGTCTTCAGGTCTTGAAACAATTGACTTTCCGTCAATTTTTGTGACTTTGTTTCCTGTGAAAAGATCAAATTCGACTTGATCCTTTATTATTTTTTTATCACCCTTCTTTGTTGAAAGCAAAATTGTATTTCTTGTCTCATCAATTACCTTGCCCTCGACGTTCATCAGTGATTTGTTTTTTGATTTTGTGATCTTTATATCGCTACCGATTAACTCTTCTTTCATTGTACTTCAATTGTATCTGCATTAAAGCCAAATTTGACTAACCATTGTTTTACTTTTTCTTTATGATTTCCTTGTAATTCAATTATTCCATCTTTCAAAGTTCCGCCACAAGCTAAACTTGATTTTAATTTTGTAGCTAATTCTTTGATGTTTACATCATTCTTGTTTAATCCTTCAACGATTGTCATTTTTTTACCGTAGCTTCTTTCGACAGTTTTGATTTTTATCTTTTGTTTTTCTTTAGCCAAAACTTCGCATACGCAAAGGTCTTTTGGTAAACCACACTTGTCACAAATCTCGCTCACTTACTCTTAACCTCCTTTAATTTTTTTTTCATTTAATAAAGTTAATATTTTTGCAATGGTTTTTCTTAATGATTTTATTTTACCTGGATTTTCTGGACTAGTACCTGTAGCCACTTGAGCATTAAGTTTCATTAATTCCTTTTCTATTTCTTCTAATCTAGCTTTCATGGTTTTTTCATCTAATTTTCTAAGTTCTTTTGTTTTCATTTTTTATCTTCTGCTTTTTTCTCTGTTTTATGTTCTTTCTTTTTAACTTCTTTTTTTACTTTTTTCTCAACGTTCTCAAGTTCTTTTTCAACTTTTTTTAATTCAGTTTCAATTTCTTTTTCTTCAATAGTTTCTTTTTTCAATTCTTTCTCAAATTTTTTAACATTTTCTTTGATTTCTTTTTCAATATCTTTTATTCCTTCTTTAACTGCTTCAACTTCTATAGGTTGTTCTTTTAATGTAACTTTATCAGGTAATTGAACATCTGGTTTTAGTATTGAAATTTTTACACCAATTGCTCCAGATCTTAACAAAGCAACAGCATAAGCTTTGTTTACTTTGTTCATTGAAACATCTCCTGATTTTTTCAAATAACCTGCTTTAAATCTCCAAGATTTTGCTCTTACACTAGGAAGTCCTCTTCCAGAGATTACTATTTCTGCTCCAAGAGCTCCTGCATTAATTATATCTTCTAAAACTTTGTAACCAATTGATTTGAATCTCTTTGGACCGAATTTTTCGAATGAAGATACAATTCTTTTTGCAACAGATAAAGCATTCAAACTAGGATTATCTATTTCTGCTACTTCTATTTGAGGATTTTCTAAATTAAAGTTTTTCTTCAATAATTTTGTTAAATCTTGGATGTTTGAACCTTTTCTTCCAACAACTAATCCAGGTCTTGATGTGTAAATAATTATTTTTTCACCTAAAGGAGTTTTTTGTATTTCAGTATGCGAATAACTAGCTCTATTCAAATATTGGAAAATAAATTCTTCTATTTGTTGCTTTCTCATTTTTTCACTAAGTATCTGTCTTTCAATCATTTTTTAGTTTCCTTTTTTACTTCTTTCTTTTCTTCAGTTTTTTTCTCAACTTTTTCTTTTTCTTTAAGTACTAATTCAATATGAGTTGATTTCATTTGTCTTCTTCTTTTTCTACCAAAATGCCAGCTAGTAGGACCAAAATTAGCAACTGCTTTTGCTATGAATAAATTTCCGGTTAATCCTTTGTTTTCTGCATTTTTTTCAACACTATTTAATAAATTTAATATTTCAGTACAAGCATTTATTGCAAATCTTCCTGCAGCCATTCCTCTTTTATGTCCCATATCTCTATTAAATGTTTTAAATGGAATTGGTTTTTTCAAATCTATTGAATCTTGCAATATTTTTTTAGCTTTATCTAATTCTTTATCTCTAATAGATTTACAAATTTCAATACTTTGTTTAGTTGAAATCCTTAATCCTTGTACGTTTAATTTAGCTTCCATTTTTCATTTATTTAACTGATGCTGAAGCACTTGATCTTGTAGCTCCAATACCTGGTGCTGAGTGTGCAACTTTCTTTCTTGTAGCAGCAAACTCTCCAAGATAATGTCCTACCATATCTTCAGCGATTAATGTAGGAATGTATTCTTTACCATTATAAATATGAATTGTTAAACCAACCATCTCTGGTAAAACTATCATATCTCTGACTTGAGTTTTAACTGGTTTCTTTGTTCTTCCTTCTTTGAATTTTTTTACTTTTAATAATAATAATTTTTCTTGATCATTAAATCCTCTTGTTAAAGATCTTCTTTGTCTAGCTGGGAAAATCTTTGCTAATTCAGATAATGACATTTTCTGCATTTCTTCTATTGTCTTTCCTTTGTATGTAAATTTCTTTGCCATTTTATCTTTGATGTCCTGTTCTTCTTGCTCTTATTAATCCAACTTTTGCTCCAGGTGGTGCTCCTTTTCTTGGAATAGTCTTTCTACCTTTATGTCTTCCACGACCACAACCAAATGGATGGTTAATTGGATTCATGGAAACTCCTGAAACAATAGGATAAAATCTATTTTTAGCACGGAATGCAAAACGTTTAGTTCCTGCTTTAACAAATGGCTTTTCTTTTCTTCCACCACCAGCAATAACTCCAATAGTTGCTCTGCAATCTCCGTTTAAAGTTAAATTCTTCTTTGAAGGTAATTTTACTATGATTTCTCCAGATTCTAATTTTGAAACTAATCTTGCTGAAGAACCTGCTGTTCTTATTAATTTTCCACCATCGCCAGGCATTAATTCTAAATTATAAATGAAACTTCCTTCAGGAATATTTTTTAAAGGCAATATATTTCCATTTTTTGGTTGTGCTTTTGTTCCAGATTCAATTAAATCATTAACAGCAACATTTTCTGGAGCAATAAATAAACAATCTTCTTTTGTATCAAACTGAACTTTTAATAAAGGTGCTGAATGACCTGCGCAATTTACTATATCAACAATTTTTCCTTTTACAACTTCTTGTTCTTTATCATCATACTTTCTATACTTAACTTTTCCAATATAGTTGAAACTAGGTGCATTGAACCTTAAGGTTCCTCTTCCCCGTCTTTGCTGAATTAAATTCTTTCCCATTTTACATTAATCCCAATTTTGTAATAACATCCATCGCAGGAGTATCTGGAGATAATTTGATATATGCTCTCTTTTCTCCTTCAAGAGTTATGTAAGTATTTACTTTAACAACTTTTACTTTGAACATTTCTTCAATAGCTTTTTTTATTTCTGGTTTTGTAGCTTTAAATTCTACTGCGAATAGTAATTTGTTTTCAGATTCTATCAATCTTACAGCTTTTTCCGTTGTTAAAGGATATTTTAATATTCTCATTTCTTAGTAACCTTCTTCTTTTCTGTTTTCTTTTCAACTTTTTTAATTTGTTTTATTTCTTTTATAACTTCTTTAGGAATTTCTTTTATTGGAATAGTATCATTTGTGAATAATTTGTTTTCTTTCAATTGATCAACTGCATTTTCAGTGTATAATGTTAATCTTCCAGGATTTGCTCCAGGTGCCAATAATTCTACATTTAAATTTCTTACAAAAGTTATATCTAACCCTGGTAAATTCAATGCTGATTTCAATAACTTACAGTTTTCATTTGAAACAACAATCAAAGGACCTTTTTTTGTAATGTATCTTCTTCCTCTTAATTTTCCTTTTCCTGCTCTTGTTTTTCTTTCTTCACATCTTTCTAATTCATTTTCTAATTTTAAATTCTTAAAAATATTATAAACTTCTTTTGTTTTTTGTAAATCTTCAAATTTATTTTCAATTATATAAGGTTTTGAACCTGCCAAAGCAGATCTTATTGCTTTTCTTCTTTCTTTTTTATTTATTTTTTCATCAAATATTTTTTCTGCTTTTGGAGGATGAGCTTTTCTTCCACCAACAGCATAAGGAGCAAATGCACCAACCCAACCAAATTGAGTTCCACGTCTCCACATTGTTTTTCTTGGGGCTCTTGACATTCCCATACCATAAGCAGTTTTGTAATCTTTTCTTCTTCTAGATAATTTAGCAGAATTTCTTGTTCCTGCTTCATACAAAGTACCATGACGTTGTCTGTTATGTGAAATTAAAGCAAAAAATGCTCTTTTAATTAAATCTGTTCTTACTTCTTCATCAAATTGTTCAGGTAAATCTACTGATTTTGTTTTCTTTCCATCTAAATTATATACATCTGCTTTCATTTTTTAATAAATCTAACCTCAAATTGTGTATCTGGTTTTGATTTTCTTAAAGCATGAGTTAATTGAATAAATCTTTTCTTTGGTCCAGGGATAGAACCTCTTACTAATACAAAATCATTTTTAATAACCCCATAACTTCTAAATCCTTCTTTAGTCATATTTTCTGGCTTATCAGGATTTATTGCTACAATTAAATTATTATATTGTGTTCTTGAAAAGAATCCTAATTGTCCTTGTTGAGGTAATTTCCAATGAACCTTTCTAGGAGTAGTAGGACCTGAGTTACCTGCAGCTCTTCTTCTTTTTTCTGATTTATGTGATTTTAAATTAACCCCAAATCTTTTTACAACACCTTGTACACCTTTACCGGTTGTAACTGCATGAATATCCACAAATTCTCCTTGTTTAAAAGTATCTGATAATCTTATTTCTTTTCCCAATAAATTCTTAGCAAAATTTAATTTTTCATCTTTGTTTCCAGACAAAGCTAATTCTATAACTTCTGGTTTTTTCTTTCCAATAGTTGTTAATTTAGGATTAGCATGAACTAAAATTCTAACATCATCAAAATTAGTTGGAAATTCTTGTTTTATTTCTTTTTTCTTAGGAAGGTTTATTTTTCTTTTTAATTCTTTATCAAATTTATCAGCAATAACATCTTTAATAATTGTAGAACCATAACCTGCTTTTTTGTAAAATCTTAAGGAGAAAACGTTTAAGGGTGGACATTCAATAATAGTTGTTGGCCACGCTATTTCCGTATTTTTTGTTATTGAAGTAGATTTAATATCTTGTACAATACAATGTGTCATTCCTACTTTATATCCTGCAAAACCAAGTATTTTTACTTCTGGTTTTTTAGCCCAAGATCTTATTCTAGGGTAGATTCTTTTAGCCCTCTTTCTAGGATAAAACTGCCAACTTCCGTGTTTTGGTCTATGTCCTTTAGGCATTTTCTTTGATTATTTTTTAGTTTTATAGGCATTTATAAGCCTTTCTAGAATTAGCGACTAATTATTTTTATTACTGGTTGTGAAGTAAAGGTAATTTTAAAGTATTGATAAGATTTATATAGTTTTTGATTGTTTGGAGTTCTATGAAAACAAGGGGTTTAATTATATTTCCAATATTATTAGGATTGGTTTTATTTATTTCTGGATGTAATACTATAACTGGAGAAGTTATTGGTTGTGGAGACCATTATTCATTTGTAGCAAATGCTTGTTGTTTAGATCAAAATGCAAATAAAATATGTGATAAAGACGAATTTGCAATAAGAGAAGAATGTAGTATTAAAAGTGAATTTAAATGCTTATCTTACCAAGCAACCCCAGATAAAATAACTATAAAATTAAAACCTGCTTTAAGTACAACAATTCCAATAGGTGACGGAGAAATAACTGCAGAGATGTTACCTGTTGCTGCTATATCCAAAATAACTCTACCTGAAGTAGGAATAAATGGTTGTAAAGGAGTTTACATTGATACTGTTGAAAATGGATTCAGAGGAACAGAAGAAAAAACATTTGAAATTCCTTGTGTAAGTGATAAAGGAGTTATTGATTCTGATATTATAATAGATTTCCTAGTTTACAAACCATCACATGCAAAAGGGCCATCAGCACCAACTTATAATTCTATAACTGCTTCTGTTAAAGGAACCTTTAGATCTTTAGTTGAAGAAGTTTAAACCAATAATTCATGCTCTTTTTTTATTTCTTTTCCATCTAAATTTAGAATTCTAATTATTTTTCCTTTTCTTTTAGCTAATAATCTTGCTTTAGCAAAATCATCTTCACTTTCTTTAGGAATTATTAAATCTGTAATTTCATAAATATGTTTTATTATCAAATTACTAAAATCTTCTTTAACATCAAAAGTAAATTCTTTTGTAATATCTGTATTTTCAAATGAAGCAGAACAAAAATTATCTTTTAATGTACCTCCTGGTTTAGGTAAGGAATCTTTACAAGACAAATTGCAATTATCTGCTCTTAATTTCAATAATAAAAAATCAAACTTGAATTTTTCAATTATTTCTAATAATTTTTCTTTGGTAATTTCTTGTTCGGTAATGTCTGCCCTGTAAACTTTTCCCCTCTTAGAATATTCATTTTGTAAATCTAATTCTTTTTCAAAGTCTCTAAAAGCGACTATTGCTCCAGAAATATTAATTTTTGAAGAAGCTTCTTTAGCAATTAAGTAACATAAGAAGTTTGAAAACTCAAAACTTGTTTTTACAGATAATTTTTTAGATTTTTTTAAAGTAATTAAAGCTCTATCAGTATAATTACCTTTTCCAAATCTTTTAAATTGTTCATGAGCTAATTCGCTTCCTTTATTTTCAAATATTTCTTTTATGAAATTCATTTTTCACCTTGAATCATTTTATTATATTTTCCTTGTCCTATTAAAACCCAGTAGATTACTCCAACTGCAGTTATTCCAAGCATTACTATAAGCCAATTATTCATTTTTAAAGTTTTCCCATCTTACCTAAATGAAATTGGTAAGATAAATTATTAAATTCATTTGAATTATATAAATAAGATTCTAATCTCCCACACAAAAATACATCTTTTATTTCATTTAATAAAATTATCCTACTACACGAAGTACAAGAAGGATCTCCTGGAAACTTACCAACCTCTCCCCCTTTATCTAATTTAACATGATATAATGTAGAATTTTTTATTTTAGAAGGATTATTTCTTAATGCTAATTGTATTGCATAATCCTCAGCATGTATTGCCCTACACAATTCTAAATGAGTTCCTCCTTCTAAATCAGTTCTTAAACAAGGATCACAAATATCTACACCAACAGGGAGATTATTTGCTTGAGATATTAAATTTCCATAAAAATCTACTATTATTACCCCTCGTTTAGATTTCTTACATTTAGAAAGTTTAGCTATACTTGTACAAATTTCTATATATTTTTTAATATCATTAGAGTTAATTATTTCCATTTTTGTCCACCAAATAATTTAATATTGTAATACATTGTGAAGTAAAATAGTTTGTTCTTCCTAAACTAAATACTTCTTTTGTGTATCTTTTTATAAATTTTTTGTTGTTTTTAGGAATTCCTTCATGGTCTCCTAAAATAAATATTGGATTTTCTTTTAATCCTATATTAGAAATATCTTTTCCTCTTTTATCCAATAAATAAAAGTTTTTCTTACCTGATTCAACTAATTCTTTTATTAAAGCTTGAAAAGATTTTTTCTCTACAAAGATTCCTGGAAAAGCTTTTATTTTTTTACCTTGTTTATACTTCCATAAAACACTTTTTAATAAATTACCTACATCTTTTTTAGATATAGGCATTTCAGAATCATAAATAAATTCGATATGTCTTGGTGGATCTGGTGGTCCATTAAGAATTAAATGAAAAATTGTATCTTCACGCATGTTATTTGAAACAAAAAAAGCATTAATTATAGAATGTATAACTATGTCTAAACGTCCTGCTTGCATTAAATCATTAAAATTTCCTGAGGTTTGTCCATGATTGGATATTAAGATAAATTCTCTCATAATTAATTCTAAATATTAACCTTTATAAATCTTAACTAAGTTTAAACATTATAGCCCCTTAGTGTAGTGGCCAAATTGATTAAAAATCAAGGCTAGGCATACGAGACTCTGGATCTTGTGACGGAAGTTCGAATCTTCCAGGGGCTACGCTCCCATAGTCTAGCGGTTAAGGATATGAGCTTCTCGAGCTCGTGACCTGGGTTCAAATCCCAGTGGGAGCATAATCAACTTCATTCTTAACTCACAGCGCTCAAATAATTATCCCTTCTTATAAGACTTATAACCTTAGTTCTTAACTCTGAGAGTTAGCAACAGTTATGATGTTGCTCTAGTAAACTATTATATCCTAAATCACAATAATATTTAAAAAGATAATTGAACTAAATTTAGTATGAAAAACTCGTTAAATGAGCTACTTATTTATCTAGGGATATTGATAGGATTATTTAATACATTTATGATACCAAATATATTGGAGATATCTAAAATATTCTGGTGGATTTCTGGTATCGCGGTATTAATATTTACTATACCTACGCTTATTAAAGCATATCAAGTTATTATAGGCAAATAAATTATAGGGGTTAAAAAGATGTTTAATAAAAAAGATTTATCAAATGTTAAAACAATATTCTTGAGCCCATTATTTTGGAAATATTCTACAATCACTTTATCAGAAATATTTTGTGTTTTTGTTATTTCCAATATATTATTTTCTACTGACCCTTGGTTTACAAATCTATATAAAACCCCCTATGTTATTTTCTTATTATTATTCCTCTTCCTTTATTATGTAATGGAAATATTTAAACAAAGGGAAAACTTACAAAAAGTAAAAATATAAAATAGACATCTGTCGATTTATCTTCTCGAAGATAATAATCTTTTTATACCTCTTTATCCTTATACTAAAAACAGCGCACAAAAGTCTGATTAACAAAACAAAGGACAGGAAACTGACCTTAGTAGAGTTAAGGACAAAGTTGGTTCCGCACGGCGGGAGCATCTATAATTTTACTATTTCTAAATTATAAATAAACTTTATATAGTTGCTTCACTTAATTATATTATGTTAAGGTTAGAAATTCCTAAAGAAGATTTGGTAAATCTATATGAAAAAGAGAAACTTACAACTTTTCAAATAGCGGAAAAACTTAATTGTTGTCAAGCAACAATCTGGAAAAGATTAAAAGAATATGATATAAAAACAAGAATTTCTGGAATTGAGAGGGTTAAAATAACAAAAGAAAAACTTTTTGATTTATATATAAATAAAAAATATTCTACTTGGAAAATTGAAAAAATAACTGAAATCCCAAGGGGAACGATACATAGAAAACTTAAAGAGTTTGGAATTCAATCAAGAGATATTTCCGACTCCCATATTATCTATGAAAAAAGAGATTTTTCTGGGGATCCTTTAGAAAAAGCTTACCTTATAGGATTTAGAATTGGGGATCTGGGAGTTAGAAAA
Source organism: Candidatus Nanoarchaeia archaeon (assembly GCA_028716945.1). Classification (GTDB taxonomy): domain Archaea; phylum Nanobdellota; class Nanobdellia; order SCGC-AAA011-G17; family JAFCDX01; genus JAQUOT01. The sequence goes on from JAQUOT010000001.1 coordinate 245,193, forward strand.
AGAGGTGCTAAAAGTAAATTAATCTGTGTTGCTAGTGGAAGCACCATAGAAGAACAGATAATTCTAATAAAAAATTTATTTAAAAATTATGGAAAAGTTTGGATTAAAAAATCAAAAAATAATAAAATAAATGTATATGTATACCTTAATTTATCTTTTGGTTTTTTATTAGATAAAAAGATTCCAAAAGAATTAGAAAAAAACAAAAAACTATTTTTTGCATTCCTGGGAGGATTTACAGATGCGGAAGGGAGTATGAAATTAAATAAAAATATGGCTTATTATTCTTTAGGAAATTATGATAGTAAATTATTATTTAAGATATATAACTATCTAAATAAATATGGAATAAAATGTAATAAACCTCATTCAGATAATAGAATTGGAACTTTCAATAGTCAGGGATATAAATACAACTCAAATTATTGGACATTAAAAATTTGTAGAAAAGAAGAATTATACAAATTACTTAAAGAATTAAAACCTCACATTAAACATAAAAATAAAATAAAAGATTTAAATATAGTAGAAAATAACCTAATCGAAAGGATTAAAAGTTAAAAAGATAATATATTAACATGAAAAAGTTTTACGTAACAACCCCAATATATTATGTAAATGATATAGCTAGTATAGGCCATGCTTACACTACTTTTGCAGCAGATACCTTAGCTAGATGGCATAGATTAAAAGGAGAAGATGTTTTTTTCTTAACAGGTTTAGATGAAAACTCTCAAAAAACAGTCAAAGCAGCAGAAACTGCAGGTGTTAAAGATTTAAAAGAATATACTAATCAAATGGCTTTGAAATGGACTTCTACTTGGAAAAATCTAAACATTTCTAATAATGGATTTATAAGAACTACTGAAGCTAAACATAAAAAATTAGTAAAAGAATTCTTTATGAAAGTGTATGAAAAAGGGGATATTTACAAAGGGAAATATGAAGGATTATATTGCGAAGGATGTGAATGTTTTTATACTGAATCAGACCTAGTAGAAGGAAAATGTCCTTTTCACAAAACAGAACCAAAGTTTATATCTGAAGAAAATTATTTTTTTAAATTAACAAAATATGCAGATAAAATATTAACTTACATAGAAAAAAATCCTGATTTTATTTTACCTAATTCCAGAAAAAATGAAGTTGTAGAATTTATTAAGATGGGATTAAAAGATATTAGTATTTCTAGACCAAATGTTGATTGGGGAATTCCCTTACCAATAGACAAAAATCATCATTTCTGGGTATGGTTTGATGCTTTACCAAATTATATCACTGGAGCTCCAAAATATTGGCCTGCAAATTGTCATTTATTAGCAAAAGATATTTTAAGATTCCATTGCGTTATTTGGCCTGCTATGTTAATGAGTGCAGGTTATGACTTACCAAAACAATTATTTGTACATGGATTTTTAACTATTAATGGACAAAAGATGTCAAAATCTTTAGGCAATGCTATAGACCCAAATGTTTTAGCTCAAAAATATTCTGTAGATTCATTAAGATATTATTTAATGCGTAGCATTCCATTTGGAGAAGATGGAGATTTTTCAGAAAAAGCATTAATAACAAGAACAAATACAGAATTAGCAGATTCTCTGGGTAATTTATTAAATAGAGTTGTTTCTATGTGTGAAAAATATTATGATTCTAAAATACCAAAAGCAAAAGAAGACAAAGAATTAAGTTCAAAATTAGATTTTAAAAAAATTGATTCCTTAATATTAAATTATAAGTTACATGAGGCTTTAGCAGAAATATTTTACTTTGTAGATCAATGTAATAAATATGTAAATGAAAAAGAACCTTGGAATTTAGCTAAAAATCAGAAAGAAGATGAACTTGAAAAGGTTTTATTTAATTTGGCAGAATCATTAAGAATAATTTCTCAATTAATTTATTCTTTTATGCCAGAAACAGCAGAAAAAATAAATGAACAGCTTGGATTTAAATTAAGAGATAGTTTTGACTTGAAATGGGGTAATGCAAAATCAAAAGGTATAAAAAAAGGAGAAACTTTGTTTAAAAAAATTGGCCTAACTGATGGACTTAAAAAATCTTCAAATGATGGTTTAAAAGGGGGACCTAGAAATGGACTTTAACATAAAAAATTGTACTTTATGTTATTCAATAAAAGGTGAACAAATTCTTTTAGGTATTAAAAAAAAGGGTTTTGGAAAAGGAAATTTAAATGGGTTTGGTGGGCATGTAGAAGATAATGAAACAATTAAAAATAGCAATATACAAGTAATAATGTGATCTAAAATGGTAGAAGGCATAAAAAAAGCAGAACATTGTGGGGATAAAATAACTATAGATGAATTTGGAAAAGTAGATCTAAGAATTGCTCAAATTAAAGCAGTAAAAAATCATCCTAATGCAGATAAATTATATATTCTTGATGTAAGTTTAGGCAAAGGAGAACATGATGTTCAAATTGTAGCAGGAATAAGGCAAGCCTATACTGAAGATGAATTAATTGGAAAGAAAATTATAATGGTTAGAAACTTAGAACCTGCAGTATTAAGAGGAGTAGAAAGTGAAGGTATGTTATTAGCTGCAGAATTCAAAGGAAAAATAGTTCTTTTAACAGTTGATAAAGATATAGAAACTGGGGCTAAAATAAAATAATTATGAAAAAAGTTTTAGTTTGGGGAACCTTTGATGGATTACATAAAGGACATTTAGAATTTCTAAAAAATGCGAAGAGTTTAGGAGATAAATTATATATTATAATTATCCCAGACAAAGCAGTAAAAGAAAACAAAGGGAAATACCCTATAAAAAATGCAGAAGAAAGAAAAAAAGAATTATTAAAATTAAAATTTGTAACTGAAGTTTATAGCGGACTTTATGAGGAGAATTTAAAATACATTTTAAAATTAAAACCAGAGGTAGTTATCTTCGGATATGATCAAAAAACTAAATGGGAAGAAAATCTAAAGAAAACTCTTTCTTCAAAAGGAATTTTTCCAGAATATATTTATTTAGAAGAATATAATAATGGAATTCATTCTAGTGATTTAAATAAATAAAAAAAAGAAAAAAATAAATTTATTTACAACATTTTGATGCCCACATTAATTTATGTAGTCCCATCAAAATTATTAAAACAGCAAATAATTGTACTATAGTTGGTTGTTTAAGCCAAGCCCAAAGACCAATTGCTATTAAAATTAGTCCACCAACTAAAATCATTGGTTTAGAATGTTTGCACATTCCCATTTCTTTTGCCATTTTCTTATTTCATTAACTTATAATTTCTTACAAGTTTACCTATACCTATTACTAAAACTACTAAAGCTACAATCCAACCTTGCAAATTAAGCAATGAAGCAGGTATTACACCTAATTGTGCTAGAACTAGCCATAGACCAAGTATAGTTACTAACCAAGCTGTTAGTTTTGCCATTTTTTCCTCCTTTTATTGAGTTATATGAGAGAAATGACTCCCAACCACCTAAGAATCTAAAGGACTTTAGGTTTATAAAGATTTTTATAAGGTTTTAAAAGTATATGAGCCCGCGGAGATTTGAACTCCGGGCCCCCACCAATGATTTGGTTTAAATCCAATTTATCAGAGTGGTGCGCTACCAGGCTGCGCCACGGGCTCATGAGATATATTGTTAAAAGATAATTTATAAGGTTTTTGAATTGATAAAGTTTAAATAATATTAAATTTTAACTATCCTATGCAGAGGTGGCTACATAAATTAGAACATTGGGTAGATAAATTAATACCTATCTCTTTAATTGTTTTAATTGGTTTAATCATAGGAGAATTATTCTATAAAGAACAAATACATCCTTATTTAACTTTTGTAACAATAGCAGATTGGGGTATAATAGGTTTATTTGTTATAGATTTAACTTTTAAATGGTTCAGAGTAAGAAATATTCCAAAATTCTTAAAAAAATATTGGTTAGATATTTTAGCTATATTTCCGTTTTTTTTAGTTTTTAGAGCTTTAGAAGGAGTTGGAGAATTAATTACTGTAGTAAGCGAATACTTTACTCCTACACAAAAAGTAGTTCATGCTGGAACAGAAATAGGTAAAGAAGTTATAATAATAGAGGAAGGTACTGCTAAAATAATTAAAGAAGCTGAAGCAGCAGGAAAATTATCAAGAACAGAAAGATTTGCAAGATTTTTAAGACCTTTAGCAAGGGCTCCAAGATTTTTACATTTAACAGATAAAGATACAAAAAAAGAATTTAAAAAAGAGATTAAATTTATAGAAAAAGAAGAAAGAAAAGTAGTTAAAAAAGAAGAATCTTTCTTTGTAAGATTATATAAACATATAGTAAAAGTAATTGTCTTCTTTGAAAAACCTTCTCATCATAAAAAGAGAAAGATTTAAAAGAAGCGGCAGTTAACAACCACCGTCAAATTTTAAATAAAAAATGGAAAAAAAAGAAATACTTGCACATTTTAGTTATGGAAGTGCTATAAGAAATGCTATAGAAAAAATAACTAATGCTAATCGTGGAGTTTTAGTTGTTTTTGTTAAAGATAAGGGTATTAAAAAAATAAGTGTTGGTGGTTTTAAAATAAATGAAGAGTTTTCTGAAGAAAGACTTGCTGAATTAGCAAAATTAGATGGAGCAATATTGGTAGATAATAAACTACAAAAAATAATTAGTGCTAATGTCTTATTAAATCCGAGTATAAAAATTCCTAGTACAGAAACAGGTACAAGACATCAAGCAGCAGAAAGAACTGCAAGACAATTAGATACAATGGTTCTTGCTATTTCTGCAAAAACAGGAACTGCAATGGTATATCATGGAAATGGTAAATTAAAATTAAATAATTTAGGTAAAATATTCACAAAGACTGGAGAAGCACTAAGAATTATTGAAAAGCATAGAGAATTATTTAAAGTTTTAATAAAAAAGTTTGATACTTTTGAATTATTAGAAATGGTTACATTAGAAGACCTTGCTTCTATATTTCAAAGAGAAAAAATAATGGATTCTGTTGCAGATATAATCTCTGTTTATTTAAGCGAATTAGGTGATGAAGGAGAATTAACAGAATTACAATTAAAAGAAATTATAACTTATGTTCATGCAGAATTAGCTGCAATTATGGCAGATTATCATGATTATTTTAATTTTGATAAGATAATTGAAGAATTAAAAGACTTAAAACGTGATGAAATTGTAGTTAAAGAAAACATTTTTAAAATATTCTTAGATAATAGAAAAAAAGAAGATACATTAATACCGAAAGGTTATAGAATATTAAAGAACATCCCTATTTTAACAGAAGAAAATATAAAGTTATTAATGGAAACTTTCCCAAGTTTAAAAGAATTAATTTCTGCTCAAGAAGAAGAATTAGCTGCTATCAAATCTATAGGAAATAAAAAGGCTAAAGCTATAAGAGAATATCTATTAAAAGCACAGATTTAAGAATTATTTCTAAAATAATAATATTTTTTCCAATGTTTGGGGTTATTAGGAGAGATAATTTTCATCCATTTATTTAACATAAATTCTCCTCTAATTGAAACCTTATATAAATCTAACCAATTATGATTTTTATGTTTATAAGAATAGATTGTAGAACGAATTCCTAATTTGTTTATTAAATTATTTAATTGTAATCCTAAAGGTTTAGAAGTGGTGCTTATCTCTAAACGAGGATATAATTTTTTATATTTTGGTTGTAAATATAAAGTTCCATCCGTATCAAAGATTCCTTTAACCACATTAATAGTATACTCCTTTCTATTTAAGAAACAAGAAGGTATACAAATATCAAATTTTTTACCAAGAGGTAATTTAAGAATTTTATTTTTAAATTCGATTAATGAATCATCCCAAATTTGAAATCCAAATACTTTTGTAGAAGGCATTTCTTTTGGTTTTATTTTTAAATCATAAACTTTTTTATATAAATCTATAATTTTATTATTATAATGTTCTTTATCATCAAACATATGCCCCCTTAAAGAATAAAGTCCTTTAGACGTATTTCCGTTTTTGTAAAAATTCATACTTCCATCTCCAATATGCAATCCTGTTTCTTCTGCTAATTCTATTATTGGTTTTTCTGGAAGTATAAGTTTAGTGCTTTGCTTAATGTCAGATAAATCAAACTTCATAATTAAGATAAGTAAATTTCATTTATAAATCTGGCGCGCACATCTTGCAAGTTGCAATTTGTTAGAATATATATTTTAGAGAATATATTTTAAATAAAAAGAAAAGCGCCTTAGGGAGGACTCGAACCTCCGACCACCTGATTAACAGTCTCACCTTTCCATATTGGAAAACAGGTGCTCTACCCTTCAGATCTTCTGAACCTAAAAGGCCAGATGGTTTGCTGAGCTACTAAGGCATGATTTAAAAGACTTAGAATTAATTTAAAAAGGTTTCCTTAATCAATAAAGTCTTTATTCTTTATCTTTTCAGGCAGATATTTATCAGAAATAAAGCTTATAATACCACTTCTTAATTTATAACTATCCGCCCATTTAGCATAAGCATTCCATCCATTAAAACTTTCTAATAGATTATCATAAATAATTTCATTGTTTTTGTATTGAGATATTCTAAATAATATTTTTCTTATATTTCTTTTTCTTAATAATTTATGATAATAGAAATTTCTAAAACCTACAAAGTCTATGCCTTTTGATAAAGAGATTATTTTTGATTTTTCTGAATGCAACTCTAGTTTTAGCTCTTTATTTAGGAAATTATTTATTTGTTCCTTCCAAATTTTTAATTGTTCTTTTGAGGGGTGTAAAATTACAAAATCATCCACATACCTTATGTAATATTTTACTCTTAATTTATGTTTTATATAATAATCTAATTCATTTAAATAAACATTAGCAAAGAACTGACTTGTTAGATTTCCCAAAGGCATTCCTATATTCTTTCTCTCTTTTCCGTTTTCTAAGATTAATCTTATTAGATTTATTACTTTCTTATCAGATATTTTTCTTTTTATAATATTAATCAAGAGGTTATAGTTAACTTCCTGAAAATAATGTTTTATGTCTGCTTTTAAACAATAACTTTTTATTTGATTCTCATTGAACCATCCATTTAGTTTACCATTCCTAGAAACTTTATTGAGAAAATAATAAAATCTTTTAATTGCAAATAAGTTTCCTTTGCCTTTTCTATTTGCACAAGAATCATAAATAAATGTCTTGTCAAAAATGGGTTCAATCATATTTATTAATACATGATGAACGATTCTATCTCTAAAATCAGCTTTAGAAATTTTCCTTGTTTTTGGATCTCTTAAGATAAATTTCTTTAAAGGTTTTGGTTTGTAAGTTAAAGTTTCTAATTCTTTTTGAAGTTTTAATAAATTAGTTTCTAAGTTCTTTTCAAATTCTATTACATAATCTTTCTTTGTTTTTCCTTTTCTTGCTTTTTTATAAGCCAAGAATAAATTATCATAAAGATATAATTTTGAATAAAGATTATTATAAGTATGTACCATTTTAATATAAATCCTAGCCATATTCTGAGCTATTCGACCGTTATCGTTGGAGTTAGCAAGGTTATCATCATTGGAATTCAAGTCTAAGTTCCTGTTGAAGTAAAGCCTAGAAACACCAAAGACTTTATAGCCCATTAATTAAAAGTAAATCACCACCACTTCATATTTCCCAAATTAGTACTTAATGTTGTGGTTGAATTTCATGACTCAATTAAGAGTGCTATTAACAGGCATGTAGCCCAGCCTTTCTTGGCTAGGAAGAGTTATCAAGAAATAGGGTATTATAAATTTAATTATTTGCTTTTAAAAACTGCTTCTGCTTGGTTATAAGCCTCATCTAAAATATCTTGTGCAACCTTATATTTTGAAGCTAATTTTTTATCTTGTTCAACTTTATGCTTTTGAAGTTCAGATACATATTTATCTAAATTTTGCGTGGCTTCGCCACTAACTACAACTACCCGACCGTCACCGTTGGAGTCAGCAAGGCCATCATCATTGGAACCCAAGTCTAAGCCCCTGTTGAAGCAAAGCCCAGAAACACCATTATCTCTTGTGTAAAGAGTTCTTGTTCCATTGCGATCAAATTCTATAGTATAATCTGGATTAATTTTTTTAAATTTTCTTTGATTATTTTTATGATCGAAATCAGGAGCTTTAATGACTTTAAAATTTTCTCCTTCTACAAATGATAAATTATAGCTAGAGTTATCATCTTCTTTAAGTTTTAATCCTTCTATTATAACTGAATGAGGAAATTTCTTTTGATGTATTAATTTAGCTAAACCTTTAGCTACATAATCATTGTGATTATAAGAGTCACCTGCACTTCTTAAAACAACAGAAGGAGCATCTTCATAAGTTCCTTCTAAAAATTTAGAATTATTTTCTACAATTAAATCTAATTCCGGTAATGTTGCAGTTTTAATGCCAATTTGATTTAGTAAAATAACTTTGAATAGATTTGAACCTTTTAAGTCTACGTTTAAAGTATTTCTTGCTTTTTCTCCAAAAGATTTGCATGCTTCTTCGTATTTTGCTTGCTCTTCTAAAGTCAAGAATCTTGCTACTGGAAATTGTAGTTCCTTTAATTCTCTTGGTATTAATTGAACACTTTCTGCCATATATTTTACACTAATTCTATATTTATAAACCTTTCTATTTATTACTATTATAAAAGAGTAACAAATATTTAAATAATTAGAAGGTATATAAATACACTATGGAAATCAATATAGTTAATTTAATCCCTAAAGGTTGGTTAATCAAGGCTTTTGAAAATAATGTTGAAATTACATATGTTAGTAATAGAGGAAATTATAATAGAAAATCATTTATCTTTCCTAAAGAGATTATAGTTAATGAAGAACTAATAGAAGGTATAGGACTATTTTTAGGAGATTCAGATTTAAATAAGAAAGATAAACGTCATTTAACTTATGCTTCTATAGATAAAGACATTTCCAAAAAAGCTCTTAATTTTTTACAAAAATCTTTCTTAACAGATTTAAAAGATATTACTTTTTTAGTGCAATATAAGACACTTAATAAAAACTTAAAAGAAGAATGGAGTAAATTTTTAGAGATTTCTAAAGAAAAAATATATACAAGATATTCAGACAGACACAGAAATGAATGTTTACAAATTCAAGTTAATGGCACAGTCTTTAGGAAAGTTTTTGAATTATTTATAAAAGAAATCTTATCTAGAGATTTAATAAAAATACCAGAATTAAGAAGAGGATTATTAAGAGGATTATTTGCTGCAGAAGGAAATGTAGGAATTGACTATCTAGAAAAGAAACCTTATATAAGCCAGATAACATTTAATCTATCCATAAAAGAACAAGAATTATGTGATTTAATTAGTAAAATTTTAGAATCAGAAATTATTTCTTATAAGATTAATAAACATTACAAGACAAATTCTCAAGAGATAGTTATACAAAATTGGAAAAATTACTTAAAATTATGGAATATGGATTTATTTAATTTATGTAAAAGAAAAAATAATAAATTTAAAGATATTTCTTCTAAATTGAATGTTCATCTAAGTTTTAATGATGATTTTAGAAAAGAATTTTTTGAATCTTTAAACATGAATCAAAAAGACATTGCAAAAATAATAGGTTCTTGGCAGGCGAATGTATGCAAAACCATAAATGGAACACATTTGTTAAAGATAGAGCAATTAAACAATCTTTTACCTTATTCTAAATTTACTAAAGAAGATATCATTAAAAATATTGAATATATAAGAATAGGCTTATTAACAAAATTAAAAGTTAATGAAGAAATTTTAAGATTTTTAAAAGAGTTCAAATCATTCTAAATATTCTTTGTTTTTAATTTTATCCGGAAGATACTTATCTGAGATAAAACTAATTCCTCTTGCAGATAATGCCTGGATTTCCACTTTACCGCCTAATTCCTTAAACATTTTAAATTGTCTCTGCCAATCTTTATTGCCTTTAAACCATTCATAATTAGCTACTTGTTTTATTCTAGAAGTATCTTTTTCATCTAATTTAATTAAATGTTTTTTAAGATCATATTTTATAACATCATCTCCTGTTATTCCTATATATTTAACAGAAGGTATTGTCATTTTGCTTCCTAAATGCGCAAGCGCGATAGAACCATATTTTATAACAGAATAAATGTAGGCTCCATAAATATCCCAATCACATAAAACATAAATTGGTAAATTAAATTCCTCAGACAACCTCTGTAGTAACCTTCTAATTCCACGAGTAGTCTGCCCCTGAGAGGATACTATTATACAATTTTGTTTGTCCCAATATTTATCTTCATGCAATCTTTCCCATACTGCTGCTTTTTCCATATAAAGAATATATTTTGCATTTACTTTTTTAAAAGTTATATCTTCTACATTTGAAGGAATACTCCATCCACCTGAACCTAATTTAGACCAATCAATTGTATCTCCTTTATCCAAAATAACAACTTTTCCTGCAATAGAACCATTTTTATTTGCATTGAAATGTAATTGTTCTCTTGAAACCCCTGTAATAACTTCTAAATCTTCTATTGCTTTGTCAGATTCTGTTTGTTCATCAACAATATTTATTTTTGTTCCTGGTAAAGTTCTTTTAATTTGGTAAAAAGCATCTCTTAAGCTAGCGTGTTTTTCTTCTTTTATTAAATTTTTAGAAATTGATGCAACTTCAACAGTTTGTAAGAATTTTTTTGTATGTGCTACATTAAAAAATGCTCTTGATGCAGTTTTATCTCCTAATCTTAAAGATCTTGCTTTTTGGTCAAAGATAATATTAGACAAACCTCTTAAAGTAAAAACTAATTCTGGATTCTTACCTTTATTAACTTGAGTGACAATCTCGTCTCCAAAATCCTTTAATGCTTTATCAGCTTTTATCTTTTTCTCCGCCATCTTCTATTTCTCCAAGTATATCTTTCATATTTTTCTTTAATATTTTTCTTAAATTTTCTTCTAATTTAGTTTTAGATTCTCCGGATAAATTATATAATGAATTTGCTAATTCTGGAATATATTTTTCAAATAAATCAACTTTATCTCTTTGTTCTGATGCTCTTACGTGTTTTCTTATATAAATTCCTAGTTTTCTTCCACATTCTTGTAAAGCAAGTTTAATTTCTTTAATTATTTCAGGATAATGAGCAACTGCTTCTTTTGCTTCTGAAGTAAAAGGAACCCACACTGATGAAATATGAACTATAACTACTGCAGGACCAAATGGAAAATTAGCTCCTTTTTGTTCTAAACCATAAGGCTTCCAGTTAGTATCTGTAAATGATTCTGTTACAGAACACGCCCCCTGTTGATATAATAATGGAACTCTATTTGCAAATCTCAATAATTTAACTTGTTCTTCCTTAGGTAGATCTCCACCAAAAGCAATTGCTGCTTCTATTATAAATGGAAAACCTCTGTAAACTTCAGCAGGTCTTGTTGTTGTAACAAAATATTCTGCATTGAATTCTTTTCTTAAACTTTTTTCTAATAATTCTGCTCCAATAGGACTTAACGAATCTGCTGATGGTGCTGAAATTTTTGTTTCTTTGATTGCTTTTAATAAAGCCTCAGCTTGATCTCTTGTAATTGTTTTAGGAGAAATATCTGCTTTAACTTTTGCTTTGTCACAAATTTCTTTTGCAGTTGTTGGACCAACTCTTGAAAAATCTCCAATGAAAAATCCTGAAACAGACCTTGCTTTAGTAACAGCTAACATAGACATTAAAGTTCCTAACTCTAATCCATGAGGATGTGGTTTTATTTCTTCTGCTAATTTTGGTAATTTATCTGTTGCTCTTGAAAAATTTATTTTTTCTTTGTCAGGATCAATATAAGTTATTTGAGCATGAGGATTAACAATTGCAACTTGTTTAATATATTCGTCAACAGATTGTTTTCCTTTTAGATATCTTCCTTCTAATTCTATTTCAATTTTAGTTCCATGAGCTTTTTTCCATTCTATTTCATTTTCTTTTAAAATTTTAGGTTCATTCTTTGCAGTATCAATATGTAATTCATAATACATCGCAGGTCTTTTCTCAGAAATTCTAGATATAACTTTAATTGGCTTTCCTGTTGTTAATTGTGAGTATAAAACTACAGCAGAAATACCAATACCTTGTTGTCCTCTTGATTGTCTGTATCTATGGAACTTGCTTCCGTATAATAACTTACCAAAAACATTAGGTAAGTTAGCTTTTAAAATTCCAGGACCATTATCTTCTACTATAACTATAAATCTTTCTTCTGATAACTTTTTTATTTCTATATTTAACTCAGGCAAGATTGAAGCTTCGTCGCAAGCATCTAAAGAATTATCTACTGCTTCTTTTACAGCCATTAATAATGCTCTTGTTGGATTATCAAATCCTAAAAGATGTCTGTTCTTTGTAAAAAACTCTGAAATTGATATCTCTTTTTGTTTTTCAGCCATTTCATGGGCTTTTGTTTTCTCACTCATCTAAAATTAAGCTTAGAAACTTATTTATAAACTTTATTCTTGTTTTTCCAGCCAAGAATATACTGTTGCATGTTTACTTCCTCTTAATAAAGTCTCAATTGCGTGCTTTGCTTTAAGAACATCATTCAAATTTCCTAGTATTGCAACGGTTTTTCCGAATATAGAAATATGTGTATGTGTAAGTTGTTCTATGTTTTCTCTTGCCTTACCTTCTCTACCTATAACTCTTGCTCTCAATCTAAATAATTTTTGTTTTGAATTTCCAGAAAAGTCTGTAATATCAATAATTTCACAAGAATTTTCATCATCTAACAAAGATAATGCAATTTCTGGATTAAAACCACGAGCAATTGCTTGTACAACTTGTTTTCCAACTAATAAATTTAAATTATCTTCTCCTTTCAAAGTAACTAGCTGTTCTTCTGTATCTATAATTACTTTTATATTTAATTCCTTACATAATCTTCTTTTTGTAGATCCTTTTTTTCCTATTAGAACTGCTATTCTTTCTGCAGGCACTTTAATTTCTTGTATAAATTCCATTTTAAAATTCTTGGAATTCTTCTACTTCTTTTAAGAATCCTTTTTTCTTTAAAACTTCAACTTGATTTCTATTATATTTAAAAATAATATCTCCTTTATCTGGAGTATCTTCCCAAGGTTCTATCAATACAATATCTCCTTCTTTAACCCATAAATATCTCTTTAATCTACCAGGTATTCTACATATTCTAGTTTTACCATCCAAGCATCTTATTCTTGTTCTAGAAGCTCCTAGTCTCTGTTCTAAAATACCTAAGACTTCCTTTCCTCTTGGGATTCTTACCCTTACTTCTGGTTGTTGTTCTTCTACCATGATTGAATAAATTCAGAATTAATTTATAAACCTATTTATTTGAGTTTTTACCCTTTTTAATAAAGTCTTTCATATCTTTCAAATCTTTAGATTTTCTGGTTTCAGGCCATATATCTTCTTGTATTTCTTGTTTTTCTATTTTAGGAAGTTCTTGAGATTCTTTTTTCTTAAATTTATCAAATATTTTAAATTCATATTTTGTTGTTAAAATAATTGTAGTTAATAAAAATAAAAATAGTATTACAATTATTAATAAAATGTATAATACTGAATGATTTGATTCTTTTACTTCGGGTTTTATTTCTTGTTGAGGTTCTTCTGTTTTATTTTCTATTTGAGGAATTTCTTCAGGTATTTCTTCAATGGTTTTATTTTCAGGAACAACTACTTCCGGTTTTATATTTTCTGAGATAAATTTTCCTACAGAAATTGAACTCCATTTCAAATAAGGAGTATAATCTCTTATAACAGAAGGGGATACAACTCTAGTATTTTCATTATATTCAAAAACATAAAAAGGTTTTTCTTGTCTTGCTAAAGCAACTATTTCATTTTTAGAATCTTTATCTATATCTCCTACATCCATATCTAACCAATCAGAAAAACTTGTATCTGCAAGGAGATTTTGTGAATATACTCCGTTCTTTATTTTTGAAATATAAAATTTTCCATCTTTATCTAAAGAAATAATTTCATTAGCACCATCATTATCTATATCTGTAATTTTTAAAGAGATAAAAGAAATTTTACTGAACTCTCCATAATTCATTTCTTGTCCTAATTTTCCATCTATTATTTTATATACATATATTGATTTTCCTAAATCTGATTGTCTTATTGTAACTAATTCTTTTATTTTATCTCCGTCTATATCTCCAACATCAAAAGCATCCCAAGATTTTAATCTTGTTTCTCCCATAACAGTTGTAATATAAGAACTTCCTTGGTAACCTATTGAATAAAATCTTCCTAATTTTTTTGGTCCTAAAATTAATTCATCTTTTTTATTATTATCTATGTCTGATGCAGTTATACTAATCCACTCCATATTAGCAGGAAAATTAGATATGTCTAAAGGACTTGCTTTTTCAACTAATTCATCATCTTTGTATTCATAAATATAAACGTCCATTTTTCCTATATCTCTTAGTCCTACAAGTTCATTGTTTCCATCTCCATCTATATCAACAAGTGTAGAATCAATCCAATCACCAAACGCAGTTGTTTTTAATAAAGTATAATTATAAATTCCATTTGAATTATCCAATTTTATTATATTTCCATTTTCATTGCTAATAGTTATTATAGAAGCATCTGTTTTTATAGCTGCATTTACATTAATTATCAATAATACAAAAAATAAGATTAACAGCCCTCTTTTCATGATTTATTTTATATTTACTGAGCTTTTAAAATTTACTCTTTTAGCCTAAACAATAAAGTAACCCTATGAATTCTTTTTCCTCCAGCCCTGTCAAAAGTTACCAATTTTTTAGATAGTTTTACTTCGCCTTTAAATTGTTTTTTTAGTTGTGTTACTAAGTTTCTTATTATTTTATGAGAAGTTATATGAAAATCTATTCCCTCTTTTAAAGGAACTTCTTTTGAGATAAAAACTCCTGGTTTCTTTGCTATTTGATTTTTAACAAAATCTATGAGTTCTTGGTTATAAGGTCTCAATTGTACTATTGCTTCACATCTCTGTTCTCTTGTATAAACTAAATTTTCCATTTTATAATTCAAATATCTCCATATGAGGTATATTTTTTATTGTTTTTATATTTTCAGCTAAATCTAATTTCTTTGCAACTTTTATTGTATTTTCTCCAACTAAATTAATATTTCTTTCATTTTTTAATACTTTAATAACTTCTTCTTCATCAACTAAGATTCCTTTGTAAAATTTTTCTGATATTTCCAATTGCAATTCTTTTTCTTCAAATTTTTTACCAATTAAATCTTTATCACAAATAGAAACTATTCTTCCTTTTACAGATTCATGAACTTTTAAATAAAAGGTTTTCATACTTTTTCTTTAACTATGTTTCTTGCACCACAAGCAGTACATTTTAAATACAATTTTCCATTTTCTTCTATCAATTTTGTATCTGGTTTCTTGCATTCTGGACATAAAACATAAATTTCTGCATATTCTGCAACTTTTTGATTAATAAAATTAGGATTTAGTTTTCTTCCTATGATTAATCTATTTTCTTCTAATTTTCCAGGAGAAGCTAGTTCTCTTAGTAAGAATTTTAAAAAATGTTGAGGATCTCTATTAAAAAATTTAACCAACTGATTAAAATTAGTAATTATTGTTTTGTTTCCTTCTACTCTTCCTGTAGCTTTTGGAATTTCTGTTCTAGTTACATTTACACTAGATGCAGGCATATCCTTTAATGCACTATCCAATAACTTTTCATAATCTTCCATAAATCTTAGAAATAAAGATGGTATTTAAAGCTTTACTCATCAATAATTTTTTCTTCTACTATACCTAAAACCTCTTGTTCTGGTGCTTTTTCAGGGGTTTTGAAGTCCTTATACAAACTCAATAATTCTGCTTTATGTACTATTTCATAATTAGGATCTACTTTTTTAACTATTTCAGGAACCAAATATATTTCATCATTGTATTTTTTTACTTTACCTATAACTAAAACTAGATCTCCTACTTGTAAAGTAGAAATTAATTTTATGTCTTCTTTCCAAGTTTTTATTCTAATATCTCCAGAACCATCGTCTATTGTCATTGTTAGATATTCCTTGTTTTCAGATTCAAATTTTTGTATTACTGTTGCTACAACATGTGCTCTTGAAACTCTTTTATTATTAATTAAGCTATAACTAGATTCTAATTCTCCAAGATAATAAGGACAGTTTACTAAGTCTCTTATCCATACCTTATAAGCTACTTGTCTTATGAAATCTGCCATAAAAATTTAAAAGTTTGATAGTTATAAAAGATTTCTATTCTAAAAAATATATATTAAATTTTTTGAATAAATCCACGTTTTGGCTCGAAAATTTGTCCATCTCTTCTTAATCTATCCAATGCCTCTTCTACCTTATCCTCTGTAATACCCCTAGCAACTGCTTCTCCTATCAAATCATTCAAAGCAATGGATTTCATTCCTTTAGCAGTTAATTGGTTTATTATATCTGTTAATATAGAGATTCTTGATCTTTGTGAACTTGTTATTCCGGTACTCATTTTGTCAATATCAAAGGTTTGAGTTTCATAATCAAATCCAACAGCCATTAAGCAATATTTCAAGATATTTATCGCCATTTTTGCATCTTCTTTAGTTACTGTTTTTGATAATTTTAGTTTTGCTGCACCTTCTGCCAATCTTACTAAAGCTTCCAATTGTCTTGCAGTAATTGGAATTGGCCTTTGAGCAGTTTCAGGTCCAACTCCTGAATTTCTTAATCCAACATAGAAATTTTTTAATTCATTCAAAGCAGCTTCACTTAATTTAGGATTTATCCTCTGTCTTGCATAAGCAATATATTTTCTTAATAAATCCAAAGGAATTTCATATTTTAATAATTCAGGAGATTTTTGCAAATCTAACATGTGTGAAGCAATTTTTTCATCTTTTTCTTTTGAAGGAGTATCTTTTATTGGAAAAATTAAATCAAATCTGTTTATTAAAGTTGAAGGCAATTCAATTTGAGAAGCAATTGGTTGGTAAGGATCAAATCTTCCTAATTTTGGATTTGCTGCAGCTAATACTGTAGTTTGTGCTCTTAATGTTGCCTGAATATTTGCTTTAGCTATTGTAATTGTTTGTTGTTCTAATGCTTCGTGCATTGCTACAGAATCTTCTTTACCCATTTTATCTAATTCATCAAGACAGCATAAACCATTATTTGCTAAAACTAAAGCTCCTGCTTCTAAAGCCCATCCTCTTAAAAATTCATCTTTAACAACAGTTGCTGTTAATCCTGCCGAAGTTGCACCCTTTCCTGAAATATATCTTCCTTTTGGAGCAATAGTAGAAATAAATTTTAATAATTCTGATTTTCCAATTCCAGGTTCTCCAACTAATAAAACGTGTATGTCTCCTCTTGTTTTTGTTCCATCTTTTCTTTGTTTTCTTACTCCACCAAATAATTGTAAAATTAAAGCAGTTTTTACTTCTTCATAACCATAAATTGAAGGAGCAACAGTGCTAATTAATTTGCTTAATATTTTTGGATCATTTGATAATTTAATAATTTCTTTTTCATCTTCTTCATTAATTATAACTTCTTCATAAGTCTCTTGCAATGATTCTATATGGTTTGTATCTAAAGAAATATCATATCTTGTAGAATTAGTTCCTGTCTTTAATGGTAGAGGTACTTCACGAACTATTCCATTAACTCTTATCTTAGATCCAGGAGTTGTTTTTTTCTCCATCTTAGGTTCTACTAAATCAGATTTTAAGAAAACAGAAATTCTTTTTGGCTGTTCTCCTCCTTCTAAAGCTTCTGGAATTTCTTCTATAACTAATCTTTGAGCATCAACTAAATCTTTACTTAACAATCTAAACTTTCCACGACGTCCGCAGGAACATCTTGAAGGTTCTCTAAAAGCTTGTTCTAATTGCAAAATTGAAATTATATTTCCACAAGAAGGACATTCAAATCTTGCATTTGTAACCTGCGGACGTACGTCTGATGCCTGACGTACTATTCCATCTACTATTAAAAATTTATTTAGATGTGCACTTCTAATATTTCTTATAAAAACTTTTTGTGATTCTGGTAAATTCTTGAATCTTACTATTAATTTTCTACTTTTAGGCAAGTCAAATTGTTCTATAGCAAATTCTGCTGCTTTAAGTGATTCTTCTGGTTCTTCGATTAATTGTTCTGATAAATCTAAATCAAAAGCAGCTAGATCTTTAAAATCAATAGTAATAGATTCTTTACCTTCTTGTACTGTCTTATGCAGTTCTTTTTTATAATTAGATTCAAGTAATTCTTTGAACAAAGCTATTTGTTTGGGAGCATCTATTTTCATTTTGTAAACCAGAACTAGACTAATATGTATTTTGATTATATAAATATTTCTAAGCTATTTGTAGTTTACAGGTAATTTATAAGAAAAAGTAAAGAATTATCTAATTTTCTTCAAAACAACTATTAATTTTAAAACAGCTTCTTTTAGTTTAGCTTCTGAAGTAGTTCCTGTACAAACAATCTTTCCATTACTAAATAATAAGAAAGTTGCTCTTGTTCCTGCTAATTTATAAACTAAACCTGGGAATTGTTCTGGTTCATATTCTGTATTATCTAATTTCATAGTTAATTTATTTAAATTTAAATCCATATTGATAGTACCAGAAGCAACCATATTTTGAACTTTTATTTTTGGTTTTATTTTAATTCTAATATTTATTCTTGCTATGTTTTTTATAATTTGATTAACAGACTCTTTAACTTTAGCCATTGATTTAGCACCAGTACATACAACTTTACCAGAACTGAAAATTAAAGCAGAAGTTTTTGGCTCTTTTATTCTCATAACCAAACCTGGAAATTGTTCAGGATTATATTCTGTATTAGGTAATGTTTCTGCTAATTTGATTAATGGAATATCTTGACCTAGCCAAGTAGAAGCAACAATATTTTGAATTTTTAGATCCTTTTTACTAATCTTTGCCATTTTATGTAACACCTCACCCTTTTAATATACCTATTTAAATATATAGAAAAATATTTAAAGCTATTTATAAAGACCTAAATCTTGAAAACCTTGAATTTCTTGTTTTTAACCAGTTTCTCTATGGATTCCTTGAAATTCTTAGGTTCTTTGTTATTTAGCTCAAATTTGTCTGCATTTACCTTTTCTTTTATCTCTTTTTTGTACTTTTCTAGATCATAGTCTGTAGTAATGTGAATATTTATTTTATCTTGTTTTTTTAATCCTAATTTCTTTCTAAAGTCTTGTGTTAATCTTACTAATTCTCTTGAAAATCCTTCTTGTTCTAAAGCTAGACTCATTACAGAATCAATTTCAACTTTTAAATTTCCTTTTTTCCATTCAACTTTTTTAAAATTACCTTGTTTTTTTATTATGTCTTCAAATTTCTTCAAATCTTTTTCACAACTAATTGTTACACTAGCTAATGGCCATCTTATTCCATATCCAACTTTTTCTCTTTCAAAAAGTACATTTGATAAAATCATTCTCAAATGTCCAAAATCTTCCTCTAATTTTTTATCAATTAATTTTTTATTAGGTTTTGGCCAGATTGATAAATGAACTGATTCTTCCTTTACAATCCCATTAGTTTTTAGATTAAACCAAATCTTTTCTGTTATAAAAGGAATTACTGGAGCAAGAAGTTTTATTAGATTAAGATAAACCGTTTTCAAAACAAATTTTACATCTTCATCTTCTTCAGAAAGTCTCTCTCTTACAAATTGTATATATCCACGACTCAAATCATTAAGCCAAAATTCTTGCAATGCTCTTGTTGCTAAATGAGGATGTAAATTTTCAAGTTCTTCTGTAACATTTTGTATTAAAGAATTTAATTTGCTTAAAATCCACCTATCTTCTATCCTCTTTGGTTGCTTATTTTTAGAATTTTTAATTAACTGCCCAAGATTATGAAGAATATTTAAATTATTTACTGGTTCTTTTACAACATTAAATCCAAATCTTAATTCTTGTGTTGGATCTTGCAAACAATAAAGTAATCTCATTGGATCAGCCCCAATTTTTATTATAGCATCATCAAACCAAATTGCATTTCCCTTACTTTTATGCATCTCTTCTCCTTTTTCATCTTTTAGAGTTTCGTATCCTAATACACTTTTGAAAGGAGCTTTTCCAGAAATAGTAACAGACGCCCACATTAAAGCATTGAACCATCCACGATACTGACCAGGCATATTTTCACATATAAAATCAGCAGGGAACCATTTTTCCCATTCAGATTTATTATCTAAATATGGTCCTATAGTAGAAAATGAAACTATTCCAGCATCAAGCCAAGCATCACCAACATCTGGGATTCTTGAAACTTCTTTACCACATTTTTTACACTTAATTTTTATCTCATCAATCCAAGGTCTATGAATTTCTGGAAGTTTATCAACTATTTTTTTATCAATTGCTTTTTCTCTTAATTCTTTTAAGCTTCCTATAACTTCGATATGACCACATTTACACTCCCAAATTGGAAGAGGCAATCCCCAATATCTTTTTCTTGATATAAGCCAATCTCCCATATTTTCAAACCAATTTTCCTGTCTTGTTTTTCCATATTCTGGGAACCATTTTACTTTTTTATTTTCTTGAATTAATTTTTTTCTCATATCCTCTTCACATTTAATATACCATTCATCAACCAATCTGAAAACTAATTCTTCTCCACATCTCCAACAGTGAGGATACCTATGTCTATATGGTTCTATTTTGTATACAAATCCCCTATCTTCTAAATCTTGAAGAACCTCTCTATTTACTTCTGAATATTTTTTTCCAGAGAAATCTCCAAAATTATTAGAATAAATTCCTGCATCGTTAAGAGGAGAAATCATTGGCAGTTTAAGTTTTTTTCCTAAATCAAAATCTTCAGCTCCACATCCTGGGGCACAATGTACAATTCCGGTTCCTTCTTCTCCAGAAGCAAGCTCCCACAATACAACTTCATGAGGGGATTTTTTTTGTTCAGAAAAATTACTGTAAGGCATTTCATATTTAATTCCTTCTAATTCACTACCTTTTTTTCTTTCTATTATTTTATAATCTCCTTTCAATTCCTTAAGCCTAGATTCAGCAAGCCAATAATAATTGTTATATTCCTTAACTTTTACATAATCAATATCTTTATTTACGGCAATTACAACATTTGCTGGAATTGTCCAAGGAGTTGTTGTAAATATTAAGAAATATTCATTTTCTTTTCCTCTAATAGGAAATTGCATAAACAAAGCCTTATGCATTACTTCTTTATAACCTTCTGTTACAATATCATGTTTAGAGGAAGCAGTTCCACATCTCCAACACCAAGGTACTGCGTCTGCTCCTTTGTAAAGTTGTTTTTTATCAAAGTATTTTTTTAATAACATCCAATTATGAAGATTATTTGTGTCAGTCATTGTGTAATAAGAATTATCCCAATCCATCCATTGTCCTAACTTAATACTTTGGTCAGCTTGAATCTTTGAGAATTTTTCTACTCTTTTTTTACACGCGCTAACAAAATTAAGAATACCAAATTTTTCTATATCTGCCTTGTTTTTTAATCCTAGATCTTTTTCTTCTTCTCTTTCAACCCACAATCCTTGACAATCAAATCCATTCTGATATCTTTGATCAAAACCTTGCATAGCTTTAAACCTTTGAAATAAATCCTTATAAGTTCTACCCCAAGCATGATGAACTCCCATAGGGTTATTAGCGGTTATTGGGCCATCAAGAAAACTCCATCTTTTCTTTCCTTTATTTTTCTTTCTAAGCTTCTCAAAAATCTTGTTTTCTTGCCAAAATCTTAAAATTTCAGTTTCTGCTTCTTGTGAATTGTACATATCTCTTGAATAATGATATTTATTTAAAAACCTTATTATTATCAAATTCTACTAATTTTTTACATACTTCTTGTTCCCAACCTTTATTAAAAGAAGTTATTATAAATTTAAAATTGAATTTGTTACTATAAAAGTCTACATAATTTTGTATAGAAATCTGTCTTGAGCTCATATAGGGTTGAGAGATTACAACAGGAATTAAATTAGAATTATAAGTTATAGTAAATAATCGTGCAACATCTCCCAATAATTTTTGTATTCTCTTGTCCCTGCTTCTTCTTTCAGTTTTTGCATTATGAGAGAATAAAGCAATAGCAAATAAAGTATTATTTGGTCCAATTAATTGTAAATCACATTCTCTACCTTTGGGAATATAATTAACAGAAAATCCTTTATTAATTGCATATTTCATTAAAGATTCTCCTAAAACTTCTTGCCCTGATAAAAAATGCCAAGGCTTCAATCCAATCTCTTTCCATTCTTCTAAATTAATCTTAACTATTATACGTTTAACTTTACTAAAAGAAGTTCCTTTCTTAGTTTTCCACTCCAATTCTTTTTTCAATTCTAAAGGTAATTCTTTATTTACAGAAATTTGTAATTGTGAATGACTAGATTTAACTTTATAATAACCTCTGTTTGAAAGTTTATAATCTACTTTACACAAATTAATAATCCATTCATTTCTTTCTTTTGTAAAATTTATTAAAAAACCTATATTTTTAGAAGTAAATCTATCTAAATCTGTAATATATTTTGCAGAAAATCTTAGAGTAACATGATTTTCTTGACAATTAAATTGCTTAGAAGGGTAAGAACTATAATTTAATGTAGCTGGGATGTAGATTAGTTCATTCATAGGGGGTTTAAGGAAAATTACTTTATAAATCTTACGCGCACATCTTGCAAGTTGCAATTTGATGGAATATATATTTTGTAGAATATAGATTAATCTTTCTCCAATAAGCTCTTATTCTAGGTTCTATTTCGCTAAAGCTATACATGCTAATAGATTAAGGAGATTTATTTAAAAAGGTTATTATTAATTAAAAAAATTAAAAATTAAGTCTTCCGACTAAAGTTAGTGCCTCGCCATCTTTAACAGAAGATTTTCCTTGGTACCCTAATAAATGATCATACCATAATTCAAAATGCATTTTTTTTCCAATATCTCCTGAAGGAGTATATCTCACATTGATTCTTCCATTTACAGTATAATCACCATCATTTTTTCCTCCAGATTTTAAATTTATAATTGGCCCAGCAACTAATCTTAGATTATCATCAACTTTTCCTCCTAAAACGAGACCAGCATTTATTTCATCAGAAACACCTTTTCCTTCAGTTAAGGTATAATCCAAAGCCATATCTGCTTCATACTTTTTAGATTCGCTTAAAAGAGTCCCAAATAATCCTAATTTGTAGTCTGTCCTTCCTGTACCTAAAGCAGGTTTAGAATTTTTATTTCCGGTAGGTAAAACTGCTCCGAGATAAGTCAAAAATCCTAATTTATTTTCTTTTAATTTTGTTTCAAATCTTGGCCCAATTCCTAAAGAAATATCTCCAATACCTGAACTATTATATTCTCCAGATTTAATAACTTTATAGGGGAGATTAACAAAAGCAAAAGTTCCTTTATTTGTTCCATCCCAATATTTAAAAATAAGATTATTTGTAAATGAGTCTACATTTTCCCCAGAGGGGATTTCTTTAGTAGAATAATTTATACGATTATCAACTTGAAATTTAGTGGGTCCTTTTAATCCATTAAAAACACTTTGTGCTTTTACAGAAACAGGCAAAGTTATAGCTAAAGCAAGTGCTCCGATTACAGCCGCTTTTTTTAATATTTTTATTATTTTCATTTTATTTAGTCCCATAACAAAAGTTTATATTTTGTTATTATATAGTAGTTACTACTATATATACTATATAAACTTTTGTGGTAATCTTATACTACCATAAAATACCAAGATTTAAATAGGTTAGAACTATTAAATGAATATGAACTTAGATATTCTCAAAAAATTAGGATTATCAGAAGGAGAAATTAAGGTTTATAATTCTCTTTTAGAAATAGGAGCAACCTCTATAAACAAAATCCATGAGAAAGTAGGTATAGATAGGAGAAATATATACGATATACTAAACAAATTAATAGAAAGAGGGTTAATTTCTTATATAGAAATCGGAGGGAAAAAAACTTTTAATATTTCTAATCCCAATAAAATAATTAGTTATATAGAAGAAAAAAAATTAAGTTTAGATGAAATAAAAAATGAAATTTCAAAGGCCATACCTCAAATGCAAGAGATTTTTAGATCTGAAAAACAAGAAATGTTCGCTGAGATATTTAAAGGAGCTGAAGGAGTAAAAGCAGTATGGGAAGATTTACTTAATTATGATTCAATTTATTGGATTGGTTCTGGAGGGTATATCCCTGAAAAATATCCTGCTTTTTTTAAAGACTGGAATAAAAGAAG
This sequence comes from Candidatus Nanoarchaeia archaeon, assembly GCA_028716945.1. Taxonomy (GTDB): domain Archaea; phylum Nanobdellota; class Nanobdellia; order SCGC-AAA011-G17; family JAFCDX01; genus JAQUOT01. The sequence goes on from JAQUOT010000001.1 coordinate 269,517, forward strand.
AATCAAAAAGAAAGTAAAAAGTTATCATCTGTATAGATATGAAAAATGGTATATTACTTCAAAATCCTGGTTTACTGGTGCAAAAATTCTTCCTAAAGAATTTTCAGGAAATCCTACAGTAACAGTTATATATGGAGATAAAGTAGGTCAGATGCTTTTAGGGGAGAATGTGAGTGTTTTTATAATAAAAAGTAAAGAATTAGCTGAGAACTATAAAAAATACTTTAAATATTTATGGGAAAATATAGCAAAAAACCATTAAATTACTCTTTTATCATATAAAAATATATAAACCCACAATCCTTGGCAATCAAATCCATTCTGATATCTTTGATCAAAACCTTGCATAGCTTTAAACCTTTGAAATAAATCCTTATAAGTTCTACCCCGAGCATGATGAACTCCCATAGGGTTATTGGCCCATCAAGAAAACTCTATCTTTTTTTACCTTTATTTTTCTTCCTAAGTTTCTCAAATATCTCATTTTCTTACCAAAACTTTAAAATCTCAGTTTCTGCTTCTTGTGAATTATACATATCTCTTGAATAACGATATTTATTTAAAAAGTTTATTATTATATATTTTTATTTTAATGCCCACAATTTGAACCATAGAATACCCTTGGACTTCTATTTGGTTCTTCATTTGAATATTTTTCTTTCTGTAATAATTTTGGAACAAATTTAATTAATTCAAACTTTTTTCTATCTTTTTTCATCTTTTCCATTTGTTTCCAAACTTTTTCACGAGGACTATCCCCTGTGTAAAATGGATTTATCATATACCCTAGAGGAGCTGTTCGACTATTATTATCTCCTGTGCCAGTATATTCATCTGTCCTTTTATTTGTATTAGGAAGAGCATAACGTGAAGGTCCATATAATTCATAATAGAACCTATCGTTCTTGAATGAAGCAAGAGTTCCAATAACTAACATTTTCAGTGCTAAATCCTTTTGGATTCTTTCTTCTAATTTTAATAAATCACAATCTGGTTCTTTCAAAACTTTGTTTAAAGGAAATTCTCTTTGTTTATTCCATAATAAAACTGCAGATTGGATAGAGGCTAAATCACTAAAATAAAAAGGTTTCTTTTTAATTAAAAGTTTTGTACAATCATCAAGAGATGCAAGTTCTCGATAAAAAGTCCTTTCTTTTCCTCCAAATTCTTCCCAACTAAATTCCCAATTATTAAAATAAGAAGGGATGATATCCCCTCCATCATTTTCTAAAGAGACCCATTCTGTACCATGATTATCTCCTACAAAAGTAACTCCCGTTGCGGGTATCTTTTTAATAAATTCTTCTATTAATATATTAAGTTCAGGGGTATCAACTAATTTATCAAAAATTCCATCTTCAAAACAATTCATACGCCAATTAAAATGTGGAACGTCTTCTGATTTAGGGAATATAAGTTTAATTATTTTAGAATACATTTTTGATGCATTATCTTCTGTTTCCATTTTTATTTTAACACTCCAAAAGAGAAGTAGTCGCCGAGGTTTTTGCCGGTGTCACCCAAATCGGCTCTAACACGCAACTGACCATCCCAACAGCCAGTGGAACCCAAATACACAAAACTTTCAACAGGTTCGTCACCCCAATGCCATCCAAAAAGGTATACTCCCCTTAGATGATGATAACATCTGGCTATACTTCTTAATTTTAAGGCAGTTCCTTCAGTATGTTCTAAAATTCTTGCTAATCCATTATCAGCAAATGTTTCTGCATCTTGGTCTTCAGCCCAATTATCACTATAACAAGTGCTATATTCTGCAAATCCAAAATCTTTTAGATTGTCTGTATTTGGAACAATATAAATCATCCCATTTCCAATTCTTATTGGTTTTGTTTTGTTTAATAATTTTTTTAAATATGATTCATCTATTATTGGATCTCCATTATTTTCTGGAGGATTTACATAAATCCCTTCAGAAGTTCTAATTGCATAACCTGCCCCTACTCCGCCTATATCAAAAATTTCGTTTTTATTAAGGTTTTTAAAATCCCAAGGACCCCAAAAACTATGTTCAACAGGTTTAGTAAGATTTTCAAAACACCAAACAAGGGCCGAAATAGATTCAGAAGTTGTTGCAGGTCTAAAAGATATAGGGTTTAATGTTTTAGGATGAAAATAAATTTGTTTCATTTTTGTTCTGTTTTTACTATAATAATCTTTACCAAAAATACCCATGCTTAAGATTTCATTTTTATGAGGAATGTTTCTAATATCTTTAGTTTCTTTTTGTTCTACTGCTTTTTCTGCCATTTTTATTTTTCTCTATTTAATTAATACATTTTTTAATCTTTAACTTCACTTAACCTGTCTCCCAACTCTTCTGCTATCCTTTCTGTACTTTTCTGGGAGCAACCAATAGTTTTAGTGCTATATGCCCTTCCGAGATATATTGTATGTATACCTTCTGTTTCTGTGAATTTTGCGACTCCTTTACAAAGATTCTCTAAACTTTTTTCTGACAAAAGTTTCTTTAGTTGTATAAAAGATAAATTAAAATGTAAAATATCCCCGCATTCAAGCTTATACAGATCCCCTCTATTTTTAAGGCACTCACTACCATAATGAGCCAAATTAAGATAAGGTTTTATTAAGATTTTTCTGAATAATTCTGCTGAGTGTTTCCCATAATATGAGCGGTCCAATTCGTCTACATTTGGTTCTCTGATCCCTTTTCCTGTTTTCATTCCATCTTTAATCCCTAATACAGCAGACACTTCTTCATTAATTATTTTTAGGATATATTCGGAAACAATCCTGCTTGTCTTAGTGTATGATCCTATTTTATCAACAAGACAAAGATCACCTAAATATAAACCAGAAATGAATTGACTATCAAAGTTGTCCCATCGGAATTCCTTTAATTCTGCATTTCTTAAATCTTTTATATTCTCTTTTAACGAATTTAATAGCTTATTTAAATCTGCAGGAGCCCATAATTCTTCAGCAAGAACAATAGGAAACAGTATGGTTTGAACATAGACTTCTTTTTTATTCACAACTTCACCTGGTACAAATATGTGCTCAAATACTTGAGGAACTTGTATGTCTTTTCTTTCTCTTAATTCATATTCAATTCTATCACGTAATGTTTTATTTTCCATTTTTATTTTTCTCTATTTAGGATTGTTCCATTATTTGCGGCCTTTTTTCTACACCTTTTTTCTACAAATGGTTCTGATTTCTTTTTTAGATAATCTTTTATTTCTTTTGTAGTAACTTCTATAAAATACGCGTTACCCTCCAACGACATATCTGGTTGAGATACCAAACACTTATATTCATTACGCCCACTAAGATGAATACTCTCAATCCATGCCAAATCTAATTTAAAGTTGCCTCTTCTATTACGCATTTCATCAGAATGAGTGTTTACATACTCTCTCCAAAAATCTTTTTTAGTTAAAACTTTTGAATAAAGAAGTATTCTTTCTAATTCTTCTAATTTATAATCCTTACTGCGCAGGTATAATTTTATCTCTTCATTTGTATGTTTCATTTTTATTTTTCTCTATTTAGGATTGTAACTCTTTCGATTCTTATATTCTAAATACGAAGGGTTTCGATTTTTATTTGTGTGTTAGATAATTTTTTATTTCGTTTGCAGTGACTTCTAACTCACGTACTATCGTCTTAGATGATGGGTGACCTAACAAACAAAGATAATTCTTATTTGACCGAATAAAAATGTCTAAAACCCTTGCAGTGTATAATTTATATTCACTCTTTAATTCAGGATGATTTCCTTCATACTCTCTCCAAAAATCTTTTTTAGTTAAAACTTTTGAATAAAGAAGTATTCTTTCTAATGCTTTTAATGTTAACTTATCATGGGGTATTTGTATTCTTGGGTCCTTCATCATTTTACTTCACTTTAGAATAGTAACTAATGATTATTTAAGATTATGTGGTATCATATTATACCATAATATTTATATATTCAAAGTTTCTCTAATTTTTATGGAATTACAAGAACTAAGGATTTTAGGATTAACAAATGGAGAAATTAAGGTGTATTCAGCTATCTTGCATATTGGGTCTTCTTCTATAAATAACATTCATGAAAAGACTGGAATGGAAAGGAGAGCAATTTATGATATTATAAACAAATTAATAGAAAAAGGATTAATTAGTTATACTATAGAAAAAGGAAAAAGAACTTATCAATGTGCTCCAATAAATAAATTAAAAGAAGAAATAAAATATAAAAAAGAAGAATTAGATAATTTTGAAAAAATCATTCCAGAAATAGAAGATATATACAAATCTAAAAAACCAAAAATAAGTTTTGAAGTATTCAGAGGAAAAGAAGGAATTAAAACTATTTTTGAAGATATGTTAAATTACAAAGATAATTATTTTATTGGTGGAAGATGGTATCTTGTAAAAGAATTACCTAATTACTGGAAGAATTATGATAAAAGAAGAATTGAAGCAGGAGTAAAATGGCATAATTTAATATTACATGACGCTCCTGAAACCCCCACTAAAAATTTAATCTCTGTAAAAGTATTACCTCAAGAATTCAGCGGAAATCCAACAATAATCTGGATTTATGGAAATAAAGTGGTTCATGTTAGCTGGAGTCCTGAATTTGTTGCTTTTATGATAGAAAGTAAAGATATAGCTGAGAACTATAAAAAATACTTTAAATATTTATGGGAAAATATAGCAAAAAACCATTAAAAGGAGAGTAAAGTGATTAAAAAAATACAAATGAGATCAAAAGAAGTAAACTCTTTGTTAAGAAAGAATATACCTAATGAGAAAAAAGTAAAATGTTTAATCTGCGGAAAGAAATTTAGGAATAGGTATGTGTATGCAGGTCATGCAAAAGTACACTTTCCACAGGTTATAGAAAATATTAAAAAACGTATGCTAACACAAAATCCAGCCAAAAGATTAGATGTAAGAAAAAAGATAAGCAAGGCCATTAGTGGGAGAAAAGCTTGGAATAAGGGTCAAAAATGGTCAAAAGATTTAAGACACAACAAAATAACTGATAGAACAGCAAAAACCTTAAAAAGAAAAGGTTACAAAGTACTAACAACTCACTGATATGTTCCAGATGCGATAGTAGTAGATTTTGACAAAAGAATCGTTAAAGCTTTTGAGATGAATCCAGGAAGCATCATAAATGTTGGAACAAGAGCAAAAGAAAAGGGTTATGATAGTTTAATAGTAAAGGTAAGAAGAAATGGAAAAAAATATGCAAGGAAAAATATGGACCGAGAAATTTCGTCCAGCGAATTTTAAAGACTTTATAGGCCAAAAGCATATAGTTGATAAAATAAGATCTATGGTAGAAAATAAAAACTTACCTCACCAGTTATACGCAGGTCCTGCAGGTGTTGGTAAAACTTCTTTGATATTAATAGTTGCTAAAGAATTATTTGGAGAAAATTGGAGAGAAAGTGTTCTTGAATTAAACGCTTCTGATGCAAGAGGTATTGATGTTATAAGAAATGAAGTTAAAAACTTTGCAAGAACAAAAGCATTTTCTGATATTCCTAAGATTTGTATTTTAGATGAAGCTGATTCTTTAACAAAAGAAGCACAACAAGCTTTACGTAGAACAATGGAAGTTTATTCAAATTCTTGTAGATTCTGTTTACTAGCTAACTATTCCTCAAAAATTATTGAACCTATACAATCAAGATGTGCTATTTTTAGATTTAAACCTTTAAACAAAGAAGAACTTAAACAAATTGTAGAAAATGTTGTTAAGACTGAAGGAATAAAAATAAATGATAAAACAATTGACTTGATAATAGATGTTTCTTCTGGGGATGTAAGAAGATTAACAAACATATTACAAAGTTGTGCTTCTATTTCAAAAGAAATTACTGAAAATTTAATTTATGATATTGTTGCAGCTGCACACCCTAAAGAAGTTAAAGAAATTGTTGAAGTAGCTACTTCTGGAAATTTTATTGGAGCAAGAGAAAAATTATTAGAAGTAATGTTAAAACATGGACTATCTGGACTAGATATAATAAAACAAATTCAAAGAGAAATTTGGAACTTAAATATAAAAGATGAAAATAAATTGAAAATGGTTGAAAAATGTGGAGAGATTGAATTTAGATTAGTAGAAGGTTCAGATGAATATGTACAATTAGAAGCCTTATTAAGTCAATTTGCTCTTTATGGTAAATAAAATTATTATTGATGGGAGATTTTCATGGAAAATTTCCTATAAAATTAAAAAATAAAATAAAAAAAGAGGATTATGATTACATTCTATGTAATGGGGACTTTGCAAACACAGATCTTATAAGAAAATATATTTTTAAGTATTGGACAAGCAAAAATTGGTGGGAAATTATTGGTATTAAAAAAGCGAAACAAATAGAAAAAGAAAGTTTTGATTCGGGATTAAAAATAATAAAATCTCTAAATTCTTTAGGTAAAAAAGTTTATTTGGTATGGGGAAACGCGGATTTTTATAAGGATTTTTTGACTGGAAAAGAGAAAGTATTAAGTCCTGGAGTTTATGAAAATAAAATAAAAAAATTAAAAAATATTATTCTAATTGAAAGGAAAAAAATAAGATTAAATAATATAGATATTGTAGGTTATGGTGGATATGTAGATGCAACAGAGTTCATAAAACACCCTATAGATAAAAATAAAAAATCTCAAAAGAACAGGCTAAAAAAATATAAAGAATATGAAAATGAATTAAAAAATTTATTTTTAAAGAATAAACCTTCTAAAAATTTTATTTTTTTAACACATTTTACACCTTATAAAATACTTGATAAGATTAAATTAAAATCCAGTCCAATGAATGGTAAACATATAGGATGGGAACCGTATAATAAGATAATTAAAAAATATAAACCAAAATATTGTATTTGTGGACACATGCATGAAAATCCTGGAAAAGCAAAATTATATCAAACTACTGTGATAAATCCAGGTTTAGCTTCAGAGAGTAAAGCTGTAATTTTAGATTTAAATAAGAATAAAATTAAATTTTTATAAACTTATTGAATAATAATATACTTTTTCTGGAACAACTGCTACATCCGAATTTTTAAATCTATCTGGAACATAACTTTCTTCTATTTTTGAAGGTTCATAACCCAAGGTTTTCATAATATCTATCATTAGATTATTACTGATTGAAGTATGTAATGTTACCATTAATCTCCTTTCTTTAGCTTCTTTTAATAAAATTTTAACTAATTCTGTGCCTATTCCTTTACCAATATGGTTTATATCATTAGTTATAATTAATTCTGCTTTATTTTCTTTAGAATTTACTATTAACATTCCATCAGAAACAATTTTATTTGTAATTGGATCTACTGCAACATAAACTACATCTATATCTTTAGTAAGAGCCCACCTATTTTTAATTTCATCTATAGTAATTTCGCTTTTTCTATTAACCCATTTATAATATTCTGTTTTTAATCCTCTATTAAAAAATTCCATTACTTCTAATCCATCCAAAGGCAATCCTTCTTTATTAATTCTATCCCAATTGAATTTTCTTATTGTATATTTTACCATTTTAATTTCTCTCAAATGCTTTAATAAAATTTAAAGTTAATTTATGTACTTCTTTTGGAGATAAGTTTATCTTACTAGGTAATTTTTCTCCAAAACCATGTTTTGAAACATAGTCCAATATATGCTTCATTTTTTGATTAAATAAATCTTCTGGAAGGTTATCAAGAGTTCTATCACTTCCTATTAAAGTCCATGTTAAAGGATCGTAATTTGCTTCAGGCAGTTCAGATAATACATCTAAAGAACCGTAAATGGGAATTACATGTTCTACACTTTCTTTAAATCCTTTTGGATTAAATCTTCTGAAACTTTCTGCGTCTAAATAAGCCAAATTATGTAACGGAACTTTTTGTCCATCAACATCAGAAAGATAAACAATTTCATGTTGAGACTCCATATTTGGAAAAGGAATTATTCTTAATCCTTTACCCATTAAATTATATTGGAGGGTTTGTATAAGTTGATGATTTTGATCATAAAATTGACTATTTGTAGTTTTTGGAGAAGGCAATGTTACTAAGTCTATATCATGAGTAGGATTTTTACTACCTATTAAACTAACTAGTCCAAACTCCCCTTTATTCACATGTTTTAAGGCTTTTTGAACCTCATTTTCCCAAAAATCTAATCTTTTTTTCATACAATTAGTAATATTTTTATATTTATAAACCTTTCTATATGTAACTACTTCCAGGTTACACTAAATAAGGGATTAAACTTATATGTTTAACCTTCTTCTAAAAGATGAAAAATAATGAACTTCACAGATAAATACAAACCAAAATCCTTGAAAGAAATTGAGGGTTATGAAAAAGAAGTAAGAGAAGTAGTTGATTTCTTAAGAAAAAAACCAATTTTATTGTATGGAGCAACAGGAACAGGAAAAACAACTTTAGTTCAATGTCTAGCTGAAGATTTAAATTATGAATTAATAGAACTAAATGCTTCTGATTTTAGAAATAAAGAACAAATAAATACAATTGTTGGAGAAGCTCTTAATCAAAGAAGTTTATTCAAAAAAGGAAAAATAATTCTTATAGATGAAGTTGATGGAATCTCTGGAAGAGAAGATTATGGAGGAGTTCCTGCATTATTAGCTTTAATGCAAAAAACAAATTATCCAATAATCATGACTGCAAATGATCCTTGGGATAAAAAATTTGCTTTAATTAGACAAAAATCAAAAATGATTGAAATTAAAAAAGTTGGTTCTGTTATTTGTAAAGTTCTTAAAAAAATATGTTTGATAGAAGGAATAAAAGTTGATGAAAAAACATTAACTGAAATTACGGCAATAAATAATAATGATATTCGTGCTTCTTTAATAGATTTAGAATTATTATCTGGAAATAAAATAATTAAAAATGAAGATTTAGAATTATTAAGAGATAATCCAAGAGAACGTGAAGAAACAATTTTTAGTATGATTCAATTAATTCTAAAAACTAAAGATCCTCATACAGCTTTAAATTTATTAGAAAATTATAATTTAGATTATGAAGAATTAAAATCTTGGTTAGATGAAAACATTGCTTTAGAATATAGAAACAAAGAAGACTTAGCAAAAGCTTATGATACTTTATCCAAAGCAGATGTATTCATGGGAAGAATCATGAGATGGCAACACTGGAGATTTTTAGTATATATTAATGAATTATTAACTGCTGGAATTGCAATTTCTAAAAAAGAACCAAATACTGGATTTATTAAATACAAAAGACCTGAAAGATTCCTGAATATTTGGAGATTTAATATGAGTAATAAAGAAAATAAAGATAAAGCAATAGAAATTTCTAAAGACTTACACTTATCCATTAAAAGAACTATCAAAGAAATGCCTTATATGAGATTCTTACAGTAAACTTTATAAGTAACTTATCTATAATCTAAATATGTCAATCTTAATTTGGGCATTAATAATAGTAGCAGTAATAATTGTAATCATGTTTATAAGTTATTATAACAGATTTGTTCTTTTAAGTAACAGAATTGATAATTCTTTGGCTCAAATTGATGTTCAATTAAAGAAAAGAGCAGATTTGGTTCCTAATTTAGTTAACATTGTAAAAGGTTATGTTAAACATGAAAAAGTAATGATAGAAAAAGTTACAGAATCAAGAAAAGCATTATTATCAGCAAAAGATATTAGTTCAAAAGTTAAAGCAGGAGATAAATTACAAGGAGCATTAAAAACAATATTTGCTTTAGCAGAAAATTATCCAGATTTAAAAGCTAATACAAATTTCCTACAATTACAAGAAGAATTAAGTTCAATTGAAGATAAAATTGCTTATTCAAGACAATATTACAATGATAATATTTTGAGTTATAATAATTCAGTAGAAGTATTCCCAGGAAAATTATTTGCTAGGATATTTGGTAAAAGTAAAAAACAATTTTTACAAATAACCACTGCAGAAAAAGCAGTTCCTAAAGTTCAATTTTAATTCTCAAAATGGAAAGAATAAGTTTTTATGACCAGATTGCAAAGAATAAAAGAAATTCTGTTATATTAATTACAATTATATTTTTAGTATTTTTATTATTAGGTTATGTTATAGGGCAAGTCTGGGGTCAAGGTTCAATATTCATTGTAATGATATTTTCTATAATAATTTCACTTTCTTACATATTAATTAGTTATTATAATTCTGATAAGATTGCTTTAGCAAGTGTAAATGCTAAAGAAGCTCCAAGAGAACAATTTAGACAATTTTACAATTCTGTTGAAGGTTTAACTTTAGCATCTGGACTACCAATGCCTAAATTATATGTTATGCAAAATGAACAAATAAATGCCTTTGCAACTGGTAGAGATCCAGCACATGCAGTTATATGTGTAACAACAGGAGCTTTAAACAAATTAAATAAACAAGAACTTGAAGGAGTTCTAGCACATGAATTAAGTCACGTAGCAAATTATGATATAAGATTTATGACTCTTACTGCAGTTTTAGTAGGAATGATTGCAATTATTTCTCAAATGTTTTTAAGAAGTTTATGGTTTAATAGTTCAAATAGCGATAATAAAAATAATAATGCTATCTTTTTAATAATTGGAATTTTATTAGCAATTTTAGCACCAACATTTGTTCAATTAACACAATTGGCTATTTCAAGAAAAAGAGAATATTCTGCAGATGCTTCTGCTGTTAAATTCACAAGATCTCCTACAGGATTAATCGGAGCATTGGAAAAAATAAAAGGAGACAAGCCAATGAAAACAAACAAAGTTGTATCTAGTTTATTTATTTCAGATCCTTTAAAGAAAAATCTAGACAATTTAATGAGTACTCATCCTCCTTTAGAAAAAAGAATACAAATTTTAAGTAAGATGTAATTACTATAAATTACCTAATTCCGTTTGTTTAAGACCAGATAAACTAAAAGAAGCTGGAACCTCAATTTTTTCAAAGTATTTAAAACAATCTGGACAAAAATCTAAAATTTCTACATTATAGTTATTAATTCCATTATATATTAATCCAATCAATTTAGAAATGACCTTTTTTCCTGTAATATGACTAGTTAAACATTCATAACTCCCACTAAATTTTAAATCTTTTTTACTAATTAAGTCTGTTAAATCTTTATCTAAAGGCAATTCGAATTGTATTTTTTTCCCATCTAAATCAAAACTAAATCTACAAAAATCATTAACTTCTCTTTCCAAATCAGGAATATATTCTCCCAATATAACTTTATATTGTAAATTTACAGAATGAATCGCATACTCTTTTATTTTACCAAACCCATATTATTAGCAATATAAAAAAATATTTAAACCTATTTATCCAAAGGTTTAGTAGAAAAAGAGGTAAAATGTACGAAATTGTAATAGGTAGAAGTGAATCTGAAAAAAAGAAGTATGGTCTTGAAGGAACTATTTTCTTGGGTAAATTATATGTTAAAATGGGTGCAACCACTTCTTTATCTAATAAAGTTCTTTTAGATGTAGTAAAACCGCACGTTGTTTTAGTTTGCGGAAAACGTGGTTGCCTTTCTGGAGATACAAAAATCTTTACAAGTAATGGATTTAAGGAGATGCAATCTTTTAATGAAAACTTAGATAAAATATATTCTTATAATTTAAAAAAACAAAGATTTGAATGGGAAAAAGCTAAATTAATGATGTATCCTATAAAAAATGAAAAATTAATTAAAATTGAATTATTTGATGGACAAAATTTAATTTTAACAAAAGAACACCCTTTATTAATTTTTAATGAAAAAAATAAAAAAATCTGGAAAGAAGCAAAAGATATAAGTACTAAAGACAAGATTATAAGTATTAATAAAATACCTGAAATTAAAAATGATAAAGAAAGTTTAAGAATTGCTAGACTTCTTGGAGCAATATTAGCTGACGGAACAATTTATATTAAAAAAGGAAGACGGATAGATGGAAGAGGTTATTGGTATAATGGAATAAGAAATAGAATAAGAATATTTAATAATTGTAAAGAACTTCTTAACCAATCAAAAAAAGATTTAGAAAAAGAGTTTGATATCAAGGTTGCAAGATACCTTAGGAAAGATTGTAATTGTGAAGTTATAGAAACAGAACAAAGAAAAGTAATTAAAAAATTTATAGGGTTGGGAATTCCTTCTGGGAAAAAGTCTGATATAATAAGAGTGCCAAATATAGTATTCGAAAGTTCAAATAAATTTAAATCTAATTTCTTAAAATCTTTGTTTTCTTGTGATGGATTTGTAGCAAAAAAAGGAAGCAGAATTATGTATTACTCTAATTCTTTAAAATTTTTACTAGATTTACAAATGATATTAACTCATTTTGATATTCACTCTAGAATAAGAAACAAAAAAACAATTTGTAATGGTAAAACCTTTAAAAGTTATGTTTTAGATATAATGGATTATCATTCTGTAAAAACCTTTGGTAACAAAATAGGATTTTTTGATAAACAAAAAAGACAAAGGATTAAAGAACGTAAATTCTGGAGAGTAAATAAAAGAAAAGGAAGTTTATATTTAGAAAATAATTTATTTTGTCAAAGTATCAGTAAAATATCTAAAATTAATGGATTTTCTAAGGTATTTGATTTAAATGTCCCAAAAAATAATTCTTTTATAGCTAATGGAGTAATTTCTCATAATTCTGGAAAGTCATATTCTTTAGGAATTATAGCAGAAGAAATTTGTAATCTTCCAGAAAATATTGCAAATAATATTTCAGTAGTAATGTTTGATACAATGGGTATTTTTTGGACAATGAAATATCCGAATGAAAGACAAGAAGGATTACTAAAGGAATGGGATTTAAAACCTACTTCAATAGAAAAATTAAAAGTTTTTGTTCCAGAAGGTTATTATAAAAAATTAAAATCAGAAAGTTTTCCGGTAGATAAATCATTTACAATAAAAGCTTCTGAATTAACTTCTTTTGATTGGTGTTCTATATTTGAAATAAAATTAATAAATCCTGTTGGAATTTTAGTTGATAGAGTAATAAATAAACTGCAAAAAACAAAAGAGATGAACTACGATTTAGATGATATTATTTTTGAAGTAAGAAATGATTTCAAATCTGAAAAAAGAGAAAAAGATGCAGCAGAAAATTTATTTACTTCAGCAAAATCTTATGGTATTTTTAGCAAACAAGCAACTTTGATTAAAGAAATTGTAGATAGGGGCAAAGTTAGTATTATTGATATCAGCATGTATCAAAATTGGAATATAAAATGTTTAGTTACAAGTTTGATTTGTAAAAAACTATTTTTGGAAAGAATGGTTTCAAGAAAATTAGAAGAATTTGAAGATATTAAAAAAGGATATTCTTATTTTGGTTTCAATGAACTTGATCAAGAACAAAAAGAAGAAATGCCTTTGGTTTGGATGTTATTCGATGAAATGCATGAATATTTACCAAAAGATAGAGTTACTCCTGCAACAGATGCTTTAGTTCAATTATTAAGAGAAGGAAGACAACCTGGAATTTCTATGATAATGGCAACACAACAACCAGGAGAAATTCATACAGATGTAATAACTCAATCAGATATTGTGATTAGCCACAGAATTACTGCTAAAAAAGATATTGGTGCATTAAACGAAATTATGCAAACTTATTTATCAGCAGATATTTTAAGATATTTAAATGATTTACCAAGAATGAAAGGTTGTGCATTAATTTTAGATGATAATTCAGAAAGAGTTTATCCAATTCAAGTAAGACCTAAATTCTCCTGGCACGGAGGAGATTCACCTTCTGCAATCAAGCAAAAAAGACAAGAACTAATAGATTTAGGATTATAATTATATTTCTTTTATTATAAAATTAAATATTCCTGAAAATATTGCAGCAAGTATAGAAACTAAAGCAGTTTGTTTTAAAACTAAAATTAAATTTTTCTCTATGATTAAACCTGCTAAAAGTAAAAAGAATAATGAACTTAAATAAATTAAAATTGCTTTCTTTGGAAATATTAAAAATTTAACATGCACATAAATGTCTCTTTTCAAATAGATTAAAGCATTACAAATTAAAAAGGAAGTCAATAATAAAACAAATATTTTTGTTGTATTAAAATTTATATATAACTGAGGATTATTAAAAAAGATATAAAAAATTATTAAAGAAATAAAAGCTCCGAATATTCCTTTTATAATATTTTTATAAAAATTCTTTGTTAAAGGTTTATCATGTAATCCTACTCTTAATCTTTTTTCTATTCTATCTAATTCATCCTGATCAAATTCTACTGCATGATGTTTTGGTTTTGATAATCTCTTTAATTTTTCATTTATTTTATCTAGATTAGAATTTTTCCTCTTTTTCATTTTATATTATAAAAACAGATTGTATATAAATTTTTGGGGTCAGCAGCTACTTCCACTCTTTCATAGTTTCCTCAACGGGTGTTCACTCAATCATCCCCCAAATATATACTGTAGAATATACTTTATAAGGCTTTCTAAAGATAAGTTATTCTTTGTCTATGTTTTAATTCTTCTATTTCTCTATCCAAATATTCTCTATCTATTTTAGATTGAGACATCAATTCTCCACACTTAACAAATTCTTGTTCTAATTGAGATATCTGTTCAGCTAATTCTTTTCTTTGTTCTAAAGTGAGGCTTTGTCCTTCTCTTAAATGATACCCTGTCATATAATATAATACTCAGAAAAATATATAAACTATTTCTTTAGGTCTAAACAAACCCTAAATATTTGGGGTCCGAAAACTCCTGCTTTTACTAAATTAACCTTAAATTTGGAATATTTTTTAATTAAATCATTAAAATTATCTTCATGCTCAAATTTATATAAATGAATTGTTCCTTTTGGTTTTAAATATTTCAAAGCTAAATCTAGATATTTTTCTGCAGTTCTTGGTAAAGGCATTACAATTCTATCAAATTTTATTTTTAATTTAGGTAATACTTTTTTAACATCTCCTTTGTATAAAGAAATGTTTGTTCTTTTGTTTATTCTTACATTTTCTAAAGCATATTTATGAGCTAAAGGATTTAATTCAATCCCATAAATTTCTTTTGCTTTTGAATATTTTGAAATTACTAAAGGCAAGGGTGCAATGCCTGAAAACATAACTAAAACTATTTCATCTTTTTTAACTAAATTAGCAATTCTTAATCTTTCATTAGAAGATCTTTCAGAGAAATAACACTTTTCGACATCTAATTTAAAATTCAAACCAGACTCTTTATGAATTGTTTCTTTTCTTTTTTCTCCAGCAAGAATCTTTATCTTTCTTAATCTATATTTTCCTTCATGAATACTTGAACGTTTTGCTACAACTTTAACATTATTATGTTGTTTTAGTAATTCATTTGCTATTTGTTTCTCTTGTTTTGAATTTAATTTCTCTTTTACCTCAAAAATGAGTATATCTCCTATAATATCATAAGATTTGGGTAATTTAGTGATTTGCATGAGATTATTTATACCCGGAAATATTTAAATACTTTTATTATAATATTTAAGTATGTTTTGTATGCTTAAAAAGAGGTTTATTGTATTTCTTAATATGTTAATTTTTATACCTTTAGTAAATGCTGCGGTTACTAATTCTGCAACTAATATGGTAGGTATGATTGTAAGTACTTTAGAACTGCTATTTAAATTAATTACTGGATTAGCAAACAAATTAATTGCTCCTGGAACAGGTTTATTGATGACTAATCCTATGGTTGGAAGGGTTTTTTTGTCTGTAATTGCTTCAATAATTCTTTATGATGCATTAAAGCAATCTCCTTTCTTAAAAGACCAAGAAGGGGCTTCTAAAAAAGCAGCATTGATTGCTATCTTAATTGGCTTGATAACTGCGATTGGATTACCAGGAACTTTAATTAGTACTATATTTACAAATGCAGGAACTTTTTTTGGATTTATAATTGCTGCATTGATATTAACTATTTTTAAAGGAGATAATAGAGTAAGTCATGCTGGAAAATGTGTTGGTTATCTTGCTTTGTTGTGGTCTTTTGGTGCAATCTCTCCTCTATTTGGTACAACTAGTATTGGAGATATTTTAGGAATGGTAGTTTCATTCTTCACAGTAGTATCTTTGATAATGGTACTAACTAATTTCTTTAAAATATTTAAAGGAGGAGCTGGAAGCAGTGGAAGTAATTTTAAAAAGACTATTAGAGATACTGAAAAAATTGAAGCAGGAGCAATAAGCGAATCTAAAAAAGATTACATTGATATTAAAAATGATATATCTATTTTAAAAGGACTGGTTGCTGAAATAAACTCACCATTAGAACAGGCTTTTGATTATGCTACTGCTTGGGAAAATTATTTTATTTCTCTTAAAAGGATTCTTGAACAAATAGAAAAATCAATAGAAGGAGGAAGGACAAATTTCAATGAGGAAAGCAAAAAAGTTCTTGAATCGCTTGTTAATAATTGTGGAACTTTAATTTCTGCTTTAGTAAGATTGCAGATAGATATAAAACAAGAAATTGAAAGTATAGAACAAAGAATTTTTTCTATAAAAGAAAATTTAGATAAAATTTCAAAAATTGTTAATAGAACTTTAGATGATTTGGATATTGATCAAAGAACTTTAGTAAAAATGGATAATAATGCAAAAAGTCTTCCTGATGATATAAAAAGAAATATAATAGGAGAAATAGTTGGATTCCAAAAAAGTTTAGCAGACTTAAAAAATAAATTTAAAGCAATTGGTCTACAAAACATTGAAAAAGATTTTAAAGAAAACAATGAAATTTTATCTGGAATTAAAAACAAGTTCAATAATATATCGAGTAAAGCAAATGAAATAATAACCAGACTTCAAAAATATTCAAGGAATTTGAACACCATAAAAGAAGGAAAAGGAACAAAAGATATAATAAACCAAGTTGTAGGAGACAACAATTTATTGATAATAAATATGGGAGAATTAAAAACCCTACTTAAAAACCTTGAAGGAATATTCACTTCATTATTAACCACATATGAAAAGATAGCTAAAGATACAGAAAATGAAACTAATAATTATAGCTCTCTTGCTTCCCAATATATAAAAGTACAAGAAGAGATATTTAAAGAAACCGAGATTATAAATCGGGAATTGGACCTTAGAAAAGGTAGTAAATGAAGATTACTCAATTTTCCTATACAGAAATATTTAAATACTTTTATTGAGATATTTAATCATGTTTAGTATGTTTAAAAAGAGGCTTGTTGTATTTCTTAATATGTTAATTTTTATACCTTTAGTAAATGCTGCTGTATCAACAGACAATATGGTTAATACACTCGGAGATACTTTGGGACTTTTATTTGGTCTTGTTAATGGATTAGCAGATAAATTGATTGGTCCTGGAACAGGTTTATTGATGACTAATCCTATGGTTGGAAGGGTTTTTTTGTCTGTAATTGCTTCAATAATTCTTTATGATGCATTAAAGCAATCTCCTTTCTTAAAAGACCAAGAAGGGGCTTCTAAAAAAGCAGCATTGATTGCTATCTTAATTGGCTTGATAACTGCGATTGGATTACCAGGAACTTTAATTAGTACTATATTTACAAATGCAGGAACTTTTTTTGGATTTATAATTGCTGCATTGATATTAACTATTTTTAAAGGAGATAATAGAGTAAGTCATGCTGGAAAATGTGTTGGTTATCTTGCTTTGTTGTGGTCTTTTGGTGCAATCTCTCCTCTATTTGGTACAACTAGTATTGGAGATATTTTAGGAATGGTAGTTTCATTCTTTACATTAATGGTTTTAATATTGGCAATAGTTAATTTTGTTAAACTATTTAAAAGATCTGCGGGTTCTACTTCTACTACCTCTTCCGATTCTACATCTCCTGCTTCGTCTAGTACTCCTGCTCCTACGTCATCTGCCTCGTCTAGTACTCCTACTTCTATATCCCCTGCTACTACGTCACCTGCTCCTGCTACACCCACTCCAAATAAAAAAGAACATTTGGCTTGGTTAGAAGCAATGAGAATAAAATTTCGTGGAGATATTTGGAACACAATTAATACAACAAATTCTTTGGTTACAAAAAGTACTGTCACACTAACAGAAAGGAATGAAGCACTTGCTTTAGTTAGGGGGTCGCTTAAATATGTAACAGATATAAAAAATTATTTGCTTGGATTTGGAGATAATGAAGTTAAAAATGATATACTTGGACTTGAATGGGTTCTTAGAGATTATATTAAAAAAATAAATAAACTAAAACCAGCTGAGTTTAAAGCAAACAAAACCAACTTAATAAATGATGGCAACGCCTTGCTAGGAGTAATTAATAAAATAGGTAATAGTATTTATGCTTTAGAAAGAAGAGTGGCTGCAATGCCTTAAGTTTATTTAAACCATTTATCTAAATCTTTCTGTTCTTTTTCTTTCTTAACAAATTTTAATTTATTTAAGGTATTATTAATTCTTTCTTCTGAAAATTCATGCTCATCAATTAATAATTTTTTCAATTTGTATTCATCAATGTCTTTCCACTTTAATTGGTAATTTTTCATTATAGGCATTGATTTAAATGTAGCATAAATCTCTTTCCAGTTAAAATCTGCTTTTACTTCCTTAAATATTTCATCAAAATCTTTATGTTGTTGTACTAATTTTAGTGCCGTTTTTGGACCAATGCCTTTTACACCGCCAGGATTATAATCTGTTCCACATAAAATACACATAACAATCAATTGATCTTGATTAATTTCTAGATGTTTTAAATTTTCTTTTAAATTTATAACTTGAGGCTTTATCCAAATAAAAGAACCACCAGGCAATCTACGTTTATTAGATAAAGTTAAATTTTGTATTAATCTTGGAGCATTAAATAACAAAGAATCAAAATCTTGTGAACCTACTCCATAAACATCTCCTTGCTCACACATGAAAGATGCTTGTGCTTCTGCTTCACTTGGAGCTTGAATAACTGGTAATCCCAAATAAGTTATTAATTCTTTAGCTTCTTCAATTATTTTAGCATTGATTTTTATATTTTGTTTAGAATATTTAGACATTTCTTCAACATTATCTTCTGCTTTTGCTTTTTCATATTTTTCCTGAGCTAATTCTTTTCTTGCAGCTCTCAAAGTATTTGTATTTAATTTTAGTAAAGGAGGTTTTCCATCAAAAACATAACAAATCTTTAATCCTTTTTCCATTAGATTACAAGTTCTAGAAAATAATCCAACTAAATGTGAAGTTACATTTCCCTTAGAATCCATCAAAGGTGTTCCATCTTGCTGCCTTATAGAAGATAAGAATTGATAAATAACATTAGAAGCATCTATAGCAATTACTTTTCCCTTTAATTCATCAAAAGTAATATCCTGCCTTAAAACTAAATCTCCGAGCTTAACTCCCATTAATAAAATAAAGAAATCAAATTTATATAAGTTTTGATTATTCTCCAGGCCTATAACCAAAATAATTAGGATTATGAATTACTTTCTTGAAAGCAGTTATAAATTCTTCATTTCTCCAGTTTAATTCCATATATTTTCCAACAGTTTCTCCAAGATCAGTATTTTGATCCATTATTGATTTTGCTTCAGTATCTAAAAGTAATTTTTCATCTAAACTAAAATCAGAAAAATCAGCAATTTTAACTTCTTTCCATATTTTTCTTGCTACTTGAAAAACTCTTTCTCTACATGCATTTTGAGTAGGAACTTTGTTTCCTTTTCCTTGAGCATATAATCTTGGATAGAAAAATGAAACTAATTTTCTTTGAACTTCTGAATTTTGTGGTAAATCTTGATAGTAATTTTTAACTAAATATTGTTTTATTTTCTTTTCACGAATTTGTTCTGGTGTTAAATGTGGCATAATTTAAGGAGGGTTTTATATTTATAAATCTTTCTATCTTTACTACTTTAAAGTTACATCATTATCTAAGACTTAATTTTAACAAGCTTAATAAGCCTTTTTATGCCCTTTTATAGATGGCTAAGATAAGGTTCTATCCTTTAGATATAGACTATAAATCTGGGATAAGAATATTTGGTAAAACAGAAGATAATAGGAAAATAATTGTTCTAGATCCTTCTCTAAAACCATATTTCTATGCAATACCTAATGAAAAAGAGGATTTTAACAAACTAAAAGCTAAAATTGAAGCAATTAAACATGAGGATAATTATGTTATCAAAGCAGAAATTGAAGATAAATTATATTTAGACAATCCTATAAAAACAATTAAAGTTTCTGTAAATAGTTCTGATGCTTTGCCTGTAATAAAGGATATGTTAAAGGAAATTGGAATTACTAAATTATTAGAATATGATATAAAATTCTATAAAAAATATCTAAGAGATAGAAAAATAACTCCTTTAACTCTTTGTGAAGTTGAAGGTGATTTAAAACAAAATGAATTTGGAGTAATTGTAGAAGGAAAAGTTTCTGAAGTAGCTCAAGATGAAACTGTTAATCTAAAAGCCCTTGCCTTTGATATAGAAGTTTATTCTTTTAATACAGAAGACTCTGAAATTATTTCTTTATCTTGTTATGGAGAAGATTTTAAGAAAGTTATTACCTGGAAAAAGTTTAATCAGCATGAAGACATAGAATTTGTAAATAATGAAGCTGATTTATTAGAAAGATTTAAGGAAATTTTACGTGAATACAAACCAGACTGCATAATTGGTTATAATTCTGATGGATTTGACTTTCCTTTTCTAGTTCAAAGAGCAAGAGACTTAGGAATTCCTTTGGATATGGGATTGGATGGAACACAAGTAAAAATTTCTCGTGGAATGTATCCTGCTGCAAAAATAAAAGGTATTATTCATCTAGATATTATGCAATTTATTAAGAAAATAATGGCAGGATCTTTAAAATTTGATTCTTACAGTTTGAATAATGTTGCTTATGAGTTATTAAAAGATAAAAAATTAGATATTGGAATGGATAAACTAGATGATATGTGGTCTAAGGAAGATTTAGAAGATATAAAACAAATTTGTGAATATAATTTGCATGATTCTAAACTAACTTATGATGTTTATAAAAAAATATTACCTAATTTACAAGAATTAGTAAAATTAATTGGATTACCCTTATTTGATATATGTAGGATGTCTTATGGTAAACTAGTTGAGAATTATTTAATAAAATGTGCTCTTGATTTAAATGAATTAATTCCAAATCAGCCAGGACACGCAGATATTCATGATAGAAGAATGTATACTTACCAAGGGGCTTCTGTAATGGAGCCTGTTCCTGGATTTTACAAAAATATAATTGTATTTGACTTCATGAGTTTATATCCTAGTATAATTGTTTCTAAAAATGTCTGTCCTTCTATGCTGAATAAATCAGAAGGTTATGAATCTCCCGAAATAAACGAGCAAGGAACAATGAAAACTTATTTCTTCAGCAATAAAAAAGAAGCTTTTATTCCCTCTGTGATTAAAGATTTAATTTTAAGAAGAAATAGAGTAAAAGAACTAATAAGACAAGAGACAAACCCAGTGCTAGAAGCAAGATCTTATGCATTAAAGACAGTAGCAAATTCTTGTTATGGCTATATGGGATTTTTTGGAGCAAGATGGTATTGCAGAGAGTGTGCTTCTTCTATTACTGCCTGGGCAAGAGAATATATTAAAGAAACTATAACTAAATTTAAGAAAGAAGGATTTAATGTTTTATATTCTGATACAGACTCTGTTGCAGTAGAATTACAAAACAAAACCAAAGATGAAGCTTTTGCTGTTGTAGAAGAAATTAATCGTGAATTACCAAGTTTAATGGAGCTTGAGTTTGATGATTTTTATCCTTTAGGAATTTTTGTCTCTAAAAAAACAACAATGCAGGGTGCAAAGAAAAAATATGCCTTGATTGATGAATGTGGAAATATAAAATTAACTGGATTTGAAACTGTTAGGCGTGATTGGAGTAAAATTGCTAGAGAAACACAAAAACAAGTTCTAACTTTAATCTTAGAAAAAGGAAATCCTACAAAAGCACTAGAATATACAAAAAATATACTTAAAAAAATAAAAGACAAAGAAGTTTTATTAAAAGATCTAATAATTCAAACACAATTAAAGAAAAATTTAGAAGATTATGAGCAAATAGGACCGCATGTTGCTGTTGCTAGAAAAATGCAGGAACAAGGTAAAAAAATATCTATTGGAAGTCCTATCTGGTTTATTGTTACAGAAGGAAAAGGAATGATAAGAGACAGATCTAAAATACCCTCTGAATGCAAAGAAAAAGAATATGATACAGAGTATTATATAAATAACCAAGTTCTTCCTTGTGTAGAAAAGATATTTGAGGTATTTGGAGTGAAAAAGGAACAAATATTAATACAAGAACAATCTACTTTACAGGATTTCAAATGAAAAAAGTTTATATTATCCATGGTTGGGGTGGAAATCCAAAAGAAGGTTGGTTTCCTTGGTTAAAAAAAGAGTTAGAATCAAAAAATTATAAAGTTTTCATACCAGAAATGCCTAATACTGAAGAACCAGAGATAAAAGAGTGGGTTTCTTATTTAAAAAAATTAGTAAAACCAGATAATGAAACTTATTTTGTAGGTCATTCTATTGGATGTCAAACTATTATGAGATATTTAGAATCTCTTCCAGAGAAAATAAAAGTTGGTAAATGTATCTTTGTTGCTGGTTGGTTTAATTTAAATTCTCTTTCAGAAGAAGAAATTGAAACTGCTAAACCTTGGTTAGAAACACCAATTGATTATAAGAAAGTTTTATCACATACCAATAAAATTACTGCAATATTTTCTGATAATGACGATTATGTTCCTTTAACAGATTCAGAAATATTTAAAAACAAATTAAAAACTAAAATAATTATAGAGCAGGGTAAAGGTCACTTTTCTGGTGAAGATGGAATAAAAAAACTAGAAATAGTATTAAATGAATTCAAATAGGTGACCACTTTTTCTTATTTTTTATGTTTTGTGGACACCCATTAATAGAAAGATTTAAATATAAGAATATACTCTTTAGGTATAAGTATATATCAAAATGGTACAATTATTAGAAAAACAACAACTAGTACATTCTCCTAATTTAGATACTGTTCTAATGGTAGAAGATATTTTAAAAAAAGCTGGAGAAGTAATAACTTTGGCAGAACTAAAAAGAAAACTTCCAAGAAAAGTTATGCATAATACTCTTATACAAATATTAGATTATTTACAAATGAGCGGAAAAATAATAATTGGAACAAAAGGAATTCTTTGGATATTTACCGAAAGAAAAGAATTAAATGATTTAATTAAAAAAAGGAACTGAAGTATGAATCAAGATTTCAAATAATTATTTTTAAAAACCTAATTTCTTTTTAGCTTCTTCAAATGAAACTACTTTTCCTTCGCGTATATTTTTACGAGCCTTAACAATTGCTTTTTTAGTTTCTTCTGATAATTCCATATCTTTTTCTAATAAACCCCAAATAATATCTTCGTAAGTATCTTCTTTGAACACTTTTCTTTTATTCAATTCTTTTAGAATATCACTAGATAATTTAATTTGTTTCATTTAATTTTTAACAACAATTTCTTGTTCTAAACCATTTATTAAATTCCAATCTAATTTTATTAATTGTTGAACTGCTGGATTTTTAGTATTTAATTTGAAAAGATCTGATTTTCCTACTCTTCTTGTTTTTATTACAATTCTATTTTTTTCTAATTTTTCCCAAAAAGTTTGTAATGTAGAATAACTTACTCCAGAATTTTTTGCTATTTCTGTTAAAGGATAATCAAATAACTGGAAGGTTATTAAAAAATCTAATACTTTTATAATTGGATTATTACCAAATACTTCCACAAACACAGTTTCAGTTTTCATATACTAACACACACCCACATACTTATAAATGTTTCTGTTTGTGTTTTTATATTACAATATTAGAAACATTTAAATATTCTTAAAATATGTGAAAAGTATGGAATTTAATGAAGATCAAATAAAGGCCACTATTTTGTATGACTTAAGAAGAAAGAAAGTAATTGGTGGAGTTCATGTTCCATTTGATACACTTAAAAAGGGTTTTCCTCCACATTTAAAAGGAGAAGTTGATACTATAGCAAAAGATTTAATAAAAAAGGGTTTGTTAATACCAAAACCGGCTTCTTATGGATTACAAGTTTCTATAAATAAAGAGAAAATGAGAGAAATAGAAGAATTTATTAAGAAAGTATTAGGATCTGAATTTTAAATGAACCAAGATTTCATAAAAGCAGGAAAAATTGCTTCACAAGCACGTGAGTATGGAAGAAGTTTGATTAAAGAAAATGCTTCTGTTTTGGAAATTGCTGAAAAAATTGAAGCTAAAATAAGAAGTCTTGGTGGAGAATTGTCTTTTCCTTGTGATGTTTCTATTAATTTCATTGCTGCTCATGATTCTCCTAAAATAAAAGATGAAAGAACCTTGAAAAAAGGGGATATTGTCAAAATTGATCTTGGAGCACAGGTAAATGGCTGTGTTACAGATACGGCCTGTACTGTAGAAGTTAATAGTACTAAACATAAAGACTTGATTAAAGCCTCTGAAGAAGCTCTTGATAATGCTATTAAGTTATTTACTCCTAGGACAAAAGTCTGTGAAATAGGTAAAGTTATTGAAACTACAATTAAAAAATATAATTTAAGCCCTATTAGGAATCTTGCTGGTCATGGTGTTGGTGTTTATGAGATACATACAGGAATTAACATTCCTAATTATGATAATAACAATCAAACTGTTCTTGAAAAAGGAATGGTCTTTGCTTGTGAACCTTTTACAACTTATGGAGATGGAATTGTTATGGATGGGAAAAATTCTGAAGTTTATTCTCTTGAAGATCCTGGTAAACCAATTAGAGATTCTGGTTCTAGAGAAGTTTTAAAGTATATTAAAGAAAAGTATAAGACTTTACCTTTTTCTAAAAGAGATTTGAGTAAAAAATTTAATATATTAAAATTAACTTTGGCTTTGAATAATTTAGAAAGAGAAGGAATAATACAGCAGTATAATATATTGGTTGAAAGGTCAAAAGGTTTGGTTGCTCAGACAGAACATACTATAATTGTTGATGAAAAACCTGTTGTTGTTACAAAGTGAAGTTGTTAGCGTTTGGAACTTTTAGAAAAAGTGTCTCAAAAGGTTGTGAAAAGGTTTATATTCTACAAAAACATATTTAAAATATGGTAGATAAAGTTGAAGAATTTTGGAAAAAGTATGTTAAAGCTGACTATTTAGAACGCACGAAGATAATAGAAAAATTAACAAAAGGCAAATTATTTAATTTGTTTACGAGTAATAGTAAAGTTCCAAAAAAGATTAGAAAACATGCTTTAGCACTTAGTTTACAGTCATATTTTGATGATTTAATAGACTATTTGGAATCTAAAAAATTTAAGCGTTAAAAGATAGATTGACCTAGGTTATATATATTTATAACTTTGGTAGTTTTAGAATTTTACTATAAATTTAGATTATCTTAGATAAAGTTTATATATTTATTTGACTTTATAGGGTAATGAATTATAAAGATGCACTTATTATAAAGCTTAAAACCTATAAAAGAGAGGATATTATAATAACTGACCATGCACAAACCCAAGCCATATTTAGGGGAATAGATTTTGATGAAATAAAAGAAAATATTATAAACCCCAAAAGATTATATTATGCTAAGAAACAAGCAGCAGAAAAAGAAAACGAAGAAAAATATGATTGTTACTTTGATTATGGTAAAAAACAATGTCAAAGGTATATACTTGTTGTTAATGGAAAATGTATTGTTTGTACTGTAATAAAAATAAATAGGAGATGGCAAAGTTTAATAGAAAAAAATGCAAAAATATAATTTTAGTTATGATATAGAGAATGATGATCTATTTATATTTAGACCAAATTGTAAATCTAACGCAAGTGTAGAAATGGGTAATTTTATCTTTGATTATAATAATAAAAAGGAATTTGTGGGATTACAAATAATAAATGCTTCTAAATTTTTAAAGGATTGGATTAGTGAAGAAGATTTAAGGAATATAAAAAGTATTCTTTCAAGTTTAAAAGAGTGTAAACTTGATGTTAAACAAGAAAATAATCTATTGCTTATTAAAATATTCTTATTTAGTCCTATAAAGAATATAATGGCTCCAATAATGACTCCCAGATTAGTAGAAGTTAGCCCTTCTTTAAGAGTTTAATTATATCCTTCTTTCTATAGTTTCTTTTTTAATAATGCTTATAATTAGGTTTTTATTGAGTTTTTTATGCACATTAAAGAATTACCTTGGTTTAATCGTCCTGGCTATAAATTAGAGAAAAATGGAGCAAGTTCTTTGGATAGTGCTGAATTGTTAGCTATTATTTTTGGAAGAGGTTCTATGCAGGAAAGTGCTTTGGAATTGGCTAATAGGTTGGTTTTTAAGTATAATTTGAATAGATTTAATTAAGGTGGAGTTTGTTGGCGATTGGAACTTTTAGGAAAAGTCTCACAAAAACTAAAAATACAAAGGATCTATCACACTTTTTTTAAATCTTTTTTTAAATAATATCCATAAAATAATCCAACTCAAAATGTAAGTTATAGCAAATAATTCTAATGGGTACTTTAAAGAGATTATTTTATTTAATTCTATAAATAAAATTCCGTAAGTTATTCCTATTATAACGGAAAACATAATTAAAGCCACAATATGAAAACTACTTTTAAGTATCTTACTATAAATTCTATTTCTTTTTATTTTAATAGATCTTGATTTATTAGGAAAAGTCTGATCATATAATAAGATGATAAGAGGCATTATTAAATAAATTAATGCTATCAAAAAGAAAGGCTTAAGCGAAATTATAACATTATCTAAAAAAGGGTAACCAAAATTAAATTGTTGGGTTAGTAAAGCTATAAAAGCTCCACAAAAAAAGATTAAAATAGTAATTTGTAATCCTAAGTTTTTTTTCATTTTTATATAATAATTTCAGAAGTATAAATAACTTTCTGTTTGTTTAAGGGACTATACGATAGTTTTATAAATTAAATATCCCTTAAATGATTTATGGGTAAGAACCACCACAGACATAAAGACAAACGAAGTGTATCTAATAATCTATTAAAAAGTTTAAAGTGGTTTTTAATTTGGACTATTATTTATGGACTTTTATATATTATTTTTAATTTCTTATTAAAAGAAATGCTTGGAACATTCCCATTTTATCAAGTTAAATTTATTTCTATTTTAATATTAGGGTTATGTTTTTCTATATCCGCTAGGATTATTCATTCTTTAATTCATAAAAAACATATTTATTTAGGAACAGATGTCTTCATATTTTGGACATTGGCTTATGGGTTATCTATTTGGTTTTTTGAATTTTTAAAAGATTTATTTATAGATAAATTAAATTTAACTATATTATCTAATGTATGGTTAGGTTTTATGTTTATCGCAATAGGAATTTTCTTCTCAATAAAAATTATTAAAAGAATAGAATTTGGTATTAGTAGACCAAAAATTAGGGCTCCTTCTCAAATTGTTTCTGGAATACTTTTACTTGTTGCAGGAATATTAACATTTAGATTTTCTACAATTATATTTTTAAATTGGTTAAAATGGGGAGAAGGATTGGCTTGGAGTTGGTTACTAGGATTAGGTTTAATAATCGCAGGAATTTTAGTATTGGTTGCTTGGTGGAGAAATAATGTTCTTCAACATAGAATCGGAATCAAATTTGGACGGTGGTGAAAAATAATAAAAAAATCAGATCTCCATTTCATCCCAGTAGAAAAAACGGAAAGAAATCCAGAAAATCCCAGAATTAATTTTGATCCTAAAAAGATGGGTGAATTACAAGAATCTATAAATGGGGTAGGTATACTCGTTCCCTTAATTGTTTATTATGATGATCAAAAAGATAAATATATACTTTTAGATGGGGAAAGAAGACTCAAGTGTGCTAAAATTCTAAAATTTAAAACGGTTCCAGCAAACATAATCTCTAAACCTTCTAAATTACAAAATATACTTCAAATGTTTAATATACACAATGTAAGAATTGATTGGGGCCCTATGGAAGTCGCATGGAAATTAAAGATCATAATGAATGAATCTGGAATTGAAAAAGAATCTGAATTAGTTAGAATGACTTCATTAAAACCTGCAGAAATAAGGAAATCAAAAATACTTTTATCCTTTGATTGGAAATATCAAGAGATGGTTCATAAGGGAATCCAACAAGGAGGAATAAAACAAGATTTTTTAGTAGAATTAAACCCCACATTAAATTGGTTAGAAAACGAAATACCTGAAATAGATAAAAATAAGTTAATAGACTCTTTAATAAATAAACATAAGAATAAAATGATTGATAATTATGTAACTGGATTTAGAAACTTAAGTAAACTAATAAAATCTGGACTAAAAAAAGATAGAATACGTCAGATATTCATTAATTTAATAGAAAAAGAAAAATATTCTTTAGATGATGCCTTCGAAACTTCTGTTAAATATCGTGTAGATATAAATGAAATAGAAAAAAGAACGAATAAACTTCTAAATTTGTTAGATAAATTAAAAATAAAAGGGGTTGATGAAAATACAGCAAATTTAGTTTCTTTATTAAAAGAGTTAAAACAAAAGATAGAGTCAATATTAAAAAATGGAAAATGAATACGAAAAAGTATCTAAAGAATATTTTAGGAGTTTGGGTTTTAGATATATTAAAAAAACTAAATTAATTAGTTATATAAATTTACAATTCTTAATTTATAATGATGGAAAAGAATCTATAGCCATTTATACTTTAAATGAAAGAAAAGAGTCTATTCATAATGTTTTAGAAGGAGTAAGGCATTGTAGTCAAGTTAAACCTTCTATAAGAATTTGTTTGTGTATTCCCGTAGAGAGTTATTTACCTGCAGATTTAAGATTAAAAATAGAAAATACAAACATAGAAATATATACTATAAAAGAAGGAATTTTAGATTGTTATTTAAAGGCAAACGATATAAAAATACTAGAAAGTCTAAAAATTGAAGATTTAAAAAAATTGCTAAAAAATATAAATTTAATTTCTTCGAATTATCTAAGATTTAATTTATTTAAAATAGATAATTCTTTACTTAATAAATTAAATTTGAATGTTTCTTCGGAGAAAGACTTTACTTACCAAGCACAAATATTAAGTTCTATATTAGAAAGTTTAGATTATAAAAGTATAAAAAACGAAATTAAATTTACAAAAAAAGAAGAAAAAGAATTAAAAGAAGGTCATTCTATTTCCGTAATAGTTATTCTATTCAAAAAAAAGAAACTTAATTGTGATAAAGGGTTTGAAGAAGCAATAAAAGAACTAAGGAATCTAAGAGATTTAAGGAATATGCCTCCAAATCATCCTTCTTCCGGATATAAAAAAGTATGTAAACTTTATATAAATAAACAAATACCAAAAACAAGCGCAGATTGGAAAAAATTAAGCCAAATTACTTTGTCGCGTTTTCAAGAAAGTTTATTAACTATAAAAGGGCGTATAATAGGCAAATGAGATCTACATTTTTAAAATGGGCTGGAGGAAAAAGGAGGATACTTAAAAAAATAGATACACATATCCCAAAAGAGATAAATACTTATTTTGAACCTTTCTTAGGGGGAGGTTCAATGTTTTTTTATATTAAACAAAAATATGTTCCTAAAAAATGTGTATTATCTGATATCAATAAAGATTTAATTGATTCATTTAAAGCGGTTAGAGACAATCCCAAAAAATTAATCTCTTCTTTAAAATATTTCAAAAAGAAAGATTCAAAAGAATTTTTTTATAATACAAGAAAAAAATTTAATGAAAATAAAATATTTGGAGTGAGAAGAGCGGCAGCATTTATTTATTTAAACAAAACCTGTTTTAATGGATTATGGAGAGTAAACTCGGCAGGAGAATTTAACGTTCCTTATGGAAAATATAAAAACCCAGAAATATTTAACGCAGAGAATATCTTTTATGCAAGCTATTTATTAAAAGAGGTTAAAATTTTACATCAAGATTATAGAAAAATAATTAAAATTGTTAAAAAAGGAGACTTGGTATATTTAGATCCCTGTTATGATCCATTAAAAAAAACAAGTTTTGCTAATTACACCCCAAAGAGATTTAGTGAATTAGACCGTATCGAACTTGCAAAGTTTATAAGATTTTTAAATTATAAAGGAGTAAAAATTATCTTAAATAATAATGATATTCCCCCCATAAGAAAATTATATTCTAAATTTAATATACAAGAAATATTTGTTTCTAGGAGTATAAATTCTGACCCCTTGGGAAGAGGCAAAATAAAAGAGTTAATAATAACTAATTAATAATCCTTTTTATCCAAAATACTCTTGTCTATTCTCAAGTGTAGCACTTCTTGCTTTTTTCAAATACTGCTCTTCAATTGCCTTATAACGTTTCAAGTCATCTTCTGAAACAGAAGGTTTTGTTTTTTCAAGAGCTTTTTCAAACATTTCCATTCCAATTTCATTAGCCTTAAGATCCATTCTTAAAGTTAATAATCCAGCTTCTCTGCAAAGTCCTTCAATATCTGCTCCCATAAATCCTTCTGTCAATTCTGCTAACTTATCAAGTTTAACATCTTTAGCCAAAGGCATTTTAGCAGTATGTAATTTTAATATCTGTAATCTTGATTCTTTGTCAGGCATTCCTGTAAATATAATTCTATCAAATCTTCCTGGTCTAAGTAAAGCAGGATCAATCAAATCAGGCCTGTTAGTAGCAGCTATTACAACAATATCAGATAATTCTTCAAGTCCATCCATTTCAGTTAATATAGTATTAACAACTCTTTCTGTCACACCATTATCAGATCCTTGTCCACCTCTTCTTGGTGCAATAGAATCTATTTCATCAAAAAATACAATAGCAGGACTAGCTTGTCTTGCTTTTTCAAATATTTTTCTAACACCTTTTTCAGATTCTCCAACAAATTTATCTAATAACTCAGGACCTCTAACTAAAATAAAATTAGCTTGAGATTCATTTGCAACAGCTTTAGCAAGTAAAGTCTTTCCTGTTCCAGGAGGACCATAAATTAAAACTCCTTTTGTAGCTTTTATTCCTAATTTGGAAAAAGCTTTAGGATTTTTCAATGGTAATTCAACTGCTTCTTTTAATTCTTGTTTTAATTCTTCTAGTCCACCAATGTCAAACCAGTGAACATTTGGAATTTCAACTAGTACTTCACGCATAGCACTAGGTCTAACAATTTTTAAAGCATTTTTAAAATCATCCATAGTAATTTTTAATTTATTAAGAACTTCTTTTGGTAAAGCTTCTTTTTCTTTTAATTTTATTGAAGGCAATATATTTCTTAATACACTCATTGCAGCTTCTTTACATAAACTTTCTACATCAGCACCAACAAAACCATGAGTAATTTCAGCCAAGTTTTCTAAATTAACATCTTCTGTTAATGGCATGTTTCTTGTATGAATTTTTAAAATATTTAATCTTCCAATTTTATTTGGAATTCCAATTTGTATTTCTCTGTCAAATCTACCAGGTCTACGTAAAGCAGGATCAATTGAATTTGGTCTATTAGTAGCACCAATAACAACAACATTACCTCTACCTTTTAATCCATCCATCATTGTTAATAATTGTGAAACAACTCTTCTTTCAACTTCACCTTGAACTTCTTCTCTTTTTGGAGCAATAGCATCAATTTCATCAATAAATATTATAGAAGGTGCACTTTTTTCTGCTTCTTCAAAAATAGCTCTTACTTTTTTTTCTGATTCTCCATAAAATTTATTCATTATTTCAGGACCATTAATCAACATGAAGTTTGCTTCTGTTTCTGATGCAACGGCCTTAGCTAATAATGTTTTTCCTGTTCCAGGTGGCCCATGTAATAAAACTCCTTTTGGAGGATCAATTCCAAGAGCCTTGAATAATTCAGGATGTCTCATTGGTAGTTCAATCATTTCTCTAACTTTTTTTACTTCTTCTTCTAATCCACCAACATCTTCATAAGTAACATCAATAACTTTTGTATCTTCATCAACTTCCATTGCTTTTGGATTAACTTTTATCTGAGTATTTTCAGTAATTATAACTCCGTCTTTAGGCGCAGTATTAATAACAACAAACTTTAATCCACCCATTCCAAAATTTCCAAAATTAGATTCAAATACATCAAAAATATCTTCAAAAGGACTTCCACTAAAAGTTCTTCTTCTCCTAGCTCCACCACCAAGAGAAATTTGATCTCCTTTTACAACCGCTCTTCCAAGTAATCCATTTTTAAAAACTTCAGGATCTGCTTGAACCATAATTCCTTGTTGTGCAGGAGCGATTGTAATGCTTTTTGCTTCTTTAATATCTGCTTTTCTTATTGTAACAAATTCTCCAATAGAAGTTTTTGCATTTTTTCTTATAATACCATCCATTCTAATAACAGATTGACCAACATCAGTAGGATAAGCTCTATCAACAATACCAACTGTTTTCTTTCCTGATTCAATTTCTATAATATCACCTACATGAACACCAATATCTTTCATGGTTTGAGCATCAATTCTAACAATACCTTTGTATGCTTCTTCCTGCAGCGCTTCCATAACTTTTAATTTGACTTCACTCATTTTCAAGTTCCTTTTTGTTTTTGTTTGACTTTATTAATCTAATCTTTTTTGTAATAAATCCATTTGGTAATTTTCTAGTTTCAGCTTTTTCAGTAACAATGTTTCCATCTTTTTCAATTGTTCTTTCATAATTTCCTTCAGGACCAAAATTCAAGGATAAAGTATTTGCTTCTTTAAACGCTAAAGTAACCATTCTGTTCATTCTTTCCATATCTTCCTTCATTTTCTTATGAATTTGTTCAAAAGGATCTTTTTGCTCTTCTTCCTCATTGAAAAAATCTATAATTTCCTTAGGAATAGATACTGTATAAGAATTACCAACCATTCTTAATTTAACATTGAATTGCTTTTTCTTTATTCTATTGAATTCATTATATTTTTCTACATCCACCGGATGGAATAATATATTTCCACATTTAGGACATTCTAGAATTCTAATTTGAAAACCCTCTTTAACCATAGTTTTCTTTGTAGTTAAAGTATTACACTTTTCACACAAAACCTTTGAATCAAATATATCTTTCATGGTATACACTTCTGTGTATACACAACTTATATATAAATCTTGCGAAAGTTTGGAACAATTTATAAATTTTTAGTAACCTACTCGATAAAAGGTTAATAATATGAAAATTGCAGTAGATTTAGATGAAGTTCTTGGAGAGCTTTTATCTCCGGTATTAGTTTATTACAATCAAAGATTTAATAAAAATTTAGATATAAATCAATTTCACTGCTATAATTTTTGGGAAGTTTGGGGTGGAACAAAACAGGAAGCCATACAAATCGTAAATGATTTCTTTACAGAAGGTCATTCTGAAAATATAAAACCTATTCCTGGTGCACAACAAGCAATAAATATATTAAAAAATAAGCGCAATTTAATTATAGTTACTTCTAGAGGGGATAACCTTCGTGCTTATACAGAAAAATGGATTAATAAATCTTATCCAAAATCTTTTTCAGAAATTTATTTTAGTAATGATTTTTCAGCAAATAATGGAAATGTAAAAAAATCTGAAATTTGTAAAAAATTAGGTGTAAACCTCATCATAGAAGATAATTTACATTATGCTTTGGACTGTTCTAAAGAAGGAATAATCTCAATATTATTGGATAAACCTTGGAATAAACAATCAGAAAATTATGAAAGAGTTTTTCGTGTTAATAATTGGGACGATATATTACACCTTATGCCTAAAAAAGTAATTTAGAAAATTATTAGTTATTCATCTTACCTTAACCCTGCTTTTTCTAAGGTTTTATTTAAAGATTCGTACCAAAAATCATGAGGGCGAAAATGTCCAGTTGAACAATCAGCCCCATAAAACATTATTTTCCCATCTTCTATTGTAATTTGGTCTTTTCGTGCTTGATATGTTTGTATAAATTCTGTAGATCTTCTGGCTTTTGGGATTAAAAATTGAAATTCTCCATTAGGAGTTTTTTTGTGATATACTGCTTTTCCTTCTTCTCTAGTTTCTTTACTATTCCAATCAGAACGAACTATAGCTATAACCACATCTCCAGGTATTAATAAATCCAAATCTTCTAAACTTTCTAAAGGTTCTGGTTTATTTGCCATATCTAAAACAACACCTAAAATTATTTAAATTTAATCAAATCTTTAATTCTATGGAAATAATAAAAGATAGAGGTATTACAATTGCATACGGTCCTGCAGGTTCAGGAAAAACTACTTTTGCTATACATCAAGTTATTAACAAATTAAAATTAGGTAAAAAAGTAATGTATATTGATACCGAAAGAACATTATCCATAGATAGATTAAAGCAAATTGGAGGAAAAGACATTAATTTAGATAATTTATTTGTATTAAAAGTTGCTAATTTCAAAGACCAACAAATAAAAATAAATGAATTAAACAATATGAAGAATAATTTTGGATTAATTGTATTTGATAGTCTAAATAATCATTATAGGTCTTTAACAAATTCAAAACCAGATTTAGCTCATAGAATGTTAATCAATCAGTTAAATACAATAAAAAAACTATCAGAAATTACTCCAATTTTAATTTTAAATCAAGTTTATGCAAATCCTGCAACAAATGAAATAAAAATGGTTGGTCATGAGATACAATCAAGATATGCAGATGAATTAATAGAATTAAAAATGAGCCCATATAATCCTTCTGGACCAAAAAAATTAATTTTTAAAAGTTCTAACAAAGAGGTTGTTTATGATATTGTGAAAGAAGGTATTAGGGTTATTTAGATTCTTTCCATTTTTCATATCCTTTAGAAAATTTCAATTTTTCGTTATATGCAAAAGATATAAGTGTCATTGCAAAACCTAAGGTAAATCCTACTATTCCTCCATACTGATTTTTCCATTGATGATTATAATCATTTAATTGTTCTTGATAAATTGGAGAACTTTTTTCTGTTCTTAATTCTTTATTAAGTTGAACTACTCTTTTTTCAAGATATTCACTATTATCTGATTTTATTCCATTTAGAACTGCATTAAACTCTTTTTCTTTTTGTATTACAATTGATAATTCTTTAGAAGGTTTTGATATTTGTAAAAGCTGGGATGTAGAATAAGTCGTCATTCCTCCCCCAACCAAAGATATTCCAAAACTAACCCAAAATGCAGCAGTTGCTAATTTTATTTTTTTAGAATAGTTCATTTTTATTTGGTTTAATTTATGGTTGTGTATATTTATATTTTCCTTCTCCAAGAGGATTAAAATAAGTTTCTAAAGCTTTTTCTAAGCTTCCGTAAACAGCCTTTATTAGTTTTACATCACCAATATCTGCTATTCTTCCTTCCATTTGAGTAGAAAGTTGTAAATCTGGAGTTATAACATCTCTATCTCTAAAAATATATGATATCTTTCCTTTAAAAGAATCCTTAAACTCTGAAGAAAATATTCTTTCTACACCAGGTGTATCTAAAGTAATTGATGGAGGCGAACCTGGAGAAGTTGTTGATTGTGCATGATAAGGAGGGTTAGATAAAGTAATTATACTTTTTCTATCCGAGTT
The DNA here is from genome assembly GCA_028716945.1 of Candidatus Nanoarchaeia archaeon. Classification (GTDB taxonomy): domain Archaea; phylum Nanobdellota; class Nanobdellia; order SCGC-AAA011-G17; family JAFCDX01; genus JAQUOT01. Next base: position 305,146 of record JAQUOT010000001.1, read on the forward strand.
AGTATATTTTACATTACCAGGAACGTAGCTTAAATTTATTCCACTCTTCCAACGATTAAGTTCTACTTGTAAAAGTTTAACTACTATATTACATAAAAAGGTCTGTCTTTCTATTTCTAAAGCGTACATCTGTTCTGTTTTTTCTTCTTGCATTTTTATTTTTAATTCAGAAACTGGATTTGGCTCTACTAATTTTAATATGGAATCAAATAACTTTAGGTTTTGTGCACTAAATTGATTAAATAATTTTGCAGAAGGGTACAATATTTTGTGTATATCTTTTATTGCCATTTTTAAATATCTCAGAAGTAAATCTGAGGCCTTACACCTCTTAGTTTTACTATATAAGAAAAATATATAAACCTATTCTTTTATCTTAACAATTAAGGATTCTGCATGCTTGCATTTAGGATATTTTGGACAAGCCAAGAAATAACCATAAAATCCTTTTCTAACTATTAATGGAGACTTGCAATTAGGACATTCTTTTTTTAATTTTCCAGATTCATAATCTTTTACTATTTTTTCAGTTTCTTTATCTGCTTGTCTTGTTTCACATTCAGGATTAATACACATTATCTGAGGTCTTTTAGCTTTTTTAATTATCATAACCATTGGGAATCCACATTTAACACAAGTTTGTTTTGCTGGTTTGATAAATCCAGACGGTAATGAAAATGTAGTTTTACAATCAGGATATTGATTACAAGCTACAAAATTACCAAATTTACCTTTTCTTAATTCTAAGTTTCCTTTTTTACATACATGACAAGGACCTAAGGTAGATTCTTCAATTCTTGTTTCTATATTTGCTTCTGCTAGTAATTTTCCAATTTTTAATTCATTTTCCTTGAAATGATCTAATATTTTAGTTAAAGCTTTTTTAGCTCCATCAAGAACTTTTTCTTTTTTAATTTTTCCTTCACGAATTTCTTCCATTTCTTCTTCAAAAGTTCTGGTTAAATTCTCATCTAGTATTTCAGGACAATATTTTTCAAGAGTTTCTACTGTTTTCATTCCTAAATTAGTAACTTCAATAGATTTTTCTTTAGCATAATTTCTATCATACAAAGTAGAGATAATTTCTGCTCTTGTAGCTTTAGTTCCTAGATTTCTTTTTTCTAATTCTTTAATCAAAGAAGCTTCTGAGTATCTATTTGGTGGAGTTGTTTCCTTATCATAGATTTTAGTTTTAGGAGTTTTAATTTCATCTTTTTCCTTAGCCAAAGGCAATTCTTCTTCTTTTAATTTAACAAATTTACCATATAATTCATGCCATCCTTTTACTTTTGTAGTAGTTCCTGATAAACTAAACAATTCATCATTGCAATTTATTTCATAAGTTACTGATTCTCTGATAGCAGGATCTCCAAAACAAACAAAGAATCTTCTTACAATCAATTCATATACATTTTCAGCTCTTGGATCTAATTTTCCAGGCAATTCTCCTGTTGGAAATATTGCTGGGTGAGCAGGATCATCTTTTTTACCTTCTGTAGGTTTTAATTCTTTTTTAGCTAATAAAAATGCAACTTCTGTTGGAAATCTTTTCTTTAAATTCTTTAAAATTTCTTCATAACCGATTGATTTTGGTAATTTTTGTGAAGAAGTTCTAGGATAAGAAATATATGAACCCGTATAAAGATTCTGAGCAATTTCTAAAGTTGTTTTTGGACTTAAACCAAGAGTTTTATACGCTTCTAATTGTAAACTTGTCAAATCAAAAGGTAATAATGGTTCTTGTTTAATTTCTCTTTTAGTTATACTTGAAATAAATGCTTCTTTTCCTTTAGTTTTTTTAATTATTTCTTCTGCGTCTTTCTTATTTTTGAAAATTCCTTTTTTATGAAATGCTTCTATTAAAGTTGTTTTTAATTTACCACAAAGAGATACTTCCCAATAAGGTTCTGGCTTGAATTTTTTAATTTCTAGTTCTCTTTGATATAATAAATATAAAGCAGGTCCTTGAACTCTACCAGAAGACATTATTTTAAATGATTTTGTTGCATTTTTTATAGAAAGGGTTAATGCTCTCGACAAATTTATACCCCACAGCCAGTCAAGCGAATGACGTGCCTCTCCTGCTTCTGCTAAATTAAAATCTAGATGTGGTTTTGCTTCTTCATATGCTTTTACTAAATCTTGTTTTGTTAAAGTTGAGAAATAAGCTCTTTTTGTATCGTCTTTTTCAAAAATAAATCTATTAACGTTTTTAAAAATAACTTCTCCTTCTGTATCTACATCACACATGTTTACAAAAGTATCTGCTTCTTTTCCTAATTTTTTTAATAAATCAATATAAGGTTTTGTAAATGCTGCTAATTTAGAAGATTTGTATATAGGCACCCATTCATAACTAAATACCGGATAAGTCCAGGCTTTTTTATCTTTTTCATACAATCCAAATAAATGACCTACTGCAGAACAAACAAATATTTTTTTATTTTTGTGAGTAATTTCATAATAAGGAACTTTTTTATAAATATGTTTTTCTGGTTTTCCATCTGACAAAGCTTCTGCTATTTTTGAAGCTGCATCTGGTTTTTCTGCTAGTATTAATTCTGTCATAAGAGACAATTTCAAAAGAAAACTATTTAAAGCTTTTCAAAACCGCTTATTTTTCATATATTTCAAAAAAGCTATTATTTTTTAGATAAATGTTTAAAAAGAGACTAATCATTTAATATTCAATGATAGAAGAAAATACATACCTTTATTTTTATCAATATACTAGTGATACAAATTTTAGATGGGTAAATCTTCTTTCTGGAAAATATGCAAAACTTTCTAATGTAAAATTAAATGAATTAGAAGGAATAATTTTTACTGAAAAAGAAATAACTGGAACGGATTTAAGGTTTCCAATAACTCAAGAAGACGAAATATTAAAAAAATATGTTGGACGAAAAATTGAATTTAATTAAACTATCTAAACTTATTAAGTTCTTCCAGTCTTTTTTCTGCTCCTATGGATTGAGAAAACATTTTCCAAAATATTTTTGACATCCACTCTGCCCATTCCTTATCTTTGATAGTATAAAATATAAATAATCTTTTATCAAGCTCTTTAACTTTTCCCGTTGGTTCTATTATTTCTTTTATATCAATTATTTCATTGTCTATTATTGTTGCTCTTAAAGGTTGTTTTCTGTTTCTTATTTCAATTAGTTGTTTTTTATATTTAAAATTCAAAGAAAGAAGCTCTTCTACATTGTCTCTTCCAGAAATATCTATTCTACAAATAACTTTTATAGGAATTCCTTTTTTAACTAATTGTTCTATAGTATCAAAAATTCTTCTTGTTTTAGTTTTTGTGTGTATGAACGAAAGATTTCCAGAAAAAAATAGAACTTGTTTTTTTGCTGCTATTAGCATATCTAAAAATCTATCTAAATTTCCTGCATTATCCTCATTTATTGCTTTTTTTGAATATAATTTTTTATTTTTATTTGAAACGTGCTGATATATATCAAAAGCAGAAAAATCCTCTTTTTCCTTGCCTTGCATTATCTCTTGTTCTAATTGTTCTTGAAAAATAGAATTGCTTATCTTTTCTACAGAACTCCAATATACTATTTTTAATGCCCCTCTTGTATCTTTTCTAAATATCCTTGTTGTTATGGTTCCATAATTCTTTTCTATTTCTTGTACATATCTATCTGCAGTTCTCCAGTTTTTATTGAGTAATTGTGCTATTTCTTGTATAGACCTTGGTTTAGAATAAACAAAATCTTCTATTTTTTTAATTTCTTCTGAACTAAGCATAATTTATGAATATTTTATTATTTTTAAGGGTTTCTATTTATACAACACTATGGACAACTTTTGTACAAAAACAAGTATATAGATTACAAGTCCATTATATAGTATGACAAAGAACGAAGGCGAATGCAGAGTTTGTGGAACTAAATATGTAGTCAGTGAGCATAAAGTTCAAAGTGATTCTCATTTTTTTTATGAAGAATATTTTAGGTGCCCTTCTTGTAATTATAACCCGGAATTAGATAATAATATTAGAGAAATTTTATTTGAAAAAATAAGATTGAATATTACCATAGGACCAAAAAAACCTATACTTTCTTTCAATAAACAAGAACTAGAAGGATTGATTCTTGAAGAAATTAAAAAGTGTTGGCCGGAGGTGAAAAAATAAAATATGTAATCGCAGGTGGTTCGTGTTCTGGAAAAACAACATTAATTAATGAATTAAATAAAAAAGGATATTTTGTATTAGGAGAAGTAGCAAGGGAAGTTATAAAAGAGAGAGGATTTACAGATTCTTCGATAGGAAATTTTGAATTTGAAAAAGAAATATTATTAAGACAAATTAAACGAGAAGAAGGATTAGATAATAATAAAATTATATTCTTAGATAGAGGTTCTATAGACACTTTAGCCTATGTTGAAAAAATATTTGGAAGCATACCTGAAGAATTTGAATATTATGCAAGTCTTTGTAAATATGATAAAATATTAATCCCAGATTTGCTGCCTTTTGTATTTGATGGGGAAAGAATAGAAAAAAGTAAAGATGAAGCAGTAATTCTACACCAAAAAATATGGAACCAATATGAAAAGCATGGATATTCTCCAATAAGAATTCCTGTTCTTAAAACAATAGAAGAAAGAGTAAATTATGTTCTGGAGCAAATAAAATGTTAGAAATAGAAGCAAAAATAAAAATATCTGAAGAAGAAAAAGAAAATTTAATTAAAAAATTAGGTAAACCCAAATTTTACAAGCAAGAGAATGTTTTCTTTGGTTTAGAAGATAAGATAATAAGACATAGAACTTTAGATAACGGAATTTTATTAACTATAAAAGGAAAAAATGAACCTTGTGATTTCAATAAAAGAGAAGAAACTGAAATAGAACTACCTTATAATCATGAAGTAATAAAACTTTTATTTGAAGTAATTGGTTTAAAGAAATTATTAACTTATGAAAAACAAAGAGCAAATTATAAAATAAATAGGTGTACTGTCTCCTTAGATATTCTTACAATAGGAAATTATGTAGAAATTGAAGGTCAAGAAGAAGATATCTCAAAAACAATAAACTTTCTAGGATTAGAAAAATATCCAATAGAAAAAAGATCTTATTTTGAAATGTTAGGAGGTGAAAATGGCTTGCATTGAAAAGATTTACAGTGTATCTGCCTTAACTGGAAATGGAAGTTGTAATGGAAATTGTGGTTTTTGTGCTGGAAAATATTTAAGGCCTGATGCAAAAGAAAATAAACTTTATTATAAAAATTTAGAAGCAGCAATAAAACTTTCAGCTCGTTATGGTGGATGGTCTTTATCCTTAACTTCAAGCGGAGAACCTACTTGTGATCCAAATGCATTAACAAGAGCTTTAGAAGTTTATGATAAATGCACAAAGCAAGGAGCTTATTTCCCAAATGTAAATTTATTCACAAATGGAATTCTGTTAGGAGATAAAGAATTCTGTAATCAATACTTAGATACTTGGAAAAATCTTGGATTAAATAATATAGCTGTTTCTATTCATGATGCAGATGAAAAAGAACAAGCCAAAGTTTATGGATTAAAAAGTTATCCTAATTTAGAAAATATTGTTGAAAATATAGAAGAACATGGGTTAGGAGTAAGAGCTACATTATTACTAAGAAAAAATGGAGTTGATAATTCAAAAAAATATGAACAAGCAGTTAAAACTCTTATAAAAAAAGGAATTCATAATATTACTTCTTGGCCTGTTGGAAACCCAGATAATACTAGGAATGAATATACTCCATCTAGATTAAATATATTTGGAATAAAAAGATGGTTGTATAAAAACGCAAAATTATGCCATGGCCATGTTTGGGGTGGAGGAGTTTTTGATTATCATGGAAATATTATAAGATATACTAATTATGTTACAAAGCATGATCCTAAAAAAGACTTTGTAAGGCAACTAGTTGTATTTCAAGACGGAACAGTAGCATATTCATGGATAAAGGAAGGTGCTTTATGTATGAAGTAAAAAGTTTGGGGATATTTGTAGGTCAAGGCAAATGTAATGCTCATTGTGCACATTGCGCAGGAGTTGTTCATAGAAAATATGCTCCTAAAAAAGATGGAATCATAGATAAAGAATTAATTTATAAAACTCTTAAATATTGTTATAGTAAAGGAGCAAGATCCTTATCGATAACCAGCAGTGGAGAACCAACTTTATCTCCTTTAGCAATTACAAAAGCGTTAAATTTAGTTTATAATTTAAAAAAAGAAAATATAAATTATACTTGGATAAATCTTTATTCAAATGGAATTAGAATTGGAGAAGATAAAGAATTTTGCAAGAAATATTTATCTTTATGGAAAGATTCTGGATTAAAAACTATTTATATAACAGTTCACAATATTAATGAAAAAAAGAATGCTAAATTATATAATATTAAAAAATATCCTCCTCTAGAAAGAATTGTTTCTAGAATTCATAATGAAAACATATTAACAAGAGCAAATTTAGTTCTTAGCAAAAACAATATAGATACTTCTGAAAAATTTGTCTCTTTTGTTAAAGATTTAAGAAAAATTGGTTTTGATCATATTTCTGCATGGTCAATTAGAAATTTAGAAGACAAAGTTGATTTAGAATTATCTCCAAATAAAGAAGAATTAGATAAAATGGAATATTGGATAGAAAAAAATAAAGATCCTAAATGTAGAATAAGATTATTGAGAGAAAATAGCAGGATTTTATATGAATCTGGAAAAAAACTAACTTTATTTCCCGACGGAAAATTAACAAATTCGTGGTGTAATTAAATTGTAATTATTTTTCCTTTTCTTCCTACGTTAATTACTTTTGTTTTACCAAGTTTTTCTTCTAAACCCTCTGCTTCATGTACATGGGAACACAATAATAAATCTGGTTTAAAAATATCAACTGCTTTTTTTACTCCTTTACTTCCAGGAAATATATTTGTAAATTTCTCCATAACAGATTCAGAAGGATGAACATGAGTAACCATAATTTTCTTCTTCAAATTTTTAACACCATCATAACCTTTTTTTAAAGTATTAAAAATTTCAGATTCAGATAGCTGACTAAGACCAATATTTGCTCCACCACAACCAAACAAACCAACATCTTTACATTTAATAAAATAACCATGTAAATTTGTAACATCATATAATTCTGCAAGAAAATCTGCTGTAGCAAAAGTTTCATGATTTCCTGGAATTAAAATAACTTTTAATTTTTTCTTAACAAATGGACCAATTAAATTCTCTGTAGATCTTTCAGCATAAGTCAAATCTCCGCATAAAACAACTAAATCTACTTTTTCTTTAACTGCTCTCTTAGCTAGCTCTTCAACTAGTTTAGTATCTCCATGTATGTCGCCTGCTGCAAGAATTTTCATTTTTTCTTTCTCACTATTAATTTAGATCCTTTCCTATATTTAATACCTTCTTTATTAAAGGCAATAACAGGAAGTATATGAGATAATAATTGTTCTGCAGTCATCTTACGTGAAATGCCATTTGTAATCTGAACCCAGTTTTTCTTATCTTTTTTATAAATTTGTTTCCATCCGCTTTTCAAAACAAGAGATATAATACATTCATCATTCTTCATTTTTTCTTTTTCTTGAATTTAAAAGCGTGATCTTCAGAACAAAATTGATAAACTACATCTTTAATCTCTTCTTCTATAGGTTTGTCATCAGCAGTTAAAATTTTATGGCAAAAAGCACATTTTACACTTTTTATGTCTTCATCAAACCCTTCCATTACTCCCTCTTCTACTTCATCAATTTCATCCTCTTCTTCTAAGGATTCGTCTTCTTTCTTATTGTAAACATTATCTTCTTGTTCAGTATCTTCTGCACTTATGGGTTCTTCTGAATCTTTTAGTATTGGTGTTTTTATTATACTATTTTTCTTTTTCATCTTTTTTTCTTCTTTTTCTTAACAATTTTTTTAATTTCTTTTTTAACAGGAACTATTTTTTTAATTCCCATATATTTTTGTAAAACCTTTGGGATTGTAATAGAACCATCTTTTTCTTGATTATTCTCTACAATGCAAGCAATCATTCTTTCTGTTGCTATTGCTGTATTATTTAAAGTATAAACAAAATTTCTTACTCCTTTGTCTTCGTATTTAATATTGCTTCTTCTAGCTTGATAATCTAAACAATTTGAACATGATCCAAGTTCTCTGTAAGCTTTTTGGCTTGGGAACCAACCTTCAAAATCAATTGTTTTTGTAGGAACACGGCCTGTATCTCCAGAAGCCAATACAATAAATCTAAAAGGTATTCCAATCTGTTTTAAAAGTTCTTTTGAATTATTTAAAATTAAATCAAACTCTTTCCAAGCATTTTCTGGTTTACAAAATACAAATTGTTCTATTTTTTCAAATTGATGCACCCTAAATATTCCTTTTGTATCTTTTCCATGTGCTCCTGCTTCTTTTCTAAAACATGGAGAAAATCCTGCAAATCTCATAGGTAAATCATTTGCATTTATTACTTCATCAAAATTATAAGCATTTAATGCGTGTTCTGCAGTACCAATTAAATATAAATCTTCATCGTGAATTTTATAAATTGTTTCTTCAAAAGCAGCCAAAGGCAATGCTCCTTTCAATGAATTTCTATTTAACATATAAGGAGGTTGCATTAAAATAAATCCTTTTTTGTTTAAATAATCCAAAGCAAAATTAATTATAGCTAAATTTAATTTTACTAAGTCTCTTTTCAAATAATAGAATCTTGCTCCTGCAACTTTTGCTGCTTTTTCCATATTCAAGCAGTCTAAATTTAATAATAATTCTTCGTGTCCTTTAACAGGAAATTTAAATTTCTTTGGCTTTCCAAAAACATTAATTACTTTATTTTTAGTTGCATCTCCAACAGGAACACTTTTATCTATAATATTTGGTAAGTTTTCTAGAATTTCTTCTCTTCTAGTTTCTAGTTTATTTAGCTCTTGTTCCTTTTCTTGGATTAGTAATGGAATTTCTTTGGTCTTTTTAATCAAATCTTCTATGCTCTTGCCTTGTTTCTTTGCTTCATTTATTTTTATGCTGGTTTTGTTTCTTTCTGCCCTTAATTCTTCTGTTTCTTGCTTGATTTTTTTCCAGTTAACATCAATTTCTAGAAATTCATCTATTTGGTTGCTATCCATTCCTCTTTTCTTCAAACTGTCTTTTATTAGAGAAGGATTTTCCCTAATTAGTTTTACATCGAGCATGTTTTAATCACAACCTTTAAAAAGTGGAACTTCCTTTTTAAAGTTTTTGTTACCAATTTTAGATACCCAAACCTTTAAATATTAATTGCAATATACATTTATAAATTATATAAGTTACAATATAATCATTAAAATTCGGGGGGAGAAATTTGACCAATAAAAAACGAGAAATATTCGAGGTGTTTTTCAGACGTAAGCCAGCAATGATTTTGATCGCTTTAAGAAAGGGCGGAAAAAATAGATATGGTTCAGTGTTGGCAAAAGAAGTTGATTGTACCTATTCTCATGCAGTAAAAATTCTGCAAGAAATGGAAAAATCTAGATTAGTTAATTTTGAAAAACAAGGTAGAATAAAAACTATTAAATTAACAGATAATGGAAATAAAGTTGCAGAATCCATAGAAAAAATAAAAGAAATATTATAAATTTATTTCTTAATTTTCTATCTTTTTAACTTTTCTTTAAAATAAATTATTTCTAATCAATTTATAAAATATAGGCGGGCCCGGAGAGATTTGAACTCTCGACCCCTTGCTTAAGAGGCAAGTACTCTAACCAAGCTGAGCTACGGGCCCATAGTTTAATTCAATTAAAACATTATTTAAACATTTCCATAAGAAAGCTTTTATATCTCTTTATTAACTAAAAAATATGGAAAAAAGAGTGATTTTGCCTGCTGATGAGTTTCCTCATTATGATCAAGCAATAGAATGGTGGTATTTTAATGGATTTCTTGAAGGAAAAAGTAAATACGCTTTCATGACTTGTTTATTTAAAGCAAACAAAGATAAAGTTAATTTAAAATTTTTAAAGATTCCAGTAAAAAACATTTATTTTTCACACTCTTTACTATTTAATTTAACAACAGGAAAAATAGAAAAAGAAGTTCTACCTTTTGTAATAGTTTCTGAAGATAGTTTCAAAAGAGAAGATTTATTCATAAATTATTTCAGTCCAATAAGAAAAAACTTTTACAATTATGAAATTTCAAGGAATAAAGAACTATTAAGAATAAAAACAAGTTATTTTGATTTACAAGCAAAATCCAGAAAAGTTCCTTTATTAGAAGGAGGAAAAGGTTTTATTGAACTTGGACCAAAATCTACGTATTATTTTTCTTATCCTAATTTACAAGCAGAAGGTTATATTGGAAAAGAATTTGTAAAAGGAAAAATCTGGCATGATAAGCAATGGTCAGAACAAGGGTTTATGAAAGATTCTTGGTTATGGTTCTCAATTCAATTACCAAACAATACAGAAATAGTATGTTTTGATTACAAAGGAAAGAAAATGGCTTCTATCTTATACCCAAACAATAAACAAAAAGAAGCACCAGTAACTTTCAAACCTTTAGGTAAAAAATGGGTAAGTAAAAAAACAAAATTAAAATATCATTTAGAATGGGAAATAAAAATTGATGATTTCATAATAAAAACAAAACCTATTTTAAAAGAATGTGAAATGAATTTTGGTTTTCTTAATTATTGGGAAGGACCAATTGAAGTAAATGTAAATGGGGTAAAAGCACAAGGATTTATGGAATATTTAGCAGAAGGAAAACCTTCAAGATTATTAAACTTAATAGATAAAGAAAAAGGCCTTCTTGAAAAGATTAAATATTATAGAACTAACTAAATAAAGAAAATACTCCTTTCTGTACTATCCAAAAAGCAGCTAACCAAGTTATAATATAAAAATGTCCAAATATAGCTAAGATAAAAAATATTGCTGCAATAAAATCAATTATACTTGAAAAATCTTTAATAAAAATTATTGATTTTAATATTATATAAATTGGAAAAATTATGGCCCATTTAAAAGGAATAAATTTTTGTAATACTAATATTATTGCTGACAAAATGTCCAAGATTCCTAAAATCCATATCATTTTACAAATTTTTAACGAATACTAGATTTCCATTATCTATTATTTCGATATGTTTTGCAGAACTTGGAACCTTTAAATAGTTTATCTTATAGACATATTCTCCGTTTATAAATTCTAAATTTCCGGGTATTGCTTGGGCAACTCCATCGATAGATAAATAAGCGCCTGTAGAAACAGTTCTTCCAACAAAAATTGCATTTTCCTGGCCAGAAGATATTGCAAAACCAGTATATTGTAAAGATAAAGGTATTAATATTGCTAAGACCAATAAAATTAACATAAAATTCCTAAACCAATTATCATGATTTTCTTCTTCTATTATTTTAGCACATTGTCCTTTATAATTATCATAATAATTCATCCAATCTTGAACAGATCTTCCCCTTAGTAAATGGGTTAAAGTATATTCATAAGTTTCTTTATTTATAATTCCAAGAGTATATTTTATATTTAATTTCTCTAATTCATGAACAAGTCTTTTTTCATGAGTTTCTGCTAAATAAGCCAGTTTTTCTGCTTCACCTGCTTTTACCATAGTTTTAAATGACTATTTGTATTTATAAATATTTTTATATACAAAACCTTATAAGCTTAGAAAAATTAATAGTAAAAATGATAATAAAAGACCTTATTCCTAGAGATTATCAAAAAAACATTCTAGAAACCTGCAAATTAAAGAACACTTTAGTGGTTATGCCTACAGGTATAGGAAAAACCGCAATTGCTATATTATTGGCTGAAGCTAGATTAAAAAAATATCCAGATTCTAAAGTAATTATTTGTTCTCCTACAAAACCCCTATGTTCACAGCACGTAAAATCTTTTTTAAAAGAAACCAATTTAGGAGAAGATGAAGTACAGTGGTATACTGGAGCAACAAAAGGTTCTTCAAGAGGAAGTTTATTTGATGAAGCAAAGATAATTGTAGCAACTCCACAAACCATTCAATCAGATATAGAAAATAAAAGAATTTCTATGGAAAATGTTTCTTTGTTATGTATAGATGAAGCTCATAGATCAAGAATGAAATATGCTAATACAATTATTGCAAAGAATTATAATGAAAATTCAAAATGTCCAAGAATTTTAGCTTTAACTGCTTCTCCTGGAAGTTCTAAAGAAAAAATAGATGAAATATGCAATAACCTTTTCATAGAAGATATAGAAATAAGAACAGAATTAGATGATGATGTTTCTCCTTATATGCAAGAAAAAGGAATTGAATACGTTAAAGTGGATTTACCAAAAGATTTTCTTAATATAAAATATTTAATCAAAGATTATAAAATGGAAAAAATGGAGGAATTAAAAAGCAAATTTTCTATAAATAAAAACAATTTCAATAAAAGAGACTTGTTAACATTGCAGTTTTCTTTAAGAAAAGCGATTAATCGTGGAAATAAAGGTGCTTTTTGGGGAATTTCTTTAGTTGCTCAGTTATTAAAAATATGTTATGCACAAGAACTAATTGAAACCCAAGGAATTAAACAATTAAATGATTATTGGACCAAATTAAAATTTGAAGAAACAAAAGCAGCTAAAAAAATATTAGAAAGTCCTAAAATACAAAAAGCAATGCAATTAAGTTTTAAATTCAAAGAAGATAAACATCCAAAAATGCATAAACTATTAGAATTAGTTAATCAACAATTAAAAGAGAAACCAGAATCAAGAATTATTGTTTTTGCAAATTATAGAAATACTGTAAATGAAATTTATGATTTATTAAAGAAAGAAAAACTAAAACCTACTATGTTAATAGGACAAAAAGAAGGGCTTAGTCAAAAAGAACAAGTAAAAACAATAAAAGACTTTTCTGAAGGGGTATATAATGTTTTAATTGGAACTTCAATCTCAGAAGAAGGTTTAGACATTGCAACCGCAAATTTAGCAGTATTTTACGAGCCTGTTGCTAGTGAAATAAGAACTATTCAAAGATCAGGAAGAGTAGGAAGAACTTTCCCCGGAAGGGTTGTATATTTGATTACAAAAGATACTAAAGATGAATCTTCATATTGGAGTTCAAAAAATAAAGTTAAAAAAATGAATTTTGCTTTACAGAACATAAAAACTAATCTTGCTCAAAAACAAAGAGACCAGTTAAAATTAAATCAATTTTAAAATGAAATTTTTAGCAGATAATAGGGAGAGAAAAGTAATACAAGTTTTACATAAAAGAAAACTAAAATTTGAGGAAAAACAATTAGTTTCTGCGGATTTTATCATAGGAAATATTGGTATTGAAAGAAAAACCCAAAATGATTTCTTAAATTCCATAATGAATAAGAGATTAATAGACCAATTAATTTCTTTAAAGGATAATTTTGAAATTCCTATCTTAATTATAGAAGGAGAAGAAAACTTGTATGAAATGAGAAATTTTCATCCAAATGCAATACGTGGAATGTTGGTTTCTATAGCAATAGTCTATCAAATTCCAATAATTTATACAAGAAATATTAATGATACTGTTTCTGTTATAGAAGTCTTATTAAATCAGCTAGAAAGAGGAATAAAACCTATAGGATTATTAAGAAAAAGAAAGCCTTTGACATTGAAAGAGCAACAAGAACTAATTGTAGAGTGTTTTCCGGGAATTGGACCAACAATTGCTAAAAATATTTTAAAAGAATTTGGTTCTATAAAATCATTTTTCAATTGCAAAGAAGAAGAATTATTGAAAGTAGAAAAAGTTGGAGATAAAAAAGCACAAGAAATTTTAAAAGTAATCAATTCAAGTTATTAATGTTTTTTATATTTTTAACTTTTAAAAGTATACTTGGGACTTTTGGTAAATATTTAGGTAAATTCTTTTCTGTAAAAAATTTTCTCCAGTCTCCAAAGATATAAACTTGATTATGTTCTTTTACGTCTTTGATTATTAAATCTCTATCATAATGATATTGAAAATATTGTAAATTATAATCAACTGCCCTACCTATAGTTTTATAGACCTCATCTAGTTGATTAGTATTTTTTAAACCTTGAATTACTATAAATCTTTTACCTTTTTTGATAGAAGAAATTGCTTTTTTACTTAATTTGTCTACCAAAACATCTAAAACCATAAAAAGTAATTAAATATTTTAATTATAAGAATTTCTATGCTAAATTATAAGTTTCAAGAACATTATATTCTGGACCATCTTTAGTCAAAGTACTTTCAAACAAACAAAATTGATTTATTTCAAACTTTAAAGGCTTAATAGTTATGTTTGTTATCGTTTCTTGAAATTCTTCTTTGTTTTTAACAAATTTTATCCTTCCAAGAGTTATATGTGGATGGAATTTTTCTTCTGGTTTTAGTATATCTCTTAATTCATCATCTATTAGTTTTTGTATGTCATAAAAAGGATTTTTATTGTCTATTCCTGCCCATAAAACTCTTATATTATCTTTATTTGGAAAAAAATCTAATTGCATTAAAGCAGAAGGGAATTTTTTAAATTTTATTTTACTTAATCTATCTTTAACTATTTTTAATTTATCTTCGCTTATTTCATCTATGAATTTTAAAGTTACATGCAAGTTCTTTTTATGTACAAATTTTATTTTAGCAGGTAATTTGCTTATTTCTTTTTCTAAATCAAATATATAATCCCTTACTTCTTGAGGCAGTGTAAGTCCTATGAAAACTCTCATTGTAACATCGATTTTATTATTTCTGCTCCAGTTTTTATAGTTATGTTTCTTAAATCTAATTTAGGATTTATTTCAACTAAATCAAACCATTCCAAATTCTTTAAGAGTTTTAATCTTTTTAAGAAATAAAATAATTGTTGTGTATTTAATCCATTTATTTCAGGATAACCTGTTCCAGGAGCATAAGCAGGATCTAAAACATCAATATCTAAACTTATATACAAATTAGAGAATTCTCTTGCTTTTTCCATTATTACATCACAAACATCTTCCATATTTGTAAATATTTGCTCTGGTTTGTAATATTGAATTTTATATTTATTTAAGAAATCTGTTTCTATTTCATTAAAAGCCCTTGTTCCTATTAAAATTATGTTTTCTGGTTTCAATATCCTAGTTTCTACTAGGACTTTTAAAAAATCTTCATGTGTTGGAGGATTAAAATTGTTAACTCCATCTATATGTGCATCAAATATAATTAATCCTGGATTTTTCTTTCCTTCTGCAAAAGCTTTGAAAGTAGAATAAGTTATAGAATGGTCTCCTCCAATGAAAATTGTATTTCCTTTAACAGATTTAGCTTTTTCATATATACTATTATTAGTTTCTTCTAAATTATTATTAATTATATCAATAGAATCTGCATTTAATTTTAATTCTTTTACTATTAAACCAGGTGCTTCCTCACAACCAATATTTTTACCAAGACTTCCTTGAGAAGTTTCTATTTTAATTATATTCATTTTAGAATTACCGCGTTATGATTAGTTTATCCATTTCTTCCTTTAATTTTTTAATTTTTGGTGAATTTAAATGGTCTCTTGCAGGTTCTAGTATTTTTATTAATTTTTGAGCAACTGCATTTTTTAAATCAGAGGGATGTAATTTTCCTTCTGCAAAATCTTTTTCAAGAGTTGCGTAATCTTTGTAAGTAATATTGCCACCAAATTTATCCAATCTTTTTATTTCTAGTTTTGGAGAAGTTCCTATTGCAAAAATAATATATTTACACCAATCTAAAATAGGATTATAACTGATTTCTTTTTCTAAACAAAAGGCCTTATTGATTTTATCTTTAATCTGTTCTTCAGAATCATCCATGTAAACTGCTGAAGAAGGAATAGATTTACTCATTTTCATTTGAGCCCTAAATTCTTGTAAATTTTCTTTAGAAATTGGCCAGGTAGTAGGTTTTTGTAATCCTAAAATCAAATGTCCATGAATTGCAATAGGTTTTATCTTTTCTTTTTTCTTATTTAATAAAGGACTAAAATTTAATTTCAATGCAACATCTCTTGCAATAACTTGTGCTTTTCTTTGATCCATTCCTGCATGAGGTAAATTTATTCCTTGTATAAAAATATCTGCTACTTGCATAGGAGGATATATTAATTTAGCAAAATCCACAGAGTCTCCTTCTGCCCTTCCCATTATAGTTATACTTCTCAAAATTCTAGCCAAACTAGTATTTTTACTAATGTCTATTAAAGTAGACCAATATAAATCGTTATTATGATATAAATCAGAACCTAAAAGGAATTTCAATTTCTTAGTATCTCCGCCTACACATTTAAACCCAGCCAGAATACACTCTTTAAAATAGGCGGCTCCAATTCCCTTAATTACTTTTAAATCTCCGCCAAGTTTGTCATTAATCCAAGAATGCCAATCTGCTAAAAAAATACTGCAATCTACTCCTGCATCCATAAGATCTTTTACTTTGGCCATACAAACTAATCCATGACCAATATGTGGTTTATTAGAAATTTCAAAACCAATATAATGTTTTAATTTTTCTTTATTTTTTAATAATTGAACTAAATCTTCTTCTCCTAATATCTCTTCAGTATTCCTTTTTATCAATTCGAACCTATCCATAAAAAACTACAAATAAATATAAAATATAAATGTTCCTATTTTGTATGGATAATGACCAATTATTCAATATTTGCTTGTGCCTTAGCCTAATATGTCTTTTAATGCTATCTTTGTATTGTGAAGACTTGAAATATGACGAATATTCTATTAAAGAGATTAATTCTAAAATGTTAGACCAAAAAGTAAGAATTTCTGGTACTATTACAAGCATTACAGAAACGCAAGGATTGTATATTTTAAACATAAAAGAAAATTCGGATAAAATTACTGTTTTAATTTTTAAAAAAGAACCTTTAGATTTAAGAAAAAATTCTTTTGTAGAAGTTTCTGGAAGCGTTACAGAATATGAAGACCAATTAGAAATAATTGCAAAGAGGATTGAATTAAAATGATTGAAATAATTATTGCAATGTTAATTGGAATGGGTTTTGGTATTTTTACTGGAATTTGTCCAGGAGTCCATATAAATTTAGTTACTGTTTTAATAATTTCATTTTCTGCTATGTTATTAGAAATTGCTAGCCCAATTGTAATAAGTGTTTTTATTATTTCTATGTCAATTGTTCATACATTTACAAATGCCATTCCAGCAATCTTTCTTGGAGCTCCAGAAGAATCTACAATATTATCGGTTTTACCAGGACATGCTTTATTATTAGAAGGTAGAGGTTATGAAGCAGTAAAATTAACTTTGATTGGTGGATTGCTTGGATTAATTGGAGTTATTCTTGTTTTGCCTTTATTAATTATAATAATTCCTTTGGCTTATTCTTTAATAGAAAATATTATTGTTTATATTTTAATTCTAATTTCTATATTTTTAGTCTTTAGAGATAAACAAAAAGTTTGGGCATTAACCTTTTTCTTAATTTCTGGAGTATTGGGCATTTTAGTTTTAACTTCAAATATAAAAGATCCTTTATTTCCTTTGTTGTCTGGATTATTTGGAACAAGCGGACTATTAACTAGTTTGAAAGATAAGGTAAATATTCCTAATCAAGAAATAAAAATAGAAGATTTGCCAAATAAAAGTATTTTCAAATCAGTTGGATCTGGATTATTCGCTAGTTTACTTTGTGGTTTATTACCTGGACTAGGAGGTTCACAAGCAGCAATTACTGCTTCCAGTTTTTCAAAAGAATGGTCAAGAAGAGAATGGTTGATATTAGTAGGTTCTATAGATTCTATTGTTATGTTTTTATCAATTGTAGGACTCTACACTATTAACAAAGCTAGATCTGGTTCAATTGTCGCAATTCAAAAATTATTAAAAGAATTAACTTTGAATGATTTGATTTTGTTTGTTGGAGTTTCTTTAGTTGTTGGAGCTATTGCCACTTTATTAACAATAGGAATTGCAAAATATGCAGCAACCTTGATGACAAAAATAAATTATCAAGCAACTTGTATTGCAATAATAATTTTAATTGTGGTTTTATGTTTTATATTATCTGGAGTTTTTGGATTTTGTGTTTTAGTAGTTTCAACTTTAGTTGGAATGTTGCCTGCCTTTAAAGGTGTTGGAAGAAATCATATGATGGGATGCCTATTGCTCCCAGTAATTTTATTTTTTATACTTTAAAATCCTCGATAAGTAAATACAATTAATTATTTGTATGATTCCCATTGTAACAAATAAAACTTTAAAAGATAAAAAAGTAACAATTAATCCGCCAATTAATATGGCTATTCCATTGGTTATTCTTGCTTCTCCTCCTGCCAATCCCCAAGAAGAACATTCTTTGTTTTTATCTTCAAATTTAGCAAATAAGGCATTCCAAGTAGGCATGGTTAATGCTACAGACATTCCTAATCCAATTTGTACTAAAAATAAATGCCAAGGTTTAGAAACAAATAAATAAGATATTACAAAAGTCGCATTTAATAAATAACCCATTAACATTATTTTTTCTCTTCCAATCCAATTATTGTGATCCGATATTTTTCCAAATAAAATAACCAAAAATCCTGTAACCATTAAATAAATAGCCCATGCCCAAGAAATATCTAAAACACTTCCACCAATATTTTGAGCAAAAACAGCAAATAAAGGACCTAACATTCCTTCAGCTAACATCCATAAATTATTACTATAAAGAAGTACCCTCAATTTTTTATTCATAAATTTTATATTAAAAGTAGGTATTTAAACCTTTTTATGAAGATTCTTGAATTTTAATTGTGGTTTTCTATTAAATAAATATTTAAATAAACAATTCTTTTTTAGTTTATAATGAAAAAACAATATAAAACAAATTGTTTTGGTCAAAAGTTTACTTCTTTAGAAGACTTAATAGAAGGTAAAAAGAAATATAAACCAATAAATTCGCTTCCTAAAAAACCTTATTCAAGAGATATTTTCTGTCATTATTTTGGTGAAATTAAAGGGGGTTGTGGGGAAAAAGGATTAAATATTGCATTCGGTATATTAAGAGAAGATTATAAAGAAGAAAGTATTTTTTCTATTACAAGTATACATTATGATAGAAAAACTAAGAAAATATTCGATATAATTAAAATAAGAAAAAGAAAAAATAATGAAAAATTTATAAATGAAGAGCTTGCTTCTGAGAAAAAGCAGTATAATGAAAGCAGTGATAAAACAGAATATCCAAAGAAATTTTATGCAAAATATTTATGTCATATGTTAGAAGGGAGTCTTTTTAATATTGCTGTTTCATATGAAATTATGAAAAATGCAGGCAGTAGGCAAGAATCTCCTTATATTTGGGAAAGAATTTAAATATTTCTAAC
The DNA here is from genome assembly GCA_028716945.1 of Candidatus Nanoarchaeia archaeon. Classification (GTDB taxonomy): domain Archaea; phylum Nanobdellota; class Nanobdellia; order SCGC-AAA011-G17; family JAFCDX01; genus JAQUOT01. Next base: position 324,522 of record JAQUOT010000001.1, read on the forward strand.
CAAACCATCTGCCAAGTCCTTCTTGTTTTTCCTTTTCTTTTCCAAACATACTTTCAATTCTCTGTTTTGTGAGTTCTAAATCTTGAATTAAGTATGGAGGTAGTTCGTATTTTTCTGCTAAGCTCATACTTGGACCTAAATATTTTGTTATAGATCCTTCAGATATTGTAAAAATAATTTTTCCATTGCATTTTGTACAAGTTCCTTTTAATGGAGGTCTTCTAAACTTTTCATTACAATTTACACATCTAAATTCTTGCTGTGAGAATTTTCTTAAATTACCTTTAATGTCTCTAATAAAATGTCTATCAATTATTAATTTTGCTACGTCTACTTCGTCTACAGCTCTTATTTTTTCTGCTAATTCCATTTGTCCAAAAACTTTTTCTTCCATACTTGGAATTGTTTTATACACAGAACAATGTACTCCTGCATTAATATCTGAAGTATCATGAGTAAAACCAAGTCCCTCATATTGTTCTGGTTTATTTAATCTAGATCTAAATGTCTCAATCAATTTAAAATCTGCAGGTTTGGTATAATTCATAGCGGCTTCATAAAATTCTAAAGGATATTTGAAAGCAGTATCCATATTGAATACCATATCATCAACTTCTGCAGGAACAATTATAGAAGATAAAATAATTGGTTCGTCTTGTGTTGCTCCTCTTTTACTAGATAATAATTTTCTTGAAAAATTCAATAAAGCATCCATTATCAACATAACTCCCGCTTCATCTCCATCACAATCCCTTCTCATTGCACTATGTAATAAAGGATGAGCATAGAATCCTTGAGTCTTTGAAAATCCGATAATTCTTGCTACAATTCCTGCCGCAGTATGTGGGCTTAAACTAATAACTAAATGTCCAACTAAATCTTTTTTAGATTTTAAATTATAGAATTTTTCTTCTCCATAAAGTTTTACAAGTAAATCATCTAAAAAATTAGCAACCCTATATAATATCATATCTGCTCCTTCTTCTAAAGATTCTGGACTTGAAGGTAAGATAACATCTTGACATTTTAATTCAAGTATTTGTTCTTCGTTTTCTAAATCTTTTCCATAAACATCTTTTTCATATCCAAGTTCTTTTAATTTTTCTATAGAAGTTCCAATTTCTTTTGGTTTGAAGTGAGTTATAGTTGCTTCAGTCATATCATATCTAGTAGTTCCATCTTTGTTAACATAGATATTATGTAAAGCCCTTAAAATTCCTTTTATTAAATGTTCTGGAATACGTTGTTCATTTAACGCCCCTCTAACTCCTTTGATTAATTGTGGTGCTTCAGCTAATTTTAATTTTTCTAAAGCATTATCAAAATAGTGTTTTATATCAATTGGTTTTGTTTTGTACATAAAACATTTATGTGGATTTCCTTCTTGGTCTTTTTTCATACATTGTTTATCTAATTTTCCACAAAGAGTACATTCCCATATTTCTCTAGTTTTATTATTACAAACTTCACAATTTGGATATATTGTTTCTTTTTGACATTTATCACAATAATAATTTGGAAAATCTCCTGTAATTCTTCCTAATTCTAAAGCTGCTTGAAAACATCTTAATCTTCCTCCTTCTTCTCCAACAGGAAATAAAGTATGTGGACTTCCTGTCATTTTTCTCATTTTAGATTTTTCAGGACGACCCATTCTAGAACCAATAAAATAACCAGATTTGTCTCTTATTTTTACTTCTGAAAGCTTATTTATAATTTCTAAATTATCTAATTCTTTACTCTTTTCTATCTTTTTATGAATTGTATCATAATCAAAATCTTTTGTATAAAATCCTAAACTTATTTTGAAAGCATCTGCCCAATCATTTTCTATAATAACATACTCTTTAGCAGAAACTTTGTGTGGAACTCCAAGTACTTCTAGAACTCTTTTTGGATCTATTCCAGAAATATCTTTTTTAATATCATATTGTAAAGGAAAAATTATTCTATCTTTTTTAATTACTGCGGTTTTTAACCAATCTAACAAACTTAGTAATTGTTCAACTTTTATGTCTTTCCAATGATAAGTATATCTCGGATGTAAAGGAATTTTGTAATCTCTAGAAATATTTATGGCTTCTTGAGCAGAAATCTTTTCTTTTATAGGATTAGATAAAAGTTTAGTATATTTTTCTTTGTCTTTTTCTTTTAATTCTTTTTCTAATTCTAAGGCCCACCACTCTTCACAATATCCTGCAGGCAATAACATATGTGATCTATCTAAGAAATCTCCATAATTAACTAAAATATCTCCTAAGAAAATAATTTCTTCTATCTCACTTAAAACTTGTCTCGCATGTTCTTCATTTTCTATAAATATTACAGAACCATCTTTTAATTTTACAATCGGTCCTTCTATAGAATCACAAGAAGCTAAAGTAGTAGATTTACCAGGCCTTTCAGTTCTTAATTGTGTTCCAATTGCAATATAATTTTTTAAAACCGCCATTGTTGATGGGCATATTGCATCTGAAGAAAATCCAGAAACTCTTGATCTTCCATATCTTAATCTAAATGTTCCTGTCCTTAGAGGATATCCTAATATTGGACGTCCTGCAACCAAGTCTTTAATATAAGTAAAATCTGGTTTTACTAATACTCCTTCTTTTGATATTACTGCTTTACCTGCTTTAATTTTCTTTTGTAAATCAACAAACTGTTCTGCAAATATCCAATGTTCCATTCCAAACTCTTTATTCCATTTAGAAAATTTTCCCCAGAATTTAGCTAATTTTTGGGATAAACCTTCTGCCATAACCAAACAATAACCACTTCTTAATTTATTTGCTTTAATTCTTTCTAAATCTTTATAATTTGGAACTTCAATTTCTTCTGAAGGGTCTCCATCAATTTGTATAGGTAAGTTTTTTGTTAAAAATTCTATTTCTTGTTCCGAAGGTAAATATTGTAAATTAGTAATTCTATCATGGAAATAATGTATTTCTGAAGAAGCTCTTTTAATTTCTTCTTGAGTAGGATCATAAACATCATAACCCAATTTCATTCTTACATAATCTGCCAGCCCAATAAATGCACAGCTTGCAGTTGTTCCTGCAGATCTAATTGGCCCAGAAAAGTATAAACATAAATATTCTTTTCCATCTTTTCTTTTTTTAGCTTCTAGTTTTACAAAACCTTCTAAAGGAGAAGAAACAACCCCGTTAGTTAAATAAGCAAGTCCAAGTCTTAAACCAACTTCTATAGCTTCTAATTTATTTTTAAATTTACAGAATTTTTCTTGTGCTACTTCTTCTGCTGCTTTGAAAGCAACTCTCCAATCCTGCAATCCATATTCTTTTTCAAGTTCTTTTATTCTTTCTATTATTCCAGAATTAATGATTTGAGGAGCTACAACAGAAACCAAACCAATTACACGTTCTGACATATCTTTTGTTAAAGGAATACTTACTTCTAAATCAGGATCATAACCTTTAGCTCTTGCTAAATTTGCTTTTTTATAAGCTTCCTGAATACCTAAATTTATATTCTCAAAGTATTTTTTTATGTTTTCTTCGCTCATTTTGCAAAACTCATTATTTTTATTTCTCTTGTTTTTAGATTTACGGCGATTGCCTTGCTGGGATCTGGAATAATTCCTCTTCTTTCCATATCTGCGGTTTGTGATGCCCAGCAAGAGCAATTTAAGCAGGTAATATTTTTGTAATTTGTAACACAAATTTTATGTAAATGCCCTGTTACAAAAAAATCAGGAACTCTATCTATAACTAAAGAATCTTGTGTTGGATCTGGAATGTATAAATTAGAAGTGTGTGTTGGAGCCAAATGTCTTCTTTGTAATAAAAATTTCATAATCAAATCTATTCTTTCTTGTCCACCGTTTGTCCTTATACTTTGAACTTCATTAGCATAAAAAGGAAAACTGTATCCATGATATAATAAAACATCAAATCCAGAAAAATTTGCTGAGGCATGGATATTTACTACAGAAGGATTAGTAACCATAGTTATATTAGGTAAATCATAAAGTGCTTTAGCTAATTTTTTATCAAAAATAGGTTGTGGTTCTGCAATCCTTAAAGCATCGTGATTTCCTCCACAAACAATTATTTTTATTTCCTTTGGTATTTTTGCTAGTTGCGAAGCAAGATATTCGTATTGTTTGTATATATCTTTTATTTCTAAATCTTGTTCTTGTCCAGGATAAACACCTACTCCTTCCACTAAATCTCCTACTATAAATAAATATTTTATTTTTGAGGCAAGTTCTTTTTGTTCTTTGGTGCCAAATTCTTTATTTAAAAAAGAAATAAATCTTGAAAAATCTTCTGCTAAGAATTGTTTTAAACCTAAATGTACGTCTCCTATAAAAACTGAATAAACATCATCTTCACATTTCTTTATTTTTAAATCTAAAGGTATATCTGGTAAGAATAATTCATTAACAAAAATTATATTTTGGTCAAGAACACCCTTAATACCTATTACTTCATCAAGAACTATATCCTCAGCAATATCATTAAGCTCTTTTCTATTTTTGTTTATAAGTACATTTATTGTTCCAGTAGTATCTTCTAATAATAAAATTGTATTTTTATTTTTTGTTTTAAGTTTATTAGAAACTACTCCAATTAAAGAAACCTCTTTCTTTTCTGTAGGATTTCTTAATTTTTGTATAGAAACTGTATTTTGTAATTCAATATGGTTCATTAAAATCTTTTTTAAAGATTCATACCTAGATCTAAAATAATAAACAAAGTCTTTTAATTCTCTTTTTTTTGTTGTTTCTTTATAACCTTTTAAGATTAAAATATTAGATTCTAGTTCTTTTTCAGGCTCTATTGACTTTTCAGGTTTTATTTCTTCTGTTAAATCTGGAAGTTTATCAGAGAATTCTGCTTTTAATATTTTTAAAAAACTTCCATATATTTCTTTGTCTTGTCCTTTTTCACTAGAAACTTTTGCCTTTTCAAATTCTATCCAATTCACCAATAATTCTTTTTTATTTTCTTTTGTTAGTAAATTTAACAAATCTTGATTGAAAATTGTTGGTTTGTTTTGATTTTGTAAATTAAATTGTTGAATAACAGAAATAAAACTCTCGTCGATATTCTTGGCATTTAGTATATCTGGACTTGGAAGATAATTATTTTTTATAAAAAGTTCTATTAATTGTTTTTTTAAAAAGAGGTCTTCCATATTCCATTCTCAGCAGAAAAAGTATTTTGTTTTGTTTGATTATAAACATTATTATAATACAAAATAGAAACTAAAATCTATATGATAATTTTACAGAAACTATATTAAAAAGTTCGTATAAGAATTACTGGGTTCATATAAGAATAGGTTTTTCATGAAAAAAATAAAAATGTTTATAAACAAGTTCAATCTCCAAAAAAACTCGCGGAGAAAAAGGGGAATGAAATTATGACAACACAAGAACTTGATTTGATTCAGGTTTTCAGGAGCGTTCTAGGACATCAACAACCAATTTATGAGATAAAATCTAAATTCATTAATATTCTAAAAGACCAAAGTTCACTTTCAACACAAATTTCAAAAGAAGAATGTAGTTGGATGATTCATAATATTGATTGCATAGAAAATATTATCAATTCTAAAAAAGCAGTTGCAGTTCTTTGGTATTTGCATAAATACAAAGAAAGTTACATACAACATATTGCAAGATGTCTAAGAAGTTATACTGCTCCAGTAAGATACTGGGTAGATAGTTACAAACAGCTTTGGCTTGTTGAAGAAAGACAATCTACTTTTAGAAAAGATAAGATCTATTACCATTTAAACCACCAGCAATACCCAAACATAATTGGTATCTTTGTTACTTTAATTAAAGAAAAGTATGGTGAAGAGTTTTTGGATAATATGGTAAGGCCAAATTTAAGTAGTAATAACACAATTGAAGACAAGCAATACAATGCAATAAGAAAAATAAGAAATTCTAATTAATTATTTTAATAATTCTTTTTGGTATTCAAATATTGGAGTCAAAATATAACCTTTTTTAAAATTTCCTAAAATAGCACATTTTTCAGGATTTTTCCAAATATAGTAAGAAAGATAAGCACAAAATACTCCATCCAGTAAATCTTCGTAATTCTTCAATTTTTTACCCCTTAGTTTAGTAACATCTAAATTTGTTATTTTTTTGGGTAAAACTAATTTGGTTTCAGCCTTTTCTAAACCTTTCAAATAAGATTGATATTTCTTAAATTCCTTATATCTAAAATTATAATCTCTTTTTGGTTTTGCTTTGTATTGTAAAATTTTATCTAATTTAAATAAAACTACAATTGAGGGGTGTGGATAAACTTCAAAGAACTTGTTTGAATTTTCAAATTTCTTGGTTTTTGGATTATGTTCATAACCTTGTTTTTCTAATTTTTTAGAAATTACTTCTCCCCTAATTGAACCAGTAAAAGAACTTAGTCTAGTTCTGTTAGCTGGGTGAGCACCTGCATTAAACTTTCTAAATAACTTGCCAGTTATTTCTTCAGCCACCCTTCTTCCAGTTTTGTTTGGAACAATTAAAGGTGCATCAATTGAAATGAAAGCTTTATCTTCTTTTGTACCTTCTTTTATAAAATCTAAGATTTCTTGATCAGAGGTTCCAATTTTGGCTAAAATCAATTCAGCTTTTTCTTTGTTTCCAGAAAGTACAGCTAGACCTGAAGCATTTCTTTCAGACCAAGCTAAGTCAACCCCCACAAATTTCATGAATAAATTATGTCTTTTAGTTTTAATAAATCCTTTGGTTGGTTTATAAGAAAATCTGGTTTTGATGATTTTAGTATATTTTTAGAATTATACCCCCAAGTTACTACTACTATTCTAACCCCAACTTTTTTACAGGCTTCTATGTCCCTTACTTCATCCCCAACATAAAAGACTTCATCCTTCCTTAATCCTTCTAATTTTAAAATTTTCTTCATTGTGCTAGATTTACCAAAAACACTGCTTGCAGAGTAAATTTTATCAAAAAGTTCTAAATTGTTCTTTTTTAGAAATGTTTCTACATTCTCTTTAGAATTTGAGGTTAAAATTAAAAGTCTGAGCCCTTTTTCTTTAAGTCTAAGTAATGTAAATTTGATGGGAATTGTAGATCTTAGATTTTTAATCTCCTTATTCAATTCTAATCTAAATCTTTTTGTTAAAGAAGGTAACTTAAATAGAGATATATTTAAAGTTTTAAAAACTTCTTTTGCTCCCATCTCTCTTAGGTTAGGTATGTCTTGTTTGGTTATTTTATTAAAATTATACTCTTCAGCTAAATTATTCATTATTTTTAAGAAACTATCAAAAGTGTCTGCTAGTGTTCCATCAAAATCAAAAATAATTGTTTTCATGTAAGGTTATGAAATTATTTACCTTAAAAATTTACCTATCTTAATTTTGTTAAAGTGTTCATTTAATTCTTGTTTTACAATCCTTTTATTTCTAAATTATTTTACACCTTAATAAAAAAATCTTATTATGTAAATTATTATTATTGTTTTACATCTTGCAGTAGTGTAGTAGTATCTGTAAACTAAATTAAACTTAAACTAGTTCTAAATTAAAAGAAAAATAAATATAAATTAATATTAAAATAATTGTAAAATAAGTGTAAACTAATTATAAAATAAATACAAAAAGTTTAAATATATGGCTTAATAACTAAGTTTATGGCTTATTTACTCATTTTTATTTTAATATTCTTAATTCTAACTTTTTTAATTTTCAAATTAATTAAAAAAATAATTCTTGCAGCAATTTCGTTTGTTTTTATGTTAGCAATTTTGTTGGCAATCTTTGGTGTTTTTGTTTATATGGACTTTTTAAACCTACAAGAGAATTTACCAATTCAAGATAATATTCTTCTGTTAAAAGACAACAATGCTTATCTGACAGGTATAAGTTATAATATGAAAAATGCAAATACAGAACAACTTCCAAACATCATTACAGATATCAATTCATACAATTCCAAAAGTTATTCTGAAATCTTGGGTTCAAACTATAAATTAATTATAATGGACATATCTTTTATTGAAGAAAACTTAGATCCAAACTTTAGTTTAACAGAAAAAACAATAACTATAAACAAACAGGAAATTATAAGTTTATTAAAATCAAATAATCCAATAAAAGAATTTTTGGCTCAAAAAGGCATGCCTGAACAAGCAATCCAATTCTTACCTGCAGATTATAGTTCTACTGAAAAGTTAAAAGCAATACTTTTCTTGGCAGCAAACAAAGACATTGTAGAAAAACAAAGCATCTCACCTATAATTAAAGGATTCAAGAAAGGCCAAATTATTGTTTACAAACAGACAGTTCTTTTTGAATTTGTTAAATACCTTCCAACCCCTTTAGTAGAATCTATCTTAAATTCTCAAAAATAATAAACTTTAAATAGGCTTCATAAATTAGAAATCTTTATATAAAAGTTCGATGTAATCTACAATGATGGAAAACTTAAACGATTCAAAATTATACTCAAGACAGCTAATAGGAAAGACGGTTGTTAGTAAAACAGGAAAAAGATTTGGTGAAGTTATCAACCTTTCTTTTGAGACCAGAACTGGCGAATTATTGCAAATCCTTTTGAGGAATCCAACAGGATATTGTGAAGGTCTTAACCTAGAAAGAGACAAAAATGGTGCTTTATTAATACCTTTTTCATCTGTAATAGCAGTTGGCGACTTTGTAGTTATTGCTGAAGAGGATATAATTTAAATTCTTTTAAAATGGGTGAATATTTAGATAAAAATATTAATCCGCCTTATTCTGGTAGAGTTAGCGAATTATTAAAAAAATGTTATGATTCTGCGAAAAGTGAACAAACGCCAGCATTTCAACAAGGTGGGAGCGATTTAAAATTATTAACTAAAGAAATAGAAACTATTCAAAATTCTATGCAATCATTGGAAGAAGAAGCAGGAGCAAATGCCAAACTTTTAAAAGAAAGGGCACTTTACATTTAAAATTTATAATCTAAAGTTTTTTATATTCATCGTTTCTAAGATATATTATGGATAAATTGAATTTTAAAACCACTAAAGAGATTGTAGTTTCTGATAAGATAGCAGATCAGATAATAGGCCAAGATCAAGGTTTAGATATTATTAAGAAAGCCTCAAGCCAGAGAAGAAATGTTTTACTAATTGGAGAGCCAGGTACTGGAAAATCAATGTTAGGACAGGCTTTAGCAGAATTACTACCTAAAGAAAAGCTTGTAGATGTATTATCTTTTGATAACGCCTCTGATGAAAACATACCTATAATCAAAGTTTTTCCAAAAGGGAAAGGTAAAGAATTAATACAAAGAGCAAAAATACAAAGCCTAGGTCCTGGAAAAAATAAGAATTTCATTGTTTTTGTTTTATTAATTATAGTTTCTTTGTTTCCTTATTATATGTGGAAAACTAAAATGATTTCAGATGTTATTTATGCTGCTTCTTTAATTACAGGGGTAGTTTTTATTTTGGGCACCATGTTGATTTTGAACCTAAATAAACGTCTATCTAAATCAGATTTTAAGATTCCAAAAATATTAATAGATAATTCAACAAAACAAAAAGCACCCTTTATTGATGCTACAGGAGCACATGCAGGAGCTTTGCTTGGAGATTGCTTACATGATCCTTTACAATCTGGAGGTTTAGGAACTCCTTCATACGAACGTTTAGTTCCTGGATTTATACACAGGGCAAATGGTGGAGTTTTGTTTATAGATGAAATTGCTAACTTAGATCAACATTCACAACAAGAATTACTAACTGCTCTACAAGAAAAGAAATATCCTATTACTGGTCAATCTGAAAGATCTTCTGGTTCAATGGTAAGGTCAGAACCAGCACCAGCTGATTTTATTTTAGTAGCTGCAGGTAATTTTGAAACCATAAAACATTTACATCCTGCTTTAAGGTCTAGAATAAGAGGTTATGGTTATGAAGTTTACATGAATGAAAATATGCCTGATACTTTAGAAAATCAAAATAAAATAGCAAGATTTGTTGCACAAGAAGTAAAAAAAGATGATAAGATTCCTCCTTTTTCAAAAGAAGCAGTTGATCATATTATTTATGAAGCAAGATTAATGGCAGGAACTTCTAATGCTTTAACAGTTAGATTAAGAGAACTCGGAGGTTTAGTTAGAGCAGCAGGAGATATTGCTATAGGACAAAGAGATAAGGTAGTAGAAAAAGAACATATCTTAAAAGCAAAAAATGTGGCAAGAACTTTAGAACAACAAATGGCAGATAAATATATAGAACAAAAAAAGAAATATCAAGTTATAATTACTTCAGGTAAAATTGTGGGTAGAGTTAATGGTTTAGCAGTAATTGGTTCTGGTGGTGCTTTGTCTGGAATAATGCTTCCAATAGAATCAGAAGTTACTCCTGGTGGAAAAAGAGCAGACTTTATTGCTACTGGAAAACTTGGAGAAATTGCTAAGGAAGCAGTTAAGAATGTTTCAGCTATTGTTATGAAATACTTTGGAGAAGATATTAAAGAGAAGTATGATATTTATTGTCAGTTTTTAGGAACTTCTTTAGAAGGAGTAGAAGGAGATTCTGCTTCAATCGCAGTTGCTACATCTATCATTTCTGCTTTAAAGAAAATACCTGTAAGACAAGACACGGCTATGACTGGATCTTTATCTATTAGAGGAGAAGTTTTAGCTGTAGGTGGAATAAATGCCAAAGTGCTTGCTGCAATAGAGGCCGGAGTTAAAAGAATAATCATACCTGAAAGCAATAAAAAAGATATTGTTTTAAGAAAAGATAATTTGAAACAAATTAAAATAATTCCAGTAAATACCATTCAAGAAGTTCTCAAAGAAGCACTTGTTTGGGAAGGAAAACAAAATATTTTTAAAAAATTAAAATAAATTAAACTATTTTTATAAAGCTTCTAATGCTATTTAACAAGATTTTTATAGTTAGGCACTATTAAATTTATATGTATATTCGGGTTAAAAAGCTCAAGAACCAGGAATACGCTTATCTTGTAGAAAACAAATGGTCTAGAGTAAAAATGGCTCCAAGACAGAGGTTTGTTAAGTACTTAGGTAAGATACACAATCCTTCTAGGACATACGAACATACTTTACAAACAAGATTTAATGTAGTTGATAATGAGAATTATACAAGAAAGACTCCTTTTAAGGAAATATTAAAAGATATAATTGCAGTGGAATTATTCAATCATAATTTCTATTTTAAGAAGTTTTATTTCAATGATAAATGTTATGTAGATTTGACTAATTTAAAAGTTTATGATGAAAAATTAACCCCTTGTGTTGTTAAACTAAATGAAGGTTTTATTTGTGATTATTCACTAAACAAACTATTCCAATATATTCCTAATCATGATGACGAGATGAAAATAGGTAAGGAATTGGCTTCTAATTTATTAAATGTAGGTATTAAACTAGACCCAACTCTCTTTGTTTTATTATGTAAAAAACTACTAAAAGAAAAGGTTTATTAATTAAATTTAATCTAACAATAAAATGGACTTCCAAAAAGAGATAATAAAACTTCTAGAAAAGCATGTAAAAAATCCAACATTAGAGATACCTCCTTCAAAAGAACTAGGAGATTATGCTTTTCCTTGCTTTCCTTTGGCTAGAGAATATAAGAAAAACCCTATAGAAATAGCCCAAGATCTTCATAAAAAAATAAAACCAACCAAAGCTATAGAAAAAATAACTGTTAATGGAGGCTATCTAAACTTCTTTATTAACAAGGAATTATTGGCTGAAGAAGTTATTAATCAAATATTGAAGGAAAAAGAAAAATATGGAAACTCCCATCTTGGTAAAAATAAAACAATTGTTATAGATATGTCCTCTCCAAACATTGCAAAACCCTTCGGAATAGGCCATTTAAGATCTACAATTATAGGTAATTCTCTATCAGAAATACACAAAAAACTAGGATTTAAAACCATAAAAATTAATTATTTAGGAGACTGGGGAACTCAGTTTGGTAAGTTAATTGTTGGATATAAAAAGTTTGGTTCTGCAACTAAATTAAAGAAAAATCCAATAGAGCATTTACTTGAAGTTTATGTTAAAGCCAATTCTGAAGAATACGAAGATGAAGCAAGAGCCTGGTTTAAAAAACTAGAATTAGGAGATAAAGAAGCATTAAAATTATGGAAATTCTTCAGAGAATTAAGTATAAAAGAATTTGATAAAATATACAAGATTTTAGGTATAAAATTCGACGTAAATTCTGGAGAATCTTATTACAATAATAAGATGCAATCAACTATAAAAGAGCTAAAAACAAAGAATCTTTTAGAAGAATCTGAAGAGGCTTTAGTAGTTAATCTTGAAAAATATAATCTTGAAGTATGTTTAATACAGAAGAAAGATGGTACTACTTTGTATGCTACTAGGGATATTACAGCTGCAATCGACCGTTATAAAAAATATAAATTTGAAAAAATGTTATATGAAGTAGGTTCAGAACAACAATTACACTTTAAACAATTCTTTAAAGTTCTAGAACTATTAGGGTATAAATGGGCTAAAAATTGCATCCATATTGAGCACGGTTTATACTTAGATAAAGAAGGAAAGAAGTTTGCTACAAGAAAAGGAAAGACTGTTTTCATGGAAGAAATCCTGCAAGAAACAATAGATTTAGCTAAAAAAACCATAGAAAAAAAGAATCCAAAACTAAAAAACAAAGACGAAATAGCAAGGAAAATAGCTATTGGTGCAATATTCTTTGGAGATTTAAAAAACAAAAGAAATAATAATATTATATTTGATATAGAGAGATTCTTGGATTTTGAAGGAGATACAGGACCTTATTTACAATATAGTTATGCTCGTGCAAATAGTATTCTTGAAAAGGTTAAAACTAAAAAAACAACATTCAAGCTTAAAAACTTAGAAGAACCCGAGATAGAATTAATTAAAAAATTATCAGCTTTTCCAGATATAGTTAATCAATCTTATACGCATTTAAATCCAGCAATAATTGCAAATTATTCTACAGAATTAGCACAAAATTTTAATGAATTTTATCATAAATGTCCTGTAATAAATTCAGAATATAAGGAGCAAAGAATATCAATAGTTAAGGCTTTTATGTATATTATTAAGGAAAGTTTGTCATTACTAGGGATAGAAACAGTGCAGGAAATGTAACAATAAGCTTTAAATATCCCTTCTATATAAAATCTTTATGCCAATAGTAAATTTTACAATAACAAAAATAGATGCAGCAAGGCTTGCAGATGAATTGACAGGGAAATTAAGTATTAAATCAGATTTAAAAATAGTTAATGTTGCTGAAGAAAAATTAAATATTTCTAACCAAACTGCATTGAAATTTACATTCGAATTCGTTATAGATTATGAACCTAAATTTGGTAAAATTCTTCTTGGAGGGTATTTGTTATACATGCCAGGATCCGACGAGAATGATGCAAAAACAGTAGTAGATACCTGGAAGAAAACAAAGAAATTAGACACAAAATTAATGGAAGCTTTGTTTAATGCTACTTTATCTAAATGCAATGTTAAAGCATTAGTATTATCTCAAGAAATTAATTTACCTCCACATATCAGATTACCTGTTGTTGTAGCAGAGAAAAGCGCAGATAAATCTAATGATAAGAAAAATGCTTATATAGGTTAATTTTAAGCAGAAAAAAATTCTTTTAAAGTTTTACGTTGTTTTTCTCTATTAGAAGCTTCTTCCCATTCACACTTTTCTTTTTTCATTATATTAAGAATATTAATCTCTTTTTTCGTCGTAAATCACCACTATCTTTTTTGTAAGATGTTTTTGTTTATATACTCTTATGCATTTTGATGTATCACTTTTGAAAATATATATTTCATTGAGACACCACTACAAAAATGATACATATTTTTTCCTCACTTTTCCTTACAAGATAATTTCTTAAAAGAACTCTCACTTTCCTAAGATCTCCTAAACTCTCTCTCCAACTTCTTTCTTTTTTATAGAATCTTTTACAAAAGACCTTATTTAACTCTCACCTTTGGTTATATTATTATACCCCTTTATTTTTCTATTAAAAATCCCCCTCTTTTTTCCTTTATTTTAAAGAATTAATATATTACGAACTCTCACTTTTCTTTAAATCTTAATCCTACCCATTCCTCTCTTTCTTAGATTCTTACCTCCCTTCTTTTTTAATATATTTTAATAAGAATGAACTCTCACTTTTGATAAAAGAGAATATTATTTTGAGGTTTTTACCTACCCAAAACCATTAAATTTTTGCTACAAAAACTCACTTTTTAATTAAAAAACTTATCTCTTTTTTAAAATTTTAGATCTATCAGAACTCTCACTTTGCTTCTTTTAATATAGCTCTCTTTTCTTTTTCACCAAAATAAAATAATTTTTTTCTTCCTTTAGCACTGTTTTTTTCTTCTAATTTGAATCCAACTTTTTTTATGTCGTTAATATGTCTTCTAACTGTAACTATACTCAACCCTAACTTTTTTGAAATATCATCATAACCCAATGGACCACCTGCATAAACTAGTAAACCAAGTATATTTTTCTGTGCAGGAGTCAGTTTTTCGATAGTTTGAACGTTCATGAACGATTGAACGTTCATGAACAGTTGACTACCTGAATTCGAAGGAGTTGCCTCGTTTAAACCTATTTCAGCTGAGCGTTCATGAACGTTCATGAACGATTGAACGCTCAAATTTTCTAGCTTATCTTCAATTGCACTAATTCTTCGCGATAAATGCATAATATTTTTCTCATGATTCTCGTGTTTTTCATCATTCTCGTCGTGCTTTTGCTTAAAATGATTTATCCAATTTCCAATCTCTTTTATATCTATTTTTATATTAGAAAAAGATTCATGTAATTTGGTGTCTAATTTAACCTGATCACCTTGAACGCCCACTTTTTTGAATAACCACGATAACATACTTTATACTGGATAACTCCTCAGAATTTAAATCTTTGGTTTGGAAAAGGTTGTACTCCTAAGTGGTGACAATAAGAAAAGTATATAAATCTAAGTACATTACTAAAATCTGATTCAAAATGATACAAACCCCACAAAATTCACACATAACTTTTAATGAATTAATGGAAACTTTAATAGATAAATTAGGAATAATTTCAGAAGTACATCAACCAGAAGGAAAAAGTAATACTTGCTTTGCAAATCAATTAAAATTAATATTGTCTTTGATTGAATCTACTCCAAAAGATGGAGAAAAATTAATTGTTGGATTAGAATATTCTTTATTAAAAAATTCGCCATTATATCTTTTAGTTTATAAAGATGATAGGATACAAATTATTCCTACTGTAAAACAAACTGAAATTTATGGGGAAAAAAGAGAAAAAGAGATTATAGACACATTAAATAGCTTAGAAAAAGGGATTATAATTGTAGGAGAAGAACATATAGATGCTGTAGCTAAATCAAAACCGCAAGCACACATAATATATGATAATCCCATAAAACATTACGAATTTATTCAAGAAAAAGGGATTTATAAATCAAAACAAGATCATTTTTTAATCAGAGGATTTTTATAATTATTTTTAAAGATTTTTTAATTCATCATCTACTTTTATTTTTAAGAAACCTAAATTATTAACTAAACTTTCTGTATCTCTTCCTTTTGAAGCTTTTTTTAAATCTAATAAATTAGCTAAATATACCTTCACACTTTCTTTGATTATTTCTAATTTCCTATGTACGTCTCTATATACTTCTGGATTGCTTATAGACAATTTAGCACCATGATTATCTTTTTTAATATCTTTTAATTTTTTCTCTATTACACCAAAATCTGCCCAAACATATTTTAATCCTTTTAATAACTTTTCAATTTCATCATCATTTGCCATCTTAATATAAAAATAAAGTTTAATATAAATATTTCTATAGAAGACAATATAGTTATAATATTTAAGCAACGCTTAAAAGTTTTAAGCGCATAATTCTAACAATTTTATATCAATAATTCTTAAATAGCTATTAAATTCTAATTTTTTAATGGAAAAATCCTCAATAAAAGAAGCTTATGATATTTCATTAAAAGGTTTAAGAGAATGTTATTTAGATCAAGGAATTGTAGCAGGATTACATAGATTTGATGATTATTGGGCTAGAGATTCATTATTTGCTTCATTCGGTTCAATAAAAGTTAAAGATTTTGAAGCGGTTAGAAACAATTTGAATCTTTTTTTAAGCAATTTAAACGAATTAGGACAAATTCCCAGAAGAATCGATAGATATCATGTAGGTTTAAAGTATTTAGGCCTTAAAATCAAAAGAAAGCCCTTAGGAATAAGATATTCTACTTCGATATTTTTGTCAAAAGCAATAGATCAAAACTCAATTTTTTTAATAACTTTTCTTCAATATATAAAAGAAACAAAGGATTTGGAATATTTAAAAAGAAATTATTCAAAATTAAAGCAAATTATTGACTGGAATTTTTTACATTATCAAAATAACTTGATTAAAGAGGGTTTTTTTGCAACTTGGGAAGATACAACCTTAAAACGAGGACATACTTTATATACAAATGTATTACATTTTGGAGCACTAAATGCTTTTATTTTATTATCTGCTTTGATTAATGAAAATGCTTCGGATTATAAGGAAAAAGTTGTTTTACTTCGAGAAATTATCAATAAAGAATTTTGGAAAGAAAAATTTTATAGTTCTTGGACAACAAAAAAAGATTTTTATTTTTGTACAATAGGAAATTTATTAGCAATTATTCTAGGAGTAGCAGATAAAGACAAAGCAGAATCTATTTTGGATTATATTAAAGAGAATTTTAAAGATAAAACCCCTTTGCCTAGTTCTTATCCAAATTATACTTTCTGGAGAAGAGCTCCTTTGAATTTTTTAAGAGGTAAAGTAATGTATCATAATGGATTTTCATGGTTATGGATAGGTTGTTGGTATGTTGTCGCATTATCGAGATTAGATAGGAAAAAAGAAGCGCTTAAAACCTTTAATCAAATCGCAGAAGTTATTAACGCAGAAAAAGAAGTCTATGAAGTATATTTTGATAAAAAACCTGTAAAGAAAATGTTCTTTAAAGCAGATTATCCTTTTGCTTGGTCTTGTGGAATGTACGTTTATGTTTATAATTTATTAAAAAGAAAGGATTAAATATTTGTCCTTCTTCATAAAACTCATGACTACATTAGAACAATACTTAAGTAAAAAAGGAGATTTTTCACAACAATTAACTTTCATTAATAAATATATGCCAAAACTATTAGAAAGAGTTAGAAAAGAACCAGACAACACTATTTTTCAAGGAGAATACTTAAAATTATGTAATTGGTATAAATCTGGTGCTATTTTGTCTAATTCTCATAAAAATGCGGAGGAAGCAGGTTTATTTTTAGGACATTTAGTTGAATATCATAGGATTTTAAAAGCAACTAAACTAGAAGCACGCTGTTTAACTTTAAAAGAAAAAGATAAAATTTTAAAAAAAAGAAAGCATATAAAATATTTTATTAAGGGAGATAAAGTAGTTTTTGATAAAAAACAATTTGAAGAAGAATTAAATGAATTATATAAAAAAATTCTTCCTTCAATAATAGAAGAAGAAAGAGTTATGGAAGCATCTTTAATTGATTCCAGAGACACGCCCTCAAAATAATTTTAGAAACAATTAAATATTTCTCATTATTCCTTAGTATACTATGGATATCTCTAAACTAATTAAAAAAGCAAATGCCTTTTTAGAAAGATTAATTTTGTTAATGTCTTCTGATCCTTATCCAGATAGAACTCTTTCAGAAGAAGAAATAGAAAGAAAAAATATAAAACCCCTTTCTGAAGAAGATTCAGAATATTTTTCTAATACTTCTGAAATCCTCGCCCCTTTAATTAAAGAAACAAGGCATTTACTTAAAAAGCAAGAATTAGAAAAAGCATTACAATTAATAATATCTATGAAAGGGCACATACAAGATCTTAAAAGATTAGGTTTTAAAACAGACTCTTTAGAAAAAGAGTTAATGGAATTTAGATTAGCAAGAGCAGAAATGAGTAAATCTTTTAAAAAAGGTAGTTAAAATGTTAAATCTAAATAAAAAAGAGTTAAAAATTCTAAAGAAGCTAGATACTCCTAAAAAGATTCAGGATTTTTTAAATAAAATTGAAATAAACTTTGAAGAGCAAGGAGAAACATGTATGTCTCCAAGAATGGTTCTTAAAACAAAAAAAGCTCATTGTATAGAAGGAGCAATATTAGCTGCTTTAGCATTAAGATTACAAGGGGAAAAACCTTTACTAGTTGATTTAAAGACGACAAAAGAAGATTATGAGCATGTACTGGCTGTATTTCAAAAACACGGCAAATGGGGGGCTATAACAAAAACAAATCATGCTGTATTGAGATATAGAGAACCAGTTTATAGAGATATAAAAGAATTAGTAATGAGTTATTTCCATGAGTATTTTATGGATAATGGCAAGAAAACATTAAGAAGCTTTTCTAATCCAGTAGATCTTTCAGTATTTGATGATAAAAACTGGGCAACAGATAAAGAAGATTTATGGTATATTCATGATTATCTTGATAGTGTTAAGCATTATTCTATTTTAGATAAGAAACAAGAAGCTAATTTACGTAAAGCAGATAAGATAGAAATTAAAGCGGGTAAGTTAGTTGAGTTTAGAAAGGATTAAATATTTTACCAGGTTGTTAAATAAATGGAAAAACTAACAACTTCAATTTTTGGAAAAAGATTACCTAATTTAATTATTAATATCAAAGTAATATCTCATTTACCCTACACAGATAAAGACAGCCTATTAGGGCCTACTATGATGGCATTAGATGAATTGTATGAAAAGGTATGCTTAGTTCCTATAAAAAATAAAAAAGATGAATTATCTGAGTTTAGAGCCATTTGTTTTAATTCAAAAATAAAAGTAGTAAAGGAACAATCTACTCCAGTTGTTGTAATAGTTTTTATTAAAGGAGTATTGATTAACTTATCTAATCAATTGAATTATAAAATAAATATAATAAATTATAAAGAAGCTGATGATTTGGCTTATGAAATGGCACAAGGGAGTATGTTAATTCATAAATGAAAAAATGAATTGGTTATGGTTTTTTACTTTGGGTATTCCATTTGCAGGTGTTGTAATCTATCTTTTGGTTAAAACAAGAAGAAATACTGGCCAAAATCAGTAAAATAACCCCTTCTAAAGGCATCTGAGGCATAGTGTTCATATAATATTCATTATGCGCACATGTTACTTTTGAGTTAATTCTTTAAAATAATCATCAGCTAATTCAATTCCAGATTTTTTAGTAAAGCTAAAATCCTTAAAATAATATTTTGTATAATCTAGGAATTCAACTTTGGCCTTTGGATATCTCTGTTCATTCGCTTTTATTTCACTATAATAACAAGCAAAATGTAAACAGGTTACTCCTCCCAAAATAAATGCAAAACCGCCAGCAAAAGCTACTGTTCCTATTATAGTATTTTTTACTCTATCTACTAAAGTTTTTCCCATATAATTAATAATTACAAAAAACTTATAAAACCTTCCAAGAAAAACTAAGATTTAAAAGCCTTCCGTTTAATTTCTAAAGAAACCACATAACCCCGATCATTAAACGCACGTGTTTATTTTTGAGAAAGCTTAACTTATTTTTTATAAATTAAATATCCAAGGCTTATTTCATCTTTAAAATAAAATGGATTTAGTTGGGTTTTATTATTCTTAATCTGTTCATATGCTCCAGGAATCATTTCCATTGGAACAACAATAAAATTTTGTATATCCTTCCTTTTAACAGAATCAGCATATTTTTTAACTTGTTGCGCTAATTCAGTAGGGGTAGTTGATGTTAAAGCTATATCTAATTTATAGCCTTTTTCTCTTAAGATGTTATCTAACCCCTTATCTTCACCAGATATAAATATTGGAATAGGTATAATCATCTTCAATATTCTCAGAAACAGCTGAGGTACCTGAACACCTCTTACTTTTGAATATCAGATAAAATTTATAAATCTATCGCATAATGCATGTTATACAACTTCTAAAGAAACCACATAACCCTGGTCATTATATGGTCGCTTTTATTTTTGAGAAATTATTATAATCCGTCTTTTTTTCCAATCTTTTTCATTAAAAAGTTTCTAATCTTTTCAGCATCTACAATGCTTACTGCCGGAATATATCCTTCTGAGGAGGTTTGTGCAGAATACCCTGCTGTTTGTATCATAATACTAGAAAATCCAAAAATTCTCGCGAATATTCCTCTTTGAATATCCACATTTTGTATTTTTGTATAAGGGATATTACTATATTTTTTCCAAATAATCCCTCTTTCTGATCTAAACCCATCCTCTCTAAATTCATAAGCCCAAAAACGATAAGCTAACTGTGCATAAATTTCTCCACAAACAAGAGTAATAAGTATCGTGCCTAAAATAGGGTATATAATAAAAGTATTAAAAATTTTGTTTGTAAGCATACCAAATAAAATACCTGCAACTATAATCCATAAACTAAGAAATTTAATATAACTATTAATACGAAATATCCATTTCGCTCCCAAGTGTAACTTATTTTTTGCCATGTTAATTAAACCCCTTTAAATCTTATAAATCTATCGCATAATGCATGTTATACAACTTCTAAAGAAATCGCATAACTTTGGTCATTATATGACGTGTTATTTTTGAGAATTTATTCCTTTTGGTATCTTTTCATCATCCTATTAAGTTCAGCTTCACTATACTCTTCACTAAAAACATCTCGGCTTGTTGGATGATACAAATTACTTACATGATACCTCCGGTTTTCTTCATTATAATCAGTGTTCATGTAAACCGCGCTATCTGGAATTCCTAACTCCTTTCTTACATCTGGTCTAGTAAGAAATCTAAAAATATCTACAATGAGGCCTAAATCTACTAAAGGCATAAAGTTACCATCACATTTTTCTTTTAGGTGGTCTATGTTAACTCTAAATGGTTTTTGTTTAGTCATTTTTCACAATCTCAGAATTCAGTCTGAGGTCCTGAACACCTCTTACTTTTAAGGGTATAATAAATTTTATAAGTCTTCCGCTTAACTTCTAAAGAAATCGCATAAACCTTTATATATTTAAAACTCTTAAAAGAGTTATGGATATAAATTTAATAGAAAAAGCCAGAAAACTAGTAAGTGAAGGCAAAGTAGTTTATTCTGGAGATGCAGAAAAAGATATCCTATTACACAATTACTCTAAAACTTTTTTACAAGAATCCTTTAATAATGGGATCTTAATTACAAAAAATGAGCTTTATTTAGATACTTCTAAATTAATAAGTAAAACTAGCCCATTTTATTGCTTGCATTCTTATACTCATTCTTTTTTATCTATACTTGGTAAAAGGTATATTTTAATTGGTTGGGATTTTGCAGAGAACAAAGAAGAAATAATAATATTTATACATACTTCTCCTTGCACAGGTTATGAAATTAAAAGGTATAAAGAATTAAAGTAATTTATCTCTAAAAATATTAAGAGATTTTGTTTTATTTTGTGTAAAAAGAGAAGAAATTCTATTAATAATTGAAGGATGCATAGTTTTTCTAACCTTTTCTGCTTCATCCATACTAGAATAAGTTTCTCCACATTTTTGACATTCTAATACTTTAATTTCAGAAAATTTATTTCCTAAAGTAATAAGGTTATTTTTAGGCTTTAAATTGGTGCTTTTACAATTATAACAATGCTTTAGCTTGCCAATTATTTTATCTTTTGTATCCATATTTCATTTATAGAAAAGATATTTATAAAGTTATCTATAACAGCCATATAACGAAGCTTATATGAACAGAAAAGTTAGATTACTAAATATAATAAACTCCTTTCTAAAGAATTATTAATAAATTTATAATTTTCTTAATAATATAGAAAGTACTAATGCTAATAAAGAAGCACCTAAGAAATAATACCAATTGGGATTATTTAATCCAGCTAGTATTACTGCTCCAGCCCCTAATATTGCAGCTAAACCATATCCTATAGCACTGATTTTAATTGGCATATATTTTAGATGTCTTTTAATTATATAAACATTTCTAGATTATTTATAGTTTACATAAAATAATTAATAATCTGAGAAACCCATAAGTTTAATATCTGTAAACAAACTTTCGATTAACTTTTTATTATTTAAATAATCTCCTTTATCATCAGTATAAAATTTAATTTCAGAAGCAAACTTTTGGGTATAATCATACATCAAATATAAATGATTTATATCTCTACTCTTTAAGCCGTTTAACTTAACATTAAATATAGGACTGTGTTTTTCAACGATAACTAATACTTCATTATCTTTTGGGGGATAATAATTAATATTATTGAGAAAAGCAAGGAATTTTCCTGCATCTCTTAAAATATTTTGAATAATTAAATATCTATCGGCTTCTTTTAATGATACCAAATAATCATATACTTCTCTTACATTTGCCTTTAGTTCATTGAGTACAGGGAATTTAGTTAAATCTCCTTTTATTGAAATTTTCATAAAAAAAGTAAGGGCGGTACTAATAATTAACAGTTTATGCCGTATTTCATTAGATATTGTAAGGACAGTTAAAGAGTCATTATCTTTTAAATAATTTAATATCTTGTTTTTATAAGAATTTGAAATACAAGCAGTTACAAAAAAGTTTGTATCTACAACTTTTTTCATTTTATTCTAACGGATAACATTTAGAAATACATTCTAAAGTATCATTAAAAATTTCATCAACAATGTTTTCTTCATTTAATTGCTCTCCCAAAGATAAATAAGTACCTAATATATTTTTTTGTATCTTCGGTCCAATTTCTCTTACTTTTTTTATTTCTCTTATAAATTCTTCTTCACTTTCTGGATTTATCTCTTTTATCTTTTTTAATAAAAGAATATTTTGATTTAAAATAAAAAGTATTTTAGAGATATTTTCATTATATTCTTTTTTTAAATTATTTTCTATTATTTTATCTTGTACCCAAGAGGCTCTTTCGATATTTGCTTCAAATGCATACCTCGCAAATTTAATAAAATCTTCATTTTTAATTTTAGTAAAACGACATTTATTTTTAATTTTTATATTTATTAAACTCTTTAGAAGATCTAAAGTTTTTCTCTCATAATTTAATAAAATTTTTTCTTTTAGTAAATTATTCATACATTTTATAACTTGGTCGAGGGTTATACTTATACATACTTCTTCGGTTCTACGAATTATTATGTTTTTAGAAAGTATATCGTTATTGAATTCAGAATAATCTATTATAGATTGCATTGGCATATCTTCAATTAAGCAAGTTTTTGTATCCATCTAATTTAAAACCTCTGTAAGCCTTATAAACCTTTCTAAACTGTTCGTATAAGAACGATTAAATGAAGCAATTATCGTCGAGAATTAAATAGTTATCCTTCTAAGTGGTGCTAATGAATTATCATAATGGTATGTACTTAGTTTTTGTATTTGGTCTTTAATTTTTCTTAAGGCTTTTGAAGAATATTGTTGATTAGGTTCATTTGCAGATAATCCTTCAGAAGGGAGTAATGCTTCTATTGTTTCCATAGATATAAAATAATCTTTTTTGGTTTTTTTCATATAATTAAGAATACCTAAAAGTTTAAATTACTTTCGAAAAGAACGATTAAATGAATTCATCTTCAATAGAAGTTATTTCATCCCCAATAATTCTTTCAATCCTAGATCCTTCTTCTGGTTTTTCCAACTCTTCTCTATCGTGGGGATGAAAATAAGGTTTATCTTCGTATTTATTTTCTGTTCGATCTATTACCTTATGTATTGCTCGAGCTATTTCAATAGCATATCCTTTAAGTCTAGATTTATATTCTTCATCTTTAGAAGAAAAAAATTCTTTTCTATACCTAAATAAGTTTACTAAAAGAACTTCTATTCTAAAATATGATCTATTTTCATCAACGCTTTTATTGAATTTTGGTTTTTGATATTCTAATTTATTTTTAGTTTTATCGTTGGGAATCTTTATTTTTTTAGTTGGGTTAATACTTCATAAAACAGTTTAATTTCTTGTTTAGATGTCAGTTTAAGAGTAATATTGTTGTTAGGATTGCAAAGCCATCTCTCGATATCTTTTTGACTAGAATATATTTTTTTCATATTCCATTACGGGCTAAAGGCCCCCTATATTGATGAGTCTCTTTACGTTGAATTGGCAATCCTAAATATTCATCTTCATGATGTTTAAAAGTTCCATTTGAATTAAGTAAATCCTCTCCATTATCAGTTAATTTGTATGCATATTTAACCGCATAAGTTGTTAAGACATTAAGCATAAATAAAAGGCTAGATCTTTCTTCATTTACTTTTTGAACTAAATTTGGTTTTTCTGCCATAAAATAAAGATAACCTAAAAACTTAAATACCTTTCGAAAAACAATTTTATCGTCGAGAATTTAGTTATTTAAATTATTTTTAATTAATTTTTCTATAACATTAGATATTTTTAAACTATTCTTTTCACAATAAGCCCTAAATTTTCTTAAAATTTCGCTATCTATAGTGATATCTATTCTTTCCTTTTTAGTAAATTTTGGGACTCTTCCAGTTTTTTCAAAGTCCATTAAGGCCTCAAATACTTCTGGCTTTTCTTTAATAATTTTTTTAGCCAAATCCACAAATTCTTTATCTTGTAACACTTTTAATTAATACCTCAATTTCTTTTATACTAGTTATATTCTTTTTAACTATTTTTTCGATGATTTTATCTAATTTATAAGCATCATAAGCAAATTTATTTGCTTCGAAATAAGTTAATATTAAGGCTGCGGCAGTTCTTTTATTGCCCTCTTCAAAAATATGATCAATTAAGATTGCTCTTGTTAAACAAGCTGCCTGTCTCAACCAACTTTTAGTATTTTTTAAAGTGGATATAGTATATTCTAAACTTGTTTTATTTACGACAATGCCTTTATCGAATTGTTTATTTATCTCTATAACATCTTCTTTTCTTAACATTTTTATACACATAAATACACACGATTAATATATAAATCTTCCTATTTTGCAGTAAACAAATACTTTATCGTCGAGAATTTAATTAGAACCTAATAATAAAACCAAAGCAAATATAATTAGCGTAGGATAACCTGGTGCATTTCCAAGGGTTTTAATATACCAATTACAATAATTGCACATTATTTTTAGCAATTTTTCTTTTGTAGGCATATAAAATTAATGCAAAATCGATTTATAAATTTATTTATTCTCCTTAATTTATATGTTTTTAGACAACTATGCTTAAATATTAAGTTTATTCTGCAAAAATATGGAAAATTTAGAAGAAAAACAAAGAAAGATTAAAAAAAATTTATTGAAATATGGTATTCGCGAAGAAAAATTTGAATATAATAATAGTTTTTTAATTAATCCGCATGCTTGGTTATGTAATAAAGAATATAGGGTTATCTTCAGAAAAAGAGCTAAATTAATAAAAGAAGAGCATATTCCAATAACCCAAAGTACATTAAATGCGAGATTTAAAGACTTAAAAGATTGTAGAGTTATAGAATTTGAAGTTTATATGCTTGCGAATAATGGATCTTCTGTCGAGGAAAAAATTCCTTTCATATCTTATTTTGAAAGGGGAGAAGAAGCTTTTGAACATTTATCTGAAAGATTATCTCATCAAAATAAAAATTTATTCTTATTATATCACGATGGAGACTTAAATGCTTACCATATATATTTTTCCGACGATGAAAATAAAAAATTAGAATTTAAAGATTTAGAAATTATCGTAGACTTCGAAAAATAAAAAAGATATTTCTTGTGATAGCAAGCAAAACATTTAAGTTATTCTTAAAGAGTTTAAGCAGAATAGAGACAAAAGAGTTTAAGTATTACTTAAAACTTTTAATAAAATAAAAATTCTAAACCTTTCTTCGGAAAATCTAGATTTCTCGTCGATATAAAAAGATTTATAAATAAAACAAACAGATTAAATACAATAATTAATAAAAAAATTATGTGAGGTGAAAATAAATGGGAAAAATTTTAGTAAAAAATGTAGTTCAAAGAAAAAAAGGTTATCTTTACTATGTAGATGGAAAAGGTAACGTCTGCGAAGCTCAAATGGCTCGTGGAGGAAAAAAGAAAAGATAAATTCTAAATTTTTTATTTTTCTTTTTTTATTTAATATTTTTGTGTAAAAGATCCACCCAATAGTTCATTTTTTGTTATGGAATAGTCTGTATGGGTAACATTATTTTTTATAAGATATCTAGAAAAACCAATAATGTGTTTAATCCATTCTTTTCCTGAAAGTCCTCTAAAATGTTCTTTTAATTTATCTAAACTTAATCCATTAAGATTGCTTTTACTCATCTTAGATCCATCTTCGCTATAAAATAGAGGACCCACTAAATATTTTGTTCCAATTGTTTTATTAAACAAACATGCAGCTTCGTTGAACATCTTTATTTTATCTACTTTTTTGATTTGATTTTGTCCATGTAATTCATTATAATCTCCACCAAATACATGAACGTCTGAGAGAGGTTCTACTAATCCATCTCTTATAGGATCTATTAAAAAATGAACCGGTAGTTCTATATTGGGATCAAATAAATAATATTCTCTATCTTCATCGCATTGTTTACAATGAGATTTTATTTTTTTACTTATATTATCATAATCTGAAAAACTTTTTGTTGCAGTTTTACAAGTTGGACATATTGGGAAAACTGGAACTTTTCCATGCTTAAGATTATCCATACCTAATATTTCTTTTAAATGTGTTGGATCTGAAAGTAATCTTTCAATTCCCCATCTATATGATTCATTTTTTTGTATATCTGAAAGTTTGCTAAAAGTAAATTCTACTCCTAATTCTTCAGATAATAAGCTTACATAGTCTTTTATATTTGCTGTACTATGATCTGCAAAAGTTTCATGACACTCATACGCGTCTGGTAAATGATTATAAGTCTTTAAGGTATTTCCATCAACCCCTTGAGCATCAATATCACAGATAGTTACATTTAATTTGGATTTATGTGTTCCAAGAGAATTAACCAGCCATGCAGCATACGCCAAGGTTATCATATTTCCTAAATGAATTATTCCAGAAGGCCTTAAACCTACTTCAACTTTATAGTTTTCTTTAGGTGATTCCTCTTTTAAATGAAGAACCAATTCATCAAGATTTGTGAAGACATTTAATTTCATTTTATTTTAATTATTACATCTTTACTTTATAAATGTTTCTATTTTAATCACTTAATAGTAATTACTTAAAAAGTATCTAAAGGGCTTTTAACCTTCTTTAATTGGGTTTTACTAACTTTTGTATAGAATTGTGTTGTTTGTAAATTAGTGTGAGCTAATAATTCTTGAATTAATCTAATGTCAACTCCATATTCAAGTAAATGTGTAGCAAAAGCATGTCTAAGTAAATGACAATAAACATGTTTTTTTATTCCAGATCTTTTTGCAACTCTACTTACAACTCTTTGAATTGCTCTAACGCTTATAGGTTCATCCCTATTTTTTCCATAGAAAATATAAGTTAAATCTGGCTCTTCTTTCATATATTCTTTTAAATCTTTAATTAAAGTTTCTGATAAAATAAAAAATCTATCTTTCCCTCCTTTTCCAGATTTTAATAATCCAGTTTTATCTTCAATATTAATATCTGCCATTCTTATTTTAGAACATTCACTTACTCTTAATCCAGAAGAATACATAATTTCAATCATTAATTTATTTCTTAAGGTTTTTGAATTATTTATTAAAACTTTTATTTCTTCTTTAGTTAAAACATCTGGCAATTTTCTTACTTTTTTTGGAGTTTTTATATCATCCATTATTTTTTTCTTTAATAATCCATCATAAAAGAATTTCAAAGAAGCTTTTGCTAATGCAGCAGAAGAACAATCATATTTTTTTTCTGATAATAAATATGCTAAGAATTTTTTTACATCATCCTCGGTTATTTTAGAACAATCTTTTTTTATAAAGTTAAGAAACATTTCGTTATAGAAGCAATAAGCTTTTTGTGTTTGTTTAGATTTCCCTTGAATTTGTAATTCGGTATTGATTTTTTCCAAAACCGTTTTTTTATCCATATATTCTTATACGAACATTATTATTTAAACCTTTTTAATTCACTTTTGCTTTAAGAATCCAGTCTCTTTTCATATAATCATCAATAATTTGTTTCATTTCTTCAGGAATTTCTTCTTTGGGAGAATGTATTTTGGATATCATTAATAAACCCATAAATTCTGTGTGTAAATTTTCTAATTGTGCTTTTTTACTCTGGTAAAGTTTGGAGGTTGTATTTAATTTTCTAATATAATTATCTAAATAAATCATATTCCCATAAACTCTAGAAAATTGATTAATAGTATAAGTCTCAAAAAATTTGAGTTGTTTTTTTACAAAATTAGAATCTTCATTAAAATGTTCTTCTAAACTTCGTGCAATTTTTAAAAATTTAACAACTTCTCCTTCAGCTATTGCATTAATTCCATACTTTTTATAATGTGTTTGCATAAAAAATCTTTTAATTGATTCTTTATATACCTTTCTTTATGCAAGATAAATAAGAAATCCTTTTTCTTCATCACGCATTATAAAATATCCCCTATCATATCCTAAATAGTTAATTTTAACACCTTTTTTTGCTCGCTCATTTATGAATTCAGTAATTCTATTATTATAACAAGGCATTTTTGTTTTTCCAAGTTCTTCTTGTACTAATCTTCTCGCTTTTCCCTGTCTGATTAATTCTGCTACAAATCTTGCTGCTACACCACTTAAATTTTTTTCTCCTACTAACAGATCTAAACTCACAAGTCACCTACTTCTTTTCATAAATGTAAATGTAAAACATCATTATTGCAAATGAAATTAATATTGTTGTTATTGTAGCTAAAATAAAATTTATTTGACTTAAGGCCAAAGAAAATGCAAAAAAAGCAATACTAAAAATATAAAATGATAAAGAACCAAATAAAATTTCTAAACCTTCTAATCCCGGTAAAGGAACTAAACTAAAAACACATATCCACAAATTTATTATAATAAATAAGTCAAAATTTATTCCTGTCCAAGCTGCTAAATTGGATAATACTAAAACCAAAAGTAAATTCACTAATGCTCCAGAAAATATTACAATTGCTTTTTCCATACCGGTTATTTTTGGAAAAACCCTTCCAATTCTTTTTGATTCATTAGTTTCTATAACTGTAGTTCCTGTTGCAGCAAAAAACCACAATCCATTTGAAATTAAAGTAATAAAAATTGAAAATAAATAAGCTGGAAGTCCTTCAATTGTCCAAGGTCCAACCTTTTTTGGAAATTTATCTTTTAGTCTATAACTATACCTTTTAATTTTCCATAAATCAAATTCGGTTTGACACCCATATTTCTTTGCGACTAATTTTTGAACTAGTTGATGTAATAAAACTGAAATTGAAACTACCAATAAAACTAAAACAAAATTTGTTAACCAATGATTCCAATTAAAAACATCGGCTTTATCATTATACCCAAAAATAAAACCTAAAATTAAGATAGCAATAACAAGTCTATTTACCTCTTTTTTGCTAAATATTCCCATTTTTTTATTTCGTTTATTATTTCTTTTTCATGACCTGCGCCAACAATAGCAATTATACTATTATCTTGTTGCATTAGATTATATAAATTTTGTGCCATGTACTTATTTCTTTCATCTACTAAGACTAAATAGAAATTGGGGTATTGTTTTTTAACATTCTTTGTTAATTTATCTATGGTTTTTTGATCAGGAACTTTTTTCAAATCAAAATTTATTTTTTCTCTAACAAAAAGACTTTTGATGACATCTTTAATGAATCTAAATTTTTCTTTCCAAGTTAATTTTTGAGATAGTCTCCTTAAAGTAATAGAAATATCTTGGTCAATTAGAGCAATTTGTGCATTTATTTCTCTTGCTTCTCGTATAGCCACTCTCATTTCAGAACCAGGAGTTACTCCAACAAGTTTTCCCATCTTTTTTTCTGCAAATGCCCCAATAAAATTAAATAAAAACCCCTTAAGTCCAAATCTTTGAATATCTCTTAGTCTTAATTTATATTTTTTCTTAGAAAGCAAAGCTTGAAATCTTGGTTTATCTAATTCTAAAGCAACTATTTCTGGTTTTTTTTCACGAATTATGGTTTTAACTTCTTCTATACTTTGTATAGCAATATGCGAAGTTCCAATTAAAGTCAGATTCTTGTAAGTTATCATTAAAAAGGAAAATTATATAAACTTAAAAAGTTTGCCATTAGTATCCACTCATAAAGGATTAATAAGGAGGAATAAAATGTTAAGAGTCAGAAACGTAACAGAACTTTTTGAAATGGGAGTTTACACTGATGAAGGTTCTTTCTTTGGAGTTGTAGAAGAATCAATTTTACAAGGAAATAAAATTGCTGGTTGGCGTGTAAGAGCAACAAAAGGTTCATTATTGACTAAAATGCTTGGCGGTGCAAAAGGAGTTATAGTTCCACATCCACTTGTTAAAGCAATAGATCAAGTAATGATCATATCAAAAACAGCAATTCCATCAATGGAAGATGGTGAAAATTCTGCAATACAAGAAGATTTAGATTAAATTTCGTTTTTTTATTAAAAATATTATTTTTTCTTTATATTATTAAACAATAAGCTTTATAAATAATATATCCTATAAAAAGATATGGCAAGTTCACCATTGGCAGGAGCCATTGAATTTTTTCAATCGTTTGGATTATTTGATATATTGCTGCCTTTCTTATTAGTTTTCACAATTGTTTTTGCAATTTTAGAAAAAACAATGATTTTAGGTGCAGAAGATAAGAAACCAAAGAAAAATCTTGATTCCATGGTTTCTTTTGTTATCGCTTTATTGGTTATAGCAAGTAATAAAGTAGTTACTGCAATGACAAAAGCCTTACCTAATATAATTTTATTAGTTATTGTTTCAATTAGCTTTTTATTAATGATAGGAGTATTTGCAACTACAGATGAATTTGATTTAAAAAAGAAACATAAAACTTTTTATTATATCTTTACAGTAGGTATGTTTGTGGGTGTTATAATAATATTTATGGCTTCAATTTCATCACAATCAGTTTACTGTACATCTGGTCAAGAATGTTCTTGGTTAGAAATTTCATATAATTATGTTATGAACCATTGGGGGGGTTCTGCAGTTTCAAGTATAGTTTTATTAGCGGTGATTATAGGTGCGATCTTATATGTAACTGGATTTAAGACAAATAAAAAAGAGGAAAAATGAGTGTAGCTTCAACATTTCAATCATTACAGGCAATGGGAGTATATGAATATTTACTTCCTTTCTTACTAGTATTTTCAATAGTTTTTGCTTTATTAGAAAAATTAAAGATTCTAGGAAAGGATAAAGAAGAGAATCCAAAAACAAATATTAATGTTGTAGTTTCTTTGGTAATGGGTGCATTATTAATTGCACAACCACAAATAGTTTACCTAATAAATCAATTTTTACCAAAAGTTTCTTTGTTAATTATAGTTGCTTTAATGTTTTTAATGGTCGCAGGAATGTTTGGAACGCCTACTGAAGATTGGGGAGGAATAGCTTTGGTTGTTGCTTTAATAATTTCAATACTTGGAATTATATGGGCATTATCTCCTAGCGCAGGATTATATATGCCAACTTGGTTCCATCCTACTGATGAAGATAAAGCTTGGGTAATTTTAATAGGTACAATTGTAGTTGTAGTAGCAATGTTTAGTAGAAAAGAAGCAAAGACACCAAAATCTTTGAAAGATTATATATTCAAATAAAATGGCAACTTTAATGGATATGGGTTTGTTAAATTATTTTTTACCAATTTTTACTTTCTTATTTATTTTTGCGGCATTATACGCTTTATTAGATAAAACAAAAATTCTTGGAGATAATAGTGCATTAAAATTTATAGCAGCATTTTCTGTTGCTATGATAACTTTATTTACAGCTTCAATTACCGATTTAATTAATTATGTTATTCCTTGGTTTGTTTTTATTGCAATATTTTTAATTTTATTATTTGGAGTATTGATGCACTTTGGAATAAAAGAAGAAAATATTTGGAATAATCTAAGTATGTGGACAGTAATGATAATCGCATTTTTAATTTTATTAATCGGATTAACTCAAGTATTTGGAGATGTATTTACTCCTTACCAAACCGTAGGAAATACAACCAAAACAATTAGTTCTGAAACTTTAAGAACCTTATTTCATCCAAGAACTTTAGGAGCTATATTCATGTTAATAATCGCTTCATTAACTGTTAGATTTGTAGGTCACCAAGTTGGTGGAAGTAAATAAAAATTATCTTTTTTTCTTTAAATCTTCTGTTATTTTGTTTAATTCTCTAATATTTGTTGCTAAAGGCTGCATTATTCTTTCTAGAACTTTTTCAAGAGCTTTCATCTCTGCTCCAACATTTGTCATAGTTTGATGATAATCTTCTATTTTACCAATAACTGCATTTTGTAAATTTCCAAATCTCTCTTCAATTCTTATTACTTCTTGTTTTATTGATCTTATATCGGTATTAATTTTTTCTCTCCATATTGCGATATTTCCAACATTGGTCATTAATTCTTCCCATTTTTCATTAACTACTGCTTCTGTTATTTCTTCTATTTGTTCTTGGAAATCTCTTCTTGGTTGTTCTGTCATTGGAACTGAAGTAGCAGGTATCAAAGGAGTATTTGGAATATCTTCCATAGGTTCTTCAGAGGATTCTTCTGGTATTTCTGGTTCAGCAGAAGGAGCTTCTTCCATTGCTTGTGTTGCAATTTCTTCTTTAGGTAACATAGAAGGTTGCATTCCACTAATTCCTGGATTATCAGAATTTCTTGCTACACCTTCTTTTATATCTCTAAAATCGTTTGCCATTATTTACCTCTTTTCTTTTACCAGCTTTATAACCTCTGCTTCGGTTACAAATTTCATAGGGTCCCACAACTTAATATACTTTTCTAAAATTAATAAATTTTCCTTTCTAGCAAAATTTTCCATCTCTTTTATGAAATGTCTCATCATTTCTTTATTATTAGATAATTCTTCTTTTAAATCCCTTAAATCGGTATTTATAATCTTTATTTCTTGTATAATTCTTTTATACTCTTCTAGCATATTTTGATTAACGACTAGCAATTTCTCTCTTAAAATGTTCTGCTTTTCTTCAAGAACTCTTATTCTAGCATTTAAATCTGCTAGAACGTTTTCAGCTGTTGTCACCTCAGGCATTTTAAATCGAAAGTTTTAATAGTTATAATTATTAAAGTATATAAACCCCTATATAAATGTATTTATGTATAAAATGTTATTTAGCAAGAAAACAAAGCCAGGTGATTACGAAGTAATAAAAGAAGGTAATGAAGAAATTATGTGGATGAATTATAATAATTATTCATTCTCTCCTTCAATTGAAGATAGCGATATTTGTATGTCCAAAACAATAGAATATTTAATACAAAATCCAAGTGTACATAAAATTGTTTTTTCTCAGTATGGTAAAAATTATGAATATAGTTTTGATAACACTTCGATGTTGATAGAAATAGCAAACATACACAATTATTTTTTAAAACAGAAAAAAATTTTATCTTTGGGTGCAATGGGAACAAGTTTAGAATGTACTACTTGTTTGCCCGAAAGATTATCTCAAGTTCAATACATAATTCTTAATTTGTTAAGATCAGACCCAATTGGAGCTTACGTAGAATTGAAAAGATTAGTTAGAGAAGAAACAATTTTACAGGGAAAAACTACAATACCTAAATGTTCAGAATGCAGACAACATTATATTAATTTATTGAGTTTAGTAAAAAACTTTTTAGACCAAACAAAATTAATTGCTATGGCAAAACCATATATTGATGGTTATCAAATTGGAACAAGGGAAGTCTACAGAAAAATTTTCAGAGCAGTAATAACTCCAGATTTTATGTATACTAGATTAATGGCAGATCCTCCTCTAAATGGAGAAGAGATAGATGCTTATTCGATTGATGCAAAAACAAATGTAACTATTTTTAGAACTCCCGGAGATATAAAATTATTATATCACCTAGAACCTCCTGAATTTAAAATTTCTGAAGATAAATATATGTTATTAACTTTAGCAAAATCTGTTTTATCAGAACACAAACCAAAAGCAGAAGAGTTCGTAGATCCAGAAAGAATAAGAAGAACTTTTTTTAATATAGGAAAAGATTTGCTTACTGAATTAGCAACCCATAGAGGTATAGAAATTTCTTATAACGAAATAGAAGAGTTAGCAGATATCTTAGTTAGATATACTGTTGGTTTTGGATTAATTGAAATTTTATTAAATGATAAAAAAGTACAAGATATTTCTATAAATGGTCCTATAGGACAAACTCCAATATTTTTAGTACATGCGGATTATGATGAATGTGTTACAAATATTTATCCAAGCTTAGATGATGGAGAAGGATGGGCAACCAAATTTAGATTATTATCCGGAAGACCTTTAGACGAAGCAAATCCTGTTTTAGATACAGAATTAACTCTTCCAAATTCAAGAAACAGAGTAGCAATAATCACTAGACCATTAAATCCCAGCGGTTTGGCTTTTTCATTAAGAAGACACAGAGACAAACCTTGGACTTTGCCCTTATACATTGAGAATAGAATGTTGTCTCCTTTAGCAGCTGGTTTAATTAGTTTTTTAATTGATGGAGCAAGAACAATGATTGTTGCAGGTACAAGAGGTTCTGGTAAAACCAGTTTCTTAGATTCTTGTTTGTTAGAAATAATGAGAAAGTTTAGAATAATTACTGTTGAAGATACCTTCGAATTAAGTACAGATAAACTTCGTGATCTTGGTTATAATATTCAACCTATGAAAGTAAGAGCTGCTTTAATGGGAAAATCTTCTGAAATTGCAGCAGACGAAGGCATAAGAACTTCATTAAGAATGGGAGATTCTTCTTTAATAGTTGGAGAAATTAGAAGCACAGAAGCTTTAGCTTTGTACGAAGCAATGCGTGTCGGTGCTCTTGCTAATGTAGTAGCAGGAACAATTCATGGAGATAGTCCTTATGGTGTTTTTGATAGAGTTGTAAATGATTTAAAAGTTCCTAGAACAAGTTTCAAAGCTACAGATATAATAGTTATTTGTAACCCAATAAGGAGTCCAGATGGAATGCATAAATGGAGAAGAATAACTCAAATTACTGAAGTAAGAAAAGAATGGGAAGAGGACCCTTTAAAAGAAAATGGTTTTGTAGATTTAATGAAATATGATTCAAAAACAGATTCTCTACAACCAACTGATGCTTTAATTAATGGGGAATCAGATGTTATAAAAAGTATAGCCGGAAATATAAAAGAATGGGCAGGAAATTGGGATGCAGTATGGAATAATATCCTATTAAGAGCAAAATTAAAAGAGACTTTAGTTAAATATTCTAAAATGACTAACATGCCAGAATTATTAGAATCAGAAACAGTTGTTTTATTTAATGACATATTTCATAAAGTTTCTGGTGATGTAAAGACAGAAACAGGAAAATTAGA
This sequence comes from Candidatus Nanoarchaeia archaeon, assembly GCA_028716945.1. Taxonomy (GTDB): domain Archaea; phylum Nanobdellota; class Nanobdellia; order SCGC-AAA011-G17; family JAFCDX01; genus JAQUOT01. Next base: position 360,103 of record JAQUOT010000001.1, read on the forward strand.
TAATAAAAAAATATTTTTTAGATGGGAAGACGAATTGAAAAAGTATATTAAACAAAAAACATTTGAAAAATCTAGAATATAAGAGGTGGGAGTATAGCTGATAAAGAAACAGAAAAGATTATTGCAAGATATGAAGAATTATTAAAAGGAAAAATAGAAACAGAAGACGTTGATACTCCTATAAAATTTTCTCATGAATATGAAGAGTTTAGGGCAGAGTTAATGCCAAAAACTTCTTCTAGATATGAATCTTTGTGTAATCTTGCAGAAAAAATAATTACAATAAAACCAAATGAAAATACCAGACCAAAATTAGAAAAAGCAATAGAAATAACTCACTTAGACATAAGTCCAAACGGTGCAACAAGCTTAGCTGTTTTAGCTGCTATATTTTTAGTATTAATTGCAATTCTGCTTTCGGCTGGTTCTTATTTGTTATCTACTCCAGAACAAGGAGCTGTTAATACTGAAACAAGTTTAAATGAACAAGGCACTGGAACACCAATGTTATTTTTTCCATTGATATTAATTATACTTGCTGCAGTTATTTTAAAACCATTATCAAATGCCCCAATTTATTTTGCAAATAAATGGCGTTTGAAAGCTAGCAATCAGATGGTTCTTTGCGTTTTATATATTGTTATGTATATGCGTCATACCTCAAATTTAGAGCACGCAATTAAATTTGCAACAGAGCACATTGGTCCCCCATTATCTTTAGATTTTAGAAAAGTTTTTTGGGATATAGAAACAGGGAAATATTCTACAATAAAAGAATCTTTAAATGCTTATTTGGAAAATTGGAGAGATTATAATTTAGAATTTGTAAATTCTTTTCATTTGATTGAATCTTCTTTGTTAGAACCTTCTGAAGAAAGAAGAATACAATTGCTCGATAAAGCACTTGATGTTATGTTAACTGGAACATATGAAAAAATGTTGCATTATGCTCAAGAATTAAAAAATCCAATTACAATGTTACATATGCTTGGAGTAATATTGCCTATCTTGGGATTAATCATATTTCCTTTAGTTTCTTCTTTTATGGGAGGATTAGTTAAATGGTATCATCTGGCATTGCTTTATGATGTTATTTTACCTTTAGCAGTATTTACTTTTGGTTATGATGTTCTTAGTAAAAGACCTACAGGTTATGGAGAATCTTCAATAGAACAAGATATGTTGAAAGAAAAAAAATCAAAATTCTTTCCAGCAATTGTAATAATCTTATTCTGTTTTGTAGGATTATCCCCTTTATTTTTACATGCAGCTTACCCAAATCAAGATTATCAATTTTATAAATTTGGAAATTTTTCAGATTTTAGATGTGATAAAATAGTTGAATCAGGAAAAACAACAACTGAATGTATTGGTCCATTTGGTTTAGGAGCAGTATTATTAAGTTTATTTTTCCCATTGGGTTTGGCTTTAGGTTTATCAATTTATTATAAAGGAATGGCCAAAGATTTAGTTAAAATGAGAGAAGAAACAAAATCTCTTGAAAAAGAATTTGCTTCTTCATTATTCCAATTAGGTAATAGACTTGAAGATGGTATCCCCGCAGAATTAGCAGTAGGTACGGTTGCACAAAATATGTCTAGTACTCCTACTGGAGATTTTTTCAGAATAGTTAGCGTTAATATAAGAAACTTAGGAATGAATTTAAAAGAAGCAATTTTCAATGAAAAAACAGGAGCAATTTTATCTTATCCTTCAACATTAGTTCAATCTTCTATGGAGGTTTTATTAGAAAGCGTTAAAAAAGGCCCAAGAGTTGCTGCAAGATCTTTGATTAGCATTTCAAATTACGTTGATGAAATTCACAGAGTAAATGAAAGATTAAAAGATTTATTAACAGAAATAGTTTCTTCTATGAAATCTCAAATTTCTTTTATGGCTCCAGTTATAGCAGGAATTGTTGTTGGAATTGGATCTATGATTAGTGGGATAATTGCTAATATGTCAACATTATTTGGAAATATTAGTTCCAACGCAGGAGAAGGAGCAACTATTGGAGGAAATATTATGGCTGCAGCAAATTTATTTAAAGTTAAAGATATAATCCCCTCCTTTTATTTCCAACTCGTTGTAGGTGTTTATGTTGTAGAAATTATTTATATTTTAACAATACTAGCAAATGGTATAGAAAATGGTCCAGATAAATTAAATGAAAAATATTTACTTGGTAAAAATTTATTTAGGGGAGCAATGTTATACTTTATATTGGCTTTTGTGGTAATCTTCTTATTTAATTTATTAGCTTCAACAATCTTAGGTAGCTCAAACTTAACTTCTGGATTGTCTTCTGGAGGTTAATAAAGTTTATATATTATATTAAAATAAAGATACCATGGAAATAGAATCAAAACAACTTAAAACAATAGGATTTTTAATTTTATTACTAATTATAATTTATTTTCTCTATCGTATTATAAGATATACAATTCTTGGGGGGATTTTTGGTGCAATCGCGTAAAGGAATAGAAACTTTGACTGTAATACTAATTATATTTTTATTAAGTATGGTTTTATTATCTTATGTTACATATAAATTCATAGAACAAGGAGAAGGAATAGCAAGTACTGCTACATGTAGAACAAGCGTAGAATTAAAAGCCAAAGCAAAATTAGGTGGATTAGGTCAATTATTGGGAGTAGATATTCCATTAAATTGTCCAGCCAGTTACCTTCTCATTGAAAATAAAAAAGATGCTAAAGAACAAATTGCTGAAGAAATGTATGACTGTTATTATAAATATGGTGAAGGAAAAATAGATTTTATGGATGATTATTCTTTTTCAGGAAAAGAAATACAGTGTTTTCTTTGTTCAAAAATAACTTTTAAAAAAGAAGAATTTAAGGATCAAGAAATAACTGATTTCGGAAAATATTTTTTGGAAGAGGGATATGCTCAAGATATGTATAATATACAAAATGAAGCAGGAATAACTAAAGCCGGGCTAAATTCAATTCCAACAAAAAATCCAATTTATTTATTATTTGTTGCAGATAAAAGAAAAAATGTTTTGGAAACTTTGAAGACAAATGAGAATGTTTTTTTATCTGGTTGTTTGGGTGGAACTATAATTGGTGGAGAAATAGGATCAGCTTTTGCGATAGTTGGAGCAGTGCCTGGAGCAATAGGAGGATGTTTTGCTGGGGGTGTAGCATATTCTGCAGCTTTATTAACAAGTTATACTTCCTATACATATTGGACAGATTCAGAAGATTTAGTAAATTTATGTAGCGGAAAAGATACGGAGAAAAATAAATAATATGAACAAAAAAGCAAGTTTAGAGATAGATAAATTAGGAAAATTACTTTTTGCTTTAGCCGTTTTGTTAGCTTTATTACTTTTAGTTTGGTTTGGAAAAGAAAAAATGTTTGCTGTTTTAGCAGATTTTTTTAATAAACTCAGATTGGGATAAAAATGACAGAAGAATTAGGATTAACTAGATTAATTGAAATTGTATTAGTCATAGCCGTAATAATAGTTGGATTTTTATTATTAACCTTCGGATATCAACCCTTAGTAAAAGCAATTTATAATTTTATAGATATAGATACTGGACAAAACCAAGAACAAGTTGTAAGTGCTTTTACTAGTTTACAAGTAAACTATGATACCTGTTTTGCTTCACAAAAAAAAGAATGTCTTTGTAATTTTGATATACCTTTATTTCCCAAGGATTATAGAATTATAATAAATAAAAGGATAATAAGCTTAGAGAAAAGAAATAAAGAAGATTTATCTATTTGGGATCAATTAGAAAGTACTCAACCCATAAAAAATAAATTTATTAATAAAAATATGGATTGCTACCTTAATTCTTGGAATCAAGATGAAAAAGGAACAACACAAGATTTTAGTTATCCTGCAATTATTTCTTATATAGGAACAGCTTCGTTAGAAATTCAAGAAAGTCCAAAGTTAATTACTAAATACTCTTTTATCCAAGACCATCCATTATTATATAAAAAGGATGAAAATACTATATGTTTTGTTATAGATAAGCCACAATCTGGAAAATCTATATTAAATGATGAAGCAAGGGCTTTAATTACCACTTCCGGATTTGATAGATGTTAATCAAAACATTTAAATATTTATATTTAACCTTTATATTAGGTGATTAAATGAAAAATAAGAGAGGACAAGGAATTTCTATGGATGTTATAATTATTACTATAATTGTAGTTATAGTTTTAGTTATAGTTGCAATCTTTTTTACAGGAGGAATGGCAAGTTTAACTGCTAAAATAAAGTCTTTATTTGGTAGTCAATTAACAGATCTTCCAGAAGCAACAACTAGATGTACTAATTATTGTACACAATATGAAATGAGCCCAGTAATCCAATACAGAGATAATTTCTGTACTCAAACCTTCAATGTTGACCTAAATGGTAATGGAAATATTGGGGCGGATGAAAAAGGATTAACTTGTAAAAAATTAGGAATGAGCTGTCCGGTAATAGAATCAGAAGGGGCTTGTTAATTCCTTTTTATTTTTAAAATGAATAAAAAAGCGCAGGAATTACCAATTAAAACTATAATTGTTTTAATTCTTGCTCTAATAGTTTTTATTGTTTTAATTATACTCTTTGGTGGAGGATCTTCTAAAATAATATCAAAAATTTTAGGTATAATAAGTGATACCATTGGTACGGCCGGAGCAATGCCAAAGGCATAAAATGAAAAAAGGTGAAATTTGGACTTTAGAAAATTTAGCATACTTGATTTTGGGTGCGGCAATTACTTTTGCCCTTATTAAGTTTATTCTTATGCTCCTTAATATTCTTACGCCTGTTCCTGCTTGTATGGATTTACAATCAACAAGTTCTTTAGATAATTTTTTGCAATCTGTAAAAGATACTAGTACTGGATCTTCTGTAATTGCTTTCGGTAAGAAACAATGTATTTTTGTAGGATTTAACAAAGAAAATCCAAGTTTAACAATAACTTATCCAGATATCAAATCTTCAGAAATTTCTGGAAAATCAAAAGTATGTATTTGTCAACTTTCTCGTACAAAAGAAGGAATTTCTTGTACAAATAATATTTATTGTGGGAAAGAAGAGCTTGATGATGTTTTATCAAATGTTAATGAAGTAAAGTTTGCTTATTCAGAAAAACCCTTTTTTACTACAGATAAAGACGAGTCTTTTAAAACAATTTATTTTAAAAAGGAAGCAGGACTTTTAATAGTTTCTGAAAAAGAATTAGATACAGAATTACAAAATGTAGATGAAGAAAATCTAAATACCATAACCGCTCCAACACAATATGAATCATTTATACAAGCAGCCCACAATCAATATCCTAATGTTCCGGTAGGTTTGATAAAAGGAATAATAAAAAAAGAATCTGATTATGTCCCAGATGTTGTTTCTAGTTCTGGAGCAGTAGGTTTGATGCAATTAAAATCGGGAACTGCAAGGGACCAAGGATTAAATGTTCCTGAATATGCTCCAGGAAACTGTGTAAATACAGTAGATACTTGTAGTACTTTAACTGATGAAAGATTTGATCCAGAAAAAAATATTTTGGGAGGAACAAAATATCTGAGTTTCTTATTAAAAAAATATGGAGATATAGAATTAGCTATAGCTGCTTATAATGCTGGTCCTGGAACTGTAGATGCAGCTAAAGGAATTCCAAATACACAAACCCAAGATTATGTTTCTAAAACATTACTTTATAAAAGCGAATATGAAACCCAACAAGTTCCTACTGAAGTTTTTGAATCTACACCTACCAATTGTGAAAAAATAGAACCTCTTTTAGGAAGAACAATTTCTTTAAATACAAATTATTATGACAGACCAGAAATTAAAAGAGGAGCATATAGATGTAAAAACCAAGTTAATCTAATAGTTTTACATCATACTGGAGGATATTCTTTTAAAGACACATATAACAGTTTTGTATCAACTGGTTTATCTGTGCATTATGTTATTGATAAAGATGGAATTATTTATTATTTAGTTCCAGAGAACCAAGTAGCAAATCATGCTAAAAATTACAATACTCGTTCAATAGGTATAGAAATAGTAAATAGCGGATATGCAAAAGATCAATATACCGAAGCACAATATAATTCTATTAATGCATTAATTAATGATATAACCTCTAGATATGGTTTCCCTAAAGATAATGTACATATCAAAGCTCATTATCAAATCTCTTCTATTGGAAAATGGGATCCTTCTCCAAACTTTTCTTGGGCAAAAATTGGATTACCAAACCACCAAACTTATGTAGCAATGGTCAGTAGTTGTGGTGGTATGGGTACTTGGGGTTATAATTGTAATCAATTAACTAATATTGCTTAAACAAAATCATTATAAATTAAAAAATATTCTTTTTTATATGAATAAAAGAGGTACTGAAGAATTACAGTATATTTGGTTATCTTATATTTTTCTTGCACTCATAGTAGTATTAACTTTTTCAAGTTTAGTAATTAAAGTAAGGGATGATAAATTATTTGAACAAAAATCGTTGGCAATGGATTCTTCTTTTATGATAGATGCAATTTCTGCAAGCCCATATGATATTAATGCGAAAGTTACTTTTGAAAAAGAGGGTTATACTATCTCTTTTAAAAAACCTTGTTCAGTAGAAACTTATTTAGAAAAAGAAGAATCTTATTCAAGAGTCCCTTCGAAATATAATTGTTATTCTAATTTAAATTTCGATGAAAAGATATCAAAAACACCTATAGTAGAATTCAAAAAAGAAAAGGGCGAGATTATAATTATTTCTCCAACTAGTTCAGTTGAAGGAGGAGAATTTAGTGGAGCAGGAGCAACTAGAGGTTATTAACATGAACAAAAAAGCAGCTTTTCTTAGTATGGAATTGCCAGTTTGGTTTTTTAACTTGTTTGTTTTAATAGTAATTGTTGTTATATTTGCAATTGTAGTTTCTTCTTTTTTAGCTAGAGAAGTTGACACTTCTAAATACGAATCTTTATTAATTTTAAATAATATCCATTCTTGTTTATCTTACACAGATGAAAGAACAGATTTTGGTGTTATAGATATAAATAAATTTACAAATTTAAATTCTTGTTTGAATATAAAAGATATACAATATAACTTAATTTTAGAAGATTTGGATGGTAACAATTTGGGGAATTTTTATTCTGATAAAACACAATTTGAATTAAATTGGCCTTTAAGAGATGTAAATTTAGAAAATCAAGAATATAGATTCTCTTCTGGGAAAGATTACACTATAATAAATAAAGAAGGGAAAAACCAAGGAGCAATATTAACTTATAATTTTATAATAAAAAATGTTTAAACAAACTGGAAAAAAAGGAATAGGTATGCTTTTGTATAATGCTGCCTCTGTAGTTTTAATCCTTTTGGCATTAGCTTTATTCGTATTTTTATCATTTTTTGCAGGCTCTGTTAATCAAAAACTTTTAGACAAAAGTGAAATAGAAGTAAATACCATTTTATTGAATTATTTAAGAACTCCAGTAACTGTTGATGAACAAGAAATTTTAGTTTCAGATTTGATAAGATTGTATGTTAAAAACAAAGAAGAATATAAACCTGCTTTAGATGAGATAAACAAAAAAACATTAAAAATTATATTTAAACAGTATAAATTATCTATAAATGGAGAAGTAATTTCTAGCGGAATTGCAATGAGCGAAGATTTTGAAAGTGGCGCTGTTTTGCAAGAGATGGATGCTGCCGCTTCTACAGTAGTTGAAACAACTTCTTCAGAATTTAATTTACCTGGATTTGATAAAGATATAAAAATAAGGTTGGTGGTAGAATGAATAAAAAAGGAATATTTTTACCTTTAATGGCGATAATGACTTTGATTTTTTCAGGAATATTTATTGGAATATTTTATTTTCAAATATTAAAAGATAGGTCAGAAAATGTAGGAGAACATGCTAGTAATCTAATAAATTTTTATACTCAACAAGAAATGTTTGCTTTTTCAATACAAGAAAGTGCAAAACTTGCTGCTTGTGATACTTTACAAACAACTTTTAAAAAAGGTTTATTAAAAACTGAAAGTTGCTTTTTAAACACTTATGCAGTCTGGGATTTTAAATTATCCGATTGTAATCCAGATCCTGCCTTCGAATCTTCTGATTTTAAAGAAGAATTTGAAAAGAAATTTAAAGAGAGAACAACTCTTGTTTACAAAAATATAAATTATGAATTTAGAAACAAAATTAAAATAAAAGCCACTACAGACCCACTGCTTTTAGAAAAAGTAACAGGAAAATTAGATATAGACTATAAATTAAACATAAATTTTAATCAAGAATTAAACGTAGATGTAACAAAAATACAAGGAATAATAAATGAGGCAAATAATCTCAATACCTGTTTATTATCTCAATCTTTTGAAGTATGTTCTAAGAGTAGTAACTTAGAATGTATAAAAAGCGATAGTTTAATAAAGTGCAATGTACAAAATATTAAAAATCCATGTACTAACGAGGATATTGCATTTAAATTTGCATTGAAATCAAATTCAAATGTTGCTTAGGGGGTAAAAAAGTTGTTGAATTTAAGTTATGAACAAATAATTTCTACTATTTTAGAAAATACAACTATAACAAAAGAGGAATTACAAGATAGAATCAATGCAAAATTAAAAGAGCTTTCTAATTTAATAAGCAAGGAAGGAGCAGCGCATATCATTGCAAATGAATTAAATGTTAAATTATTAGATGTTCCTAAGGTTTTGAAGATAAAAGATGTCTTGCCTGGAATGAGATTAATTAATATGACTGGAAAAGTCATTAATTTTTATGGGGTTAGAGAATTTAATAAAGATGGAAGAAAAGCAAGACTAGCTACAATGCTTATTGGAGATGAAACAGCAACAACAAGATTGGTTATTTGGGATGAAGTTATAATAAATGAAATTTTAAAAGAAAATTTGAAAGAAAATGATATAATAAAATTACGTGGAGCTTCTTGTAGAGAAAATCAAGGATATAAAGAATTACATTTAGCTAGTAAAGCTCAACTATCAATAAATCCAGAAGGAGAAACCATATCAAATGTTCTCGTAAAACCAACTTTAATAAGAAAGAAGATATCTGAATTACAAGAAAATGATTATGCAGAAGTTCTTGGAACAATTGTACAAATGTTTGAGCCAAGATTTTTTGAAGTTTGTCCTTTATGTGGTGCTAGAGTAAGAATTGAAGATGGAGTTTTCGCTTGCAAAGAGCACAGTATAGTAGAGCCAAAACTAATTCCTTTTGTAAATTTCTTTTTTGATGATGGTTCAGCAAATATTCGTGTTGTTGCTTTTAGAAATCAAGCAGAATTAATTTTGGAAAGAAATGAAACAGAATTAGTAGAAATGAAAAATAATCTTGAAAAATTTGAAGAATTAAAAAGTTCTGTCTTAGGTAAACAATTTTTATTAAAAGGGAAAGTTAATAGAAACGAAATGATGAATAGATTAGAATTTGCTGCAAATGAAGCAGAGTCAGTAGATTATACAAAATTAGCAGAAGTGTTATTAAAATGATGTTTTATACTCATTTAGCTTTTGGGCTATTATGTTCTTTATTATCTTTAAAATATTTACCAGGTATTTCAAATAAATATATTTTTATTTTATTGGTTTGTTTAATCTCTATAGTTCCAGATATTGATGAAGCAGGATCTAAATTGGGTAAGAAATTATGGTTTATAGCAAAGTTATTTTCACACAGAGGATTTTTGCATTCAATTTATCCTCCAATTTTACTATTTTTATTGTTTAATTATGTATTTCATTCAAGTTTGATTGCTTTCGCAATTTTAATAGGTTATTTTTCACATTTAATACTAGATGCTTTAACTGTTTCTGGAATAAATTTCTTAAATCCTATTTTAACATTTAGAGTATCTGGTTTTATTAAAACAGGTTCAATATTTGAAATCTTGTTATTTTTGGCTTTATTGGGATTGGATGTGTTTTATATCTTTAAACTAATAGTATAGAAAGTTTTTTAAAACTCCTTGTTCTCAAACTTTATACAGCCCCATAGTCTAGTGGCCAAATTGGTTAAAACCAAGGCTAGGGATAGGAGACTTTGGATTTCGAAAAGAAATCTTCTGACCCAGGTTCGAATCCTGGTGGGGCTAATTTTTATTCTTCTGGATAATAAAGCAACTTTTTGTATTCTCTGGCCGTAAAATACTTCCACTCTCTTATTTCTGGAAATTTTTCTTTTAAATCATCTATTATTTTGAGAAATTCTTCTTTGTTTTTAACTTCTAAATCAAATTCAAAATCACTTCTTCCAAGAGTTTGATCAACATATATTATGTTTGGATGAATATGACAATAATTAATCAAATCTTTTAATCTTGAAATATCATCTAAAATAAGATCTACTTTATAATATCCATAATCTACTTTAGAGAAATCAAAATTAAATCTATAACCCTGTATTACTCCCTTCTTTTCTAATTGTTTAATCCTAAAAGCAACAGTCATTACTGGTTGTTTAATCTTATTTGCTATTTCTATTATTGGAATTCTAGCATTTTTGGCTATTAATTTTAATATTTTTATATCCAAATCATCAACTTTTTCTAAATTATATTCTTCTCCAATAACTTCATAGTCAAATTTATCTTCTTTCTTGTCTAAAATATACCCTCTATGAAAATGATAAGCTTTTGTGAAAATACTTATTTCATCATTTTTTATAAATTTCTTAAAATTCTTTTTAAATTCTATATAAAATTTTTCAAAATCATAGATATTTTTAACATAAGTTCCAAAACCAATATCATAATCCCCATCTATCTTTATAACATAGAAGACTTTTTGATTATTTACAAGAAAATCAATTATTTCTTTTTCTTTGCTTAAAGGACAGCTTATTAATTTTAAATATACCCTTATAGAAGAATAGCCTAATTTATAGAAGTTTATAATGGAATAATAACTTTTGATGTACCCCTCTCTTTCTAGCTGTTTAATTCTATAGTTGACAATATCTTTTGATAAGCCTACTTTTTTAGCAATTTGTGTATTTGGCTGTCTAGAATTTGAATCTAACTGGTAAAGGATCTTCTTATTTTTTAAATCTAAATTATTTTGTGTCATTTACTATTAAAAACAATATAACTATATAAATATTGTGTTTTGAAGTATTTTTAGATAAAATATTTTATATAATCTTACACTACTACTTATTAGGAATAAATGAGGAGAAAATAAAATGAATAAATCAAAAGTTAATAGTTTGTATAAAGGACTAAAAGATTTGCTTGATGATGACTATTCGAGAATCTGTGAAGATACTGATCTCTCTGAAATAAATTTTTTACAGGACATTAAATTATTTAATAAAATATGTGACGTACTTCCTCAAAAAGATAAAGAATCTTTAGAAAGATTAGCAACAAAATTTATAAATGTAACAAAACTTGTTAGAGAAAATAAATTAATTTTAAAAGTTAATGATATTCAAAAAGCATATAACAAAAATGAACTTAAATTTTCAGTACATTTTATAGATAATCTTAAAGGAGATTTTTTATTATATTTTATCCCAACTTATACTTATGCATTTAATTTTATTGATAAAAAACAGGAATATAATCCAAATCAAGTTATAAAAATAGGCCCTGATATTTTTGATTATTACCCTGAAGCCTATATTGATAAAACTGGAGTTTCTATGAAGCTTACCCGCTATGATGAATCACCTAGCTTAGCTATTCCAGAATTTAAATCTTATTTTACAAAGCATATTAAAAAAAGAGAAGAGGAAGATGAACATTGGCGTGCATTTAGGGACTTTTCGGATGTTCCAATTTTATTTGATATAAAAAAGTTACTTGCAGAAGGATATGATATAATACAGAGAAAAAAAGAAAATAGGGCTATACGAGAGGAAGAGAAAAAAATTTTAGATAGTAAAGGAAAAAAATTCTAAATTAAAATGACAGAAAAAATTTAAGTCCAAATAATCGAAGAATAAACGTTTAAACACGATCTTCTATTAAAAAGATAGGTTTATAAATAAGATAAAAGCAATAAAATTAGGATAGACCGGTTACGGCTTGTTTATACCATTAAACTAAGCTTATTCTCGGTTAAACTGAAAAATGGCAAGAATGTATGGACATATCAAAGGACAAAGCGGATCTAAAAAGCCCTTTAAAAAAATTAAACCTACCTGGTTAAAGTATGATTCAAAAGAAGTTGAACAAATCATAATCAAACTATTTAAAGAAGAAAAAACTCCTAGTCAAATAGGAATTATTTTAAGAGATGTTTATGGTATTCCAGATGTTTCTATAATATTGAAGAAGAAATTATTACAAGTTTTAAAAGATCATGATTTATCAACAAAATTGCCTGAAGATTTAACTGCTTTGATTAAAACACAGATTAAATTAAATAAACATGTAGAAAAAAATAAAAAAGATATGTCTGCTAAGCGTGGATTAATTCTAGCCGAATCTAAAATTAATAGATTAATAAACTATTATAAAAAAATTGGAAGACTTCCAAAAGATTGGAAATACAGCCAAGAAGCAGTTAAATTAATTATGGGCGGATAAGCCTTTATTTTTAAAATGGATAATTATGAAAAGTTTATTAGTTATGTAAATGATATTGTAGATAAATTCAAGAATTTAGAAAACTTAAAAGAAGAACCAATAAAATTAATTTCTCACAGAGATGCTGATGGTATTTGTTCTGCGGCTATAGCAAGTGCAGCTTTTAAAAGAGAAGATTTAAAATTTTCTATTTCTACAGTAAAACAATTAACAAAGAAAAAATTAGAAGAATTAAAAACTGAAGATTATAAAGTTTATTTCTTTACAGATTTGGGTTCTGGGAGCATACATTTTATGAAAGAAATTTTAAAAGATAAAACAATTTTTATTTTAGATCATCATATCATAGACAAAGATATTTTAAAAGAAAATTCAGATAATATCTTTGTAATAAATCCACATTTGTTTGATATCGACGGTTCTGTTGAAGTTTCTGGATCAGGAGTTACTTATATATTCTTTAAGAATCTAAATGAAAAAAATATAGATTTAGCTCATTTAGCTTTGATAGGTGCTTTAGGAGATATCCAAAGTAATGATTGTAATGGTAATGACGAAGACAAATTTAGTTATTTAAATCAAAGAATTTTGGAAGATGCTGTTTCTATGAAAAAAATTAAAGTAGAAAGGGGATTAAGAATGTTTGGAGCTCAAACAAGAGCAATTCATAGGTTATTAGAATATAGTACAGATCCATTTATACCAGGAATTACTGGCTCAGAAGAAAATGCAACGCATTTATTAAATGAATTAGGAATTCCTGTAAAAAATTCAGATAATAAATTTAGAAGATTATGTGATTTATCTGAAGAAGAAATTAAAAAATTAACAACCGCAATTATCTTAAAAAGAATGGGAAGTGAAAAAAATCCAGATGATGTTCTTGGTGATATTTATACTTTGGTAGATGAATCAGAAGATTCTGTAACAAGAAATGCAAAAGAATTTGCAACGTTATTAAATGCTTGTAGTAAAATGGGAAAACCTTCTTTAGGAATTGGAGTATGTTTGAATGATACTGTTTCAAAAGAAAAAGCAAATTTATTATTATTAGATTATAAAAGAGAGATTATTAAAGCACTAAATTGGTTCTATTCAAAAAGAAAAACAGAAATGGTACAAGAAGGAGAGGGTTATGTTTTGATAAATGCAGAAGACAATTTGAGAGATACGATGATAGGAACTTTAACTTCTATGGTTACCAAATCCAATTTATATCCGACTGGAACAATTATAATGACTGTAGGTCACACTTTAGAGGGTTGTCTAAAAGCTTCTATACGAGGAATAGATACAAAAAAAGATCTTAGAAAATTAGTAGAAAGCATATCTGATAAATTACCTTTAAAAGATGCAGAATTCGGAGGCCATGGAGAAGCCGCAGGTTGTATACTCTCTTTAGAGCAAGAAAAAGACTTTTTAAGCACAGCTATACAGGTTTTAAAAGAAGCTAAATAGAAAGCTTTATTAAATTAATCTCTCAAAAAAATCTAAATTAAAATGGTAGAACAGACAACAATAAGCAAAAAAAACTTGAAAAAAATTTGGGTGCCTTTAATGGCCTCTAAAGAGTTTACTAATGTAGAATTAGGAGAATCTCATGTTTATGATGTTTCTCAATTGGTTGGAAAAGTAATAGATGCAAATTTATCAATGCTTACTGGAGATCCAAAAAAACAAAATTTCAAAGTTATTTTCAAAGTTAAAGAAATAAAAGAAAACAAAGGTGCAACAGAAATAATGGGGTATGAAATTGTTAAGGCTTATTCAAGAAGATTAACAAAAATGTCTAAAGGAAAAATTGATGAAACTAAGAATTTAAAGACAAAAGATAATGTAAAAGTTATATTAAAAATATTAGCTCTTTCAAAACATAAACCACAAAACGCAGTTTTAACTGCAGTAAGAAAAAAAATGGATGAAGATGTAAAAGAATTTGTTAAAAATTCAAATTATCAAGAATTGATAGATGCTATAATTTCTTTTAGATTACAAAAAGACCTTCAAAAAGACCTTAAAAAGATATATCCTTTATCTTATTTAGTTGTTAAAACCTTTAAAAAAATAGAATAGAAACCTATTTAAATTTAGTTCTGGAATTGATTCTTATGCCTCAGTAGCTCAGTGGTGGAGCAGCTGTTCAGTGAGCTGAAACTTGTACCACTAGTGAGAAATCAGCAGGTCGCCGGTTCAAGTCCGGCCTGAGGCTCATTTTTATTTTAAGGACCCATAGTCTAGAATCTTAAAAAGATGGACAATGGTACGACGTCGCTTTGACTTAGCGAAGATCAAGGGTTCGATTCCCTTTGGGTCCACTATGAATTATAATGGTTTATTTTATTAAAAATCCATTTCCCAATTTTAAATGTTCCATAAGTTATGAAGAATGCACTAAAAACATCAATACTATAATGAACATGCATCAATAAAACAGTTATACCCATAATTATTGAAGTTATTAAAAAGAAATATCTTATCTTTTCTCCCTTAAATAACAAGAACCCTAAAAAGGCGATAGCAGTATGTCCTGAAAAAAATAAATCGTTTTGGAAAGTTAAAAAAGAAATTATATAAGGAGTATTAAAAGTTAAGGCATCTGAAGGTACTTTTAAATGAGTAAAACAAGTAAAAGCAGAACGTACCATTATTAATAAACTAAATTGACTTATTACTTTATGAAGATCTTTTACTCTAAATAATAATGGATAAATAAAAAGAACCAATATCATAAAAATCATTCCGTAAGTAAATATAAAATCTAAATCTACTGTTGGAATATTATCTAAAATAAGATCTGGTGCTACCACCCCAGGAATTTCTGAAACATAAATTCCTGCTGCATAATCAAGAACTGTTGATATTAATAAAAAAACTAAAGAAATTAAAATTAAATATTTATGATTCCATATCTCTCTTTTCCATTCTTCCCATTTGTGCATATTAAAATTACAATTTACTTATTTAAATAATTTATTAATTAGGAATACCTTATCATTTTTTCTTACTATATTATCAAATTTTATCCCAATTATTGCTCCTTTTTTGGCAATATCTACTTTTTTATCATTAATTTCAATAGAATTTACTTTTTGTTCTATTACTCCCGTTGTTGGACCTTGAATCATTATTAAATCATTTATTTTCAAATCTTTAGTTAATAACTTAATCTCAGCAACGTTTATGTTTTTATAGTAATTTTTTACAATTCCAATTAAAACTTTTTTTCTTATTGCTTGGTTGTCTGGACTTGTAAATTCATTAATGGGCTTTCCAAGATAAAATCCAGAACTAAAATCTCTATTATAAACTGTTTTTAACTCAGAAATTAAGGCTTGTTTAAAATTATTTGTTAATTTATTTTCAAAATAAGCATCAATTGCTTTTCTATAAACCCTTGTAACAACAGAAACATAATCAGGACTTCTAGCCCGCCCTTCAATTTTAAAAGCATCAATTCCAGCTTCAATTAATTTTTCTATAAAAGGCAAAGTGCATAAATCTTTTGGACTTAAAACAGCATCATTTTCCAATCCTAATTCATAACCAATTCTTTTATCTTTTACAATATAATTTCTTCTGCAGGGTTGTAAACAATCACCACGGTTTGCAGATCTTCCAAAAACAAACTGGCTTGTAAAACATCTTCCAGATAGTGCAACGCACATTGCACCATGAATAAAACATTCAACTTGTATATTGGATTTTTTCTTTATTTCTTTTATTTGTTCTAAACTTAACTCTCTTGCTAAAATAATTCTTTCAGCTCCAAGATTTTTATAAAATTTAGCAGATTCAATATTTGAAACAGAAGCCTGAGTACTTATATGAAAAGGTAGTTTTAATTTTTTAACTTCTTGTATAACCGAAAAATCCCAGCAGATGATTGCATCTATTTTTGCTTTTTTAGCAGTTTTTAATATTTTTTTAATTTTATTTAGTTCATTATTATAAATTATTGTGTTTAAAGTTAAGTAAGCTTTTACTTTATTTTTGTGACATATATCCACAACTTTTTTTAGCTCATTTAAAGTAAAATTATTTGCAGTAATTCTCATATTAAGTTCTTTTACTCCAAAATATATAGCATTACAACCAGATTTTATGGATGCAGTAAGACTTGTAAAGTCAGATACAGGACTTAATAATTCGGGTTTATTTTTCATGTTTTTTAATGTAAATTTGAGATATTTAAACATATTCAAAAACTTTATATATTGACTTTTAATAGTATTTATATGGAAAAAAGAGGCCAAGTAACGATTTATCTAATCTTTGGTTTTGTCATTTTAATATTAGTTATTTCTGCATTTTTTGTAAGACAATATATAATTCAAAGTAATATAGATATAAACATAGCAGGAACAGGAACTGTACCAGAACAGGCTGTTCCTATAAAGACCTATATTGATTCTTGCGTTTATGATATAACAAAACAAGCTATAATCACTTTAGGAATGCAAGGAGGTTATATTCAACTACCTAGAGACGATTTGCCTGTTACTCCTATGACTCCTTTTTCAAATAGATTAGAATCTTTTCCAGGATTATATACTGCTTATTGGTTTTATGAAACCTCAAATGGAATCCAACAAGAACAAATTCCTACAATAGAATCTATGGAAAAAGAAATTGGAGATTATGTTTCTAATAATCTTGCAGAATGTATTGATGGATTAAATCAATTTACAAACCAAGGATATTCATTTACTATTAATACAAATGCTAAATCTGAGGTTTCTATTTTAGATGATTCTGTTACTGTTTCAATTACTATGCCTGTAAATTTATCTATTAAAAATATTAATTTTAATTTGAAAGAACATCAAGCAAAAGTTGATGTTCCTTTGGGAAGGATGTATAAAGTTTCTTCTGGTATAATGAAACAACAAAGAACAAATTTCTTTGAAGAAAAAACTATAGATATGTTAGTTGCTTATGAAAACATTCCATTTTCAGGAACTTCCTTTGATTGCAAGCCAGAATTCTGGTCAAAACAGGAAACTATAAATAATTTAAAAGAAGCTTTATCTATTAACACTCCGGCCTATAAAGTTAAAGGCTCACGATTTACAGAAATAAATTCAGATTCCGAATATTTCTTAATAGACTCAGAAACTCCTGCTACAGGATTAGATATTAATTTTATGTATTCAAAGAGATGGCCAATGATAGTAGAAATAGTTCCAAGCGATGGAGATATTCTTAAATCAGATTCTTTAACTCAAAAATTATCTGATTATGCTGGACCTATTGCTTACTTGGTTTGCATTTATAATTATAATTTTATTTATGATATAAAATATCCTCTTTTAGTAACTTTAACGGATACAGCTGTTTTAGATGGACAAGGTTATACTTTCCAATTTGCTTCAGAAGTTATTATTGATAACAATCAACCAAAGAAAAATATTTATGGAACTTATGATCAACCAGAATTACAAGCAGAAATCTGTAAAAACCCTTCAACAAAAATAGATGTTTATACTTTTGCTCCAGATAATTATGGAAATACAATTCCTTTGAAAGAAGCAAATATAAACTTCAAATGTTTTACTACACAATGTGAAATGGGAACTACAAATCAAGATGCTTATCTATCTGGGTTATTCCCTCCATGTATAAATGGGGCAATAATTGCAGAAAAAGAAGGTTATTATAAAGCAAAACAAACTGTTTCTACAAACCAAGAAAAAAGTATTTCATTAATTTTAGAATCAATATATAAAATAACTCCTACTGTAAAATTAATTGATAAAAATACTGGACAAATAAGAGAGCCTTATGATTCAGAAACAGTCATTTTTGAATTAAAAAATATGGATAATGATTTTTCAACATCTTTTTCTTATTCAATCAAAGAACCTTCCGAACCAATTGACTTAATTCCTGGAAGATATGAAATTAAATCTTATATTATGGGAAGTAGTACTTGGCCTATAAAAATACAAGGCGGAGACATAGAAAAATGTATAAAAATACCAAAAACTACTTTATGGAATGTATTTGGGTCTGAAGAACA
The DNA here is from genome assembly GCA_028716945.1 of Candidatus Nanoarchaeia archaeon. GTDB lineage: Archaea > Nanobdellota > Nanobdellia > SCGC-AAA011-G17 > JAFCDX01 > JAQUOT01. Next base: position 378,689 of record JAQUOT010000001.1, read on the forward strand.
ATGCTTTACAACAAAAATAGAGGATATAACTGTAGATCAAGCAATAAAAGGAGGAGCAGAATTTGAATTTGAAATAGAAAGAGAAAAAATTACAAGTAAAAATATTATGACCTTTTATACTGTTGTTGATCAATTCCCTTCAAATTATGAAAGTTTAAATTTAGTTTATAATTCAATACAGGAAAACGCAGGTTTACCTTTATTTAAATATCCAGAATAAAATGAAAGATATAAATAAAATGTTTATTGCAATGTTTATGATAGTGATAACTATTTTGATTGTACCTGCTTCTGTTTATTCTGTAACGGACATAACTGTAAATCCAACTTTTCCAACAACTACTACAAGTACACTTCCACAAGATGAAAGAGATATGGGAGAAGCTATCGTTGTTAATGTAGAACAAGTAGAACCTACTAATGGAATTATTAAATCACAATGGATTGAAGGAGGAAATTTTCCCGTAGGTGTTTATCTAACAGGACACACTTTAGGTTCTTTGTTAATGCAAGGTAATTCTCCTTCAATGGAACCTTTTGTTGGAAATCCTATAATAAAAAATGCAAATGTTTATCCTGTTGGATCTGAATCAAATAATTATCTTATTTCTGCTCAATATATTGCTCCTGAAATGAGTGCTAAATCTGTAGAAAATTTAGGTTATGTTATTCTTATGCTAAGACAAATAAAAGACGAAACAAAAATTCCTAATGAAATTAATTTAAATTTAAGTATGCGTATATATTTTGATTTCACTAGAGGTTTTGGAGATGTTTCTTCTCAAGATTTAATTTTAGAAGAAAGTCCTGAAGAAACAGTTTGGAAAACTACACAAGCTGATAAAAATGCTTTTTTCAATAGAAAAGGTTATTTGAGAGCAACCTTGATTGAGGGTAATAGAGCAAAGATACAAGTTTATGGTTCTAATTTTGGAATATTGAGTCTTGGAGATGCAAGTGAATTAGAAAGACGGGGTGTTGTAACAATGAGTCCTGGAGAAACAAGAGTATTATCTCTGCCAGGAGTTTCTTCATTTTTCCATGATAGATTTAGTTTAACTTTAATTAAAGTATCAGAACCAGAAAATACTGCAACCTTAGATACAACTGTTTATGGTGAAAAAACACAAAGAGTTGTAGCCGTAGGAATGAAAATATATCCTGGATCTGATTGGACAGTAACTCAAATAGTTGGTGGAAATAGTTGTACTTATAGTGCCGATTGTGAATCAGGCTATATTTGTGATATTAATAAAAAATGTGTTATTGATCCATTAAAACCTAAACCAACTACGCCTTCAGATAGTTGTATTGATTTAGCTCAACCAGATTGTGAAAAAAAGAGTAATTGTGTATGGCAACAAGGTGAATGTGCCTCAAAAAGTTCACAGCAACTAGTTAAAATAAGAAATTCTTTTGGAGATGAAAGAACCTTAGATCTTTTTATAAATAAAGATAAACGAGATATTGGAGCAATAACAGATCCAAAAACTTACGAAGGAGAAATATGTACAGAAGTAGATGTTATTCCAACTTCTGAAGGAGATTTGCTTAAAGAACAAGAAGGAATAAAATATCTTCTAGATTATTCAAAAGAGGGTAATAAAAATAATGAACAAACAAAAAAATTCTATTGTACCTCAATTAACCAATATAAAAAAGCAGCAGATATGGCAGGAAGTGACTCAAAATATATTTATAATGCTAATTTAATGTTAGGAGATGCTTATATAAGTTTAGCAGATATAGTCTCGTGGGATAAAGTAAATATAGCAAGGAGATTAGCAGAATATTATTATGGAAAAGCAGGTTCTACAAGTGATGTAACAAATAGAATTACAAATATTAGAAATTCAATTAATACAAATACTCAATCTAGTATAGTTTCTATACCTGAAGATGGAGCATATGTAAGTCTAGTTGAAGTAAATTCAGTTTTGCCTTCACAAAAATCTACTGCTGATTTAAGAATTGGTGGACAAACAGTTACAGTATACGAAGGAGGGGAGATTGAAGCCTTGGGGGGGAAATATAATACTTCTCCAATTAAAAATTTTAGATGGATAGTATATAGTATTCAAGGGACTAGAGTTCTTTTAAAAAGAGAAAGTAGTTCTGTTTCAGGTACAACAACAATTTGGACTCCAGACCAAGATTTAGATATAATTTCTGGAACAATATCAAATACTTATACAGAATATGATGCGAATAATGCTGGAATTGCAAGTTCTAAAAAAGAAATTTCTTTAATAAAAATAAACTCTAAAAAAAGAGCTTATGTTTCTGTTTCTCCAGGAACAGGAGAGTCATATTCAACTTCTAATTTCCAAGTTCATTTGAGTGTAAATAAAAGAGATATTCAATGGACTCCTGAACAGATAGATAAAATGATTAATCAAACTAATAAACAAATAGAACAATTAACTAAATTCATTACACAATTGGATAATATAATTAAAACATGGAAAAATATTTGTCTTGTTACTTTTGGTTTATTGGTTGTTAAAAATGCTTTAACTTTTGGTGCAGCTGATAGAGCTTTAGCAAGAAAAGAAGTAATGCCTTATTATAATAATCAATGTAAACAAGAAGTTTTACTTAGTACAGGACCAAAAACAATTAGCCAATGTCTTTCTGGTAAGTCTAAAAATATTGAAGAATCTTTAGATCTTGTTCAAGAACGTATAAAAGAAAAAAAAGATTGCTCAAAAAAAGGAAATATTGATTCATGTATACAAGGAATGGATATTTGGAAAGAACATTCAGAAACTTTTACAGAAGCAGATCAATTATACAAAGATTCTTTATTACCTACTCCTGTAGATAAATCGCTGCTGTTAGACTATAAAGAATGTCTACAGATAGAATCTGATACTAAATTGAATTCTAATTTAGATATATTAAAAGAAGCAAATAAACAAAAATGTGATAATCTTAAAATTTCAATAGACAATAAAGTAAATGCTTATGAAAAGGCTAAAGAACTCACAGAAAAAGATTTTGGGAATTTAATTAAATTTAAGAATCTTAGTTTAGAAGAAAAAACACAAGCAGCAAACGAATTTAACACTGTTTATACAATGGGTTTGGGTGCTTATGCTGCACAACAACAAACGAAAACTTCTGACCCAAAAGTAGCAGAAAATATACAAAATGAATTTACAACTGCATTTAAAATATCTTCTGAAACTAAAGTTTTATTTTTACCTTATGCAATTAGAACAGCTACATCTACAGCAAATGGGAACCAAGATATTAAAGTAACTGCTTTCGAACAACTTGAAATTGATAAAGATACTGGAAAATTAAATGACTTAAAACCCACTTCTTTAATTCCTGCAACTTTAGCCGATTTATCTAATACAGATCCCACTAATCAATTGCTGAATCAATGTAAACCAAAAGGAGCTACAGCAGAATTTACATCTTCTTGTTTAAGTACTACTGATTGGAAAATGAGTGGGTATAATGTATACAAAAGTACAACTGAAAATAAAATTGTAATTGCAGGAGAAACAACTTCATTTGATAGCACTGGTTTAAACACAAAATATGCAAAGAACGCAAAAGCAGAATTTGATAAAGATGGAAAGCCTTATTGTATTCCTACTGGAGAAGGAGGTAATTATGTTAAAATATTGAGTTGGTATGATTATGGAAATCCTCAAGATTGTACATATTGGAATGTAGGACCAGATGGAATGTTGTGTTCTGGTGATGATAAAATAATTGTAGATAAAGAAAGAATAAATCAAGATCCAAGATCAATGGGTAAATGTGAAAATCTAGCAACGAAATTCTCTAAGTGTACAGAAGGAGGAATTTTAGAGGGTTTAACAAATCCACAAACTGGAACAGTATTTAGATGTAGTCAACAAAGCTACAAATTAGCACAGCAAATAGCAGATGCAAATTGTCAAGACTTTATGGATCCAGATGATTGTAAGACTTTATTTGCGGTTTGTGATCCAGTAATGTGCCCCAATTCTAGATTTAATCTTGGAGGGAATTATAATGTAGCTACAAGCGTAGTTGAAACAGGAATTATAGGATCTTTAGTTTTAGGCTCTACAAATTATCCAGAAACTCCATTACCAATTTGTTTACCTGGAATTTCAGCTGGATTAAAAAATATAAGATCTCTATTAGAAGGATTTGTTGCTTGCTTACACAAATCAAGAACCGATCATGAAAATATTGGAATTTGTGATAAAATAAGATCTTTAGGAGTTTGCGAATTATTATGGAAAGAATTAATTAATATATTTGATATGAAAGGAGGAATAGTTACTGCTCTTTCAGAAAAATTATTTGGAAAAGAATCTGGTGGTTCTGAATATTTATCTTTTGAAACTAATATGCAAACAACTTCGAATATGGTTAATTACTTTACAAAGAATTATGCTACTAGTGCATTTTCAGCATACAATGCAATGAGTACTCAAGAATTTGGAACTAAAATATGTAAAGCAGCAATATTTGGAAAGTTCGCAGATGTAGGAAATTTAATGGATCAATTATCTGAACCAGAAAATCCTCCACAATTTTATGGAGAATTCGATGAAACTCCTGTATTAACTATGGCAGGAAATGTTCCTGGGTCAGTAGTAGGAACTTTAGGAAGTGTACAACAAGTGTCTGGATATTCTGTTTATTACCATATATATGCTGGAACCATTCCTGAGGCAGTAAGGGTTGGATCCGCAGCTACTGGAATTCAATATGCTGTTTATTTAGTTGATCCTCAAGGGTATTATGTTCCTGCAACTTCAGAAACAAGCGGTGTTGTTTATGAAACAATTCCTTATGGAGATTCTGCAGATAAAACTGTTAATATTGTTGGTAAAACTGGAATGAATCAGATATGTATAGTAATTAGTGGAAGAAAAGAATGTGGTTTTGGAAAAGTAACTACTAATTATGCTTTAAACACTTTGAACGATAAACTTGTAGAGAGCGAATTAGCAAGAAAAATTACATCACAAAAACAATGTACTCCAGACTCTCCAACCTTAAGTACAAGTTCTGGAAGTTTAGTTTTACCAGAAGAATATGGGGCTATAAGCACAGGAATAATAAGGACTTGTTCTACTGTTAATCCTGGTTCTGGAACAAATCCAAATGATTGGAGACCAATTGGAACCTGTGGAAAAGATAAAACTGGAAATGATTTAGGTTCATGTTGGATAGATACTAGAACAATCGATATTAAAAACGTTAAAGAACAGCAAGATGCATTAGCAAATTTAGAAGTAGCTCAATTAAAAGTAGAACAAAGTTCACAAAATTTCAAAGATATTGTTGGAAAATTATTTGATATAAAAACAAGCCAGAATTATTTCTCTCTTTTAGAAACAAAGTTAGAAGAAGCTAAGAAAAGTAAAACAATAGATAAATCTGTTGATTTAATAAATTTATTAGCTGGAACTCCTTTCACAGGGCAGACAAAACAAATAACTGAAGTACCAACTACAACTACTGAAGTTGGAACAACTGCTACGACTACAACTACAAACAAAGATGTTTCAGTTAATTATAGGGCATTATCTCTTTATTCTATGGATACTACCTCAAAGATATATTCTCAAATAAGGGTTGGAGAAATTTACAAAATGATTGGAGATCTTATTAAAAAAGGAAGAGATAAAAGCGCAGATTGTACTGCTCAAGGAAATACTTGGAACAAAGAGAAAGAATTATGTGAAACTGGAAGTAAAACGGTTGGTGCTGGAAGTGAAAATGGTGAAACCCAACCAACAGAAACAAAAATTGATTGTACAAAACTTTTTGTTGAAGATGTTTGTGTAGCAGCACATTGTGTTTGGAGTTCAACTGGGTGTAATAATCCCGTAAAGAAAACTATACTATCCAATACCCAAACAATAACTATAAATAAAGGAGAAACACAAACGGCTATATTAAAAGATTTTCCAGAATTTTTTATAACCTTAAAAAATTCAAATAAAGATGTTATAAGTGTAGATTGGCCTTCTGATTGTGGAAATCTTGCAGGAGGAAAAGATATTATAAATAAAGAAGAATCTTTTACCGTGGTTTGTAATAAATTTAATAAAAAAGTAAAATTGACAGTAAAAGATAGTAATAATAATTTAGCAAAAATACAAGTAGACTATCTTGGAGAAGCAAAAAAAAATTGTGAAGAAGGCTGTGGTTATACTTTGTTAGGCGTGACTACTAGTTTTACTTGTAATGAAGAAAAATGTAAATCTCTTTTTGGTGGGGGTGTTTGTTATTACTCAGGTTTGGGAGTACCTCTTATAGGAGATAGATGTACTAATTGTCCTACTGATTGTACCTCTTTAAAAGAAACTTATTGTACCAAATGCTCTTCTTGTGCATGGTATAAAGATAAATGTTGGAAAGACGAAGGATGGATATGGTCTTTTAAAGATAAATCAGATACCAAATTAATCTCAGTTAATGATTTTTCTGAAATATGTTTAGAAACTTCAATAAATAAACTATTTATAGTACCAGCAGGTATAAGAGAACAAAAATTAGCTGATTTATTAGAATCTGCAAGTCCTTTAAATGATAATAATTTAAATGAAAAAAGATTAAGTATAGTATTACCTTTATCAATTAGACAATATGAAGCTTTACCAATTGATTGTAAGAATGGAAAATGGTTTTTAGCTACAGAAGTTCCAAAAAAAGTACCACAATAAAAAATGTTTAAATTCCTAAAAAACAAATTTCAAAAATTATTAACAATTAACCTACTTTTTACAATAATTTTAATCTCTCTTTCTTTATTTATAAAAAAACAAGTTAATTCATATATGCAACAACTTTCAACAGCTTCTACTCAAATACAAAGTTTACAAGCTGCCTTACAAGAAAATATAACTTCTAATATAGCAGCAGCAAATACCCAATTAACAGATTTAAATTCAATGATATCAAATATGGTATATTTTTGGTATATATTCATACCTTTATCTTTTTTTATAATTTGGTGTATATTCCAATCCTATAATTTTTACACACTTTCAAAAGAAAAGAATTTTAAAAAATATCTATTAAGATTTTCAATAATAACAATTCCGTTTTATTTAATAATAATTTTTATACTATCAAGACTATTTAACCAATTATCAGAATTTTCATTAATTTTTTCAATAATATATTTAATTATATTATTAATACTTCCATATTTCTTACTATTATCTTATTTAAATATAAATTCTATTAAAAATATATTAAAATCAGCAAAAAATTGGAAATTAATTTTATTATATTTTGTTTTAATTCTTTTAATAATATCTTATCTAACTGCTTGTTTTTTCTTAGGAATTTATACTCTGGCTTTTTTAATAGTTCCAATATTAATCTCTTTTTTAGTATTAATAATTATAATTTCTTTAATTATTTTAATAGAAATGAAATTTAAAGCAATTCTTGAAAAATGAGTGCGGAGAACAGGACTCGAACCTGCGTAGCACTAAGCACCAGGGCCTAAACTTCGCCTTCTTACAAATCTAAATTTGTAAAAATCTGGCCCGTTTGACCGCTCCGGCATCTCCGCATACAAATTTAAAAGAAATCTATTTTAAAAAGCTTATCTTTTCTTTTTTATATACTTTTTATTTGGTTTTTGCCAATTATATCTTCTTAATTTAGCTGATCTACCAAAACCACAAGAAGAACATTTCTTATGTCTAACATGATAAGATCTTTTTCCACAACGTCTGCATCTGGTAACTAGTCTTCTTTTACCAGATTTTCTACCCATAGAAGGAGTTCCAGTTCCCATTGTTTAATCCTCACTTATTGTGGTGAAATAAGTATTATTGTATCTCCTCTTACAAAGGTTGTTCCAAGCTTCCTTTTTATTTCTCCAGCTTCACGTTCTTCTGTATCGTCTAGAACAACATTAATATGAATATCAAAAGCTTTTAGCTTTCCTATTAATTGTTTACCATTTTTTAGTTCTACAATTATTTTCTTGTTTCTTGCATTATTCAATGCATCTAAAGGTCTTTCAGATTCAGGCATATTTAAAACCCCCTAGAATTTTGTTTAATTTATAGTATTTAAAGCATTCGGTTTTTAAAAAGGAAAAGATTTTTAAATGAAAATACTCCATTTTTTCTATGGTAAGATCACATTTAAGAGCAAAAAGAAAAATAACTAGTGGAAAATATATTAGTTTTAGAAAGAAAAAAATATCTGAGTTAGCAGGAAATCCTATTCTAACTTCTTTGCAAGAAACTAAGAAAAAATCAGTAAGGATAAGAAGTGGTTGTACAAAACAAAAAATGTTGACTGCAAATTTAGCGAATGTATTTAATCCAAAAACAAAAAAATCAAAAGTTGTAAAAATAAAAACCATTGTAGAAAATCCTGCAAACAGACATTATGTTAGAAGAAATATTATGACTAAAGGGGCTATAATCGATACTGAATTAGGAAAAGCAAAAGTTACTTCAAGACCAGGACAAGAAGGAACCTTGAACGCAGTTTTAATTTAATTTCTTACAAATTTTTAATGAAATAAGTAAAATTTTCTAAAAACCTATATTCTGTAATATTTATATTAGAATGAAACTTAAACTAATAATTTTGTAATTTTAAACCAATTTGGTAAGTGTTAGAAGCCTTTAAAAGGTAAATGAAAACGTTTATATATGCGATTTAGACACTATTTATAAATCTTGTTATAGCATTGCAGGATGGTAACTAAAAATGCCTCATTATATTGAAAAATGTCCCGAATGTGGTTCTGTTAATTTAAGTATAGAAAAAGAAAGAGGCGAAGTTATCTGTCGTGATTGTGGTCTTGTTATAGAAGAAAAAATGGTTGATTTCGGTCAAGAATGGCGTGAATTTGAAGACAAAGCTGAATCAAGAAGAAGAACAGGTCAAGCTTTAACTTATACTAAATATGATAAAGGTTTAGGAACTTCTATTGGTCAAACAGGAGATATATTCCAATTAGGTGGAAAAGAAAGAAATAAATTCTTCAGATTAAGAAAATGGCAGTACAGAGTATCAACTGCAATTGAAAGAAATTTAAAATTAGCATTAGCAGAATTAAAAAGAGTATCCTCATTTTTAAAATTACCAAAATCAGTTGATGAAGAAGCAGCAAGAATTTATCATATGGCTGTTCAAAGAGGTTTAGTTCGTGGAAGATCAATGGAATCTGTTGTTGCAGGAGCATTATATGCTGCATGCAGAAGAAATGAAGTTCCAAGAACACTAGATGAATTATCTGAAGCTTCAGGTATAGAAAAGAAAGAAGTTGGAAGAACTTATAGATTTATTACAAGAGAATTAGGAATTAGAATTTTACCTTCAGATCCTGTTGATTATTTACCAAGATTCGTTTCTGCTTTGAAATTAAGCGCAGATGCACAATCAAAAGCAGTCGAATTATTACAAAAAGCAACAAAAGCAGAATTAACTTCGGGTCGTGGACCAACTGGAATTGCAGCAGCAGCATTATATGTTGCAGCTTTATTAAATAATGAAAAAAGAACACAAAGAGAAGTTGCAGATGTTGCAGGTGTTACCGAAGTTACAATCAGAAACAGATACAAAGAGTTGCTAAAAGAGTTGAATTTAAAAGATAAACTAAAAGAAAAGAAATTAGAAGAAAGATAAAATGGATTTATATCAAGAATTATATTTATTGAAATCTCATAAGGGCATTGCTATGAGAGAAGGTTTTAAATTATTAAATGAGCCAGATGAAAAAGCAGATGAAAATTACAATAAAGCGCAAGTAAAATATCTTTCTGGTAATGGAAGAGGTCCAAAAGTTATAGAATTTCTTATAGAAGAATCACAAGAAAAGTAATTAAATTTCAATTTCTAAGAAATCTTTTGCACAAATTACTTGTTTTTTAAAGTATTTTTTTGCTTCTTTCTCTAAGTCTTTAGTATCTTTATATCTCTGTGAAAAATGTGTTAAAATTAATTTTTGTATATTTGATTTTTTTGCAATTTCTGCTACTTGTTTTACTGTCATATGTTTGTATGCTTCTGCTCTATCTTTTAATTCATCTAAATAAGTAGCTTCAGAAATTAAAACATCTGAGTCTTTTGCTAATTCATAACAATTTTTACAAAGTTTTGTATCTAAAATAAATGCAATTTTTTTACCTTTAATTAATTTAGTTGCTTTTGAAGCTAGAATTTTCTTTCCATTCCAAATAATATCTTTTCCTTGTTGTAAATTTTTTAAAATAGGATGTTGTTTTAATCCAAATTTTTTCAAATAGTTTAAATCTATCCTTCTTTTATCATTTTCAATGAATTGGAATCCATAACAAATTCCAGTATGATCTAATTTCAAAGCTTTTATTGAAAAATCTTTACTTTTACAAATAATTCCTTCTTTGATTTCATTAATATTATATTTTATATTCTCTTCAATAGTTCCTGTTTTTATAGCACAAGCTAAAAATTCTTTTAATTTAGAAGGACCATAAATTTCAAGAGTTTTTTGATAATCATTTGCTCTAAGATATTGCATCAATCCAGGTAATCCAAATAAATGATCTCCATGCATATGTGATATTAAAATTTTAGTTAATTTTGTAGGTTTTAGACCAGCAATTTTCATCTGTCTTTGAGTACCTTCTCCACAATCTATCATAATACTCTCTTCATTATAATTTATCAAAATAGAAAACAAGCTTCTATCTTTTGTGGGTTGCATTGCTGCAGTACCTAAAAATATGATTTTCATTTTAATAAGTCCAATTTTGGTATATAAAAAACTTTTTATACTCCTTTTCAAAGGGTATTACATGGCAAAAAAGGTAGAACCTAAGAAAGTTGAAACTAAATTAGAAATCATAGATTCTTCTAATGAGAAGTTTAAAGGACTCTTTGTAGGTCAAAATGTCTTAGCAGAAGAAAATAATGCTTCTAGAGAATTGTTTGATAAATCAAGATTCGGAGAAGTTAATGAAAAAGGAAAATTCCAATATGCCTTAATTGAATCTCTTTATTTACTTGAAAGAGAAAGAATAGAAATTTATGAAAAAGATAAACCTATGAAAATGAATGAGTTTATTAAAAAAGCAAGAAAATTCGAACCTAATTTCTGGACAAGATATTGTGTTTATAGGGATCTAAGAAAACGTGGATATATTGTTAAAACTGCTTTAAAATTTGGTGCAGATTTTAGAGTTTATGATCGTGGTGTAAAACCTGGAGATGAACATGCTAAATGGATAGTGTATCCTGTGCATGAATCAGAAACAATGACCTGGTATGAGTTTGCAGCAAAAAACAGAGTAGCTCATTCTACAAAAAAAAGATTGCTTTTAGGTATAGCGGATGAAGAATCTGATGTCACTTACTATGAAGTAAATTGGGTAAGGCCATAAATTAAGATTTAGTCTCTTTTTTTCTGATGGAATATACACAATTAGGTTGCGGATGTTCACATTTGTTGCATAATTCAAAGTAAAGCTCGCCTTTATCATTTAGTCCAAAACATTCTACTCTAATTGTTTCTTGATCTTCATAATTTTTAGGCCTAGGTTGTCTATTTTGAGGTAAACGACTACCCTTATGATCTTCACAAATGGCCCCCGAAGTAGAATGCCTCAAAAATAACTCTAATTCATGTATATCTCTAATTCTGTCAATTGAATACATATTTACTTATTAAACTTTAAACTATTTAAATTTAATTATTACTTTATCTAAGTTAAAACCATAAACAAAACTTATTTATATTTATGCAATTCTAAAGAACTATGTTTAATTTTGGTCAGAATAAGGTGAGCGGAGCAGAACAATTAAAGAATTCTCAAGATTTGAAAGAGAAAGCATTTGCTTTTATTAGAAAGAATGGTCCTGTTTTGCCTATACAAGTAGGTAAAGAAATAGGTAGAGATACTTTCTATGCGTCTGCCTTTTTATCAGATTTAGTAAGATCTAAAAAAGTTTTATTCACAAATGCTAAATTTGGAGGAAGTCCTTTATATTATGTTACAGGTCAAGAACACAAAATACAAACTTTATATAAACATCTTAAGGAAAAAGAAAGAGAAGCTTTTGATTTATTAAAACAAAAATTGGTTCTTAGAGATAAGGAATTACAACCAGCAATAAGAGTAGCTTTGAGAGAAATAAAAGATTTTGCAATACCTATAGATGTAAATGATAATGATATTACCGAAAGATTCTGGAAATGGTATATGTATCCTGATTCTGAAGCGAAAAATAAAATTATGAGTAGTATGGGAGTAAAAGAAGAAAAATTAGAAGTTAAAAAAGAAGTTGTTAAAGAATTACCTGTAGAAGTACAAGAAATTAAAAAAGAAGTTGAGAAAGAAGAACCAAAAATAGAAGAAAAAATAAAAAAACCTAAAATTGAAAGAAAAAAGAATGAAACAAAAGTTATAGAAAAAGGAGACTTTGAAAATAAAGTTCTTTCATTTTTAAAAGATCATGAAATAGATGCAATGGAATCAAAGATAATAAAGAAAGGAAAAGAATCTAATTATATTGTTAAAGTCCCTACTAAAATAGGAAATATGACTTTTTTTGCAAAAGCACAAAATAAGAAGAAACTATCTATAGCAGATATATCTTTGGCATTTAATGAAGCCGCCCAATCTAACTTGCCTTTATTATATATCACAAACGGAGAACCTACAAAGAAAATACAAGAATATATAGAAAAACAGCTAAGAAATAGGGTTATAATAAAAACCTTATAATTCTAAAATAGCAAGCTTTATAAAATAAAATAAGTGGTTTAAAACATGGGAAGAATAAAAACTAAGCTAATTAAGAGAAATGCAATGGATATATTCAAAGCAGGTAAAGGAAGATTTGGAAATAATTTCGAAGCTAATAAAAAATTATCTGACGAACTAGCTAATATTCCTTCTAAAAAACTAAGAAATGTTATAGCCGGGCATATTTCTAAACTCGTTAAGAAAAGTGCTTTAAAATAGGGTTTTATGTATATTCTATAACATATATATTCTAGTAAATTGCAAATGGAAAATGGGTGCTCGCGAGATTTATAAATGAAAAAAGATTATAATTTAAATGCCTTTCAAAATTAGATACTCTTTGGAAGAGTATAATCAAGCAATAGCATTACATAAACAAGGATTAGGAAGTTTAAGAATTTCTAAAATTTTAGGATATAAAACTCGTGGGGCTATAGAAGATTGGATAAATAAAGGTAGAAAACCCTATTATTCTTCTAAAAAAAGAATGCAATATTGTAATTCTATAAAAACTGTAGAAAGAATGAGGGCGATGAATAAATTAACACAACCAAAAGCAGTTAAAATATCTGCAGAATTAAGAACAAAAAAATTACCTGAATATGCTAAAGAATTAACCGAAGAATTAGCTTATGTTTTGGGGGTTGTTTATTGTGATGGGCATGTATCGGTTAAACAAAGAAGAGTAATTTTATCTGCTACAGACCAAGATTTTGTATTAAATTTTAAAGATAAATTAGAAAAATGGAGTAAATTTAAAACTAGATTTTATTCTAGAAATCTTAAAAAACCAGATTATATAAAAACTAGAAAATTACAATATGTTTCATATATTGATTCTAAAGAAGCAAGTGTATTTTTAAAAGAATTTGATCTTACTAAAATATTAAATTCTACTAATGAGATTAAATATTCCTTTTTAAAAGGATGTTTTGATAGTGAAGGAGGCGTTACTGAAAGAATAAGTTTTTATAATACTAATTTAGAATTTACCTTGTTAATTAAAAACCTTTTAAAATCTATAAATATAGATTCTACACTACTCTCTAGAGGTATAACAAATGAACACAGTAAAGCGAAAACTATTTATATTTTATCAATAAATAAGTTTATAGATAAATTAAATTATCTTAATAATATTGGGTTTTCAATAAAAAGAAAAGAAGAAAAATTACAAAAATACTTAGAAAATAAGTCAAAACTAAAAAATAAAGATAAGATTACAATTATAAATGACAAAATTGACTAAGGAGGAATAAAATGGAAGAAAAACCAAAAGAAAAAGATAAAGATCTGCATGTTATCTTTGTGGGTAATAAACCGTTCATGAAATTGGTTTAAAAATATTGAACCAACATGTTTTACGTTACCGGAATAGTAATGCAGTTTACAACACAAGGAGCAACAGAAGTAAGTATCAGAGCAAGAGGAAAATTCATTAGTAGAGCAGTAGATATAGCCGAAGTTGCAACAAAGAGATTCCTAGAAAATCAAGTTGTTGTAAAAGATATAAGAATAAACTCTGAACAATTTAAAAACGAAGAAGGAAAAACAGTAAGAGTTTCTACTATAGAAATAGACCTAAATAAGAAATAATTTCTTTTATTTTTATATTATATTTCCTATAGATAGTATTATAAAAATTCCTAAAGTATGTAGAATATAAGCAATTATTACAAATTTCTTTAAAGACATTCTTTTTATAGAAGACATCAATGCAATTCCTATTTCCGATGGTAAAGGCGTTGCAATTATAAATCCTGCAAAAGTTGCTAAGAAATATTTTTTATATTTTCCAAAAACCTTTTCTTCTTCTTTTTCTAAGAATTTTACTACTTTTTCTTTTTCTAAACTTTTAAGTTCCTTTTTCAAAGGATATTTTATCAAAAAGAAGATTATTAGATCTCCAATTAAAGCCCCAATACCTGCGATTAGTGCTCCAAAAAATAAATTATGTTCTTTTGCTATTGCTAATAAAACTGCAGTTGCTGGAGCTGCTGTAAATCCATAAGCATAGAACCCCCCAGCAATTAAATATCCTAAATAACCTATCTCCAATAAAAATTCGTGAAATGGACCAAAATTTCTTCCTTCAAATATAATATAAGCTAGAATAATTGTTGCTAATAAGATTAAAGTCTTTGGGTGCTTTAATCTGTGTAAATGTTTTTTGTATCCTCTTTTCATTGTAAAATGGCACCTGCCGGATTTGAACCGGCGACGTCGAGCTCATGAGACTCGTACTCTACCGCTGAGCTAAGGTGCCTTAAAAGAATTAGGATTCTAGTCTTTTAAAAGCTTTTTTATTCTGTCTGCTACCCTAATCATTTCTCCATCTGGGTATTTATGGGTAGCCCACTTCTCTATTAAGACACCATCTTTTTCAAACCGGGGTATTAAATGAAAATGAACATGTGGAACGAATTGGCCTGCTACTTTTTTGTTGTTTTGAATTATGTTTAATCCTTGACCATATTTTAACAAAGCCTCAGCCATTTTTTTAATTATTTTAGTTAATTCACATAATTCTTTGTCAGGAATATCTGTAATTAATTCATAATGCTTTTTTGGCATTACTAAAGTATGTCCTCCTTGTGGACAAGCAGGACTTATATCTAACATTACAAAAACATCTTTATCTTCATATATTTTAGTACAAGGAATTTCTCCTTTTATTATTTTACAAAAAATACAATCTTTTACTTCAGCCATTTTATTATATAATTACTAACTTCCTTTAAATATCTTTCTTCTCTAAAGTTATGTGCTGCCTCTTTTACTATGTGATAAGGAATTTTATATTTCTTGAATAGTTTTTCACATTTTTTATTATTGATAGATTTATCTTTTTCTGCTAAAATTCCTAATGAAGGAATATTTAAAATTTTCAAGGCTTTATGTTTTTTATAAACAAACAATCGTTCTGTGAAGAATTTTCTTTTAAGAGTTATTTCATTTCCAAAAGCATCTTTATAACTTATTTTTCCTTTGATTAAAGTTATAAAAAATCTTAAAACCAGACTTAACATAAATTTTTTCTTTAAGTAAAACGCAGGAGCAATAAATATAATTTTATTTGCATCTTTGTATTTTTGATATTCAAATAAAGAAATAGTTGCACCTAAACTATGTCCAACTAAAATAATTTCTTTAAATCCTTTATTCTTCATGAATTCAATTGCTAAATGTAACTCTTCTATATATTTAGAATAAGATTGATCTTCAAATTTTCCTTCAGATTCTTTATTTCCAGAAAAGTCATATCTTAACAGATTATAATTTTTTTCTAATAAATTTGATAATCCAGAAGTAAAATAACCTTCTTTATGACCAGTAAAACCATGTACCATTATAATTGCTTTTTTAGTCTTTTTATTAATGTGTAAAATTCCTACAATCTTCTCTCCAAACTGATTTTTAAAAGATATCTTTTTCATATTAAAAAATTAATAAAGAATTATATAAATTTATTCTTCTACGTCTTTTAGTTCTTCACTTATCTTCTTCACTTTTTCAAGTTTGTCGTTAAGTGCTTCTAATTGAGTTTGAACACGATCTTTGTTTTCATTTAATTTTGTTTCCCTTGATATTAATTCAGAAATCTTGTTTCTTAGTTCTACTTCTCTATCTCTTGTATATGCTAAAGAAGTTTTTAAATCTCCTAATTTTTTTTCTACACCGCCTTTATCCTTTTTAAGAATATTCAGCTCTTTTTTTATATCGTTTAAAGCTTGGTCAATAGCTTTCTTATCTTTTTTAACCATAACTAATAATAAAAATTTATATTTATAAAACTTTCTATTTATCGATTTATCTTATTTATTACCTTTTTTATAGAATTTGAAGCTTTTTCATAAGATTCGTCTGAAATTACCCTTAAATCTTTTGCTTCATTAATCAATCTTAGTTGTTTTTTTAGTTTTATTAAGGTTTCTTGTTTTTTCTTAGTTTTTTTATAATCTCCACATATTCTTTTTAGTTGTTCTGGAAGCTTCTTTTCTATATCTTTAAGTTTGTTTCTTTCAAAGATAATTAAAAAGGCTATTACTAGTATTGCTATAATAATTAAAGAATATAAGCTATAAGAGAAATAACTTTTTTTATCTAATTTTAGTTCCACATTAAAGGGTTTTGAATCTGAAACAATTGAATCTTGATATATTGCTTCTGTTATAAAATTATATTTTCCTGGTTCTAATTTTTTAGTTAAATAAAATTCTTTTTTAACATTTAATTCCTTTTCTATAACAATTGTTTTTGTGTCTTTTGCTATTATTTTGTCATTAAGATATTTTATATAAAAATTAATAATAAATTGTCTTTTTTGTGTATCAGGTAAACCACTTATTCTTATATTCGCATTTACAAAAGAATCTTGAGTTAGGGACGTATTTTCTAAAGTTAATTCTACATTGTAAGTAATTATACCCTCTTTTTGATTCATAATAATTTCGCTAGAAAATACTATAGGAATTAATAATAAAAATATTAACAACACTTCTTTTTTCATATTTTTCATTATCTTTCTTGCTTAATATCCTTTTCTATTTTCTTAATTTGTTTTTCTAATAAAGGTAAATCTTCTTTTATGGTAGACCAAATAACACCTAAATCTACATCAAAATAGTGATGTATTATAATGTCTCTTAATCCTGCAATCTTTTTCCAAGGAATTTCTGGATATTTTTCTCTAAAAGAAATTGGAATATTTTTAACCGCTTCTCCTATAATTTCTAAACTTCTAACTACTGCATTAATTTTTTCTTTATCTTCATCAAATTCTTCTTTAGAAGTATCTCTAGTAAAATCATCTATATCTCTTATACTTTCAAGAATGTGTTCTATATAAATTAAGGGATCTTTATTCATATTATTTTTACCTCTTCACTAAATATTCTTTCTTTTAATAATGGATGTATAGAATTATAAGTCACTAAATCAACTTTCTTTTTTAATTTTTCTTCAAGTTCTATTTGAAGTCCGAAAAATTCAAGGCCCATATGTTTTGTAGGTTCTATTAAAATATCAATATCACTATTCTTTTTTTGTTTTCCAATAGCATAACTACCAAAGATTCCTGCTCTCCCAATCTTATATTTTTTTAATATTTTTATTATTTTTGGCTTTAATTTTTCTAAAGCTACATTCTTTTTTATTGAATTAAATTCTTGGTTAACTTGTAACTCTTTTGTTAATAATTCTTCTTTAGTTAGATTTTTACCTAGATATATTCTTTTTTTAGAAACCTTATCTTTATTTCTTATAGATAATACTCTGTAAAAGTACTGCTTTCCATTTCTATTTTTAATTTCTGTATATACCATAGGTAGTGTACGGGCACAATACTATATAAATCTTTCTGTAGACGTACAATTATTAATATAACCGCCCTCTTATTTCTTCTTTAATATCCCTTCTTTGTAAGCATTTTTAATTAATTTTAATTTATCAGATAAATCTTCTTTTACAGGCAATCTCGGTTTTCTAATTTTAATATTTATTATTTTTATGTAATTTAAAATACCAATTATTAACATTATTATTAAAATTGCTGCTATTCCTATTATTAAATATAATTCTGATTTTTGCATACCTTTTATTGTTTTTGGAAGTACTTTAAAAGTCGAACTTGAAACAGCAGTAGTTTCTCCATAATCAACTTTTATAGCTAAGATATACTCTCCTTCTTTTAAGTTTATATTTAATTTTTTATCATAAGTTATTGTATCTAGAACTGTAACCGATTCTTTTTCTATGTAAAGATCATTTCCTTCAAAGTCTTTTATAGTATATGTTACTTCTGCGTTTACTTCTTTTCCTGTATTTGCTTTATTGATTAAAGTTATTTTTGAAGTTAAAGGACTATTTTCTTCTATTTCATAAAATTCTTTGGGTATCTCTATACTTGCATCAAATAAGGGCTTTTCTGATTCTATTTCTATAAGTATAGGAATCATTTTTACTAAAGTTTTTGAAATTAATTGCAACTGTCCAGAATAAATTCCTGGTTTTTGAGTTCCATTGAATATTTTTAATTCTATCGTTCTTTCTTGTTTTGGAGGTATTACTAAATTAGTTGTTTCTATTTTAACAATTTCTTCTAAATTAATCAATTTTAATTCTAGGGTTAATTGTGTTTCTCCTTCATTATTTATTGTTACAGTTTTAATTTCATCTTTTTCTATAGGTAAATAAGTTTGTATTAATTGAGGATATATACTGAATATAACTTTTGGTACTGCTGCACCACCACCTGCACCTCCTCCACCTCCAGACGGACTACTTGGAGTTACAGGTGTAGTTGTGGTTGATGAATCTAATGCCGGACCAACCCCTAATTGTTCATCTCCAACAAACATTTCTCCATTCATTTCTTGATCGCCTAGAGCAGGAATAAATAATTCTTCATCGGCTAAGGCTATAGTTATAATTAATAAAAAGAAGATGGGACCCAAAATTAAAACTTTTTTCATATTAACCACTAATTATTAAATTACTTCCATTCCAGAATATTATTCCATTTCCTATAGAGATATTTGTTGTTGTTATATTTGTGGCATTAAGTAATTGTGTAACATTTAAATTATCTATTTGTGTAAAAGTTTGATTATAGTTATAAATCAATGAATTGTTCAAAGAAGTAATATTATTATTAATATAACTCATTAAAGAAGTATTGACTGCAGAAATATTAGACTGTAAATTGTTAGAAGATTCAGTTAAATAAGTAAGGGTAGCTAAAGTTTGATTATACCAATATTTAATAAAATCAGTAATATAATTTGCAACGATAGAATTGTTCAAAGAAGTAATATTATTATTAATATAACTCATTAAAGAAGTATTGACTGCAGAAATATTAGACTGTAAATTAATATCTCCTTCTGCATAACTAATATTGTAACTTCCATCACTCATATTATACCAATATTTATTATAAGTTGTATTAATCCATTCGTAAGTTGCATTGTAAGAACCATCTGCTCCACCATCACTCATATTATAAAGCCATTTTGTTACTGATTCATTTAATGTCGTAAAATTTGTATTTGTTATTGTAAGAATATAATTTGATTCATTATAATTATAATTTATAGACGCATTTAAATTAGTAATATTATCATTAATAGTTTTTAATAATGATTCATTTAAAGCGCTAATATTTGTACTAATTACAACTAAAGCATAGGTGGTTTGATTATAAGCATAAGTTCCTAATTCACTTAAATTTTTTCCTCCAGAATAAACTGTTGAAGCATTTACATATCCTGTAACATTTACATTTCCAGTTACATTTAAATCTCCAGATATTCCTAGAGGGGTAGTTGATATGATCCAATTTGATATTTCTTTTATAGTTGAACCAAGTTTGAAAGAAATTTGTTGACCTAAGGTCATATTTCCAGTTATATTAATATAATTATATTTAACCTCTTTTCCCAAAGTTCTGTTAAAAAGTCCTGTGCTTATATTGTGGGTTTGTCTTAAAGTTAATGCACCTCCACTTGCTGCCCTATATTCACATAAATAAGAAGGAGTGTTATTTAAAGGACTTATATCTAATTCAGCAAAACCAATCCCATATTTATCTGTGGTTATAGTTTTTGTAACAGAGTGTAATACACTTGCACAAGTTTGATCAGAAGTAAAATCAAATCTATAATCAAAAGCGGTGCTTGGTTGAACAGATCCTCCACTTAAAGGTTTAACATATATAGGGAAACTATCTGCAAAAACTATTCCACTCAATAATAAGAATATCAGACTTAATAAAAAAATATTTTTTTTCATTTGTTAATCATAGCTCTCTTTTTAGGTATAGAAATTATATCTAACCTCTTTTCATACATATCTATTAGGATATTTACATTTATAAACATTTTTATACCTTTCAAAATTATACTTATTCCACTTAATTTTTTATTTTTCATTTTTAACTGGGTGCCAGAGAAGAATTATATAAAATAATATTACAATCATTACTTAAATCCAATAATCCAAAATTAGTTATATTTGATTTAAGATAAATATTTCCTGGATTAGTAATATAAATATTGTTTCCTCCTAAATCATAATTTGTAGTTAAATCACAATTATCTGCACAGTTTAGATTCCAATCTCCAGAATTATAGGAACAAGTATTTGTGATCGAAGTTATGTTTAATAAAATAGCCATAAATCCAGTAATATTGATGGATTCTGTTTGCGAATCATATGTTCCGTAGGTTGCATTTATAGTATAATTAGTATGATAAAAAGTGCCTGTTGTATTCTTCATATATTCTTGTAAAGTTAAAGTTAAATTTCCATTTATATCTGTGGTCCCATTCTTATATAATGTATCTGTTCTATTAAATGTTGAAACATTTGCTAAATTTAAGAAAGAACTTGTTGCCGTATCATATGAAATAATATCCAAATAATGATGTACATTTACAGTTATATTATTTCTATTTCCCCCAATAATAGATATATTAATTCCCCCATAATCATTTGTACAATTAGTTACATTTATTTCTCCTTTGGTGGTAATATAGGTGGCCAATGAGGTAAGATTAATATCTCTGCCCCAAGAATATGCATACCTTGTTACATTAATTATACTATCTTCTATAGAAATATTAATATTATTAAAAAACATAAGTCCAGTAGAATTTACTCCTCTCATTTGTATATTATTTCCTTTAAAAGTTATATTATCTCCCCATTGACCTGCAGTACTTCCATGATAATATCCGTTAGAATTATTACCCCACATAAAAATAGTATTATTATAATATCTTGTTCCTTTTTCATATCTTCCAGATATTCCTGTTGCTGACCCAGTAGAAGAATAAATAGAATTATTGGAATACTCATTATTAATGGCCCAATAATTATACATTCCCATCCCCCCATTAGGAATATTAGTAACATTATTATTTTTTATTAAGTTGTAATTTGAACTATATGAATATAAATTGAAAGTTGTTGCTTTATTAAAAGTATTATTAATTATATTTAAACCAGAACTAAATTCTGCATCTAAATTATAATAAGCTGCAGTTGTTCCACCATCAAACCAGTTGTTTGTAATATTAATGTCTCTGGAAAGATAAACATACATATTTGAATATGCATCTACGCTTGTAAAATTATTATTATCTATAGTCCAATTATATGAATTTATCATCATTAGACTATGATTTGTAAAATTACTATAATTTAAGGTGATATTATGACATGCTGCAAAAATAACTTGCCCATAATTGGAATAATTAATTCCATCATAAACTACATTACTTACATTAAAAGTAAAATTAACTGGTTTTCCTTGTACTAAATTAGTATCATCTATAGAATGATTCATTTGTTGTAGTCTATTTTCTGTTACTGCAAAATTAAATCCAAACCCTCTTGAAGCATTTAAGATATTTTTACTAAAAATATTATTTTTTGAATAAACTATAAATATTAAATTAGCTGATACTCCATTGCTTTTTAGAGTATTACTGATGATTGTATTGTTTTCACTTGTTGTTTGAAGATAAATTGCATAACGGCCAGACGCAGAAATAACTATAGTGTTGTTTATTACATAAGAATTATTAACATTAATAAGATTAATACCATATCCTTGACTAAAAATAGTGTTATTAATAATCTTATTATCATCACTTTTTTGCATATAGATGGCCCATGCTAAATTTTGATTAGAACCAGTTGTTATGTTACAATTTTTAATAGTAATATTATTATATCCCCCAGTATTATTAATTCCATATGAAGAGGTTTTAGCAGAGAAATTAATTTTATAACCTTGACAATCTAAGACTATGTTGCTTGCGGTAATATTGAAACACATACTTGAAGCATTAACATTATTTTGTAATTGGTATTCGGTTCCTTCTGTATCTAAAGCAATACCACAAGTATCAATTGCAGTCGTATCCATTAATTCAAATCCTCCAGATAATCCTAAACTCTTTTCTTGTTCTAAAGTAATATTTTCTTCTTCAGGAATTTCAGTTAAATTAGTTTCTTCTATTATTTCAGAATTGTTTATAGGTTCAATTAAACTAATGCTTTCAGATTCATTAAAAAAACTTTCATTTTCATTAGAAATAAAGAATCCAGTATAACTTCCAATAAAATAAAATCCAAAAAATAATAAAATTAATACTAGAGGTATTAAAAAAACGTTTCTATGTGGTATATTTGAATTAAAACCAAGAATTTTAGCTTCTTTTTTCTTAGCTTCTATTAAATTTCTACCAAGATAAATACTTTTAGTTTTATTACCTTCTCTTTTGGTTGTATAATAATAAAAACTATCTCTAACCCTCTTTTTATGCATATTTACTGTGTGGTATACGCATTTATAAACATTTTTATGCTAATTTTTAATCTTTTTATATACTTTAAACCATAAATATATATAAACTTATTAAATGTATAATAATCCATGAAATTTCTTTTTTTAGACATAGAAACTGTACCTTTTAAAATAGAAAACGAACATATAAAAGAATATTTGATGGATAAAAAAATTTCTAAAGAAGCAAGAAGTCTTGATCCAAATTATTCTAAAATTATTACAATTGGTTTGAAAGTTACAAATGAACCTACTAAAATATTATCTGGAGAAAATGAAAAAGAATTATTAACTAAATTCTGGGATTTTATGAAAGATTTTGTTATGAAACATCCAATTTACAAAATAGTTACACATAATGGTTACAAATTTGATATACCTTTTATTTTGATAAGATCTTATTCAAATGGAATTCAAATTCCAAGAGAAACACAAATTAATACAAATGTTTATTCTATGAAGGCTTCAAATCATTTTGATACAATACAATTTTTTTCTTTCAATGGAAATTTTATAAATCCTAATTTAGATGTTTTATGTAGGATGCATGGAATAGAAGTTCCTGAGAAAAGATTCTTTGGTAAAGATGTAGAAAGATTATATCATGAAAATAATTGGGAAATTATAAACGAACATTGCAAACAAGATGTAGAAATGCTTGAGAAATTATTTGAAAAAGTTTGTATGCCTAATGCTTAATTGAAAAAAGGGAGAGTATTTAATTCTTTTTCTTCTTCAAAAATATGTACAATTTCTAAATTCATTTGTTCTTCTTTAAAAAGTTCTTTAATCCCTTCTATTGTTTCTCTAAATTCTTTTTCTTCTTTAAAAAATATTTGTATTAAACAATTAGGTTTAGCTAGAGAAAAACTAAGGGTGTTTATATTGGTGGCCCGTTTAACAAACGTCTTTAATTTATTTTTATTTTGTTCGGATAAATTAGGAATGTTCAAAAATATTACTGAAAAAAAGTATCCTAATCTTTTCATATTGAATTGAATCCTGCTTCCCAATATTATTTTTTCTTGTTTTAATTTTTTTAATTTATAAAAAGCTAATTCTGGAGATATTTTTAATTTTGATGCAATTTTTACTAAGGGGGTAGTAGAATCCTTTTCTAAAATTTTTAATATTTCTATTTCTTCTTTCGTAACCTTTAATGATTTATCTCTATTTTCAATTAAAGTAATATTTTCATTAATATTTTCATTAAAAATTTTTAAAGGGTATAATTCGGCAAAATAAGGTTTTAGTATTAGGTAATCAAAAATAGGATTTTCTTTATCAGAAACTAAATTAGAAATATAATCTCCTAATTCTTTTTCATCTTTGAAAATAGCATTTATATAAATATCATATTTTCCCAGTAGTTTTCCATACGAAATACAACATTTATTCTTACCTAACTTTTGTAAAAATTTGTCTGATGATGAAGATTTTTCAAATTTTAAAAAGATTAAGGAAAAACAATTATAACCTAAAGAAGAATAATTAAAAATAGTTGAGAACTTGGTTATTAAGCCTTCAGATATATATCTCTTAAGCCTATAACTTACTTGATCTTTGGTAAGATTAGTTTCTTTAGCGATACGAGAAATAGACTTATTTGCATTATGGTACATATAAGATAATAAGTTTAGGTCTTTAGTTTTTAATTCCATATTATAAGCAATATTCCTGCTTTTTTAAATATATCTAATATTTTATTTTAATAAAATAGGGAAATTTAGGGCTTAAATTTAAGTAGTTTAATTCATTCTTATATTTATGAAAACTAACTTAAAGGAAGTAACTCCTACCCCAATGAGATGTATTATCGGCGGTTGTCCAGCGGTTTTTAAAGATGTTACTCCTAAAACCATGAATTGTGTTATAGGTGGTTGCCCAGTAATTCATTCTACAGAAAAAAATTATTTTATAATTGGAGAAAAAGTTAATCCTAAAGACTTTGGATTAGACAAAAAAGTTGGAAATAACGAAGTTTTAGTAAAAGTTCCAAAGAAACTTATTGATGATAAAGAAGAATAAACCCCCCATTTTAGAAATAATTGATGAGATATTTTTAGTTAAATTTCTTGCTTATTTTAATTATAATCAGTATATTAATTCTTTTAAGTTAAACGGTAATGAAAAAATTCTTGAGTTGGGTTGTGGTTCAGGAAATATTTCAAGATTTATTATTAAAAAACTATCAAATAAAGGGTTTTTGACTTGTGTAGACATATTTGAATATTGGATATCCAAAATTAAAAAAAGATTAGAAAAATATAACAATATAGAATTTAAGTTAGGGGATATAAAAAAATTAAATATTAAGGATTCTTTTTATGATATTGTGGTTATACATTATGTTTTGCATGATATAACTGAAAGTGAAAGATTAGACCTCATTAAAATAATAAAAAAGAAATTAAAGAAAGGAGGAAAATTTTACATAAGAGAACCAATAAGAAAAAGTCACGGAATTTCTCCTGGAAACATAAAAAGGTTAATGAAGTTATCTGGACTAAAAGAGGTTTATTCTAAAAACAAATTTTCTTTATTGCTTAGATCTACCTTTGAAGGAATTTTTGTAAATGTTTAATTATTTTACTTTTCCTTCTAAACCTAACCCTTTTTGTAATGCCAAAGCAAATCTAAGAATTTCTTTTTTTTCTGCCATTCTTGCTGGAGCATCTAAGGGTCTTAGCATCATAGGCATCCTGGAACGTGAAGCATATTTTGTATTATATTCTTCCATACGAGACCTATAATATTCTCTTGCTTTAGGATCAGTTAATTCTGCAGGAATATAAATTTCTGACATCATTTCACCCTAGTACTAACTAATTTTCCTGCTTTCTCAAATTTAATTTCAGAATTAATTAATTTCTTTAAAGTTTCTTTTAAATCTTTTATTTTTACTCTGATTTGTTTTGTAGAATCTCTATCTCTAATTGTAATATCTTTTTTTGAAGGAGATTTTTCATCTATAGTAATACAATAAGGTGTTCCAGCTTCATCATTTCTTGCATATCTTTTACCAATAGAACCAGACTCATCGTAAACAACATTAAATTCTTTTTTCAAATCTTTTACAATTTCTAAAGATAATTTTTCATATTTTTTATCTTTTATTATTGGAAATACTGCTGCTTTTATTGGAGCTAATTTTGCAGGTAATTTTAAAACAACATTTTCTCTTTTTTTATCATAATTATATGCTTTTGTTAATATTGCTAAGAAAACTCTTTCCATACCAAATGTAGGTTCAATAACTTTAGGAATTATTTTATTTTTATATTTTTCATCAAATATCTCCATTTTTTCTCCACTATTTTTCATATGTTGGGTTAAATCAAATTGACCTCTATTAGCATTACCTGCAATTTCTTGACTTCCTATTGAAAACTCATAATCAATATCAAAAGTAGCGCTTGAATAATGGCTTAATGCTTCTTTTGTATGTTCTCTAACTTTGATTTCTTCTAATCCTATAGACTTAAAGAATAAAATCTGTTCTGCTAACCAGTAAGCATGCCACTCTTCTAATTTTTTCTCTTGTAGCATTTTTCCAATTGTAATTTGTTTAAGAGTATCTTTTTTAGCAGTTTGTGTTCCTGCGTCTAAAATTTTTAATTTCAAATTTAAATGATTTTTAGTAAGTAAATCACATTTTTTCTCTTCTGGATTTATAAAGAATTCAAATTCTCCAATATGGAATTCTCTGCTTCTGAATAAAAAATCTCTTGGAGCTATTTCATTTCTTAAACATCTTCCAATCTGTGCAATACCAAAAGGTAACTGCATTCTAGAAGTTTGCTGAATTAATTTAAAATCTGTAAACATTCCTTGAGCAGTTTCACCACGTAAATAAACCTCTGTAGGATTTAAAGCACCAACACTTGTCTTGAACATTAAATTAAATTCTCCTTTTACTTCATAGTCTCCACCACAAGGACATTTTACTTTTCCAACTTCACTTTTATCAATTTTTCTAGAAAGTTTACATTTTTTGCAAATTACTGCTACATCTGAAAAGTTTTCAATATGACCAGAAGCTTTCCATATTTTAGGATGGGAAATAATAGAAGCTTCCATCCCAACAATATTATCTTTTTGATAAACAAAATAATTCCACCATTCTCTTTTGATATTATTAAATAATTCTACTCCTAAAGGCCCAAAATCCCAGAATCCAGCCAATCCTCCATATATTTCAGAAGAAGGATAAACAAACCCCTTTTTCTTACAGAATGTAGCTAATTCCTCTATTGTAATCATAATTTAGGTAAATCTTCTAGATTTATAATGTTTTTGCCTTCAATTCTAGGGCAGGCAGTGTTAATCCAGATGTCTATTTTCCTAAAATTCTCTAATTCCAGTTCATTTAAGGTATTAAACATAAAAATATATGAATTTTTTAGTTTATTTTTTAATTCCAATGCTTTTTTTAAATTATATTGTCCTGGCTTAACAGAAACTAAAATTCCATAAGAATTTGCAGAATAAAACTTGTTTAATTTTCCTTTTAATTTTTTTTCATAATCAAGAATTTCATTTCTATCTAATTTAGAAAATTCATTTGTATTTGGATTAGCAATGTAAACTGGTTTTTTTGTTTTTAGAGCAACCCAGATAGGATGGAATTTTCCAGAGCCAATATATAAATAAGAATCAACTTTTTTTTGTATTTTAATTGCATTGTCTGCTTTACAACCAAGAACTTGTCCAGCAAATATATAATTTTTATTTTTAATTTGTTTAACTTGATCAAGAAATTGTATTGTAGTAATTAAACCAACTTTTCCAGGGATATTTACTTTCTTTAATACTTCACTAATATCTTGTTTTGATTTTGCTTCAATAAATAATGTTTTCATTTAACTTTTAGTTTCTCAACTTTTGCTTTATCAGATAATATAGCAGAATTTCCAGAAGGATCTTCTATAACAATTTTTAAAGGAATATCTCCACATTTTATTTTCCATATTTTTTTAAGTAAGTTTTTTGCTTTTGTCTTATCTTCATCTTCTTCTGCAGTTTCTTTTTGAGCTTTTAAAACTTCTTCGAATTTAGTAATTAATCCTTCTATATTAGAAATAAATCCAATTGAAGCCGGACCAGGAGTCATATCCATCCTTAATTCGACTAATTTTACAGAAGCACTACTAGATTTTACAACTTTAACATTTAGATCTTTTACGTTTTCAACAGTAAAAGTAATTTTTACAGGTTCTTTAACATCTACTGCTTCTACATCAGATACCTTATAATTACAATTAGAACAAACCATAGAAAATAAATATACTTTTCCAAAATGAGGAACTTCTTTTTCTTCTTCTGCCAATGTCAAATTTTTAGTTTTACACAAAGGACATTCTTGTTTTTTTAATTCTTCCATAATATTTTTTAGAATTTGGTATTTATAAAATTTATCTAACTACTAAATATATGTATCAATTCAATATAATCAAGAATTTAGTATGGATCTAGTTGTGGTTTTGGAGCTGCACCTACATCTTCTGCAGGTTCTGCTGCTCTGTATACTTTAGCAAAGTTAGGAGTTGCTACAATCCAATCTTCTCCAAATCCCGCAATATCTCCTTCAATAGCATCACAGGTTTTCTTAAGTTTACTAACAGCTCTCTTTAATTCAACTAAATCTTTATCTTTTAATGTTCTAATATTAACTAAAGCAACAGTATAACCTTCTCTTAAAGTGTCTAATACTGGCTTAATATCTGGAAAATCTTCAATGAAAAATGGTCTTATAACTATTTTTGATTTTGAAGAAGGTTGTTTTGCTGCATCAATTTCTACATAGTCTCCAAATTCATATGGGACATCAGAACTACTTCCGAATCTCTCTTTTATCTTTGAAAATATACTTGCCATTTTTCTC
Source organism: Candidatus Nanoarchaeia archaeon (assembly GCA_028716945.1). Classification (GTDB taxonomy): domain Archaea; phylum Nanobdellota; class Nanobdellia; order SCGC-AAA011-G17; family JAFCDX01; genus JAQUOT01. The sequence continues at coordinate 407,658 of JAQUOT010000001.1, forward strand.
CTACTGAATTGTTACAATATCAAATATATAAATATTTCTAAAAGTTATTTATTACTGCTCTCAAGTAAACTAACCACATTCCAAATCTGCATTTTAGCATAACTTGGTAAATTAGGGTCTTCTACTACCCCATCTAATTCTTGAATAGCCTTATCTATCTTCATATTTATATTAGGATTTTTACAATCATTCATAGAACAAACAATTTCTTGAAGCTTTATTTTTATACTTTTAGGTAATGTATCCTCTTTTTCAATTTGATTTAACAAAGAAACTATATTTTCAATTTTTTCTCTGTCGTTTGTAGTTGTTTTTGTCATTTTTTATTTAACTTTTTCATGATTTCTTGCTGTGCTTCTTTAGATTTTTCTTTAATACTAACTTCTTGTTTTTCTATATTCTTTAATCTTATTTCAAGAACATTCTTTTTTTCTTTCAAATCTTTTTCTAGATCTTCTTTTTTAACATTAATCATTATATTCCCTATGATTTTATAAGGAGAATCTTTAGTTTTTTTAATTTCGTCTAGAGCATTATCAATTTCTGTCAAAGCTGCTTGAAATCTTTGTTTTTGTATTGCAAAATTTTGCATATTTTGCTCCATCATCTGCAATTCCATTATCTTCTTTTCAGTATCTGAATTTTCCATTTTATAATTAATTTAAAATTACTTCCCTCCCGTAAAATTTAAATTGCTTTAACCTTCGAACTTATTGTTCTTGGTTTATATAAAATTTTGCTATCACAATAAGGACATCTTATTTTCCTTTTTGCGTATTCCTCTTTTACTTGTTTTCCACATTTGAAACATTTATAGATTGCCATTTTTATTCAATTGTATAAGCTTTTCCTGTGAATTTTTTTAAACATTTTTTGCAATGCCAAATACCCACTGCAATTCTTTTTACTCTTCCATGTTTTCCGCAGTAAGGACAAGTTTTTTTTGCTTTTTGTCTAACTTCAACATCTAAAACTCTTTGCTTGATTCCTCTACCATACCTAGCACCAAAACGGCCAGTTGAACCAACTTTCTTTGTCTTTACCACTTTCTAACTAAAAATAGGTTATTTATAAATTTTTGTAAATGGGGCTACCCGGATTTGAACCGGGGTCGCGAGGTCCCAAACCTCGAATCATAATTGCTCTTGGTTTTATGATTACCAATCCAAGCTGGACCATAGCCCCATGAGAAAACTTCTTTATTCTAAATATTTAAAGATTGCTCTTTATAGAATTCTTTATTTCTTTGCAATTTTCCACATATCCTCAAAAAAGACCTTATATGCTTTTGATACATGTTTAGATTCTATAACAAAAGCAGAGGGTATCTCACCCCATATTAAAGTAGCTACTTTATTACCAAATACTATAACCCCTGTAGGCATCTTGTAAGGGAGATATTTTATTGATATATTCTTATCCTCCTTAGTTATAACTTTTAAAAATGGCTTTTGAGAAATATGTCCCAATAATTTTATTTTTTAGCTTTAGCTTCTTTTTTAGGCTCTTCTTTTTTAGCAGGCGCTGCTGCTGGAGCTGCTGCACCAGGTGCTGCTCCTTCTGCTCCTGGAGCTGCTAAACCAGGTTCTTTCTTAGCTTTAGCTTTTAATGATTCAACTTCTGATTTGAATTTAGCTTGAATTTCTTCTAGACCTTTTTTTAATATTTCTTTTTTCTCAGAATCAACATCGGTTTTATTATTTTTTATTAAATTATCAAAGTCTCCTTTTTTTACTTTTTTAATAATATTTTTTGCATTTTCATTTTCTACCATTACACCCATTTGATTACATGTTCCAAGAATACTATTTATTACTGCTTTTATATCTTTATTTAATACAGAATCTTTTTTTATGTTTGAAATTTTAATTACTTGTTCCATTGCTAAATTTCCAATATATTCTTTGCTTGGGAAACTTGCTCCTTTTTCTGCAGAAGCTTCTTTTTTAATTAATTCTGAAGTTGGTGGTGTTCCAACAGTAATATCATAAGTTTTATCTTTATGAAGTAAAATTTCAACAGGAACTTGCATCCCTTTCATATCTGCCGTTTTTTCATTTAATTTTTTTAGAACTTCTTGAATATTAACTCCCTTAGGTCCAAGTGCTTGTGCCATTGTTGCATTAGCACTAACTTTTCCACCTTCAACCATTAATTTAATTTTATCTGCCATTTTTAGTCTTCTTTAGGTTCTTCTGGTTCGCCTTCTCTCCTTATAACTTTAACGGCATCTAATTTTACTGTAATTGGAATAGGAACTGTTGCTTCTAATAATTCAACAACAACTTCTTCTTTTACTTCATCAATCTTTTTTACCTTAGCTTTTTCTCTTTTGAAAGGTCCTGCAATTATTTCAACAATATCATTTTTTTCAATATTAACTTGTACTTTAATTTGTTCTAGAACATTTTCTATTTCTGAATAATTTGTAGGTTTTGGTAAAACTCCTTTAGCATATGGAACACCTGTGAAAGCTTCTTCAGCGTCTTGTTTTGTTGCTGCTTCAATTATAATATATCCTCTCCAGCCATGAGGTCTTACAACCGCATATACATCTAGATTCTTTTTTTCTATATTAGATTCTACAAAATCCATTACTTGATCTTCCCTGTTTGCTGTTGTTTTTAAAATATATATTACCATTTTATTGTATAAATTGCCATATCATTGAGATTATAAAACCTATTAATCCTATTATTAATATTCCTATTCCTGTAACTTTTACAATACTCATATATTCTACTCTTCCTGGTTTTTTAGTTACTGTCCAAACCCTTTTACATTCAAGTATAAAGGTTTTTAGTTTAACAAGTAGGTCTTTAATATTCATAGAAAATAAGGCAATTTAAGTATTTAAAAAGATTTTGTTTATTAGCTTATTCTTTTTAAAGGGCACCCATAATTTTGTCTATTAAACTAGGTCGTCCTTCTAAAAATTTCTGTATTCTTTTCTCATTAGGTAATATTTTTGCTAATCCAAAGTTTCCTTTCATAATATCTCCTACCTTACAAGTAGCATTCCATCCCCAATGACTTCCTTTAACAAAACCAGTTCCTTCCCACAATCTTTTTTTTCGATTAAATTTAAACTCATAACAAACACTGATTTTTTCTTTAATATATACTTTTTCAAAGTCTAATAAAGAGGTTACGTAGACTCCACGCATATATAAAGGTTTTACATAATTTCCATAAATATATGAAGAAGCATATGTTGTCTCATCCCTCATCAAACCTAAAAATTTATTTGGAGAATTAATATCAAAGCCTTGTATAAATAACCCTTTAAATTTTTCTGTTTTAAGGTCTGCATCGAAATTATGTTTCCAATATTCCCCAGTTATAATTTTAATTTCTTCCATTTAATCTAAGAATTCTATACCTAATTCTTCTTCTATTTCTTTCTTTTTGCGTGTTTGAATAGATCTTTTAGGACCAAAAATTTGTGGACTCGAAACACCTGTAATTATCAACATTGTTCTTATGGTTTTATCCAAATCTTCTGAAATTTGAGCTCCCCATATGATTCTTGCATCTTCGTCTAGTTTTTCTGAGATACTTTCCACTATTTTTCTTGCTTCATCTAGAGTAAAGTCTGGTCCTCCAGTAATATTTACTAAAGCACCTTCTGCACCAGAAATTTCAACATCTAGTAAAGGATTGTTTAATGCCTTTTCTACAGATTCAAGAGCTCTATTATCAGTATCAGACTCTCCTAGGCCTATTACTGCAACTCCACCTTTACCCATTACAGTTCTTATATCTGCAAAGTCAAGATTAACTAGGCCTGCTTTAGTTACAAGCTCTGTAATACCTTTAACAGCATTGGTTAAGATTTCATCTGCAACTTTGAATGCGGTTTGTAATGGTAAATCAGGAGCTAACTCCAATAATTTATCGTTAGGAATAACAATTAAAGTATCAACAATATTTTCTAATTTTTCTAAACCCATAACAGCATTTTCATATCTTCTTTGTCCTTCCATTGAGAAAGGTAAAGTAACAATAGCAACAGTGAGTATACCCATTTTTTTAGCAATATCAGCAACAACAGGAGCACTTCCAGTACCAGTTCCTCCACCTAAACCACAAGTAATGAAAACCATATCGGCTCCTTGTAATGATTGTTTTATATCATGTTCAGATTCACGTGCAGCTTCTTCTCCAACTTGTGGAATACTTCCTGCACCCAATCCACCTGTTAACTCTTTCCCGATTAGAATTTTTACATCAGCATTTGTGTATAATAAATCTTGAGCATCAGTATTAAGAACAATAGTTTCAGCACCAACAATACCTACTTCATTAATTCTTGCAACAGTATTGTTACCTCCACCACCACATCCAATAACTTTGATTTTAGTTTTTTGAGCACTAACTAGCTTTTCAAGCTCTTCATCTACTGCAGAAGTCTTAACGTTAGTCCCAATGTTAACTTTGTAAGCCATTAATTCATCAACCCCGACTTTTTGATTATAAATTTATATTTAAACATATCTTTAGTAGAATATATATGTTGATTTTATTGTTTTTCACTAGCTTCTTTTTTTAGTAATGGTTTTATTTTTACTTCTTTGATTTCTGGAACTAATTGTTTTATTTTTTCTTCAAAAGCTTTCTTAAGAACTTCATTTTCCATGGGTGCGTGTAAATCTATCTCTGCTTTGTTATCCTTTAAATTGACTTTAAACATGTTTTCTTTGAGTCCTGTGAACTTTAAACAAGCATCAACTTTTTCTTTTACATCATTAATTTTCTTCAAAATTTTAACTTTGTATAATAATTTCTTGCCTGCTAAAGGGTGGTTGAAATCTACAATTACACGTCCTCCAGAAACAGAACGAATAGTGCCTAACATTCCATCAAGGTTTAATTGTAATCCTGGAAAAGGTCTTATATTATTTTGTAAAAAAACTTTCATACCAACTAATTGCAGGGCTTTTGGATTTTTATTTCCAAAACCTTCTTCTGCAGAAACTTCAAATTCATATTCTTTTCCGATTTCTTTGTCAATTAAATTTTTATCTAAGCCTTTAATTATATTTTTTTCTCCAATACAAATAATTATTGGACCATATTTGAAATTTTTATTGTAAATATTATTCTTTTTAGCAATTTCTTCAGAAGTTAAATCAAAGATTTTTCTATCTTCTTTGATCATTCCTACATAATCTATTTCAATAAAATCTCCTTTTGTTACTTTTACCATTTTAAATTCGTTATATTTTCTATTTAAATAGGTTTCTTAGCTAGAAAATTTACTTTTTAGAGTATACAAAACCTTTATAAATAATCTTTTTATAAAAATTATTATGGGAGAAATAAGATTAGTTGATGCAGGGTCAATAAAAGTAGGTAATTACATCATAATAGAGGGAGTTGCTTGCATAGTAAAAAGATTAGATGTTTCTAGGCCTGGAAAGCATGGACACGCTAAATGTAGAATAGAAGCATCGGGATTAATAGATGGAACTAAGAAAATTATTGTAAAACCTTCTCATGATACTATTGAAATTCCAATTATTGAAAAAAAAGTAGCACAAGTATTAAGTATCAGCGATAATAAAGCAACAGTGATGGATTCAGTGTCGTATGAAACATTTGATATTATTATACCTGAAGAATTCAAAGGAAAAATAAAAGAGGGAGAAGAAGTAGGTTATTGGGTTATACTTAACGATAAAGTATTTAAACCAAAATAAAAAAATGGTAAAATTTCCAGAAGCAGCTAGAAGACTTTTTGCAGGAGTATTCGTTTGTAGAAAATGCAAATCTAAAAAAAGAGCTCCTATACAAAAGATTTTACAAGGAAAAGTAATTTGTGGAAAATGTGGTAGTAGACACTTTAGACCTATTAAAAAAGGTAAGTAAGAATGAATTTAGATTTATTATTCGTAATCTTGTTTTTTTTGATATTATTAGGAATTTATTTTAAATATAAGAATAAGTTTGAAGTCCAAAGCAAGGTTTTTGTTCTATATAAAACTAAATGGGGATTAAAATTGATGGATAAACTTGCTAGTAAATTTCCTAGATTTTTAAAATATTTAAGTTATGTTTCTGTTTTCATTGGTTTTGCTGGAATGGTATTTATATTCTATTTTTTAATTATGGGGACTTATAATTTATTATTTATACCTAAATCTCAACCTTTACTTGCACCAGTACTTCCTGGAGTTAAAGTTGCTGGTTTACCTACTTTATCTTTCTTCCATTGGATTATTGCAATATTATTTATAGCAGGAATTCATGAATTTTTTCATGGTGTTTATGCAAGGGCTGTTGGTGTAAAAATAAAATCTTCTGGATTTGCTTTTTTAGGACCAATTTTAGCAGCTTTTGTAGAACCTGATGAAAAACAACTTGCTAAAAAGAAAAAATTTGATCAATTAGCAGTATTTTCTGCAGGTCCTTTCATTAATATTATTGCGGCATTTTTAATTTTATTATGCACTTTATATATAGTAAATCCTGTAGCTTATAATTTTGTAGAACAAACAGGAGTTCAAGTTGTTTCTTTAGTTCCAGGAAATCCTGCAGAATTATCTGGAATAAAAGTAGGAGAAGAAATTAAATTCATAAATAATTTTTCTGTAAATAATATAGATGATTTTTCTAAATCTTTAGCAAATATTAAACCAAATGAAAAAATAATAATACAAACTTTAAATTCGACTTATACTTTAACTACAACACAAAATCCAAAAAATTCTAAAGAAGGATATTTAGGAATTTCTGTTTCAGCAAATAAAGTTGTTGCAAAAGGAAATTATGGAAATGTAACTGTTTTAATCTTAAATTGGATAATGAAATTATTTTTCTGGTTGTATGCAATTAGTTTGGGTGTTGGATTATTTAATTTATTGCCTCTTGGTCCCGTCGATGGAGGAAGAATGTTCAATACAGGAATTTTATATTTTATAAAAAATAAAAAGATAGCAAGAAAAGTTTATATTACTACAAGTTTATTTTGTTTATTATTAATTTTTATTAATTTATTTCCTTATTTAATAAAACTTCTTTTGTTTATAGTAAAACCAATTTTATTTTTAATTTAATTCTCCGACGGATAAAAATTTCTTAAATTTTTACAAAAATTAAATTTTTCCTCAAAAAATGCAAAATAGAAACATATTTAAATGATTTTATACAACAATATAATATAAGTTTTTAAAATTTGTTTGGGAAAAGAGGTGAAAAAAACAAATGGCAAAAAGAAAAAAGGCAAAGAAAAGAAGTGCTAAAAAATCTAGCAAAAAGAAAAAGAGAAGATAATTTTTTATTTTCTTTTTCTTTTTTTATATTATGATTATTTGTCCTGGACTTCCTGTGTTTATTATCAGTGAAGTTCCAATTTTATCCATTGTTCTTGCAGTATCATGAAAATGTCCACACAAAACTAATTTTGGTTGAATTTCCTCAATAAAATTTCTTATAGCTTTATTTCCTTGGTGTCCTAAATTAGATAAATAATCTGTTTTCGTTTTGTAAACTGGAGCATGTACAACTAAAATTATTTTTTTATTTGGATTCTCTTTAATGTATTTTTTAAATTTTTTAGCTAGATCCTCAAAATCTTGATCTTCTATTGAAAAACCTCCTCCACCATAACCAAAAAAACAATAATCATTTATTTCATAACAGCCCCTATCTATATCTACTGCAAATTTAAATTTTTTACACAATTCATGAATTTCTTTATCAGTTTCATGATTTCCAGGGATAATTAACATTGGAATTTTTAGATTTTCAAGAGTTTTAAAAATATCAATTATATGTCTACCAAAATCAGAAATATCTCCTGCACAAACTAAAAAATCAGGCTTTTCTTTTTTAGAAATTTCTATAATTTTTTTCAAGTCGTGTGTATTGCTGTGTAAATCTACAAATGCTAATAATTTCATAGAAATAAGAAAATAAAAAAGATTTAATAAGCTTATGCTTCTAAGTAACCTTTCATAAATGCTGCTTCGTTAAGTCCGATGCCATCTTCTTCAAGCTTTTCATCTATATAATCTTCAGAGTACATATCTTCTCTCATTGTAATCACCTCTTTTATCAGTAGGTAAGGTTTTAATCATATTACTGACAATTCTAGTTATTGCTTCTTGGTCCATTTCTTGTGGGATTATTCTCATTTTTTACCTCCTTTTTTGTTTCTAAATAGTAAAGAGAAATTTACCTTATAAACCTCACACGCACATCTCGCAAGTTGCAATTTGATGTAATATATATTTTATAGAATATACTTTTTAATTAAAAATGACTCATAAATGTCTTTAGTAAGGATTATATGAACCTTTAGAACTCATTTAGTTTTTTTACAGTTCCGTAAGTTACAATATTTGACTTGCCAGGACCTTCTTTATCTTTTGTAGAAATATTTCCTATTCTCTCTAATTGTTTTATTCTATCAAAGAAAGTTCTATATGGAACTTGACCATATCTCTTTTCATAAATTTCATGTAATTCTTTAATTGATTTTCCCGAATTTTCTTTTACTAAAGAAAGAGTTATTTTTTGATCTTCTGTTAATTCTGTAGAATCTTTTAATTTGTAAGCTTTTAAATTTTCTATTATTTTAGTAGCATGCTCATTCTTAATTTTTTTAGAAGATGTATTCTCAGCCAAAACTCCTGCTTCTTTCATTAAATGTAATCCTGTTCTTATATCTTTTAATTCATAAGATTTTTTTACTATATTTTCAAAAGCTACTTCTTCCCAAACATTTTTAGCGAATGCAAAATCTCTTCTTTCTTTCAATATACTTTTAGTTTCTTCAAAATTGTAAGGTCTGAATACTAAAGCATCTAATAATAATCTTGATTTTATTCTAGGGTCTAATTCAGAGATATAATTTTCGTCGTTAGTAATTAAAATAATTGATTTTTTATTTATTTCTTCAAATAAATTATAAATTACTCCAGGTTCTTGTAATTTATCTGCTTCATCAAATACAAAAACGGCAGCTTTTTTATTAATTATTGCTGCAACATTATTCATTAATTCATCTGTTTTTTTGTTGTGCGTGAAAGTATAACCTAGCTGTTCACAAATATAATTTACAATTTTAAAACTGGTATCATGTTTCCAACAATTTATAAAAATAGGATAAATATCATTGGTTTCTTGTTTTAATTCTCTGAGAACCCATTTAATTGCAGCAGTTTTTCCTATTCCTGGTTTTCCTGTTATAAATAAATTTCTTCCACTTCTTTCTTGTAATAATGGTTTAATGCAAGTTGCAACATACTGTTGTTCGTTTTCTCTATGTTTTAGAACTTTTGGAATATAATCAAAATCTAGTGCAATTTCATCTAAGAATAAACTCTCGTCTCCCTTTAAGATATTATCAAACAACCCCATATTTAATTAGGTATATTTTAACTTTATAAAGATTGTTATAAAAATAACAGATTTTATATTCTTTTCTTATATAGTTAAATTATGATAGAAATAAAACCAGAAATAGTTGTATGGGAGTATACTTTAAAATGTAATTCTAAATGTCTTCATTGTGGTTCTAGTGCTGGACATTCAAGAAAAAACGAATTAACAAAAGAAGAAGATTTAGATTTAGTTGACCAAATTAAAAGAATAGGTTTTAAAAAAATAATCTTGTCTGGGGGAGAACCTACATTAAAAAAAGATTGGATAACTGTTGCAGAAAAAATAAAAGAAAAAGAGATAGATTTAGGAATAATAAGTAATGGTCTTGCTTGGAATAAAAATACAGTTGGTGCTTTGGTTGCTTTAGAACCTTTTTCAATAGGGTTTAGTGTGGATGGAACAAAAAATTTGCATGATTATATGCGGGGAGTTCCAGGATCTTATAATAAAATTTTTAATAATATATCAACACTAAAAGAAAAAAATCAGGTTGTTTGTGCAATTACTTCTGTAAACAAATTAAATTTAGAACAATTATCTGATATAAGAACCGCATTAGTAGTATATGGAATTGATGCTTGGCAAATACAACTAGCTTCTCCTATGGGAAGAATGTCTAAAAATAAAAATTTAGTTCTTAACGAAAAAGAATATTATGAACTTGGAAAATTTGTTGTAGAAACAAGAGAGATGTTAAAACAAATAAATATTGGTGCAGGAGATTGTATAGGTTATTATGGTTTTTTAGAAAGAAGGCTAAGAGATACAGAATGGCAGGGTTGTCATGCCGGATTAAAAGGATTAGGAATTGATTCTGATGGAACAGTTAGGGGTTGTTTATCCATGAGGTCTAAGAAAGCTGTCGAAGGCAATATAAGAACAGATAGTTTAGAAAATATATGGAAAAATACAACAAAATTTAAATATAACAGAGACTTTAATGTTAATAATTTAAAAGGCAACTGTAAAGGTTGTGAATATGGAATACAATGCAAGGGGGGCTGTCAAAGTCAATCACTAGCATTTTTTGATGAATTTCATAAAGCACCTTATTGTCTATCTAACTATGAAAAAAATGGAAAAGAGTAAAGTATAATTATATGAAGTAGACCAAGGACGTAATCTAGTTCCTATCATCCAAACTTGTCTCGAAGAACACAAAGTTCTTATTTCTAATGGGAAAATTACTGTTCCGATGTTTTTAGTACAAGAAAATGTATTTGGAAATTTATTTAATGATTTTACCCAAGTTTATTCTGAAAAAGATGGTTTTAAATTAGAACTTGCTAAAAAATTAATGGCAGATAAACAATTTTTACAAACTTATGGTCTTTTAATTGATCCAGATTTAAAATATAGTTACGCTTTTAATAGAAAATTTGCAGATTATGATCCTAAAAATAAAAAAATTGTTTTTAAAACCTCTGAAGAAATTTTACTTAATTTAATGTCTAATTTAGAAGAAATGGCACAAGGTAAAAAAGAAAGAGGATTAGTTGAATTTCATTTTGGACTAGATCAACAAACACGGCCTATTGATGTTGTCCCAGAGGACGATAATGATGATAATGGTGTGGGGGATTTAATTATAAAATATTCTTTAATAGGAGATAAGAATTCGCATAAGCTTCCAAAAACTTCTAAAGCAATGCAATTAACCTTTGAAAAACCTTCTTTATTAGAAAGAATAGAATCTAATTATCGGGATGGAAGATTAATTAAATTGAATGTGATAATTGATGGACAAGTTAAAACCGAAGATTTCTTTTTAACAGAAACCTCATATCAAACAAATACTTTTGATGATTTTATAAAAACATATGCTAATAGTATTGATAGTTTTAAAATACAAACTGCAAAGCAAGTATTTGGAGAAACAAAAAAAGAAAATGGATATGGTTTAATCTTAACAACTGATTTACAGATAATATTTGCATTTAATAAAGCGTTCGCAAATTATAATCCAGAATCAAAAACCGTCGTTTATATTCCTGCTGAAAAATTATTATTAAATTCTTTCAAAGAAAAATTTGATAAGCCTACTTTTTCTATTACCACAAAACCTTCTGGATTAGGAGGACAGGGTGGTCCATTAATAAGGTATGCTTTGATAGGTAAAAAAGAAAATTAAATTTCTTCTATTCCATCCTTTGTTAGTGCAGTAAGCCTTATTCCAACTCCCAACCTCAATAAAGCAGATAGAATAGCCATATGCTCTTTTCCTATACCCGAAACCAAGTTTAAAGCAACTTCACTCTTTAATTTACCATTTAATTGATTTTGTATAGAATCTCTGAGTTCTTTAAGACCTTGATTTGAATCTGCAATTATAAATTCACAATTCTTTTTTGGATGAAAATTTTCTTTACCAAATTCATTTGTAATTAAATAGATATTTTCCCATTCTGAATCTTCTATCAATCTATTTACATGACCCCAAGTACCTTTTCCAGAACTTAGACAAGCAACTAATTGTACCATAACTAAAATTTGAAATATTTACTTATAAATCTTGTTCTTATCGAATATATATTTTGTAGTCGATTATTTAGAAAACTAAAAATATTTAAATCCTCGAGGATACCAATAATCATGGTAAAAAAGAGGCTAATTGCCAAAGACATTCCTTTTGCAGAAATTACTTTAAGAAAATACGAAAAACCAGGAAAATTACCAAAAAGAGAGTTGATAAGAAAATTATGTTTATCTTCTGGATTATTACAACCTGGAGATTCAAGAGATATTATTGTTGATATATTATTTGTATTAACAAATTCTAAAACTGCTATAACCTCTGAAGAAATTAAATCTATGGTTATACAAACTAGAAAAAAGAATAAATTACAACTAAAAGGGATTGCTTCTTCAAATATTAGAAGACAATTAAAGAGATTAAAAACAATGTTTTTAGTAGAAAAATACAACGAAGGATATAGAATTACCGAAGATGAAAAATTAATTACATTATTCGAAGAAAAAATAGAAAAATATTATTTAAATTCAATAATTTCGAGAGTAAAAGAATATTATGGAGCAATAAAATAAAATGGTAAAAGATCCTGGAGAAGATTCATATTTCTTAAGCGAATATGTTAAAAAATATGCATTTGGAAATGTTCTTGATATGGGAACAGGTTCTGGAGTGCAATCAGAAGCAGCAAAACAAAATAAGCAAGTAAAATCTATATTGGCTGTAGATGTAGATAAAGATGCTATTCATCATGTAAAGAAAAAAGGATTTGATGTAAGACATTCAAATTTATTTTCTAAGATAGATCCAAAAGAAAAATTTGATTTTGTAATATTCAATGCTCCGTATATGCCAGATTCTGATAAAGGTGTTAATGATAATGTAAGTTCTCTATTTAAGAATTCTGGTGGGGTTTATGGTTTTATTTTATTAGATAAATTTTTATCAGATGCAGTAAATCACTTAAATCCAAATGGAAGAGTTTTAATCGCTTGTTCTTCTTTAATTGGAGATATAGAAAAATTATTCATGAAGTATAATTTAAAATATTCTAAGCTTGGAACTAAAAAATTATTCTTTGATGAGTTTTGGGTATATATGGCTGGTTTTACAGCAGAAGATTTTCCTAATAAAGGAGATTACCCTTTCTAAACAAACATTTAAATATTTTTTTGTATAAATTAATATTATGGGTCAACTTTTTTTAGATGATTTTATAAGAGAACAAGGATTTAATTCTACTGAAGAATATATTTACTGTAGGTTAGAAGAACAAAGTGCTTTATATTTTCAAAGTTTAGATCATTATAAGAATTTATTTGAGAATGGATTAATAAAAGAAGGAATGGTAATACGCACTTCTGATAGAGGATTAATAGATAGAACCTATTCTGTAGATAATCAAGGAAATTTAGTAGGAATTACTAGTGGTACTTATCCTGGAGAAAATGGAATTTTTAAACCAGAAGAAATACTTGTTGGAAATAGGATTTCTGATGGTTGGACAATAGAATCTCCAAGATTATTTGGTAAACTTTTTCAAGAATGGCGTTTAAAACAATAAAGCTTATAAATAACCTTATTTTCAAGAATAAATCCGTAAAACTACCTTTGGTAGGAGGATTATAAATGGAAAAGAAAGAATTTTTAGAGGCATTAAAAGCAGTAAAAGAATCTAATAAAAGAAAGTTTTCACAAACTATCGATTTAATCATAAATTTAAAAGGTATTGATTTTAAAAAAGATGAAAATAAAATTGATTTCTTTATGACTCTCCCTTCTGGAAGAGGTAAAAAAACAAAAGTATGTGCATTCGTTGATAAAGAATTATCCAAACAAGCAAAAGAAACTTGTGATTTTGTTGTTACAAGAGATGAATTTCCAAAATATTCTTCAAATAAAAAATCTGTAAAATCTCTTTTAAGAGAATGTTCATTTTTCATAGCTCAAGCAAACATTATGACTGAAGTTGCTAAGAACTTTGGTAAAACTCTTGGAGCAAAAGGAAAAATGCCAAATCCAAAAGCAGGATGCGTTGTTCCTCCAGAATTTCCAGCAATGGCAGGTTTAGTAAAAAGATTACAAAGCACTACAAGAATCTTAACTAAAAATGAACCTTCAATTAAAGTTGCTGTTGGTACAGAAACTATGAAAGAAGAAGAAATCGTAGAAAATATTTTAGCAATACAAAGTCAATTACTTCATTTATTGCCTCAACAAGAAAATAATATCAAAGACATTTATATTAAATCAACAATGGGTGTTCCTTATAAAATAGGAACTGGTTTTGTTAAAAAAGAAATTAAAGTTGTTGAGAAAAAACCACAACCTAAACCAGAAGTTAAACACGAACATAAAGTTGAAGTAAAAAAAGAAGAACACAAAGAAAAGAAAGCAGAAAAACCAAAAAAAGAAGTTAAAGAGAAATGAAAGGATTAGAAAGGAAAAAAAGAATAGTTGAAGATTTAGCTAATTTGATGAATAAAAATCAAGTAGTTGGAATTATTGATTTAACTAATTTACCTTCATCTACTTTACAAAAAATAAGAAGCAAATTAAGAGATGATGCTAAGATAATTACTGTTAAAAAAATATTAATACAAAAAGCTATTGAAAAAGCAAAAGAAGGTAAAAAAGGATTAGAAAAATTAGAAGAGTTCTTGGGTGGAATACCTGCATTAATACTTACTAATAAAGATTCATTTAGATTATCAAAATTATTATTGCAACACAAAAGTTCAGCAGTAGCAAAGCCTGGTCAAATAGCACCAAATGATATTGTTATACCTGCAGGTCCAACAGAATTTACTCCAGGACCAGTTATTGGAGAATTGGGACAAATTGGATTAAAAACTGCAGTTGAAAATGGAAAAATTGCAATCAAAGAAGATAAATTAATTGTTAAAAAAGGGGATATAATCAACCAAAAAATTTCAGCAGTTATTGCTAAATTAGGAATAGAACCCATGACAATTACTATGAATTTAGTAGGAACTTTTGAAAATGGATTAATCTATAAGCACGATGTATTATCAATAACAGAGGAAGAATATATGAACAATTTAAAACTAGCAGCATTACAAGCTTACACTTTAGCATTAAAAATAGAATATCCTGCTGAAAAAGTAATAAAGCAGATAGTAACAAATGCTGCTTTAGAAGAGAAAGCATTGGCTGCAAAATTAAATTTAAGTTTTGAAGAAACAAAAGAAGAACCTAAAATAGAAGTAAAACATGAACCTAAAATAGAAATTAAAAAAGAAGAACCTAAAGTTGAAATTAAACAAGAACCGATAATACAAGAAAAATCTGTTAAAGTTAAAGAAGTAAAACCAGAAATAATTGAAAAAGAAGTACAGAAAGCTCCTTTGACAACTCATGATAGATTTGATGAATCTGTTGACAAAGCTCAAGAAGTATTAAAAAAACTTCAAGATCAAAAAATGAAAAAGGGTAAAACATAAAATTTGAACAGGAGGTCAAAATGGAATTAATACACGCAGCAATTTTATTGCATGAAGCCAAGAAAGATATAACTGAAGACAATGTAAACAAACTGCTTAGTTCAGTAGGAATACACAAAGAAGCAGCACAAGTAAAATCATTGATTGCAGCGCTTGAAGGCGTAAATATCGATGATGTTATTAAAAATGCAACAGTGGCACAAGTAGCAGCTCCTGCAGCAGCAGAAGCGAAACCTAAGAAAGAAGAAAAGAAAGAAGAAGTAAAAGAAGCTGCAGCTGGATTAGGTGCATTATTTGGATAATTTTTTTTATTTATTTTAAGGTTTTATAATGGAAAATAAAAATTTAAAAAATCCGGATTCGCAACCAAAGGAAAACAATCTTAATAAAGATATGTCTATTCTAAAAAACAAACTTTCTGATTTAAACAATAAAAAAGAATTCTGGTTTAAGAAAAAAGAAGATTTGAAGAAAGATATAAATGTTTTAATAGTGGATATTAAAAAAATAAAATTACACAGCGATAAATCTAATCAAAATCTTGAAGTAATGAAAAAAGAAAGAGACAAATATAATCATCAAGTTAAAGGTTTATTAGATCAATTATCTAAGTTGCATAAAGAAAAGACTAAAGTATTTTATAAATATCAGATAACTGAAGATCCATATAAAATTCAAAAAAGAATAGAAGCAATAGAAAAAAGATTAGAGACAGAAGTTTCTTTTGAAAATGAAAAAAAATTAATGAAACAGTTAAATGCTTTAAAAGCCATATTTAAAGAGAGTAAAATTCGTGAATTAATAGAAAAAATAGATACAGTAGAAAAACAAGTTAGAGAATCTAAGAAAAAAGCTCAAGAATTTCATAATAGTGTAGTAAATACTTTAAAAGATACAAATGGTTATGCTTCTTTTATAGGATTATCCAGAAAAATTAATAATTTAAGATCAGAACAAGAAGCAGCTTTTGCTAAATTCATCGAATATAAACAGGAATTTTTAAAAGTTAATGAACAATTAAAACAAAAATTAAATCAATCTAAATCAGTTTACGAAGTAATTCAAAAGAAGAAAAAAGAAGAAGTAATGAAACATGAAGTTTCTATGAGGGAAAAATTAAAAGAAAAAACCCAACATGTTCTTGAAAAATTCAGAAAGAAAAAGAGATTAGATACTAACGATATACTAATTTTACAAGGTATGGATAAAAAAGAATAGTTATCTTTTAAAAATACTTTTTTTATATAATTCTTTTAAATCAGAATATATAGGGATTGATTTGATTTTAAATACCAATACTAAGAAAATCCACACGAAAGCAACATAAACTCCTGAGATTAATTTCCAAAACACCATATGTATTGCTTCAAAGTAATTTGTTCTAAACTCAATTAAAACAAATATCAATATTAATATTCTTGATATATTCATAATTAATATTAATAAACTCCCTGATAAAAACATTAAAATCCTGGTTTTGAATTTAATATCTTTTGTAAATAATATTAGTATATATAATAGGTAATAAGCACTTCCTGCTATACAGGCGTTTATTATGTCTATACTATACTCATTGATAAAAATAGTATTTCCTATAAGGGCAGCGTGTTTGAGTGTATATAATATATAATACACTGGGTAAATTGTTAAAGGACCAAATATTAAATAAAATAAACTTATAGGTAAAAATATTAGAATGCACCTCAGAAATATATTATAATAATACTTCATAATTTTAATTTAATAAATAGTTTTAAAAATGTTTCTAAAAAAAGCCAATACCAAAACCTTTATAAATAAGATACCCTCCAAGAATAGTAACAATAAAAGAGTGAGGGGTTAGTCAATAATGAAAAAACTAAATTTATTGTTGGGAATTTTGTTCCTAGTTATATTAAGTACAAGTGTTTTTAGTTTAAGTTTACCTTCAACAGTAACCTTAGATGAAAAACAAGCAGGTGAAACTGCAACAGGTTCTCTTATAATTACAAATAATGGTGCAAACACTGTTACATTATCAGTTTATTTACAAGATTCTTCTGATTTCGAAGATGAAGACGAAGATGCTATAAGCGTTTCTTTTAATCCTGCTTCAGGTATATCAATACCTGCAACCCAAAGCAAGACAATTGCAATTTCAGCCATTATAGATGATAATGTGGATTCAGCAACTTATAAAGGAAACATAGTAATATTTGATGGTACTACTACAAGTACAGTTAAATTAGCTGTTCCAGTAGCTCCAGAAATATGTGAATCTGGAAAACAAGGAGATTTAAAAATTTCTGATTATTCAATAAAGAAAAACCCAGATACTGATGCAGATGATGAATTTTACTTAGGTAATGATATTGAAGTAGAAATTGATGTTGATAATAATGGAGACGATGAAGTTACTGATATCGTTGTTGAAGCTATATTATATGATTTAACAGAAGGAGAAGATGTTGCTTCAGCACAAGCAGATAAATTTGATTTACAAGACGGTAAAGATGAAACAGGAATTAAATTAACCTTAAAAGTTCCTACAGATGCAGATCCTGATGACACTTACGCAGTTTACTTTAAAGCATCCGAAGATGGTTCTGAAGAAGATAACTGTCAATATGAAAGTCAAGAAGTTGATGTTAAAACAAAAGATTATGATATGTCTATTGATTTACAAAGTATAAATCCTTCAACTGTTAATTGTGGTTCAAATGTTGATTTCAATGTATTAGTTAAAAATACAGGAAGCAAAGATGAATCAAATGTTTATGTTAAAGTACAAGATAGTACAAAATATTTACAAGGAACTACAGCTTCATTCGATTTAGATTCAGATGAAGATACTTCCAAAATAATTACAATAGCAGTTCCTAATAATATTACAGCAGGATCTTACACTTTTGAAGCATTCATATATTTCCACGATGGAGAATATAAATCAGATTTAAACACAGCAAACAAAATAACTGTTTCATGTGAAGTGCCAAACAAAGCACCAGTAGCAAATGCTGGTCAAGATCAAACTGTTTCAGCTAATACTTTAGTTATATTAGATGGATCACAAAGTTCAGATGCAGATGGAAATCAATTAACTTATAAATGGGAACAAATAGGTGGAATGCAAACTCAACTAACAAATGCAAATGCAAACATAGCAACATTTACTCCAACAAGTTCAGGAGCATACTTATTCAAATTAACTGTTAACGACGGTAAATTAGAAAGTTCAGATAATATTTTAATTACTGTTAGTGGTTCAACTTTACCAACAGGAAATGTTGTATATGAAGAAGATTCAATCTTCGGAAGCATGAGAGATGCTTTACCCACAATTGCTTGGGTATTAGGAATTATAATTTTATTACTAGGAATAACTTTCTTAGTTAAAATGATTTTCTTCAATAGAAAATACGAACCATTATAAATTTTTAATTTCTTTTTAAAATGAAACCAAGAAGAGAATTAACTAAACAAGAACAACTAGATTTAAATTTATTTCTTTCAAAAGCAGTTCCATTGTGTGCACAAGGTAAGCCACACATATTTCAAGCTAGTAAGGGATCGATGATGTTTATTAAAGAATCAAAAGATATCAAGACAAAGGAAAAAGGCCCTCTCGTACTTCCTTCAGGAAATTTAATTATTGTTGATGAATACTGGGGAAATATAGAAAAACTTACCGGACAATATATAATTTGTTTAGAAGATATAGATAATCCCATTTTTAAATTAGATTACCGTTCAGAAGCAATGACAAGGGGTCTGGAAAAGAATGATAAAGGAGAATTTTTACATAAAAATAATATTAAAGAATGTATGCATGCTGCTTTATCTCAAGAAGGAAAAAAATATCCTTGGAGAGGTCCCGAATCTTTTAATTATAAGGGATATAATTATGTTCATATTCCATCATGTACTAATATGTATTACTTGGATGGTAGAGAGTATGTTATTGAATCTAGGACCGGAGAACAACTACTTAGAACAAAATATGTTGCATCAATAATAAACCCTTTTGCATAAATTCTAAAAAGAGGGCGCAGCAGGACTCGAACCTGCGGATATTCGGGTACTACAACATTTTGCAGCCGAACGCGTTAGCCGCTTCGCCATACGCCCAGATTTTTGAGTATATATGCTTTCTTTATATTTGATTATAAAGCGGGCCTGGTGGGATTTGAACCCACGACCACCTGCTATCTTCCGATATGGCTAGAAGGCAGGTACGCTCTCTGGGGAAGAAGGAAATATATTATTTGACACTTCGCTTAATATAATATCCATAACCCTTCTTAGTAATACATCACTTACATATATGCTCGCCGTACCATATTTTGATTTTTTTTCTTTTTGTGGTTTTGAAGCAATTTCAATTAATTTTTTATTTAATTTTAAATTTTTGCTCCAATATTCTTTTAGTAATAATGTATTACATTTTTTTCCATACTTAATTTTTATTGATTTTTGAGGTAAGTCTTCAATTTTTAAAATTTCAGTTTCATTTAAAACTTGTATACCCTAAAAATTGTTTTAGGGTCATTATTTGTTACTGAAAATCTATACATACTTGATTTTACTCCTTTACTTTTTAAACCCTCTCCTTCAATAAAACCCATTGCCCAAATAAATTTTTCATTTATTTTGAGGTATCTAGGAAACTTTCTTGAAATTTCTCTTTTTATTCTTCCTTCCGTGATATAGGAAACTAAAACTTCATTTTTATTTATCGGTTTTACTTTTAAGGGATGTTCATACCCATTTCTATTCAGATAGGTATATTTCCCTTCTAATGTCCTTATCAGGTCTATATTCAAATTTCCTTCTTCCTATCCAGCCTGCGCTACAGGCCCATATAATACTTCTTATAGTTTTATTTATAAACGTTTTGTTATTAAGTATAGAAAGATTTTAATATATTCTAAATTACTTGATTTTATGGTTAATAAACTATTAAAGATAGATAAAAAGTGGCAGAAAGCTTGGGAAGATAAAAAGGCTTTCAAAGTAAAAGAAGATCCTAAAAAAAAGAAGTATTATGTTCTTGAGATGTATCCTTATCCTTCAGCTTCTTTCTTACATATGGGACATGTGAGAAATTATACTATTGGAGATATTTATGCTAGATTCAAAAGAATGCAAGGTTTTAATATACTTTATCCAATGGGGTATGATTCATTTGGATTGCCTGCTGAAACTGCAGCAAAAAAAGAAGGAATACACCCAAAAAAATATGCAGAAAGTTCTATAAAAAAAATAATGGAATATCAGAAAGCTTTAGGCAATAGTTATGATTGGAGCAGGATTCTTTCAAGTCACGATGTTAATTATTACAAATGGAACCAATATTTTTTCTTGAAATTATTTGAAAAAGGTTTAACTTATAGAAAAAATGCACCTGTAAATTGGTGTGAAAAATGTCAATCAGTTCTTGCTAACGAAGAATCTGAAGGAGGAAAATGTTGGAGATGTGACAGCGAAGTTGTACAAAAACCTCTTGAACAGTGGTTCTTTAAGATAACTGCATATGCTGACAGACTTCTTAATGATTTAAATAAAATAGATTGGCCAGAAAAAATAAAATTAATGCAGAAAAATTGGATAGGTAAATCTCATGGAACAGAAATTTTATTTAAGATTAATAATGAAAATTGGCCAATATTTACAACAAGAGCAGATACAATTTATGGAGTAACTTTTATGGTTATCTCTGCACAACATCCAAAATTATTTGATTTAGTTACAAAAGAACAGAAAAAAGACGTTGATTCTTTCTTAAAGAAATTAAAAACAGTTTCTAAAGAAGAACTTGAAGAATTAGAAAAAGAAGGAGTATTTACTGGAAGTTATGCAATTAATCCTATAACCAAAGAAAAAGTTCCTGTTTACGCTGGAAATTTTGTTATTGCAGATTATGGTTCTGGAATGGTTATGGCAGTTCCTGCTCATGATCAAAGAGATTTTGAATTTGCAAAAAAATATAATATTCCAATTAAAATTGTTATTATACCTGAGAAAGAGTTAATTAAAGAAGACGACATGATAAATCGAATGTTCTTAGAAATAAAAAAAATAAATGAATTGATGCAAAAAAATAAGATAAAAGTTTGGTTCAATGGAACTTTTGGTGTAATCGGGCACTCTAAGAAGATATTCATTAAACCAAGAGATGTTGATTTTGGAGTTTTAGAAAAAGATTATGAAAAAGCAAAAAAGCTTCTTGTTGGTTTGGGTTACTCAAAAATAGAAGAGAAAGAAAATGAAAAATTTAAATATACATCTTATAAATATGAGGATTTATTTCTCGAGGTAGGAACATTTGATCACGATTTGGGTAATGAAGTAGCAAATATTAAAGGAATTACTTATCCAATCCCAAATGCAAGGTGGTTAGCTGAATGTTATGAGATTACTAAAAACAAAGAGCGTCGACAGGGAAGAGGAGACGACTTTTCTGCTTTATTATTGGGATTACTTTCAGGAAGTATGAAAGAAGCATTTACAGGTAATGGAACACTAATAAATTCTAAAGAATTCAATGGTACAAATAATTTAGATGCAATAGAAGAAATTACAAAACATCTTGAAAAATTAAAATTAGGTAAAAAAGTTACTCAATACAAACTAAGAGATTGGATGATTTCTCGTCAGAGGTACTGGGGGACACCAATTCCAATAATTTATTGTGATAAATGTGGAGTAGTTCCTGTTCCAGAAAAAGATTTACCAGTAACTTTACCTGAAAAAGTTAAATTCGATACAGGAAATCCTTTATCAACAAATAAAGAATTTGTAAATGTTAAATGCCCAAAATGTAAAGGTCCTGGAAGAAGAGAAACAGATACTATGGGCGGATTTGTAGATTCTTCATGGTATTTCATAAGATTCTGCGACAATACAAATAAAAAACAACCTTTTGATAAGAAAAAAGCAAATTATTGGATGCCTGTTGATCAATATATTGGTGGAGCAGAGCATGCAGTTATGCATCTTATGTATGCTAGATTCTTTGTAAAAGCACTAAAAGATTTAGGTATAGTTAGTTTTGATGAACCATTTTCAAAACTTTTCAACCAAGGAATTGTTTACAAAGATGGTGCAAAAATGTCAAAGAGCAAAGGAAATGTTGTTTATCAAACAGAAATTTCAGAAAAATATGGTATTGATACTGCAAGATTATTCTTAATGTCAATTGCTGCTCCAGATGCAGTTATGGAATGGAGAGATGAAGGTGTTGAAAGTAGTTTTAAATTCATAAATAAAGTTATAACTTATTATGAAAACGTAAAATTAGGAAAATCTTCTGAAAAAGTAGAATCAAAATTAAATAAAACCATAAAAGAAGTTACCGAAGATATAGAATCTTTTAATTATAATATTGCAATAATAAAAATAAGAAAATTATTTGAATCTTTTAATAAAGAAGAATCTAAAAATACTTTAGAACCATTCTTGAAATTATTCCATCCTTTCTGTCCACATATCACAGAAGAACTCTGGAGTAAATTAAAAAATAAAGAATTTTTGAGCTTGGAAGATTGGCCAAAAGCAGATTTGAAAAAAATCAATGAAAAATTCGAACAAGAAGATAAATTAATAGATAATTTAACAGAAGATATTAATAATGTTGTTAGAATAATAAAAGAAAAAGGCAATGAACCTAAAAAAGTATTTATTTATACAATTCCAAAAGAAAAAGAAATTTATTCTAATGAAATAGAATCAATTAAACTAAGAACCACTTTGGATGTAGAAGTATTTGCAGTAAATGATCCTAAGAAACATGATCCTCAGAATAAAGCCATTAAATCAAAACCAGGAAAACCAGCATTATATTTGGAATAACTTCAATCTAAACTAAAGTCTTAACTATCTTTATAAATAAGGTTTACTTCTAAAAATCATGGCAGAAGATAAATTTTTATTGGTGTCTTTAGGAGAAGAGAAATCAAAGAAGCTTGCTCAAGTGATTTCTTCAGATACAGCAAGAAAGATAATTAATTTATTAGCAGAAAAGGATTTTACTGAAACCGAAATAGCTGAAAGATTAAATTTACCTTTAACAACTGCCCATTATAATACACAACAACTAGAAGATGCAGGTTTGATAGAATCAAAAGGATTTAAATGGTCTGAGAAAGGTAAGAAAATAAAATATTATCAGTTAGTTAACAAATTAATTATAGTAACACCTAAATCTACAAAAAACTTTTCAGATATATTAAAGGGAATATTGCCTGTAACTTTAATTGGAGCTTTAGGTTCTTTAGGAATTTACCTTTATGAGAAATCACAATTAATTACAACTAACTTGGATTCTACTGGTGGACAAATGTTAAAGTCAGTAACAGAAGAAGCAGTTTTAGCAGCACCAGCAGTTGTACAACAATCAATGATGAATTATGGTCTATACTTTTTTATTGGAGTCATATTCACAACATTTTTATATATAGGAATACAATATATTAAGAGGAAAAAATGAAAATATTAAATCTATTTTTGGTTTTATTATTGGTATTACCTATTAGTTTAGCAGCAGAAGAAATGGCACAAACTAAGATTATGGCTTATCCTCCATACCAAGCAAATACTGGATTGAACCAATATTATACTGTTGATTTTGATGAAGAAGGAGATGCAACAGTTGCTGCTAAGATAGAAATACAAAATTTTGATAAAGAAGGTGTATCTCAATTACAATTTGAAATTCCTGGAACAAATGTAAGAATGATTAATTTAGTTCAAGAATATTTCTTATATACCGAAGATTGTTCAAATTGGCAGAAAGTTTGTAATTCTATGGGTTGCTTAGATCAGTGTACTTCTTATTATCCAAGGCAAATATGGCCTCCGCAATATGAATCTATAAATTATGAAACAGATACTTTATCTAATTCTGTTTTATATAGGATGAAACTTCCTCATAAAATAAATCAGAGTGAAACCAGTTCAATTATTGTATATTACAAAACAAGATCTTATACACAAAAAAATTTAGGTATATTTGATTTTAATTTTGAAACCATAAAATTAAATTATGATACAAATAGTGTAAATGTTGGAGTTTCTGTAAGTGGAGATTTACATTTAAAAGGAACTAGCCAAAACGTAAATTATTTACCTGAATTTGAAAGAGCTGCACAAGACTTTTCTATGGGAAAAGTAGGAGAAATGGCAAATGTAGTTGGATATATTGGTCAAGGTTCTTATTCTAGAAATGCAAATTCTTTAGATCCAATGGAAAGTTTTAGTTTAACTGGAAGTTATGCAAAATCTTGGTTAAATTTATACAGGTTTAGAATATTTATTGGATTATTAATTGCAATAGGTTTAATTTTCGGAGCTTATTATGCATTAAAAAAATTAGAAGTATTTGAACAAAAAAATGCAAAAAAATGTATTTGGTCTGGAATAGCAAGTTCATTAGCTTTAATTATATTATGGACATTAACTTCTCTATTCTTAAATTTAATAAATAAATATGCTGCTTATAATGTTCAATCTATGATATTTTTAATGGTTTTATTGTTAATTGGAATAATATCTTTATTTGTAATGTTTGGACCAATAGTCTACTTTGGCTTAAAATATGGTCTTAAAGAAGCAGTAATCGCTACTATATCTTTTTTAATCTCTTTGGTGATATTTGGTATTATTGCAACAATAATTCTTGTTTTATTGATGCCTTCTAATTCTGGACCAATTTATAGATATGCTATGGAAACCGCAAAAGCGGTAATGGCTTAATTGTTACCACTCTAAAATAATATCAATAGAAAAGTTTATAAGCAATTATCCGCAATTCTTTTTAACTTAAAATGGTAAAGAAATTTTTTGTAGGAGATAGACAGATATATCTTAATAGATTTGACAAAATTAAGGATATTTTTAAAGAGAATTTGGATGTTTTTTATGATGCTTGTAGAGACATTAAGAATAATAAATGGCTTTCTATAGCTTGTGTTTTATTAACTGTTGAAAGTTTTCATTTAACAAATAATATTTTAGAAAAGTATCATACCAAAAAACAAAATCTTGAAGCAAAGGTTATGGTACAACCTATACCAAAATATGAACCTCAACCAGTTCCTATTCCTGTAGTTAAACCAGTTGAAACTGTAGAAAAATTTGTTCTTCCAACAGAAGTTGTAAAATCTATGGATTATTGGGCTTCATCTTATAATAATGATAAACTTCTGACAGAAGCTATCGCTTTTAAGGAAAGTGGAGGAGATATATATAAAGTTAGTAAAGATGGAGCAGTAGGAGTAATGCAAATAATGCCTTGTACTGCTTTAGATGTTGGACTTGATATTCCAACTAGCGAATATGAAGTTATAAAAGGGGTTTGTTATAACACTCCTACTTGTGTTAAAGAAAACGAACAAAATTGTGATTATCAAAATGATCAGAGATTTAGTTTAAATTATAATATTCGTGCAGGAATGTATTACCAACAATATTTAAGAAAACTGCCTTATATTGGAAAAGACAGAGAAAAAATGTTGGCTGCTTATAATTATGGACCGGGACATATAAACGAACTTTGTGATGGTTTAAGTTATAAACAATGTGAACCAAATTTACCTATAGAAACTAAAAATTATGTAAATAAAGTCCTTGAAATATATAATTATAAAAGAAATAAAAGTTAATAACTAAAGAAACTGATTTTTGCATTCTTCATTTTTCTATAAAAAATATATTCTGGTTTATTTTCTTTAGATTTAATAAACTCTTTTGATAAACCTTCCCATACAAAGAACCACCCTGCCGGTTCAAATATTATAAACATTAATTTTTCTAAAAACGAGGGTCCGGATGAATGTAAAAATGTTACAGATATTAACATTAAAATAATTCCAGCAATAAACCATATTATTCCTTCTTTTTTAACTTCTTTTATTTCATTTTCTTTTTCTTTAAAGTGGTGATCAAAATGTTCTTTTAATCTTCTTCTTATTTTTGCTTCGTGTTCTAAGCTTCTTTTTTGTTTGGGTATTAATAATCTTAATTCTAATCCTTCTTCTGGTTTGTCTATAG
Organism: Candidatus Nanoarchaeia archaeon; assembly: GCA_028716945.1. GTDB lineage: Archaea > Nanobdellota > Nanobdellia > SCGC-AAA011-G17 > JAFCDX01 > JAQUOT01. The sequence goes on from JAQUOT010000001.1 coordinate 434,010, forward strand.
AAGCTCTTTTACATTCTGTTAAAAAATCAGTTGATAACGATCTTTCTGAATAAGCTCTTGGATCAAACCCAGAAAATAAATCACCATAAGAATCAAGAACTAGACTAATATTTCCTTCCCTTAGCGTATATTCATAAACTTTTTCTGTTTTTTTAACAAATTTACCTCTTTTTTTCATATAACACCTATAAATTATTAAGTTTTTTATTTTAAATAGCTTTTGTTTATTCTAAAATAGCTTTTATTCTTCTAATTCCTGCAGCTATTGATTCTTCCTTAATAATTTTGAACTTTCCTAATTCTTTTGTATTTTTAACATGAGGACCCATACATATTTCTTTTGAATAGTCTCCAATTGAATATACAGAAACCTTTTCAGGATATTTAGCTCCAAATTCATGTTGTGCTCCAGATTTTATTGCTCTGTCTAGAGGCATTTCTTCTCTTATTATATCTAATTTTTTATTAATTACTTTATTTACTTCATCTTCTACTTTTTTAACTTCTTCATCTGTTAGTTTTCTATCAAAGTTAAAATCAAATCTTAATCTTTCTGGAGTAATATTAGAACCTTTTTGTTTTATTTCTTTGGATAAAATTCTTCTTAATGCTTCGTTCAATAGATGTGTAGCAGTATGTAATTTTGCAGTTATTTCAGATGCTTCAGATAATCCGCCTTTGAATTTCTTTTCAGCTCCGACTCTGGATAATTCTTGATGTTTTTCAAACTCTTTATTAAAACCTTTTTCATCTACATCAATTCCTTTTTCTTTTGCTAATTCTTGAACCATTTCTAATGGAAAACCATAACTTTGGAATAATAAGAAGGCATCTTTACCAGAAATATTTTTATCAGATATTTTTTCAAATTGTTTGATTCCTTTTTCAAGTGTTTCTCTAAATCTTACTTCTTCGTTTTCAAGTTCTTTCATAATGAAATTATATTTTTGCTTTAATTCAGGATAATCTTCTTTGTACATTTCAATTACAATTTTTGCAATAGGTTTTGTTAAATTATCTTTAATTCCTAATAAATTTCCATGTCTTATTGCTCTTCTGATAAATCTTCTTAAAATATATCCTTGATCTACATTGCTTGGAAGAACATCTCTTTCATCACCTAAAATAAAAGTTGCTGCTCTCATATGATCTGAAATAATTCTAACGCTTTTTTCATTTTCTTTTGAAATTGATTTTAGTTTAGCTAATTTTTTAATTTCTTCAATTAAAGGTAAGAAAAGTTCTGTTTCATAAACATTTTTTTTACCTTCCAACATAGCAGAAGTTCTTTCTACTCCCATTCCTGTATCAACATTCTTTTGTTTAAGAGGAATGAAAGCAATTAAGTGATCTTCTATAACTTTTTTTATTGATTTGATGTCGGTGTAATGTTTAGATAAGATGCCTAATTTTGCTGCAGTTTCTATATTTTTTTCATCATGATCAAAATAAATAACTTCTTCTGGTTGAAGATCAAATGTTTTTAAGAGGGTATTAAAATACTCAGGGTTATCTTTTTTTATTCCTTTTTCTTCTAATGAAAAGGCTTGCCAATTTGTATCTAATTCTGGATTATAATTCTGCACTAATTTAAGCCCTTTTTCTTTAAATTTATTAACAACCAATATACTATGACTATTAAAATTATTAATAGTATCTAATAATTCCTTATTAAGGTTAAACTTATCATCATAAAGGCAATACATTCCATCAACTAATATAAGTCTCTTATCTTTTTTGTACCCCATGAAAACATCATTCCAAATTTCTATGAATTTTCCACAAGAACATCCAGGTTTGCAATTTTTAGAACATTTTTCTTTTCCTGTATCTATAAACATTTCAGTACAAGGACCACAAGGACCTGTTGTTCCTGCAGGACCCCACCAATTATCTACCTTTGGTAGGAAATATATTCTTTCTTTTGGTATTCCTAAAGATTGCCAAGTTTTTGCACTTTCTTCATCTTTTGGAGCATCTTTATCTCCTGCGAATACTGTAACAGATAACAAATTTTTATCAAATTTTAAGACTTTAGTTAAAAATTCAAAGCTATATTCAATTGCTTCTTTTTTAAAATAATCTCCTAAAGACCAATTTCCTAACATTTCAAAGAAAGTTAAATGAGCAGGATCACCTACAGAATCAATATCTCCTGTTCTAATACATTTTTGTACATCAGCAAGTCTTTTACCTAAAGGATGCTTTTGACCCATTAAAAAAGGGACTAATGGATGCATACCTGCCGTTGTAAATAACACTGTAGGATCAAATTCTGGTATCAAAGAAGCTGATTTTATAATAGCATGACCTTTAGATTTAAAGAATTCTAGATATTTTTGCTTTAATTCATGTGCTTTCATTACAATTCCTTTTATAATTAGTTATATAAAATTTTCTATTATTTTATAGAATGCAATTTCTTTTGAATATTCATTATTTCATCTGCAAGTTTTTTAGATTCATAATTTTCTTCTAAATTAATATCTTCTATTATTTCTTCGGGTTCTTCGTATATTGGTTCTACTTGATGAGGTTCTTGTTTTTTATGAATTTCATGAGGTGCTAGTTTGTGTTCTACTTTATGAATTACAGGACGTTCTATTTTCTTTGGAATTGTATTATGAACTTCATGAAGTTCTGGAACTTTTTCTACTTTAATTTCTAATACAGGAAGGGATTTTTTAAAACTTAATTTTGATCTTCTAATATCTCTTACCTTTATCTTTAAATCTTGTAAAGCCTGCATTCTATACTTCATTACTTTACTCTGTCCTACTTTTTTAAGTAAATTTGCTGTTTCTAGAGCAGCACCTAGAACTTCCTTCCTAATTGCTATAGGATTATCAACATGAGTATAAACAACACTCGATTTTTGTTCTACCATTTTACTGAGATTCAAATATTTTTCTATCTATTTCCAATAGTTTAGTTTTTATTTTTTCTAATTCTACTTTCCAAGAACCAATTTCTTTTTCTTCTTCTAATCTTATTCTATTAAGTTCATCAAGAATTAAATCTGCTTCTCTTATTCTTAATTTTATATTTTCTAAATCATTAAGAGCATCTTTAAAATTTTCTATTCTTACAAATAAAGGTTGTTTATCATCTAGTTCAACTCTCCTAGGCATTAATTTTTCAATTCTTTCAGGAACAGCTCTTTCTCTTACCGGAATTATATATTCTATACATTCTGGTTTTGGATGATGATGTACTGTCTTTTTTGTTTCTGGTTTTTTATATTGTGTCATTTTTTTATCGCGTTGTATTGGTTTAAATTCTGGTTGAGGAAAATCTTCCACTCTTGGTTCTTCAATACCTTCTTCATCTATTGAAAAAGGCAATGGTTCTTCATTATATGATTCATATATTGGTTCTTTATAACTATAAACAGGTTCTTTTTTAGTTTCTTTAACCATTTCTTTTAATGTAGGTAAAGAAATTCTCTTTCTCATTTCTTCATGAGTTTCATCTTCAGGTATATCTGGTTCTGGACCTGGAAGCTCTAATTTTTTATTTTCAAATTGAGATTCATAAGTAGGAAGTTCTAAATCTGGTAATTTTGGTAGAGTTAAAGATACGTCCTCTCTTTTCTTTTTTGTAAACCAACCCATACTCTTTCTACTTTTAAGAGGTTATTAAAGCTTTCTTTATTATTATTCTGTAGTAAATTAGTAATCAATACATTTTTATATTTCTTATATCATGAAATTTTATTATCCTATGTCTAAAAAAACTAAATCTAAGAAGAAAAAGGTTTCTCCCAAAAAAGAAAAACCTATCTCTATCTATGACAAAGAATTTAAGACTCTTTTAACGAATTTAATCGGTCCAGAAGCAGTTACTGTTGTAGATCAATTGATAAAAAGAAAGAATGTTTCTGAATTTACTGTTGCAGAAAATTTAGAAATGAATATTAATCAATTTAGGAGTATTATTTACAAGCTTGATGCTTATAATTTGGTTTCTGGAACAAGAAAAAAAGATAAGAAAAAAGGTTGGTATATTTATTATTGGACTTTTCATCCAGAAAGACTGGAAAACTTGTATTGGAACATTAAATTGAGAAAATTAAAGAAATTAAAAGAGAGATTAGCTCAAGAATCAAAAACTTTGTTTTACGTTTGTCCTAACAAATGCATAAGGGTTAATTTACATGAAGGCATGGAGATGAATTTTAGATGTCCTGAATGTAATTCTTTGTTGAAAGAAGATATTCCTAATATAAAAAAGTTTGAGAAAGAAATAAAAGAACTTGAAGAAGAATTAAAAAAAGCAGGAAAATTACAATATTAAAACAAACTAATTATTCCTTGTAAAACTTTTGCTCCATCAAATGGTCCTAATGGAATCATGTTGAATATGAATAATATCATATTTATTTTTTGAGTTAATAATAATATAATTGCGGTGTTTCTTTTTAAGTGCCTTGCTCTATTTAGTATTAACCAAGAACCTAACCATAAAACTAAATTAACAAAAGGTCCTGCAAATGCAATTATTCCAGTTTGCCAACCTATTGTCATGGCAGGTATAACTACTGCACCTGGAGCTATGATTAAAAAAGGACTTTTTATCCACTTCAAAAATAATCCTAAAAATAGACCAAAGAAAAATATTTCAAAAGTAGCAGAATATCCAAATCCCATTGCAACAAACTTATGAGCAAGTTCATGTAAAATTACACCTGGAGCAGCCACTAATATCGCTAATTTAAAAGCTTTCCAATCAAATCTCTTTTTCTTGAAATAATCTGTATCAGGAACCTTTAGAAAACTCATAAAAATATATCCAATTACTAAAATAGTAATACTCATATATAATATTTCTAGTAGGCTTATAAGCATTTTAACCTATAAAAATTAAATAGAGGTTATTTAAATAATTTTTTATAATATACTTTTTAGTACGAGAATGTATTTAAATTTAATTATCTCAATTTTATGAATGAAGTATAAAATTAGAAGAGAAAGAATTGGTTTTGAAGGACAGCAGAGAGATTATGAAGCTATATATCCTGAAAAACATAGTAGAATTAAAGGAATAATTTTAAATTATTGGGATGATAATAAAGATGATTCTTATGCAAATAGAAAAGATTATCACTCTGTCTGCGAAGTTCTTTATAAAGGAGATATTTTTTGGAAAAAGGTATTTGATGGAAGAGGACTTTATTTTAAGATAGATAATGTAGAAATTAATGCTAATGATAGTATAGACGAAATTTTATTGAAATTAGAAGACGAGAAAACCAGAGAAAAATTAGTAAAAAAAGATAGAATTTCAGAACTAAAAGTTTTGATAAAAAAGTCTAAAAGAGAATTAAAAAGCTTAGAACATAGCTTATAAGGCCTACCAAAACCTTTAAATATATTTCTAATAAATTCTTTAATACTCTTATTAAGGCTTAAAATGGGAATTTACAAATATATTAACAAAACCTGGAGAAAACCTAAAATAAACTTAGGTTATGTATGGCAAACTAGATTAATCAATTGGAGAAAAGAGCCTGCTGTTATTAAAATAGAAAAACCAACAAGAATAGATAAAGCAAGAATGCTTGGTTATAAAGCTAAAATAGGAGTTATTGTTGCTAGAGTCAGAGTTCCTCGTGGTGGAAGAATGAGGATACAGATAAGAGCAGGAAGAAAATCTAAGAAATTTAGACATAGAAAAATTGTTGGTAAAAGTTATCAATGGGTTGCAGAAGAAAGAGCAAATAAATTCTTTAGAAATCTGGAAGTATTAAATTCATATTGGGTTACAGAAGATGCATTACATTACTGGTATGAAGTTATTTTAATTGATCCTGAAAAACCTGAAATTCAAAAAGATCCTAAATACAAAGGTATTCTAACTCAAAGAGGAAGAGTTTTCAGAGGATTAACAAGTGCTGGAACAAAATCAAGAGGTCTGGGTGGTAAAGGAAAAGGTTATGAGAAAAATAGACCTAGTTTAAGAGCACACGATAGACAGGGAAAGAATTAAATTTATATATTCTACTGAATATTTTTATGTATGACTAAGTATGATTTCTGGGAACCTTGGAGAGCTAAGACCCTTATAGAAAAAAAGGCAATAAAATCTATTTTAAAAGCAAGAAAGTTAATTATAAATTCCATCCCCAATAAGACACTTGTCTCGATCTATATTAAGGGAAGTTTTGTGCGTAGAGATATGAACAAAAGTAGTGATGTAGATATTGTCCCAATTGTGACTAAAAATAAATATGAAAAATCAATTTTTAAAATTAATGATTATAACCTTTTTCCTGCTTGTGTAGTACCCCTCTCAATTTCTGAACTTAAGCATAACAAACTTTTTACTAAAGGTATTTGTAGCCCTGATTTAAGGGCAGAACCTGATTTATTTATATTAAACTTAAAAGAATATAAGTTAATTTATGGTAAAAAATTAAATCCTAAAGATTATCCTCATAGGAAAAACTATCAAATTATAAAGGATGAAATAAATAAAATTAAAAAAGGGTACATTCCAGCTTATAAAGAAGGAATTATAAAATTTGAATCGTTACTAAAAGAAGTATTTTGGTTAATAGAGTGGGAACAAAAATTAAAACATAAAAAGATTAAACATTCATTTAAAAATATAAAAAATTCTTTAAAAGATAAAAATCATATTATCCATGATGCATATGCCTTCAGAATTGGGAAATATAAAAGTAAATTGGAAAAACAAAAATTCATCGATTCTCTTAATAAATATTTAGAAAATAAATAAATTATTCCATTAAATTCTTTATTAATAATATTAATCCTAAACCAATTACAATAAAAGAAAGATAGTTTATTTCAAAATTAATATAGTTAATTTCTTTTGCATACAAATATCCACCAACTAAAATTAATAATATTGGAGCAATAACATCTTTTTTTCCATACTTGCCTTTATATTCATGCTCTAAATGTTTTAAATCTCTTTTACTTAACCGCAAGTTTAACATCCCCTGCTTTTACTGTTTTTCTTTTAGAATGTTGTGCTATCTTTATTGCTTTGTCAGAAATTTGATCTGCATAATCTTCAAGAATTTCAGCTAATGCTCTTTTAGCATCATCGCTTACTCTTGGTGCACCTGCTTTTTTAAGCAATTTCTCCATTGCCGCTAAAGGTAAAATTCCTTTCATATGTCTTTATTTGTTAATTACCTTATATATTTTTCTTTTTTTCTTAAAAGAAGGCAATTTAAGTTTTTTTCCATAAAATCTGGATAAAATTGCTGTTAATAATATAATAAATCCTACAGTTAATGCTAAAGCTAATATAACCGAACTTAATAAAAATAATAAAACAAAAACCAAAGGAAAAAATAAAGCTAATAATATTCTATATTTTAAACTAATTAAATTATGTCCATTAACTTTTATTTGAGAAGTCTTTACAAAAATAAATAAACTTACAAGTATAAATGCATAAAGTAAAAGTTCCTGCCACATTTTTAATCACCTAAGTATTTCATCTCTTTTTATAATTATGTTTTTTATTTTTTATTAAATAATAAAATATTATCGAAGGAATTAATAAAAATGAAGAGTAAAATATTGTTAATTTTGGGCCAATTACGTCTATCATATAACCTGCGGTCAACATTCCAATGCTCGCAGCGATACTAGTAACAACAGATTTAAAAGAAGTTATTGTTGCCCTATATTTACTTATAGTATAATCTTGGAAAAACTTGTTTTTTATTGGGACCATTAGATCTATTAAAAATGAACTTGTACAAAAAATCAAAAGAGCTATTTTCCAATTAGATATTAAAATTATTGGAAGTATAGTTAAAAAAAGTATAAAATGTACTAAAACTAAATAATTCTTTTCTTTTTTAATTATTTTTAATAAAGGTTTTGATAAAAATGAGGATATAATTTTCAATAATCCACAAAAAGAAATTAAATAACCCAACCAATAAACTTTAAAATTTAAACTTAATAAGAAAGGTTGCCATGAAACATCGCTACTTAAACTAAAACTTATTACAGTAAAAAACCAAGCCAATAACAAATATAATAAAATGGGGTGTGTAAGGCTATACTTAATAGAAAATTTAGAGTAGTTCCAAGATTTTTTAATTGAGGATATCTTTATTTTATTTCTTTTAAAATTTTCATTAATAAAAATCCAAATAAATAAAGTTCCTAGTAGCATAGAAAGTCCAGTAGATATCCAAATGATATTTAATCCAAAATATTTTACTAAAAGTGCTCCAATAAATCCATTTAATATTATACTTAATCCTAGTATACTGCTTTCTTTTATATAATAGTTATGTACTAAATCTACTCTTTTATTATTTTTTAAATGATCTACAATTAATGTTTCATCCGCTCCAGAAATTAATGTTCCTGAAATGCTTAATAAAGCAAAAAGGAGTAATAATATATAATAACTCTGGAATAATCCTATTAATATAAATATAAAACCAAATAATATTGACCCTAGTACAACAGAGAATTTTCTCCCAAAAATGTCAGCTATAACCCCTGTAGGAATTTCAAAAATTATTCCAAAAAGATAATATATTGAAAGAAAAGAAGATATTTGAAGAAAAGTTAATCCTAATTGATTAAAGTATACTACATAAAATATAGTCCAAATAAAAAATAAACCTTGTGTAATAATACTTAAATAAAAAGGCCATAATAATTTTAACTCACCTTTTTCAAAAAGTTTCATTTATAACACCTTTCTAAGTTTTACAGAATAAGGTTTAAAACCCAAATATTCATGTAATCTTATAGAGGGTTTGTTCAAAGCAAAAATTCCAGATTGTATTTTTTTAACTCCCTTCTTTTTTAGTAATCTAAATATAAATTTGCAAAGTTTTACTGCCAATCCTTTTCCTCTAAACTCCTTTAAAATATATACTTTTTCTAATTCTGCAAATTTTTTGTCATTTTTATTAATTTGTGCATGAATAAAACCAGCAATTTTATTTTCTACTTTTATGAAATACCAGAGATTTCTTTTTGTAGCTTTGAGCTCTTTTAAAAATCCTATCTTTCTTTCTTTTTTGTGTTTTTTTAAATCTAATAACATTTCTTTTTTAGGAACATTTGGGAATTGTAACCTTCCTTCATCTATTGACATTTGGATATAAAATTCATTAAGTATATTCAAATCTACCATAGAACATTTAATAAAACTTATTTTCATCTTAATCCATAACAAGTCTAGCATCAACTATTAATGCTTCTTTATCGTTTGCAATCAAAGGATTTATATCCAATTCAGTTATTTTTGGATTCTTTTTTATAAGATTATTTAATTTTAAAATATTCTCAATAATACTTTTCTTATTGACTTTGACATTTCTTGCATCAAAAATTTTTGAGAATTTTATTTCATTTATCATTTCTTCTGCATCTTCTTCTTTTATAGGATAAACTCTAAATGAAACATCTTTGAAAATTTCTGTATAAATTCCACCCAAACCAAAAGTAATTACATGACCAAAAGTATTGTCTTTTTTAATTCCCATCAAAAATTCTACTCCAGAGGTTTGTTTTTGAACTAAAATATTATTTGATTTTAATTCTTTAAACACTTTTTCAAAATCATCTTTATTAACATTTAGTTTAACACCTTGTTTTTCAGTCTTATGTAGTAAGTTAGTATTTTTCAGAACAACAGGAAAACCTATTTTAGTAGCAATATCTAAAGTACTCTTATAATCCTTAGAAAAGCCTCTTTTAACTACTTTAAAGCCATTTTTCTCAAGAAAGTCCTCTGCTTCATCCTCTTTTAGGATTTTCATTATTTCTAAATAGGCATAAACCTTTTTAAATCTTTTCTAACTTGAATTTATATGATTCCTACTTCACAATTAAAAGAAATTAAAGATTATCTTGTAAATGCTGAAAATCCGTTAATTTTCTTTGATGATGATCCTGATGGATTATGTTCATATTTGTTAATGAAGCAACTAAATGATAATGCTAAAGGTATAGTAATAAAAAGTTCTCCTGTTTTAGATGTGCAATACTTAAAAAAGATAGAAGAATTAAGTCCAGATATAGTTTTTGTTTTAGATAAGCCATTAATAAGCCAGGAATTTATTGATAATGTTCATGTTCCTATAATTTGGGTAGACCATCATCCTTTAGTTCAAAGAAAAGGAGTTAATTATTATAATCCTAGGATAAAAGATGAAAAAGATAATTCTCCTACTACTTATTTAGTTTACAAGGCTCTTAATAATAATTTATGGATTGCTACAGTCGGTTCTATTGCAGATTGGTATATTCCAGATTTCTTGCCAGAATTTAAAAAACAATTTCCAGGTTTATTAGAAGATCAAAAAAAACCAGAAGATATTCTATTTAATTCTAAACTTGGAACTTTAGTAAAATTATTTTCTTTTAATTTGAAAGGAAAGACTTCAGATGTAAGAAAAAATATAGCTATCTTATCTAAGATAGAAACTCCTTATGAAATATTAAATCAGGAAACTTCTAAAGGAAAATTATTATATAAAAATTATACAAAGATTAATAAAGCATATGAAGAATTATTAGCAAAAGCAATAGAATCCATGAAATATCAAAAAGATAAAAGAATATTATTATTTATTTACCCTAGTGCAAAAACAAGTTTTACAACAGAATTATCAAATGAATTACTTTATAAATATCCTGATAGGTTAATTATTATAGGAAGAGAAAAAGGCGATGAAATAAAAATGAGTTTAAGATCAAGCAAATTAATTTTACCTGGAATAATTGAAAAAGCCTTGGTAAATGTAAAAGGATATGGTGGTGGCCATGATTATGCTTGTGGTTCGAGTGTTGCTAAAGAAGATTTTCCAATATTCATAGATAACATAAAAAATCAGATAGGTGAGTAAAATAAAAAATAAATTAATACTTTTCATAATTTCTGTAATAATTCTATCTCAATTTACTTCAGCAATAAATATAGAAGAGCCAAGTTCTTATTCTTGGTTTAGAATGTACCTAACTTTATCTACGAATTTATCTTTAGATCCAACTAAAGATGATGCAAAAGTTGATGCCATCATTTCTGAATTAAAAATATATCCTAAAAATACAGAATTGCAAAGTGTTTCAAATTTAAACATAATTTCAAATCCAACAGCAGCAACTTCTACAAATAATGCAATAACTTACGAATGGGAAAAGCCTGAATCTAAAATATTAAACTTAGGTTTTACTTCAGAGGTAGTATCTGAAAATAAAATAACTCCTATCCAAACAAAATTAGAATTTCCATCTACATCAGCAGATCCTCAAGCAGTTTCTTATTTAGAAGCTACTGAACATATTGATATAAATGAAAATATAAGAAATAAAGCAAATGAACTTGCTGCAGGAGAAGATGATGTTTATGTTGTTGTTTTTAAAATAGCAGAATATGTAAGAACTAATGTAAATTATAATCTTACAACTTTAACAGAAAACGTTGTACAAAAATCTTCTTGGGTATATGAAAATAAACAAGGAGTTTGTGATGAAATTACAAGTTTATTTATTTCTATGTTAAGATCAATAAAAATACCTGCAAAATTCGTTGAAGGGGTTGCATATACAAATACTTTAGGAACTTGGGGAAATCACGGATGGGCAGAAGTTTATCTTCATGGATATGGATGGGTTCCATTTGATGTAACTTATGGACAATATGGTTTTGTTGATGCTACTCACATTAGACTTGGAGAATCAAGTGATTCTTCTATGCCTTCTTTGACTATTACTGGAAGAACTTATAACACAGAAATTAATACACAAGAACTTGTTTTAAATACAGAATTACTTGCTCGTGGAGAAAAATTACCTAAACTAGAATTAATTAAGATAGAACCCTTAACTAATCAAGTTGGTCCAGGTAGTTATGTTCCTATAAAAGTAGAACTAGAAAATTTACAATCTTATTATGTTCCAGTTCAATTAAGAATTACAAAAGCGCCAGAATTAACAGAATCTAATATAAAAACAGTTTTATTAAAACCTTTACAGAAAAAAACAGTATTTTGGATAGTAAAAATTCCAAATGATTTAGAAAATAATTATATTTATTCTACTTTAATAGAAGTTATAGATTCTTTTGGATTAGTTGCTTCAGAAAAAATAAATTATGCAGATGAATATGATACTTTTACTCAAGAACAAGCAAATACCTTATTAGCTAAAAATTCAGAAAAAGAAAGTTTGATTTATTCAGAAAAATTAAGTCTAAACTGTAAGCCCGGAAAAAATTATTATTTTGATTATGAAAAAGCAGAGCTAACTTGTATTGTTCTTAATACAGGAAATGTGGTTTTGAATGATTTACAAGTTTGTTTAAACCAAGATTGCAAGACTTTTGGATTGACAATAGCAGACTCTAAAAATTTAGTATTTACAGATTTGTCTAGTAATGAAGAAATAAAAATAACTGCAAAAAATAACGTCATTGATGTTGCTAGTTTTGTTACTATAAAACAATTGAATGATCCCAATCTAAAAATATCTAATTTAAATTTTCCAGATTTAATACTATACAAACAACCTACTAATTTGACTTTTTTACTAAGTGTGGATACTCCTGTTAAAAATATTATTTTCAAATTAAATGGAGAAGAATTTTTTAAATTGGATAATTTTGTAAAACAAGAAAATAGAATTTTTATATTTACAGGAAAAAAATTATATGGTCCAACTTATAATAATTTATCAATAACTTATGAAGATGAAAATGGGCATTCATATCAAACAAGTAAATCCTTTTTAGTTAATGTAAAAAAAGTTCCATTTTATGCAAGAATTTTATATTGGTTAGGATTCTAATAACTTTTTCCAATATATACAGAATAATCTGCTTTTTTTCCACAATAAACACATTTTCCTAAATTAGTTTTTTGTTTAAAAGGAATATTCAAAGTTTTAGCACCATTTGTTTTTGATTTAATCCATTCTTCACATTCTTCGCTTTTACATAATTGTGTAAGAGCAATTTTTTTATTTTCTATAACTTTTATCAATTCATTTAAATTATTGGTTTCAACTATACTATTTTTCATAAGTTTTTCTGCGTTTTTATATAATTCTTCATGCATTTCTTCTAATATTTTTGGAATTTTCTTTGATAATTCAGAGATTTTTATATTTAGTTTCTTTCCAAGTCTTGTTACAAGAACAACTTGTTTTGCTTTCAAGTCTTTTGGACCTATTTCTAGTCTTAATGGAATTCCTTTTAATTCCCATTCGCTAAATTTCCATCCAGGGGAATATCCTTCTCTATCGTCTAAAATTGGATTATATATTCCTAATTCTTTTTTAATTTTTTCAGCTTCTTTGAAAACTTTTGCTTTTGAATCTTCAAATATAATTGGAACAATAACTAATTTATTTTCTGCTAATTTTGGAGGTAAAACTAATCCTTTATTATCAGAATGTATAGCAAACATTACTCCTAACATCCTAGTCGTTATAGCATAAGTTGCTTGTAAAACATATTGTTCTTTTTCTTTTTCATCCAAATATTTTATATTATAAGCTTTTGCAAAATTATTTCCATCATCATGGAAATCAGGTCCTTGTATTGCTTTTCCATTTGGAATTATAATTTCTATAGAGTAAGTTGCTTTAGCTCCAGCAAATTTTTCTCTATCTGTTTTTCTTCCAATTAATCCAGGTAAAGCCATATAATCTTTTAAGAAATCAGAATAAATTTTTAAGATAATATCTCTATCTTTATCTAAATCTTTTTCATTAGAATAAACATTGTGTCCTTCATTCCATAAAAATTCTCTTGTTCTTAAAAAAGGAACCGGATTTTTAAATTCCCATCTTACAACGTTGTTCCATTGATTTAATTTTAATGGTAAATCTCTATAACTTCTAATCCATTTTGAATAACTATCATACATTATTGCTTCTGATGTAGGTCTTACTGCTAATCTTTCATTTAATTTTTCTTCTCCAGATTGTGTAACCCATGCTACTTCTGGAGTAAATCCTTTAACATGTTCTTGTTCTCTTGATAATAATGATTCTGGAATAAATAAAGGAAAATAAGAATTCTGTATACCTATTTTTTTAAATTCTAAATCAATTACTTTTTGTACTTTTTCCCATACTTGATAAGATCTTGGTCTAAATACAATACAACCAGAAACTTGAGTATAATCTGCTAGTTCTGATTTTAATATTAATTGCTGATACCATTCAGAAAAATCCTGCTCTTTTTTAACTGTAATTCCCTCTTGTTTTGACATGTTTAATGAAAATGGTTGTATTTTATAAATTTTTGTAAATGGGACTGCCCGGATTTGAACCGGGGTCGCGAGGTTTTTAGCATAGTCCCTAACCTCGAATCATGACCAAGCTGGACCACAATCCCTTGATGGGTCTACTGGGATTCGAACCCAGATCAACTCGTCCGAGGCGAGACATGCTATCCATTGCACTATAGACCCAAAATCCTAAAGAGAAACCTATTTATATAATATATACCTTCTAAAACTAAGGATTTAAGAGGTGTAAAAATTTCATTAGATAAGTTTTTTAATCCAAGTTCAATAGCAGTTATAGGTGTTTCTAGGGAAGAAAATAAGGTTGGTCATGTAGTATTCAATAACCTTATTTCGAGCTTTAAAGGCAAAATATATGGTGTAAACCCTAATGCAGATTATGTTTTAGGTTTCAAGTCTCATTCTAGTATTAAGGATATTAAAGACCCTGTAGAACTAGCTATTATCTGTATACCTGCAGGTTTTGTTTTAGAAGCAGTCAAAGATTGTGCTAAAAAAGGGGTAAAAAATGTATTAATCATAAGTTCTGGTTTTTCAGAAATTGGAAATATTGATCTTGAAAATCAATTAAAAGATTTGTTAAACAAAAATAATATGCAAGCAGTTGGAGTAAATTGTTTGGGTGTTTTAGATACTTTTTCAAGTTTAGATACAATATTTATCCCAAAAAATAGAATGAAGCGTCCAAGAAAGGGATATATTTCTTTTGTTACTCAATCTGGAGCTTTAGGTTTAGCTTTGCTAGATTTACTTGCAACAGAAAACTATGGATTTTCAAAATTCGTTTCTTATGGTAATGGTACAAATGTTGATGAAGCAGATTATTTAGAATTTTTAAAAGATGATGAAAATACAAAAGTAATTTGTGTTTATATTGAAGCAGTAAAAGATGGAAAAAAATTCATGAAAATTGCTTCTGAAGTTGCAAAGAAAAAACCTGTTATAATAATCAAGGGAGGAAAAACAGAAAAAGGAGCACAAGCAGCTTTATCTCATACTGGTTCTTTAGCAGGTTCTCAAGAAATTTATTCTTCTGTGTTCAAACAATGCAAATTAATTGAAGTAAACACTTTAAGAGAAATGTTTAATCTTGCTAAACTATTTGAAAAATTAGAATTGATGAATTTAAAACCCAAAGGTAAAAAAATACAAATCATTACAAATGGTGGAGGATATGGAATATTAACTGCAGATTCTGTTTCAGAAAATAATTTGGAATTACCAGAAATTTCAATTAATTTGAAAAAAGAATTGAAGAAAAAATTAGCTCCAATAGTAACAGTAAAAAATCCTTTAGATTTAACAGGAATTGCTAAAGATTCTGATTATAAATTTGTATTAGAAAATTGTATTAAAGAAAAAGATATAGATATATTATTAACCATTGTTTTACCTCAAACGCCGTTGATATCTGAAAACATAGTAAATTTATTTTCAGAAATTAATAATCAAAAGAAAAAACCTTTAGTTGTTATTTCTACAGGAGGAGATTTTACTAAATTTATTAAAAATAGAATGGAAGACCAAAATATTCCTGTGTTTGAATTCCCCGGAGATGCAGTAAAAGCTATTAAAAGAATGGTAGATTATTATAATAAGAATTAAATTTCGTTTTTTCCTTTGTAACGTCCACGTTTCTCAACTTTTTCAAGTTGTTTTATAATTTCATTGTAATTTGTAGATTTTTCTTTATAACCTTTTAAGAAATTTTCATAAGATTTTTCAAAATGAGTATAATGTTTTGATTCAAGTGCTTGTTTAAACAAGTGTATATCTACTGCCTTGTCTTCATTTTTAATAGAAAAGAATCCTAAACCAAAATCAATGAAATAAATTTTTTCATCTTTTAATATCATATTACTTGTTGTTAAATCTCCATGAATTATATTTTCATTATGTAACAAAGCAGTTTGATTTCCAATGATTTTTAATAATGTTTCACGTTCTTTATCATTAATAGAATCTAGATATTCAGATAATTTTTTACCATCAATGAATTCCATATGAATTTGCATGGTTTTATCATTAGAATCAAGGACTTTTGGTATTGGTATTACTTTAGAAGCTTTTTCTAGTAATTTGGTTTCAGATCTTGTTCTTAATTTTCTTATTTTATCATCAATCTCTTTTATTCTATACTTTTTAACAATCCTATCTTTTACTAAAACTCCATCTTCATGCTTTAATACTGCTTCAGCACCTTGTCCAATTATCATCTTTTTTAATAACAAATTAAATTTAAAAACCTTCGTATAGATAACTTTATAAAATTAAAAATTAGATATTTTATAGGTGTTACATGGTAAAAAGAGGATTAATAAACACAGTTTTAATGGTTTTATTATTTTTAATAACTATCTCTTCTGTTAAAGCAATGGGAATTGGAATGTGTTTAGAAGCACATATTACAGATATAAGTCCAACTTCAATAGATGTAGGAGAAGAATTTACAGTAGGAATTTTAATAGATAATTGTGGTTATACTGTTCCTCCTTATGTTACTTTTGAATTAAGAGAAGTAAGCCCTTACATGCAAGTTCTTGAACCCTTAAAACAACAAATAGAAAAAGTAGGTTATGCAACAAGTGATAGATTTTTACTTTTCCATATAAAACCTACAGATGATGTTGTTCCAGGAACTTACGTTTTCAAATATAGATTAACTTATGGAAGTTTAAATGCAACAATAAATAATGATGGAGAATTTTCTGTTAAAATAATAGGGGACAAAGCCAAATTAAATATCGCTTCAATGAAAACAAAACCAACTTTACCTAAAGAAGGAGAAGAAGTTGAATTAACTTTAAGAGTAGAAAACTATGGAGAGGGAAGTGCAAATTCAATTAAAATAATATTAGATCATCCTTTTGAAGGAATAAAAGAATCTTTTTTAGGTACTTTAGATTCTAATGAAGATGGTCCTGCTGTATTTACTTTTATTGCTCCAAAAGAAGGAGAATATAAAATTCCAGTATTAATTACCTATAAAGATGATTTAGGTAGTCATGAAGTTAAGTCAGAAGTTAATGTAACTATTTTAAATAAACCAACAAATATTTTTAGAATATTATTAATAATCCTTACAGCAGGATTAATAGGATATATAATTTATTATTTAATACAAATTGCTGAGAAAAAAGAAATTATAATAAAACAATTAATGAATGGAAATAATATTAAAAAAGAAAGAACTTCTAAAAAGAAATAAAAATGTGGAAGGATGTAAAAGTAGGATTTGTTTTAGCTTCAAATACTTTAAAGAGAGGAAATAAAAAAACCACAATTTTTACTATCATTGTTCTAGCTTTAATTTTTATCAATTTTGTTTTTTTGCCTGCTATGATAAATGGTATGCAGGGGATTTTTATTAATACTATGACTGATTACGTTTATGGTTCAATTACAATAGAACCTTTAGAAGATCATCCTTATATTACAAGTGCAGATACTTTACTTAAAAAAATAACAAGTGTAACTGGAGTTCTTGCAGCAACAAAAAGACTAGGAGCAGGAGCCACGATTACGTACAAAGAAAAATATGTTGGTTCAAATATTTATGGAATAATTCCGGGAGAAGAATCTCAAATTTCTAAATTTCAAGAGGTCATGCGTGAAGGTGATTTTTTAACTGAAATGTCTCGTGATGAAATCGTTCTTGGTAATTATGTTTCTGGAGAAGAAGGAGGACCTGAATTATTAAAGGGCCTTGGGGGGGTTACAACAGGAACAATAGTTAATGTAACTTATAATAATGGTGTAACAAAACAATACAAAGTTAAAGGAATTTTTAAAGGAGGTTCAGAAGTTTCAGATACAGTAGCTTTAGTTCATTTCAAAGAATTAGAAGATATACTTGGAGTGCAAGGACAAGACAAAGCTTCTACTATAATTGTTAAAACAAATATTATTGGTATAGAACCCGAAGTAAAAGAAGAATTAATTTATCTTGGTGTAAAAGAAAAGATAGATACTTGGCAAGAAAAAATTAAAGATGTTTTAAAAGATGCAATGCAAATATTTTCTTTGTTAACAATAAGTTCAAGAGTTGTTGGTATGATAATTGCAGTTTTTGTATTGTTTATGATGATTTATATTAATACTGTAAACAAGAGAAAACAAATTGGAATTTTAAAAGCAATAGGTATTACAGAGCAATCTATAATTTATTCAAGAATATTTATGAGTGTTTTTTATGCAATTGGAGGAATAATTTTAGGTTCAATAATATTATTATTTTTATTATTATACTTTAAAGAAAATCCAATCCACTTTTATGAAACAATGTCTTTTTCGCCTGTATTGGAACCAAATATAACAATTCAGGCTTTGTTAAGTTTGTTAATTACAAGTTTCTTTGCAGGTTTGATTCCTGCTTGGCTTGTAACAAGAGAACCAATATTAAAATCTATATGGGGAAGATAAAAATGATGAAGGTTAAAAATTTAATTAAAGTCTACAATCCTGAAACAATTCCAGTACATGCAGTAAATGGAATTTCTTTTGAAATAGAAAAAGGAGATTTTGTGGCAATAATTGGAGCATCTGGCTCTGGAAAGTCTACTTTATTACATATGCTTGGTTTGCTCGATCTTCCTACAAAAGGAGAATACACAATAAATAATTTAAATATAGTAAAATTACCAGAAGAAGAAAAAACTCTTTATAGATTATTACAAATAGGATATGTATTTCAAGAATATGCTTTGGTAGAAGAAATGACTGCTTTGGGAAATGTTTCTATACCTTTGATAATGCAAGGAAAATCAAAAAAAGAAGCTGAAAAATTGGCTAAAGAAGCATTAGATATTGTTGGATTAAGAGGAATGTATAATAGAACAGAAGATCAGTTATCTGGAGGAGAAAGACAAAGAGTTGCTATTGCTAGAGCCATAGTTGCAAAACCAAAAATATTATTTGCAGATGAACCTTGTGCTAATCTTGATTCAAAAACTTCTGAACAGGTTTTAGAGGTTTTTAAAAAATTAAATCATGAACTAAAATTAACTATTATTATGGTTACACATGAAGAATGGCATATTAAATATGCTGATAGAGTCATAAAACTTAGAGATGGTGTAATAGAATACGATAAAAGAAAAAACCATTAGATTTATAAGATTTATTACTATCTCCTTTATGGGAGTAAAAATGAAATATATACCAATACTTTTAGTTTTAAGCCTATTATTTTTGGGCGGATGTGCAGAAAAAACAGGTATGGTTACAGCGGAAACTATTAAAGTAGAAGTAAGTGATGCTGGTTATTCGCCTGCAGAAGTTACTATAAACATAGGAGACACTATTTCTTGGGTAAATATGGGAACAAATGCTCATACAATTACTACAAAAGATAGATATCTAGACCTGTCAGCATATCCAAATCAAATAGTTACAAAAACTTTTGATAAAACTGGAACTTACGAGTACTATTGTAAGATGCACCCAAACATGAAAGGAACAGTAATAGTACAATAAGCCTATTTAAATTCATTTTTAAAAGACTTTTAATCTATTTAATTAACTTTATATACAAGTTATTTATAGGAAATAATGAGTATACTTTAATTTTTTAATTAAATTAGAGTATAACTAAATTAACAAGGTGTAAAAACAAACAAAATGGAAAGAAGCGGAAATAGAAGATTTGGTGGCGGAGGCGGTGGATTCCACAAGAGTTTTGGACCCCGTGAGATGCACAAAGCTGTATGCAGCGACTGTGGTAAGGAATGCGAAGTTCCTTTTAAGCCAAGCAATGATGCTGATGGTAACCCAAGACCTGTATATTGTAGAGATTGCTACCAAAAACATAAAAAGTTCTAAGTATTTAGAATAAGTATAAGTTTTTGTTAAATTCTTTTTTTATTTTTTTATTATTTCAATATGTTCTATTGTGTAAACTCCAGAATTATCTTTGAATTCTTTTTTTGCTTTTAAAATATTAATTTTTTTCTTAAATATCGGTCCATTAATTACTAAAGTTTCTGCTTCTCCACCTTCAAAACCTAAATGAAATTGATATTTTTTACTTAATTTTTTTAATTCTTCTAAATTCTTTAAATCAATTTTTTTACCTAACCAAGATTCATCTAAACCTTGCGCTGCAACAGCAGTTATTATTATTTCAAAGCCATTTTTTATTAATTCATTCCAATATTCTTCTATATTTTTTTTCCACAAAGGATTTATACATTTTATATTCAATTTATCACAAATTTTTTGAATTCTAGAACTTTGATAAACAGATTCAATTGCTCCTGTAACTAAACCTTCAATTTTATATTTTTTAATTGCTTCTTTAATTACTTTTTCAAGATCTTTTAGCTCTTCTTCTTTAATTCCTTTGGTTTCTTGTATTATTATTGGTAAATCTAAGCATTCTGCTTGTTTTTCAACTAAATTTATGTTAGGAGTATGAAACATATAACTCTCTTTGTTTTTAGACATTAAAGAAATTAAACAAACCACTTCATGTTCTTGCATAGCCTTAAATAAAGCATAACAAGAATCTTTTCCACCAGAAAATAAAACACCAAGTTTCATAGAATTAATCTTCGTCTTCTTTTATTTCTTTTTTTAATTCTTTTATCTCTTCTTTTTTCTTCGCTTTTTTCTTTCGTACTTTTTTATGAATCTCAGTAAGTTGTACTTTTTGTTTAAATGTAAGTAATCTATCTTTTCCTTTTTGATGTAATTCCATTATTTTTTTCTTATTTATATGGTTTCCAATCAATTTATATGCAGTTAATATTGAGACTAAAGCTGCAGCAATACCAGCAATATAAGTTAAATTTTCTTTAATTTTTTGACCTAAAGTTTTTTCTTGTTTTTTAGCACCACTTAATTTTTCTTTTAAATCAGTTACGGTTTCAGAAGCCAAGTCTAAACTTATTTTTGCATTTTTATAATTTTCTTGATAGAAATAAGTTTGTGCACTTTTAATATTAGTATTAATATCTTCTAAATCGCCTTTGTAAATATCAACTGGGAAACCTTCTAATTTTTTATTTTGATATTCTTGTTCTAATAAATTATATTCTTTTTTTAATGCAGCTAAAGTAGTTGATAATTCTGTAATATTAAATGTTTCAGTAGGTTGTTTTTCTTCTTCTACAACATATATACTTTTGATATCTTGTTTTAATAATTCATCATCTACATATAATTTTATAACTAAATCTATACTTCCAGATTTGGAAGCATCTATTTTTACAAAAGTATAATCTTTTTGACCTACAGGTAATTTATCTATAGGTATTTCTTCTTGTGTTTCAATTCCATTTCCAGACAATTTAGCATATACATTTGCTAAATCTTGTTCTCCCATATTTTTTAAAAGAATATTAATTTGATTTAATCCTAATTGTATTTTTTCTGGAGAAATTTTTTCAATGCTTAAATCTTCTTTACATTCATAACCTTCTTTATGACAGATTTCATTATCACATTTTATACAAGCTTCATCACATCGTGTTTCATTGCAGACAGTAATTGTTTCAGTAGGAGGTTCAGTTCCATTAGTTGGCAAAGTTTCTTCTGCAAAAACAATTCCCATACTTAAAATTAAAAATAAAATTATTATACCTAATTTCTTCATTTTTATATCATCTCTATATAATTATTTTTAATATAAGTTACTTAAAAATCTTTCGGTTTTAAACTCAGTTTTAATGGTTTAAATGCCTTTTAAATTAAAAACTTTCTTTTAATAAAATATATAAACCTATTACAACTTCTTAATATAATAAAAAGAGGTTAAAATGGAAAAATTTGTAAAATTAAATGCTCTAAAATTCGCATTAGCTGCCGGAATTTGGCTTGGAATATGTTTTATGTTTACAACCATTTCTAGTTTAGTTGGAGTTCCTGGATTAACTGATTTTAGTAAAATTCTTGTTTCTTGGTATGGTTGGTGGGGATATTCAATCTCAATTCAAGGAATTTTTATTGGAACATTTTATGGATTTATAGAAGGATTTGTACACTTTGGAATATTTGCTTTGATATATAATAAACTTTTAAGTTGGAAATAAAATGACAAAAAAACATTTTTCTGCAGAAGAAGCTAAAAAAATAGGTGAAAAATTAGGAATTAAATGGGATAAATGGGATGTTGAACAGTTTAGAATGGGGATGGATGTTGAATTAGAACATGGAACAATAAGCCCTAAAACCAATATAACTAATGATGATCCAATTATGACAGGAAAAATAGCTCTTGCTCATTTAAATGAATTTCCCGATTATTACACCAGGTTGGATAAACTAGAAAAAGAAGCAGATGAATTCTGGGGTAAAGAAGAATAACACATTTTAAATATTTTTCTTTCTTTCTTTTTATATGGATGCGATAATCTTAGCAGGGGGTAAGGGATTAAGAATGGATTCTGATGTACCTAAAGCTTTAGTTGAAGTAAACAGAAAACCAATATTATTTCGACAACTTAATAAATTAGAAGGAAAAATCGATTCAGTAATGATTTCTTTGGGATATAAAGCTGAAGAAATAGAATCTGCTTTAATTGATAATTATATATTCAATGGTTTTGAAAATATACTTGTTTCTGCAGAAAAAAAACCTTTGGGAACTGCAGGAGCTTTAAAATACGCACTTACTCAATTTAAAAAAATAAAAAAAGAACTTTCTCATCATGTTTTAGTTTTTAATTGTGATGATTTAACAGATATAAATATAGATGAAATGAAAGAAATAAAATATAATACAATTTGCCTTGCTAATCCAATATTACCTTTTGGTTTACCTCATATTCATGGAAAGTATATTGCAGGATTTAAAGAAAAGCCAAAAATGGAAGATTGGTGGGTTTCTTGTGGTTGGTATGTTTTAAATAAAAATTTAGATATAGACTTACCAAATAAAGGTTCTTTAGAAAAAGATGTTTTCCCCAAAATGTATACTAGGTATTATAAACATTATGGATATTGGTTCCCTTTAAATAATTTAAAATCCGTTCAAGAATTTGAGAAAACTAAAATAAAATTATCTTGATTTTATAACACCAACTCTTTTACAATATTTTCTTACAGGACAAATTGAACATTTTGGTGAAATAGGAACACAGATTGACTTTCCAAACAAAATTATCGTTGTATTAAATTCCATCCAGTATTTTCTTGGTAATATTTTCATTAATTCTAATTCGGTTTGTTCTGGAGTTTTAGTTTTAACCCAACCCAATCTATTAGGTATTCTATGGCAATGAACGTCTATGGGTAGAACTTCTTGTCCATAAGCAAAAGATAGTACAATATTTGCAGTTTTAG
Organism: Candidatus Nanoarchaeia archaeon; assembly: GCA_028716945.1. GTDB lineage: Archaea > Nanobdellota > Nanobdellia > SCGC-AAA011-G17 > JAFCDX01 > JAQUOT01. The sequence goes on from JAQUOT010000001.1 coordinate 457,561, forward strand.
GTCCAATTCCTTTAATAGATAACAAATCTTCTTTATTACTAGGTACTTTTGAATTAAACCTTTCGATTAATTCTTTAGAAACAGATTTTAAAACTCTAGATTTTTTCTTGTAATGCCCAGAACTATAAATTAACTTTTCTAATTTTTTAATGTTTATTTTTACAATGTCTTGAGGAGTTTTTATATGTTCAAATAGTCTAGAAGAGGCAATTTCTGTGTTTTTATCCTGTGTTCTTAAAGATAATAAACAAGTAATTAAAACTTTGAAAGGACTTTCTGTTTTAGAAGTTCTTCTAATAGTAGGTTGTCTATGACTAACATACGTTTTTAATAAAATATCCATAACTTTTGAAATATTATTCATTAGAATTTTAATTTACCTTTGAATTGCTTCATCATTTTTTGCATGTCTTTTTCTGAAGCACCAGTTTTTCCTTTCATTAACTTCATCATTTTCTTAGATTGTTTGTATTGTTTTAATAATTCTCTTACTTCTCCTGTTGTACATCCAGAACCTTTTGCAATTCTTTCTATTCTTGAATTATCCAATATTTCTGGATCTTCAAGCTCTTCTTTAGTGCAGCTCTGCATAATATATTTCCATTTTTTTAATTTTTCTTCCTGATTTTTTATCATATCTGCAGGCAATTTTTCTTTTATTCCAGAAAATCCAGGAATCAGGTCCATTATCTTGCTTAAAGGACCCATTTTTGACATTGCACTCATTTGCTCATATAAATCAATGAAATTAAATTCTCCTTTTAACATTCTTTTTCCTAAATCTTCTGCTTGTTCTTTAGAAATTACTTCCTGAGTTTTTTGCAATAGTGCTTCTAAGTCTCCCATACCCAATAATCTAGAGACAAATCCTTTTGGATTGAACTCTTCAAGATCATCCATCTTTTCTCCAACACCAATGAATTTTATTTTTGCTTTTGTTGCAGAACATGCTGTTAAAGAACCACCTGCTTTTGCAGTTCCATCCATTTTAGTTACAATTACTCCAGTAACACTGCAAGCTTTATGGAATTCCTCTGCTTGTTTTTGTGCTGCTTGTCCTATATCTGCAGAAATAACCAATAAATTTTCATTAGGTTTTATTGTTTTGTTTAAATCATTCAATTCTTTTATTAAATCTTTGGATAATGCATCACGACCAGCAGTATCAATTAATAAAATATCATATTTTGAATATTCTTTTTCAAATTTTTTATAAATTTTTACAGGCTTTTTTTCTTTTTTCTCTGAGAAGCATTTTATATCTGCGGTTTTTGAAATTTGTTCTAGTTGATCTACTGCAGCAGGTCTATGTACATCTAAAGCTAATGAAGCAACTTTAAATCCACGTTTAGAATAATATTTTGCAACCTTTCCAATTGTTGTAGTTTTACCAGAACCAAATAAACCAACAAACATTATTTTGAAAGGTTTTGTTTTTCCTATTTTTATCTCTTGTTTTTCTTCACCTAAGAATTTAACTAACTCTTCATAAACAATTCTTACTAAATATTCTTTTTGAGTTATACCTGCAGGAGGTTTTTCTTTTAAAGCACGTTCTTTTATATCTTTGGTTAAATTGAATACTAAAGAAACATTAACATCTGCATGTAATAAACTTCTTTGCAAGTCTTTTATTAGCTCATCTATTAATTTTTCATCAACAAACATAGCTCTTGCTATCTTTTTTAAGGAATTCTTCAACGAACTTGATAAATTTTCTAATACCATATTATTCTATAGAAATAAGGGTTTATAAATATTATCTGAAAACCTTTATATATCCCCCTTTCTTATTATCGCTATGAAGCGAGTTAAAAAGAGAACAAGGTTTTTTGTTATAAACTTTGATGTTTTAGACAAATCGGTAACAAAGTTATTTAAACCAATAAAAACTGCTGAAAATAAATATTTTAGAATTTTCAAAATTAAGCCAAAATCTTTTAATATAATATTAGTCTATTCCAGAAAAGAATTTGATAAATATGTAGGATTTAAGACTGAAAATTGGGTTGATGGATATGTTAAATTGGACAGTTTAATTATGTTTTCTCCTTCTGTTAAGGATAATTATTTGCAAAGAAATGTTCCTATGAGTTATAAATCTTTTTTTGACCACGAAATTAATCACTTCTTTTATATTTCTTTAGTTGGAAGTTATAGCCCTGTTTGGTTGGGGGAGGGTTATGCATGTTATATGTCAGATTCTATGCCTTCTCCATTAGAAAAAGATAGATTTAGACAAATCAAAAATCCACAAAAATTTTTATTTTATAAATATATAAAAAAGAGTTATTTTAGATATGCTAATGAATTTTATTCAATAAGCTTTTATGTAGTAACATATCTGATTGAAAATTACGGTCATAACAAAATTTTAAAGTTGATAAAGAGGTTTGCTAAAAAACCTAATAAAAATTCATTTGATAAAGAATTTAAACAAATATATGGTATAACAACTAAAGAAGCTGTTAAAAATTCAATTTCTAATTAAGCCCATTGACATTTATTATCAAGGCATTTACAGGTTAAATCATAGGTTTTAGCTTCGTAACAAGGTTTGTATTCACAAGTAGTTGCTGTAGGAACTTCATTTGTTGATTGGCATATTTGATTAGAACATCCAGAAGCAACACATTCGTTATCTGATTTACAAGTACTATTTTTAGAAGTTCCACAAAAAGTTTCTGAACAGGTTTCATTGCAGTTTATTACAGAACCATCAGGACATTGTTGTTTACATACCTCTGGTTTAATATTGGGATATCCCGGACTACATTCTCCCCTATAATATTCCCATTCATCACATCTTGTTGAATCTTTAAAATTACAATATCCTTTTTGTCCTTGTTCGGTTTCTTCAATTGTTAAAGTTCCATTGTTTTGTTCACAATAAACAGAAGCAGGGTTTGCCATTTGTGTATTATCTTGTTCTTTAGCACATCCACTTATTAAAAATATACAAATTAAAATTCCTATAATATATTTTGTTTTCATTTTTGGGTTATTTCGCATTTATTTGCTATACATTTTAATATATAATCTTTTGGATATTCACATGCTTGACATTCTATTCTACTGCAATCTTTTGTTAAAATAGTACTATAATCTTCAGTAAGATCAAAAACAATTAAATTACTGTTGGATTGCATTTCCTGTTTTGATACAACTTTAGGACAATTGCAGCATTCTTCTTTATTTATACTTAAAATACAATCAGAATCTTGTGTACATTTAATATTTTCTGTAGTCTTATTACAAGCACTCATTAAAAATACACTCAATATTAAAATTATAATTATTTTTTTCATATTCCTTAAAATAAGAAGTAATATATAAATCTAATTAAAGCTTCAATTTGAATAGAAGTTATATTCCCAATTTATCTAAAATCTCTTTGGAATCAAATTTCTTTAAATCATCAAGTTCTTGACCCATTCCTAAGTATAAAATTGGTTTTTGTGTTACAAAAGATATAGAAATCATTGCTCCACCTTTTTCATCTACGTCTGCTTTTGTTAAAATAACTCCATCTAATCCAATAGATTCATCAAAATTCTTTGCTTGTTCTACACAATCATTTCCTACAATGCTTTCTGCAATTAAAATTTTCATATCCGGTTTTGCAACTCTTATTATTTTCTCCATTTCTTGCATTAAATTTACATTTCCATGTTGTCTTCCTGCTGTATCAATTAAAACAACATCTATTCCTTTAGCTTCTGCATGTTTAATACCATCAAAAGCAACTGCTGCAGGATCAGAACCATAATTATTTGCAATAACATTTACTTTTAATTTTTCAGCCCAATTTTTTAATTGTTCTATAGAAGCAGCTCTCCAGGTATCTCCTGCTACTAAAACACAAGATAGATTATGTTTTTTTAGTAAATGAGCAACTTTAGCAATTGTAGTAGTTTTACCCGAGCCATTTACTCCTACAAATACTATAACAAAAGGTTTTTTTGTTTTAACTTTTTGAATTAAATCTATTTCAGGAACTTTAAATAAATTTTCTATAGAATTTTTTAGACTCTCTCTAACTATCTTATCAATTTTTCCTCTTTCTATAGGTTGTTCAACTAAATCTTTTTTCAAATCGTGCTTTATTTTTTCTATGACTTCAACAGCAACATTATTTTCAAGCAATATCACTTCTAGCTCCCAGAATAGCTCTTCAAATTGTGCTTCATCAATGTGACTAGTAGTTACTTTTTCTTTTAATCTTGCAAAAAAGCCTTTTTTTTCTTTAACTTCTTCAATAGGCTCTTCAGTTTTAATTTCTTCTTTTATAATAGGTTTAGAAACTTCTTTTTTTTCTTTCTTTCTCTTTTCTTTTTTTGGTTTTTCTATAATTACTTCTTCTATGTCTTCTTTTTCTTCAACTTTTTTAAGCTTATCTGAGATAGATGAAATTGCTTTCTTTAACTTATCTTTAAATAGTCCAAACATATTAACTCTTTAGAATTTAGATATATAAAGGTTTTCTTTAAACACTTTCCATTAGCTTTTGGGCGTCTTTTAAGTTGTTTTTCTTTAATAATTTATGAATTCTATTACAAATTTCTTCTGGGGTTTGTTCTACAATTACTGTTTTTTTAATTTTTGCTTTTAGCTTAAGTACTTCTTTATATTCTGGTTTTATGAATTCTGTTGAATGTTTTTCGAATAAATAATGTTTAACTTGCGCTTTGTTTGCTTCTTTACCTTCTGCTAATCTCAATTCATCTTTTAATCTCTGTAACTTATTAAATAAAAATATTTTTTTTCTGTGGAAAGAAACTTTTCTATATAAATCTTCTAGTTTGTTTATTTCTGCTCTTGCTTTAGTAAAATCTTTTCTTTTTATTAATATATGAAAGTTAATATGTCTTGAATTAAATTGTAAATTTTCATGTAATTCATCACTTTTTTTCCTTAGATAATCTAATTGTTCTGTTGCAAAATCTATTAAATTTTGTTTATTTGGAATGTTTTCATTTATGTATTTTATAACCATTTCTATGTCTTCTATTAATTCAGGAACTCTTGCTAATTTATTTTCTGAAACTAATATGTGTAATTCTTTTACTTTCATATAAAGAATTAGTTCTCTGTTGATATCTTCTAAAATCTGTCGTAATTCATTTGTTTTTAAAGAAGCAGGTATAGCATCAAAAACTTCATTTGCTTTAGCATAGTAAAAAATAGCATCTTCATATCTGGCTTTGTCTATTAATTTATCAATCTCTTTTGTTAATTCCCCAAACTTTTTTACTCTATTTTTTGACCTTGAGAACATATATATTATAGAATAATCTTGGTTTATATAGCTTTTTATTTAATTTCGTATTCAAAATAATCATCCCAAGGATTTTCAAGTTTTATCATCTCTTTTACAGATAATTTTTCAAAATATCTTCTAAAAGGACGCATAGAATTTCCGTGTGCAGAAATTGCAACATTCACTTTATTTTTTTTAATGAAAATAATTAAATCTTTTATAAAAGAATTTACTCTTTTTTCCACGTCTTTTATCGATTCTCCTTTTGGAGGTCTAATATCATAACTTCTATGATACTGATCAAACAATCCTTTTCCATATTTTTCTATAAAACTTTTATGACTAATTCCTTGTAAATTTCCATAAGATCTTTCCCTCATTCTATCATCTTGTATAACCAAGAAACATTCTTTATGAAATTTTAATACTTCTTTCAAAGTATCTTTAGATCTAGATAAACTAGTACAAAAAGCAACATCTATTTCTTTATTTTTTAATTTATTTCCTACTTTTTTAGCTTCAAAAATTCCATTCTTAGTTAGTTTAGAATCTTTCCAGCCAGTAAAAATCTTTTTTTCATTATAAACTGTTCTTCCGTGTCTGAAGATATAAATTTTACAATTTTTTTTAGGTTTGAATTTAGAATATCTTTCTTTATTATTATAAATAATCTTCTTAAAATTGTTAAGATACACCTCTTTCATATTTTTTAATAGATTTATACTAATTTAAACGTTTTGGTTGATTCTTTAGAAAGAGTTATATACCCCCCAATGTCGGAATTTTATATGGTATATGACTTTTTTAAACTAGTAAAAAAACAATTTCCAGGAGAGAAAGGCTATAAAATTGCTTGTTATAAACATGAGAGATACAAGTATGAACAGATTACTCTTTCAAGAGAAGATAAACCTCTTAGACCTCTTAAAATAGAAGAACTTCAAGAAATAGCTGAACATTCTCTTGGAAACTTAGAAGAAATATTTATTGCATGTAATCCAAATAAATCTCTTAAGGGAGTAAACAAAAAAGATATAGTTATTCTTCCAGGCAGTCTTAAATTTGGACAAAATCATTTCTTCTCAATTAACCCTTCAGGAAATCCAGTTTTAATTAATTTGGGTGGAAACATTGCCATATCTGATTCTAAAACAGATAAATATATCAAATTTTTATATAATTATTATACTTGGTTATATCCTAATTTTAAATAAATTAAGGTAGTTTTATATATTTATTTTACTTATATATATTATGGGACAAAGAAGCGTTGCTATAATAATATTTTATGATTCTGAAAATAGAATTCTTATGCAAAGCAGAAAAAATATAAGTAAACATGGTGAAGAATGGGGATTCTTTGGAGGAGGAATAGAACTAGGAGAAACCCCAGAACAAGCATTAAAACGAGAAATAAAAGAAGAATTAACTTATGATATAAAAGAATTTAAATTTTTTAAGAAATACGGACCAACGATATATGGAGATATGAAAATAACTTATTTTGTATTTTTATCAAAATTACCTTTAATTTCTAAATTTAAACAGGTCGAAGGGGATTCAATGAAGCTTTTTACAGTTAAAGAAACAAAAGAATTGAAGTTGGTTTCAGGGGATTACCCTATCTTGGACGATTTAGAAGAATTCTTTAAAAGATAATATATCCATTAAAAAACATAAAACTATTTAAACAAATTTTTTATTAAAATAGACATGGAAAGTCTAGAAGAAGTAAAAGAATTGATTACCTATGAATCTTTGTATGAAACTCTAAGAAAAGAGAAAATTAATCCAGAATTACAAGAATTAAACCCTATATTTTTCAAACAAGTTCAAATGTATGTAAAAGATAAAGAAGCTATTTTAAAATCTCAGGAAGGAAAAGATAGTGTATTTTCTAGCGTAGAAGCTCAAAAAACAAGAAAACAGATTGAAAATTCTCAGAAGATAATGATAGAATTATATGAAAGAAGAGAAAGCAAAATAATACAACTAGCAATGTTTCATTCAAGAACAAATTCACCAAATGAATTTAATAATATGTTGCCTGAAGAAATGGAATTATACAAAAGGGTATCTAATGAATTGAATGCTTTTAGAGGAAGCATTTTAAACACTTTATTAACCGGTAATTTGCCCAGTTTACCCCTATCTACTGAAACAAAAGACTTAAAAATCCCTGAAAACCAAGAAAATACACAGAATACAAGCTTAAAACTGGTAAAGTTTTTAAATGCTGTTCCAAAATTCGTGGGTGATGACTTAAAGGTTTACGGACCTTTTGAGGAAGAGGATATGGCAAACTTACCAATAAAAGTAGCAAATGTATTACTAGAAAATCAAAGAGTTGAATTAATACAATGAAATTTCCAAAAGCAATAAAAAGATATTGTCCAAAGTGTAATAAAACTACAAATCAAAAAGTATCTCAAGTTAAATCAGGAAAGAAAAGAAGCTCCTTAAAAAAAGGTTCCTTACAAAGAGGACATAAAAGAGGAAGAGGAAGAGGTTATGGTAATATGGGAAGGTGGGGTTCAAAACCAACCAAAGCAAAGAGAATGGGAGCAAAACAAGGAAAGAACGTTAATTTAAAATATCAATGCACTGTTTGCAATAAAAGTTCTGTTGCAACAATAGGGAGAGCAAAGAAATTCGAATTAAAACAAGGTTAAAATGACAGAACAAGAAATATATAATATGGGATGGGGTTTACCTAATGAATTTGCAAACTTATATTATGACTTTTTAAAAGAATATAATAAGGAAATGCAAAGACAAATGACTGAAAAAGCAATTAAAAAATTAGGAGGACTTGAAGTAAAACTTCCAAGTCAATCATCTAACCCTATAAATTTTAAACAACTAAAGTATATTGCTTTTCTTCCAAGAAGAAATTGTAATGGGCATTGTTAAAATGAGAAAACTAATAGAATCAGAATCAAAATTTGTAAAAGTTCGTTGTAATAAATGCAAGAACGAACAAATTATATTTGGGAAAACTGCAACAAGAATAGATTGCTTAGTTTGTAATACTCCTTTGGCAGAACCTACTGGGGGTAAGAGTAAAATAAAAGCCAAGGTTCTGGAGATCTTAGGCAATTAAAATGTTTTATCATAAGAAAGGATTACCTGAATCAGGGGAAATAGTTCTTTGTACTGTTAAAAAAGTAGGATCTCATTCTGTTTTTGTAACCTTAGATGAATATCATGATAATCTTGAAGGATTGATTAATTTGCCAGAAATTGCTCCTGGAAGAATAAGAAATGTTAGAGATTATGTATCAGAAGGAAAAGTTGTTGTTTGTAAGGTTCTTGACGCAAGAGATAAATTCCATATTATATTATCTTTAAGAAGAGTTACTTTAAATGTTAAATTAAACAAACAATCCGATTATAAACAAGCAATAAAAGCAGAAAAAATGCTTGAGATTGTAGGTAAAGAATTTAAATTAACAATAGAAGATATGTATAATAAATTTGGTTATAAAGCAATAGAACAATTTGGTTCTGTAAATTCATTTTTTCAAGAAGTTTTAACTAACAAAAAATTATTAGATGATTTTAATTTAAATCCAGATTTAACTAAAAAATTATTTTCTCTAATTCAAGATAAATATACAATTCCTGAAGTAGAAGTAAAAGGAACCTTAACAGTTCAGAGTTATGATCCAGATGGTTTAAGCATAATAAAAAAATCTTTATTAAAAATTATAAAAGATAAAGTTAGTTTAAGTTATTTGGGAGCTCCAAAATATAAAATAATTGTAAAATCAAAAGATTTCAAGACTGCAGAAGGAATATTAAAAAATTCAATTGATGAACTGACAAAGGGCCTTGGAAATAAAGGCAAAGTAGAGTTTTTGAAAGAAGAATAAAATGCACAAAATATTTAAGTGTCCTAGTTGTAATAATTATACATTACAAGAAAGTTGTTCAAAGTGTAAAGTTAAAACTTTAAATCCAAGACCTGCAAAATACAGTGTTGAGGATAAATTTGGTAAATATAGAAGAATGTACAAGGAGAAGATGGAAAAATGACTTGGAATGTTAAGATGATTAGGAAATTAAAAAGTATGAATAATTCTATTTTAATCGAAGGGTTGCCTGGTTTAGGAAATGTAGGTAAAATTGCAGTTGATTTTATGATAGATGACCTAAAAGCAGAAAAAGTTTATGAATTATCTTCAAGAAAATTTCCTCACTGCGTCTTTGTTAATGAAAAGAATTTAGTTGAACTTCCTGCTATAGCAGTATATCACAAAAAAGTAAAAAACAAGAATTTATTCCTTGTAGCAGGAGATACACAACCTTTAGACGAAGTATCTTGTTATGATTTTTGTTACAATCTTCTTGATTTATGTCAAAAAAATAAATGCAATGAGATAATTACTATTGGAGGACTTGGAGTAAATAAAGTTGAAAATCCAAAAGTTTATTGTACTGGGAATAATACTAAAATACTTGATAAATATAAAAAAGAGACAACAAAAATGAATAATATGATTGGTCCTATTGTAGGTGTTTCTGGATTATTAGTTGGCTTGGCCAATGAAAAGAAAATTGATGCAGTTAATCTTATGGCTGAAACCACTGCTACAGAAATGGGAGTTTCAGGTGCAAAAGAAGTATTACATATTCTTGATAAAAAATTAAATCTTGGTTTGAATTTTAAAAGATTAAACAAAGAATTCAAAGAAATTGAGAGTGCTTTTGTTAAAAAAATGGAAAAAATTTACGATGAAGATGGGGATGAGGCTGGAGAAATAGATCCAGAAGATATTGTTCCTGACGAACCTGATAAAGGCGATACTAGTTATATAGGATAAATTTAACTAAAAAAGTTAAAATTTATTTTTTCGCTTTAATTTGTTTCCAAGCTAAACTAACAGCTTCTGTATGTTTTAGCTTTGGATCCTTTAGCTTTAATTCTTTAGCTATTTTTTGAACTTCTACTAATTGTGGATTTCCCATTTTAAACTCCTTACTTTTTTATGTAGGGAGGGATTTATAAACTTGTCTTTTTAGTAAACTATAAAAACTTTAATTTCTCTATAATTATGTGAAAAAGAGGAACCAATTATTATTCTTTATAGTACTTAATATCTTAGTTTTAATGATAATCTTCTTTGTAGCATCAACTATCTTAAGAACCACAACATTTTCACAAAGGATTCTTTTAGTAATATTTAATATAATTATGATAATAATCTATATTTGGATAATCTTAAACATTAAGAATAATTTAGATAGTTTAATAAGAAAAAGAAAATATTAATATTCATCTAAACTTTTCTGAATATTTTTAACAAACTTCTTTTCAACAACTTCTCCAGGTTTTAATAATTGTCCATAAACTCCATCATAACCCGGGATTATTTTTAATTTTCCTTCTCTGTTTAATAAAATCATTTTAGCAATATCCTTAGAACATACTTTTTCAAGTTCTTGTTCAGGAACATCTAATAAAATATTAAATTCATTTTCAAATTTGTTAATCAGATTATTAAATTCAGTCATTACTTTTTTAGAACTAGCTTGTACGTTTAAACAGCTTGCAATTACTTCAGATAAAGGTATTACAGACTTAAATGGAATAACCGCTTTAGGTTTAAATCCCATTTCTCTGTCTGCTAATTGTTCTATTCTACTTTCAACCCCAATAGTTAGCCCCTTTTTACATATCGGACATATACCTTTGTGTTTTTTAGTCTCTGAAGGGCTATAATTTATGTTACAAGCACGATGTCCATCATAATGATATTTCCCAAAGGCAGGATCTACTTCTATTGTATAAAGGAATTTTTTTGAATCTTTTTCTTTTATAGCATTAATAAAATCCTTGTAAGTTAGTTTGTTAAAATCAAAGACATTTGTTTCTCTTCCTAATCTCCAAGGCCAATAAGAATGTGAATCAGAATTACTAATAAAAGCAAATTTATCTAAAGAAGATAGTCTCCATAACATTGCAGGATCTGCACTTAATCCTGTTTCTAAAGCATAAATATTTTTTACTTGATCTTGGAAAGCTTCTTGTATAGAATCAAAACCAGACTCAGAACCAAGTATGCCAAACCAAGGGGTCATACAATGCGCAGGAATAATCATAATCTCTTTTGAAATACTCATTAATTTTTCAGTTAATTCAGGAAGCGGAATTTTAAAAATTGGTCTTCCATCGTAATCTACTCTTCCTTTTGTTTTCAAATATTCTGTAATTTGTTCAGCAATTTCAAAATTGGGAGCAAGTAAAATAACATGAACTCTTCTGCCTTTACCTTGAGTGTAAATCAAAGAAATTTCTCCTTGTAAAATAAAATTCATTCCAGATTTTGATTTTAATATTCCTATTTCATCTTGTTTTAATTTTTCTTTTAATTCAGCAAACCATTTTGGGTGGGTAAAATCTCCTGTTCCAAGTAAATTCAAGCCTTTAATTTTTGCATATTTTTCAAGAAAATCAATATTCATATTTATGCTTGTAGCTCTGCTATATTTAGTATGTAAATGTAAATCTGCAAATATCTTCATTGAACTATGAAGAATATGTAGACTTAAAAAGATTGTTATAATAAAGAATATTATTTATCTTTTAATCCTAACAAACTTATAACTAAAACAATAAGATACATTACAAATCCATAAACACAAGCAGGTATGTTTTCTATACTAGGGCACCCTCCAAGAGGACAAACACCAGAAAATAATTCAGAATAAGATAAATATCCAGAGAATAATAATCCTACTATGGAAATAACTAAAATTATTATTAATGATTTTTCTTTTTTCATTTTCTTGATTTAGCTAATCTGATTAATTTTCTAACTTTAGAAGCTTTTGATTTTTTAGAAGGGCTTCTACTTTTTTTAGCATGACTTATCCTTTTAATTACCTTCTTTTTTCTTCTAGAAACTTTTCTTATTTTTCTGGATTTCTTTCTTTTTTTCATCTTACAATCATCGCTACTGGACTCGGTGAAAAAGTTCCTTAAACAATTGCTAATCAATCTTAACCTATTAGCTTGCTTTAAAGGTTATCTTATCCGTTCTATAATGTAGCTTAACAAGTGCAGATTTCGTACGAAGAGTTATAGTCCAGTCTTCGTATTAATAGCTGAGCACCTGACAGAGGCAATTATAGTAACATCCTTTTCAGGACAACCGAACTGTCCTAGCTCTATCTCTTATTTTATTAAGAATATTAGAATTTATATGCTTTGTTCAACACTTTAAAGAGGTTAAAAAATTATTTGTATATTGTTACTTCTTTTGAAGTTTCAGAAATATAGATATAATCTAAATTAATATTTAATTTTTCTACATAAGGATTTGTTACATCTTTATAACATATTAAAGTTCCTGTGTTACCTATTAAGTTAATTGTAGCTTTATTTGAATCTTCTTGTCCACATTTTATATCTGTTGGGTTTGTAACTATTACAACAACTTGATCTTTTTTATCAAGATTTTCTATGTTTTCTTCTAATTTAGTACAATCAGAGCCAGATAAGAAAACTTTTCCGCCACCCTTATTTTCTATTTTTATATTAAATCTTACTTGGTTTGCTCCTCTTAATTCTTGAGTTATACTGGTAATTTGTACAGGCGCTCCAGATATATCTCCTGCTGCTACTTTCTCTTCTGTTATAGAACATATTCCTGTTGTTTGATCTTGTAAATTTGCTGAAGTCATACATACATTAACTGTTGCTTTACTTTGATAAGGATAACATACTTTTGCTCTTAGAGTATATTTTTCTAATTCTCCAGAAATAGGTAAACTATATTTTAAATTTCCAAAATCAACTGTTTGTGTTCCACCTTCTGTAAAAAATTCGGATTTTCCTCTTAATATTCCAGGGGTTCCTTTATAATTTCCTGCTGAAGTAAGACCAAAATTAGCTAGATTAATACCAAATATTTTTGCTTTTGCTTCTCCAATTTGTAAATCAAATTCTCCAAGATTTTTTAAGTCAACTTTTACAGGAACAGTATCTTTTTGTTGTAAAGTAGGAACAGGAGAACTAGCTTTGAAAGCAAGTGTAACACCTTGAGTTCCTCCTAAATAAGTTCCAGCTCCAGTAGGTGTTTTACCACCACAATCTGCTGAAATGAATACTAAACTACAAATTACTAAGAATATTAAAATCGAGCTCTTTATTTTCATTTAATCACTACATTTCCTCTAATTTTTATATTTTTAAACTTTTCTTTTTTAGAATCCTTCATCTTTCGGTATTAATTTGATAGGACCTATTGTTTTTTTGAGTTTATAACCATATTCTACGCTGATTTCTAAAGGATTTTCAATAAAGGATTGTGTTATTTCTATAGGTGCTTCGCAAGTTATTGTCTTTTGTTTTTCATTAAAAGCAAATCTCCCATCAGCTCTTACTGGATTACATACAAAATTAGTAGTAATACCTTTTAGACTTACACGTACGCTTATTTTTGGTTCTTTTGCTTCTCTTGAGTTTATAGTGTTTACATCAATTACATCTCCTGCTCCTGAATTGGACACAGTAAACTTCAAGGTTAATTGTACTTTATTATTTCCTATAGGATAAGTCTTTTTTTCTAAAGAAGTTATTTTAACAGGTGCTGAATTAGATGTTAATTGTTCTTGTGAAGAAACTTCACATTCGACTGGAGTTTCAGCTTCTATATCTCTTTTAATACAAATTTGTCCATTTGCTATTGTTATAAATTTATAATAAGCTTCTGCAACTATAGTTGTATCCATATTTGGTTCAATATTAATATACCTATAAGTTGTATCTTCAAAAGGAAAATAAACTTTCTTTTGGAATGGTACTATCTGATTCCCAGAAATTTCTGCTTTATCCATATTTATTATTTTACAACTTTCAGTAACTCCTTCAACCCAACTCGATAAAGAATCAGATATACACAAATTAACTTCTGTATTTTCAAGACCATAATTAATTGTATTAATTCCTACTCTAAATTGTTGGTTTTCATTTAATTCATCTGTAGGTGGTTGATTTGTCATAAACTGAAAATCTATTCCTTCTCCATTGCTAGAAATTCCTCCACCACCAACGCAAGCACTAATAAAAAATACACTTAAAATTATTGCTAATATGTTATATTTCATTTTTATATCACATCTGGTGTATATGGTCCTGTATCTTTAAATATTGGTTCGTTTATATTTACAGTAGCTGCCTCATTTAATTGATATTTATATTTTACTATTGCTTTGAAAGGATATTCTTCTGCATTTTTTGTTATTATTCCTGAAAATTGGAATGGACAAGTAAATTCAAATTGTCTTTTAATTGCAAGTAAACAATCATCAGTATTCATTGAAGGTCTTCTAAGAGAGTTTCCTAGGGCTTTTAATATTTCTAGGTTATTACAATCTATATTTGCTTTTTCTAAAGCAGAATATTTTATTGCATAAGTATTATACCCTGCATCTTGGAAGTGACAATCTACTTCTTGAGTTAATAATCTTGCTTCTCTAGGAACATTTATTTCTATATCCATTATTTCTTTAATAAAACCATTCCAGGCTAGATTTTGACTTAATTTTATATCTAGTAGATGTGCTTCTTCTGTATAAAATGGTTGATTATCAAATGATCCAAAAGTTATTATTTCTGGACCTTTTGATTCTCCCCAAGTTGAAGGTATTGATACATCATTCATCTCATATTCTCCTTTTGCTAGAACTCTCCAACTTACTTCTTGATTATAGATAAAAGTAGGTTGCAATCTTAATTTTGCAATTTGTTTTGTTTGTAGTCCATTTAAGAATTTACAACTTACAGAGAAGGAATCAGATCTTCCCTCTGGAATAAATCTTTGTTTTGAAAAATCATTAGGATTTTTTGGATCTGCTACAGTTATAGTTATTGGTCCTGAGTAATTAGATAAAAAACAAGAATCTGTAAAGTCTAAAGTAATATCTTTATTTACCGGAGCCTGCGCTTTTATTACTGCTCTAGCTATAACCGGTTGTCCAATATCAACATCTTGTGGAGTTGCTTTAAATTCTTCTATTTTTAGATTAATTGTTTCTTCTACAGTGTCCGTAGGTCCAAGAGATACTTGTTTGGTTATCAATTTTCTTGGATCTAACCACCATTCAAAAAAACTTATTCCTTGTGTTGAAGCAACCCTAATAACTCCATTATTTTCTGCTTGTACTCCAGCCATAACTAAAATAGAATCGAAAGTATCTGTTCTCCAAGCATTGATAAAAAAACCTATAAATAAAATAAACAAAAAAATGGCCCCCCCTATTGAAATATAAAATATAAACTTTTTAAAAAACCATACATAAGGGGATAAAATTGTATCTTTAGCTTTTCCTAATGCTCCTGTAACTGTTCCCATAAAATTTCCTCTTTAATTAAGCAGATTCCAATTTAATTTCAAGATTCTCAATTGTGAAAGTACCTTTTGGAATTATCTTAATATAATTATCTCCACTTTCAATTAGATCTGTAACATCTTTGTTATAAGTTGATAATGAAGTATCCATTGTAAAAGTATGTCCATTTATCATGAAGTCTGATTTCTTGCTTCCAGAACCCAATTTTAAATTTAATACTGCTTTTGCAGTTCCATCAACAATATAGTCATGATCTTCTGTTTTAACATCAAAATGATATTGTGGATAAGTACTTTCTTTTGACTTGGTTTCTAATTTTATTTGACTGAATTGGAAATCTCCGTCGCTAATACTAAATGTTAACATATTTTTTCCTTCATTTATATTATTGGTTGCAATTTCTATTGATTCAGAACCACCAGAACAATAAGTTTGTTTTGATAATATACTTTTATCATTTACGTATACATTTAATTCTGCAGTATCTTTTTCTAAATCATTACAATATACTGAAAAACTTAATTTTGCTGTTTGTAATCCATCTTTTTCAGAAGTAGATATTGAAAAGGTTCTATCTTCTTGTGGATTTAATCTTTTGTATTCTGTTTTTACAATAATATCAGATAAGGAATAAAAATTTCTAAATAAGAATAATATTCCTGGTGAAGAAGCTCTTATTTCAAGAACGTTTTTATTTTTCTTTAAATAATTAATTGGTAATTCAATACTTTGAACAGCTGAAACTTCTCTATCTAAAATAATATTTCCATTTAACCAAAGTTCTAAATTTCCTTTGCCTTTTATTACATTAAAAAACAAAAAAGCTCCTTTTATATTGTTTAAATCTTCAATATCAAAAGTTAATATTTGTGGTTTAGATGAAAAAAGAGATTTGCTGACATCTAAAGAGTTTGCTAATCGATCTGTTTTAGGTTCTGTTTTAATAAACAAAGAAATAGGAGAAAATTCATGTATAATATTTCCTGATTTTGTTGAATATACCTCTCCTGGAGTTTCAGATAATAATAACTTTGGTGAAAAATCATTTCCATTTTCTCCATAAGTTTGATTTAATATATCTTCACGTATTTCTGGAGGTAGTAATAATAGATATAATACTACAAATAAAGCCAATAACAACAATAGAACTGCAATCCCTTTACCATCGTTTTGTGCTCTTTTTCTCATATTTAAGCAATAACTTATTAATATTTAAACCTTACTAAGCTCTTAGAAATATATACTCAATTATATAATCTTCCTTGCAAATTTAATTAAACCTGGTTCTTTAGTTAATACCTTAAAAATAATCTTTGATGGGAAATCTCTATCTTCTTTTTCAATTATTTTTTTAATGTGTCTTTTGTTTACAACCTTTAACAATTCATTATAATCTTCATTAGAAAAGTTATCCATCATTCTTCTTATTAGAGATCCATAAGTTAAATCTTTTCCAATGCTTTTTTTCCATAAGAATTCATAATTTTTGTTTTCTAAAATTGCTTTGCTTAACTCTCTTGCAGCCATCATTCCTTGTATTATTCCACCATAACTCGTTGGTTTTACCTGACAGGCTGCATCTCCAACCAAATATACATTATTTTTTGAAGTTTTGAGTAGAGAATCATAAACTGGAATTAATCCAGATTGGTAACATATCGTTTTATAACTATGTTTTTTCTTTATCATTCTCATAAATTCTTTAAAATGTGGATGAATATTATATTTTGCTACAATTCCTACTCTTGCAATTGATTTTGATTCTGGTACTAACCAACCAAAATAGTGTTTATTAAGATAAAATTCAACAGCATTTTTATCTCTTAATTTTGTTTTTATTCTTGCTTGTAATCCAATTACAAATTTTCTTTTTCCATATAATCCCGTAGCTTTTGCAACTTTAGATTGTGGTCCATCTGCTCCTACTAAAATATCTGTTTTTTTAGAAATTTCTTTATCAAGTATAACATAAGGCTCTTTATAATCAACAAATTTTTTCTTTAAATAAAACTTCGCTCCTGCTTTTGTAGCAAGTCTAGCAAGATATTTATCAAATTTTGTTCTATCTAAAATTAAATTTGGATTTTCAAGCTTAAATTCAATAAAATTTTCATCAGGTGAAAAAACTTTGAATCTTTTAATTGTGTTTATAACAAATTTTTTGTCTGGTTTTATTAATTCAGTTATTGCGCTTGTAACAATTCCAGTACATTGAACTGGTTTTCCGATTTCAGAATGTTCTTCAAATACAGAAACTTTTTCTCCACTTTTTGCTAATAAATAAGCGAGATAGCACCCAACAGGGCCTGCTCCAATAATTGAAATCATGATTTTGAAAATTTAAGAA
The DNA here is from genome assembly GCA_028716945.1 of Candidatus Nanoarchaeia archaeon. GTDB lineage: Archaea > Nanobdellota > Nanobdellia > SCGC-AAA011-G17 > JAFCDX01 > JAQUOT01. Next base: position 475,527 of record JAQUOT010000001.1, read on the forward strand.
CCTTTATAAATATAACTTTTTTAATTTAGATATGGTGATTGCATCAATAGATTTTATTTTATTAGGTATTTTATTTATTTATGTAATTATTGCTACGATTCAAGATATTAAAACAAGAGAAGTTCCAGATTGGCTTAATTATAGTTTGATTTCAATTGCTTTGTCTTTAAGATTTTTATATTCTTTAATAACTAATGAGTGGAATTATTTTTTATATGGGATTATGGGAGCATTTATATTTTTCATAGTAGGAAATATAATGTATTATACTAGACAATGGGGAGGAGGAGACTCAAAATTATTGATGGGAATAGGAGCAACAATTCCGATATATCCTTCATTTTTACTTAATTATCTTCATCCAAATTTAAATCTTCCATTTTTATTTATATTAATAGTAAATATCTTGTTAGTTGGAGGATTGTATGGAATATTTTTGTCTGCTATGATTGCTTTAAAACATAGAGCTAAATTCAAAACAGAATTAATGAATTTATTAAAAAAAGAAAAGATAAAAACAGAAATAAGTTATTCAATTTTAATTATTGCAGTTATGCTTTTTGTTTCAATATATTCTAAAAGTATGTTAAGAATTGTTGGAATAGGAATGGCTTTATTTATTTTTATTTTAGGAATCTTATTAATCTTCATAAAAACCGTAGAAAATGTATCTATGTACAAAATAATTTCTATAAATAAATTAACAGAAGGTGATTGGGTTGTTCCTTTCAAATTTAAAAGTAGACTTATAACTACAAGTTATTTGGGTGTAACAAAAAAGGATATTGCAAGGTTTAAAGATATGAGAATAAAAACAGTAATGGTAAAAGAAGGTTTGCCTTTTGTTCCTGCGTTTTTAATAGGGTTAATAATAACTTTGATATTTGGAAATGTTTTAGCTTTTTAAGGAATTCTTTTTTCAATTTTGAATTGAGGTTTTTTTATTTGGTTAGAGTTTTCTTTCTTTGGTTCTAGACTTACTTCTAAAACAACTTCTTTTTTAATTGCTAATTTTGATGCTATTAATGTTTTAATTTGTTCAAGATCTTGTTCAGAAGCTTTTTTCATATTCCAAGCAAATTCAATTCCATCATTTTCAAATCTAGGAATTATGTTAAGGGAAATATGATTTACTTTTTGTCCTGCAGCATTTCCGCTTGCTAGATACAAATTAACTCCTTGTGCTTTTAGTTCTTGTACTAAAACCTTTGAAATATTATTTGCTATCATAAACATTTCAGAAACATCTTTGTCAGATAATAAAGATAAATATTGATAATGTTTTTTTGGGAATAGTAATACATGGCCTATATTTGCTGGATTTATATCTAAAACCGCAAGAAATTTATCATTTTCATATATTTTGTAAGCTTTTATTTTTCCTTGACTTAATAAACAAAAAACACATTGTTGCATTTGTAGTTTTGCAAGCTCTTCTTTGGGTAGGGTTTTAACAAATTCATTAATTTTCTGTCTTTGTTCTTTCTCATTCAAACCCATTAATTCTTGTTCTAGTTCGCTTAAATCATCCTCTGAAACCATAAAATAGAATATATTTGGTTTTTTATAAGGTTTTTCATTCCTAAGCTTTATAAATAATTTTAATTTATTATATGAAATGGATTACGCCCAGCTATTTAAAAATAATTTTTATCTTTCAAAAGAATGGTCAGAATTAATTAATTCTATAAATGGAAATATTTCTACAATAAATATAAGAAAAAAAAGCATACCTATCTATAAAAATAAAATAACTTTGGCTTGGCACAGGTATTCTAATTTAGAGATAGAAGAATTGAGAAATAATAAGATAATAGTTACTAAAATTACAGATAGTAAAAAGGGTTTAATAAATTATCATGTAATGTTTGCACAAGATTATGATGAGGTTTATAAAAATTATGATAAAAAATTTAGAAACTTGGTTAAAAAAAGTAAGGAATTTAAATTAAAACTAAATAAAGAAACTAATTTTAATAGTTTATACTTCATTTATTTACATACATTAAAGAGATTAAATTCTCCGGCATTTCCATTAAAATTTTTTGAAAATGCTTTAAAATTAAAAGAAGCAAAAGCTTTTTCAGTAATCTATCAAGGAACAAAAATAGCTGGTTGTTTGATATTCGAGAATGAAGATAATGTGTATTTATCTTTTGCATTTAGTTTAGATAATTACTTTTTTACAAAACCAAATAATTTTCTTTACGATGCTATAATAAATTATGCTATGAAAAACAAGAAAAATTTACATTTTGGAATGGGTGTAGAAAATGCTGGTTATGAAAGATTTAAAGATGATACTGGAGCAATAAAATTAAAATGTAATTATCTCTATAAAAATGAATATTTATTAGGATTAGGATTAAAAATTGTAGAGAAAATCCCTTTTTTATATAAATTTAAACCAAATAAAATTTTAGATGTTACAATCCCGTTTACTTAACCAATTGCTCTTCTTACATCTGTAATTTCGGCGCTTTCTACACCAGGAACATTTCTTATTTTTTCTTCTAAAGGATCAGTTGCACCTTTTTTCTCATCCATTACAAAAATTATAACTAAGGCTTTTAATCCAAAGGCTATTGGATCTATACTTACTTTAAATTCTGTTTTATCTGGAGAACAATATCCTTCAATTATTTGTTTAGCTTCTTTTTCTAAATCTTCAAGATTAACCTCTGGAGATTCAGGCATTATTCTTAAAGTTATAACTACCTTTGCCATTTTAATTAGGTCCAGAAAATCCACAAGTTGGACATTTATATCTAGCTACAATTACCCTACAATGTTCACATCTTATTATCTCTTGTTTTCCACAACTTGGGCATTTAAATGTAGTCGCCCCTTTTATGCCTTTTATTGAGGTATTACAAGATGTGCATTTTAAGTCTTTTTCTGCCATTTTTTACCTTAATTTGATTTATTAAAAATGTTTATAAACGTTTCTTTTATCATTTTAACTATGTTTATTAATAAAATACTTGGAAAATTATTTTCCCACGCATCACAAATAGATGCAGATGAGTTAAAGAAAGAAGGCTTGTTTTTTGATATGCATTTTCATACAAATTATTCTGATGGTGCAACAAGTATAAAAACACTAAATAAATTATGTAAAAAGTATAATGTTGGTGTTGCTATTACAGATCATAATGAAATAAAAGGTTGTATGGAAGCAGCTTTATATGATTTTAATTTTATTCCTGGAATTGAATTAAGACCTAAAGAAAATTTTGATATGCTAATCTATTTTTATAAACTTGAAGATTTAATAGATTTTTTCAAAACAAGCGTTCTGCCTTATAGAAAAAAATTAATCTATTCTGGTATAGAACTTAATGGGAGAGAGATTTTTAATAGATTAAAAAAATATAATTGTATTACGAGTATTCCACATCCTTATGGAATAATGCATGGTCTACCTAGAAAAATTGAACAGAAATTATATATTGAAAAAGGAGCAGATAAATTTCATTTAATAAAACAATTTGATTGTATTGAAGTTATGAACGGACATTTGATGATGAATAAGAATGAAGCTGCTTTAGAACTTGCTAAAAAATATGGAAAAGCATACACTGGTGGATCTGATGGGCATGTTAAATATGATTTAGGAAAGGTTTTAACTTATTCAAGAGTAAAAGATACAAAATCTTTCTTAGATAATTTGAAAAAAAGAAAAGTTTCAATTTACTGTTATGAAGGAAGAGTTGGAAGAATGTTAATATCAAGAACCTGGGCTTTTAGGAAGCATGTTAAACACCCCATACATTATGTTGCAAGAATTATGAGATACGGAAAAACTAAAATTAAAGATGGTTTTAAAAAATAAAAAAGGTTTAAATAAGGTATTTCTTTAGATTTATTAAGCCCCTATAGTATAGCTTGGATAGTACGCGGGTTTGCGGAACCTGTAACTCCGGTTCAAATCCGGATGGGGGCATATTATCTAATTTTATTACAAATTTTTATAAATTTATTTAGTATAAAGTATTTTATTTTGTTATATTCATTCTTATTCTTTCCATAACCAAAATTTTTAATTATTCTAAATTTAGAATTTCCTCCCACATTATGCACTATCGCTATTTTTTCTCCAGAATTTAAGTAAAATTCTCCATTATTAATATAAAATTTTTCGTTTGTTGTCATTGGGATAAAATTATATTTACAATCTAGTCTTTTGAAATTATTTTTATATAAAAAATAACTTACTGCTATTTGGTCTGCCAAATATACCTTTTTCTTTAAAAGAGAATTACATTCTTTACATAAACTTGAAAATTTTTCATATGGAGCAATTAAAACTCCCATATTAATCATCTGTTTTCTTTTTGAAATCTCTTTTATCTCTTTAGATTTTTCTTTATCAAAGCACACATTACTCATAAATTTTTCAAAAGGTAGAGTCATATCTTCTACAACCGCTCTAAAATCTTCATTGTTTTTTTCAAAAAGGGAATTAATATCTTCTTGAAAAATAAGATCTGCACAATCACAAGTCATAACTTGATAATAAATATTTTTTTTAAGAATTTTTTCTATATCTTTAAATTTAATTGCATTTGGAAAACCACACCTAATCGCTTTATAAATTTTAACATTTTTATTTTTCTTTAATATATTTAATTTATTTTTACTGATCCCATAATCTATAATTATAATGTCTATATTACTCAAATTAACATTTTCAATTAGAGATTTTAACCAATCATTTACCAAAAAATCTTCACAATTTTTATCAGAGCAAGTAATTATAACATTTTTCATCTTATATCTTTATAATCTTTAGTTATAGGTTTATTTATGAACATTTCGGAGAAATAATTTGAGAAGTAAATTATTAAAGTTTTTATTTTGCCTTGTCCTTTTAATCTTCTAGCAGAACTTTTTATTGTTAATTTTTTACTAAACTTTATTTTTCCATATTTAACAACCCTCTTAGTAGTATTTGTATCTTCTCCATAAAATTCCATTTTTGTGTTAAATCCCCCCATTTTTTTAAGCACACTTTTTCTAATAGAGAAATTTCCCCCAAGTAAAAATCCTTTTGAAAAAGGTAAATTAAATATAAAAACCATACAATCCCTATAAATTAAATTTTCAAACCAACTAACATCTTCATATTCATAAGGTCCAGATACACCAACAATTTTTTTGTCTTTTTCATACATATTTAATGCAGTTTTAAACCAATTTTTTGTTATGATACTATCTGCATCAAAAAAACACATAATTTCTCCTTTAGAAATTTTATAACCTGTTTGTCTTGCTTTGGTCACTCCTTTTTTATATTCATCAATGACTTTTACTTTTTTAAATTTTTTAGCAACTTGTTTTGTTTTATCTGTAGAATTATTATTGATAACTATAATTTCATAATCAACCGGAATATCTGCATCTAAGATAGATTGAATACATCTCCCAATTAGTTTTTCTTCATTGTATGCGGGGATAATTATTGATAATTTCATAAAAAAAGAAAAGAAAAAAGGGTTAATAAAGTTTATTCTTCTGCTTCTGAACCTTCTACATCTCTAATTCCTTGTGGAGTTATCATATAGACTACTTCGCATTCTGGTAAATAAGAACTATCTACCATCTTTGCTACTCTAGTTCCTTTCTTACCTTTTCTTAGGTAAACTCTTGGATTCATTCCATGACCAACTATATGTCCTCCAACAGGCTCAGTAGGATCTCCGAAGAAAGTATCTGGTTTAGCCATAACTTGGTTTGTGACATAAACAGCTAAATTGTACATATTTGCAAGTCTTTGCAATGTGTGTATGTGCTTGTTTATTTTTTGCTGTCTATCTGCTAAACTACCTCTTCCAATATAGTCTGATCTAAATAAAGACATTAAAGAATCTACTATAATTAATTTTACAGGTAAGCCTTCTTTTTCTACCAATTCAGATATTTTTTCAGTTAGTAAAACTTGATGGTCTGAATTAAAACATCTAGCTACCCTAATATTTTTCAAGATTTCAGTAAAATCTAAACCTTGAGCTTCTGCTAATTGTTTAATTCTTTCTGGTCTGAAAGTTGATTCTGTATCTAAAAATACAACTGCACCATTTATTCCACCTTTTTCTTTTGGTAGTTGTGCATTGACTGCAATTTGATGTGCAATCTGTGATTTTCCAGAGGAGAAAGCACCATAACATTCTGTTATAGTTCCTGTTTCTATTCCTCCACCGAGTAATTTATCAAGAGCTTTACTTCCTGTTGTAATTCTTTCAGTTTTTTCTGATCTTTCAAGTAATTCATGCCCAGATTCAAAACCCATTTTTAGTTTGTCTCTGGCAGTATTGATTATTTTTCTAGCTACAGCTTCTCCAACACCCGCTGCTTCAACCAATTCTCCAGTTGATGCTACAGCAATACTAATCATGTTGGTAAATCCAGCTTCTTTTAATTTTTCAGCTGTTGCTGCTCCAACTCCAGGTAAGTCTTTAACCGAATTTTCGTCTTTCATTTCTAAACCTTCAACTACATCTTTTTTCTTGCTCATTCTTCCTCACCTTCATGTTCTTTGTTAGCTTCGAAAAATAAATAATCTTGCGCTTTATTTAATAAAGCAATTATTTTTGGAATATCAGTTCTTCTTAAATTATTAATGGTATCTGATCTCCAAACATCTTCGTCTTTTTTCTTGAAGCTTTTTACAAGACTAACTGTCTTATAACCATATTCTGCTCCATCTTTTTCTTTTTTATTATCCCAAACAACTACTTCCATGTTTGAGACTCTCCATTTTTTTTCTGGCGCATTTGCCATTTTAACACTCTCCTTTGGTTTCCCTTTTTATTTCAATAGTCTATTAGAAAAAAGAACCAAATATAGTCTCCCTATTCGGAACTTTTTTCATGAGACTAATACCTTCAAGAAAAATCTATTTATAAATCTTACGCGCACCCAGTTGCAAGTTGCAATTTACTCCAAAATATATGTTGTAGAATATAGTTTATCTAAATTTACTTATACTCTAAACTATAATTCTAACTAAATAAATGTTTAAATAGATTTTATATTTAAAATAATTATGCCTTACAAAGAAATAAAACCTTTATATGAAGATGAAGTATTAAGAGTAACTCTTCTTCCAAATTGTATAGAGGACCATGCTGTTTATCATAAAGCTCCAGGAGAAGAATTTGAATGTTTATTACCTCTTCCAAGGGGAGTTTTAAGGGAATTTGCTTTGGCACCAAGTGGAGATCTTGAAATGAGATTAAACACGATGGATCCAACTATATTATTTCATCTTAGACAAAAAAATATTTCTGTAGACAAATTACATGTTGCAATATGTCAAGCTTATGCAGAAGAAGAGAGAAGATTTGTAAGAGAATGTATGGTAGTAAAACAATCCGATTAAATTCTAAATAAAAAAGAAAAATAAAAGAAAAAGTTTTTATCTTCGTTTTTTCTTTGCTGTTATTTGTTTGTATACTTTATTTACATCTTTTTGTCTATGTATTAAAAGGTATACTATGGGTAATATACCTAAGGTATTAAAAATTAATAGGCAAACATACCAAACTTTATGGTCATCTCTTGCTGCACACCACAATGCAATACCTTTCCATACTAATTCCCAAATCATTGCTATAAATAAAAAAACACCAAAGGTAGCTACTAAAGCCGCTAATTCTCCTAACATTTATACACCTCCTTTTTCTAATTCTGAAACATCAAACCTTACTTTATCAACAACATCTGGGTTTACAGATATGCTTGTTACATGATTTTTTAATAAAAATTCTACAATTTCTTTATATTGTGAAGGTGCCTGGCCGCAAATTGAAACTTTTTTTCCTTTTTCTATGAAATTTTGTATAATTCTTCTCATTGCTAATGTAACTGCCGGATTTCTTTCATCAAAGTAATTCATTTTTCCCAACATAGCAGAATCTCTATCAACACATAAAACTCCTTGGGTTAAATCATTCGAACCTATACTGCATCCAGAAATATCTAATTCTGCAAAGTCTCTTGCTAAGAAAGAAAAACTTGGAACTTCTGCCATTAAATAAATTTCAAAGTCTTCTGCTTTTTCCAAACCATTTTCTTTCATTATTTCAAGAACTTTTTTAACTTCTTCAACATTTCTTACAAAAGGAAGCATAACATGAACATTTTTGTATTCTTCTCTAACTTTTTTAATTGCTTCTAATTCTAATTTGAAAGCTTCAATAAATTCAGGACTAACATATCTTGAAACTCCACGCCAACCTAACATTGGATTATCTTCATGTGGTTCGAATTCTTCTCCACCTTTCAAATCCCTATATTCATTTGTTTTGAAATCAGAAAATCTCACTACCAAAGGTTTAGGATTTATTGTAGAAGCAACTTTTTTAATTGCTTTATATAATCCATTGATATACCTATCTTGTTGTCCTATTTTTAATAAATATAAAGGATGTTCTCCTATTTGTGAAGCAATTACAAACTCTAATCTCATTAATCCAATTCCATCAAAATGTAAATTCTTGTAATTATCAATCATTTCTGGCTCTCCAAGATTCATGTAAATTTTAGTTTTTGTTTCTCTGAATTCATATTCTTTTTTCTCAACTGCAGCAACGCCTTCTACTTTTCCTTTGTATACTTTTCCATTGGTTCCATCAACAGTAACAAAATCATTTTCTTTTAATTTTACAGTTGCATCTATGGTTCCAACAACACAAGGAATTCCCATTTCTCTTGAAACAATTGCTGCATGCGCAGTTAATCCTCCTTCATCTGTAACAATAGCTGCTGCTTTTTGCATAGAAACAACATAATCTGGATTAGTCATTTTAGTTACAAGAATATCTCCTTTTTTTATTTTGTCAAGATCTTCTATAGAATGAACTAATTTTACCATTCCTGTTCCTATTCCAGGACTTGCACCTAAACCAGAAAGAATCTCTTGAGCATTTATTGCCGTATGTTTTTTTACATTGCCTATTTTCTTTTCTGTTGTAACTGCTCTTGCCTGTACAATATATGGTTTATTATTTTCAATTGCAAATTCTATATCTTGAGGTTTTTGATAATGTCTTTCAATTCTTCTTGCTAAATCAGCTAGTTTAACAATTAAATCATCAGAAACTTTTTGTTCTTTACCTTTTAATGGAGTTAATTCTTTTTGAACGGTTCTTCTTAAAAATTCATCTCTTTTATATGCCCACATTTGCAGATTAATTTTTTTCTCTTTTATTTGCAAAGTATCTTTGTTAACAACATAATGATCTGGAGTTACTTGACCTCCAACAACAGATTCTCCAAGTCCAAATGCTCCTTCAATAACAATTTCATTTTGATTATTTGTAGTTGGATTTATTGTAAATATAACTCCCGCAGAATCAGAATCAACCATTTTTTGGATTACAACCGCAATTAAAACTTTTTCATGAGGAAAATTATTTTTTGTTCTATAGTAAATTGCTCTTGCAGTAAATAAAGAAGCCCAGCATCTTTGAACAGCCCTAATTAAATTATCCTTACCTTTAATATTAAGATAAGTTTCTTGTTGGCCTGCAAAACTTGCTTCTGGTAAATCTTCTGCAGTTGCACTTGATCTTACTGCTACAAAAGGTATTTCTCTTCCGGCTTTAATAATATTTAATGCAGATTTAGATAAAGCACTTGAGTTTACAGCATTGAATAATTCAGAACTGACATCCATATTTTCATAAGAATAAATAATATCATTTTTAATATCCTCAGGCATTTCTTGATCTAAAATTAATTCTTGAATTTCTTTTGCTGTCTTTTCTAGAGCCGCTGTTTCTTGTATTTCTATTTTATTAAGGATAGGATAGATTTTCTTATTTAATTTGGTTTCTTCTAAGAAATGTTTAAAGGCAGAGGCTGTAACTACAAAGCCAGGAGGTATAGGAAAACGAGCGTTAAACATCTCTCCAAGATTACAACCTTTTCCACCTGCAATGCCTAAATCATTTTTAGAAAGTTCTTTGAACCAAGCAATATTCTTTAAGTTTTTCATTTGCCTCTTTATTATATCCCTATTAAGGATATTTAAAAGCTTATTGCTCTTATAATTTTACCATTTCTATAACATATTTTCCAGGAAGTCTTGGCATGGCTTTTTTCAAAGCAATTCTTGCAATTTCAAGTCCATTTTCATCAACTTTTATAGTTACTATCGCTTTTCCTTTGTTTATTCTTGCTGCTCTTCCCATAGGTTTTCCAAATGAATGTGACATTCCTGTCTGCATTCTATCTGCTCCTGCTCCAGAAATCATTTTATTTTCTCTTAGAATGTGGTGAGGATAAGCTTTTACAATCATATTAAAATCATTACCTAATTTTTCTGCTAGATTACTATTAATAATTTGTCTTATTGATTCAAGAGAATTATCTCTTAAGTTTAAATCTTGTTTTGAAATTAAACTAAAAGCGAACTTAAATTGTTTTTTGCAATCTCCAAAATTATATTTTACTATCTTGCTTGGAGGAATCATAGAAATAAATGAATGTTTCTTGAATTTACTTTTTCTAGTATAGGGTCTTGTTAAATTTCTATAACAAACGCCTTTTCTTAATGTTGACATTTTTTACTCCAGTTTAACTTTTGTTCCTATTGCTTGTCCAGGAATACCTTTTTTAAATATTACTCTTAATTTTCCTGTGTTTCCATGTGAACTAGCAACAACTCCTTTTATTTGTTTTTTAGCAGGACTTTCCCAAACTACATTCTTTTTAACTAATTTTTTAGCAGAATCTTTATTAGTAACACCTGATACTTTAACAATTGCGTGTGTAAAACTTTGGGTGTGCTTACCACGTCTGTAACTTAAGATTAAACCTTCCATTGTAATTTTAAAACAAAGAGGATATTTAAAAGCTTTTTCTTTTAGAATTTTAGGATTATAAGGCTTTAAAAGCTTATTTAGGTTTACTCTTGCTTAATTCCATCATATTTTTTCTTTGAAGGTATTCAATACAAGTTTTTAGATAAACTCTAGCATCTCTTCCTAATTTTTCAATTTCTTGTCCAGCTAATTTATTCTCTTTGAATTCTTTTTCCATTTTTGTTATATCTTTTAATATTTCAAATAATCTTTCTGGTAGTTTTTCTTTGTCTACTAATTGTTTAAATGCAGTTAATATATTTGATTCTGTAAACTTAATATTATTTACTTCTAACATTTCTTTTGTGATTTTAATACAACCCTCATAAGTTTCTTTTATGTTTTCTACGTCTTTTTTCTTTTGTATTTTTTCAAATATTTCTTTTATTTTTTTCAAGAAATCTTCTGCGTCATTAAGTAATTCATCAATTTCCTTACCACTAATACTTTTTACTTTTCCATGTTCTATATCTTTGTAATATTTTCTTACTTTTTCAAGAATATCAACATATTTTTTATCTAATAATCTTTCTTCTTTAACAAATATCTTGTCCATTAATTCAATTGTTTCTTTTGGTGTTGGTGGTGTTAAACCATATACCATTAATAATGCCTGAGCCGGATTTAATATTGCATAGTATAAATCTTCTCCAACTACGCTTAATAGTTTGTATCTTGTTCTTTCTAATAATTTTTCAGAAACATCCATCTGCATTTCAATTGCTTCTCTGCTTGGTTTAACTTTACCCATTCTTAATAATAATTTCCAAGGCATGAAAACTCCTCTATCATATAATGGAATTCCATCTCTTAATAATGTGAAAATAACTGGATGTGCATCTTTAATTGAATCCCAGAAATCAGTTAAGATATAAGTTTGAACGTGGAATTGTTTTTTTATTCCAGTCATTTCTGCTGCTTGGTCTCCCATTGATAAAATAATTGCTCTTAATTTATCTTTTAGTTCAACTCTTGGCATTTTTTTAACATCAGTATCATCTACAATAATATAAACATCGATATCATTTGATTTTTCTCCCCTAAATAAAGAACCTGCTGCAACATAACTTACAATATATTTTTCAAATTTCTTTAAAGACATTGTCTTGTGTATTTCAGCAATTTTTAATGCAGCTAAAACATCTGTAGGATCATAAATAATTGCAGACATTGCAATCATGTTTAGAATTTCATATTTACTATCAAAACAAGCTTCCCTTAAATCATAAAGAGACATTATTCTTGGTTTTATATTTTTATCAGTATCATCAGCAATTTTTTCAATGAATTTTATTTCTTTTTCCATTAATGCTAATGGATCTTTAATATTATCAGAATTTATTACAACTAAAACATTGATATTATTTTTATTTTCCTTTTCTGGGGGGAGTAAAGATATTCCAATTATTCTTTTCTCAGGATCTTTAATTACTTTATTCTTAAAAGAGTCTAATTTAGCTTTTAATTTTTCAAGTTTTTCTTTAACTTCTTTTGGTATTTCAGGTATTTTTTCAGAACTTTTAGTGGTTTCTTCAATATCTTTTGGTTCTTTGTTAGTTGCCATCTTACAGATAATAGTTTAAAACCCATATTTATAAATATTGTGATTTTTGTAAGCAAAAAGCTTTTAAATTATCTTTAGTAACAGATTCTGTGGACCCATAGTCTAGTGGTTAACCTTTAAGAGTAATCTTAAAAGTCCATAAACGACGTTGCCCTTTAAATTGGCATAAGCTAATTTAGGCAAGTACAAGTAAACACTAAGTCAGGCGAAGACCGCCGGTTCGATTCCGGCTGGGTCCACTCATATTTTTAAAGGAACAATCTCTTTAAATTGCTCATTATAAGGCATACTTGTAGATATAGAACATCTTGAATATTCTTTTCCATCTTTTTTAAGTATATTTTTGTATGGACCTAACATTTTAATTTTATAATATTTTTCACATAATTTGTTAATTTCTAATAAGAAGGTATAATTAGATCCATTTAACATTATTCCATATACTTTACTAAAATAACCGTCTGTATCAAACAAACCTGCTAAAAAATGTTTGAATAACTCTCTATTTTGAACCTCCTTAGGTATCTGTAAATTTAATTTTTTATTTTCAATGTTTAAATATTTACTAAAATAGAGCCATACAAATTTATTGTTTATCTCAAGAACATAACAATTGTTGTAGTTTTTCTTATAGATTCTTGTTGGAACATTAAATTCTTTTTTTAGATATTCATTTAACCTGATTAGATATTGTTTAGAATCATTATAAATATATAATTTTGTTCTTGGGTATTTTGAAACCTTTCTTATGGACTTCTCTAATCTTCCATCTCCCATAATTACTCCAAATAAATAAGCAACATCTTTATTTACTTCTTTTGGAAGTTTTATCTTATGGTTAGACCTTTTTACCTTTGTAAATATGTAACCTTCTTTTTCTTCTAAAAGTATAGAATCTTTACTTATTATAGAATAATCTAATATTTTATTTAACATATTCTATATATGTTTTTATCTTTTAAATAGTTTTCTTAAAATGTAAGTTTAAAATGAGTTAAATTCGGACCTAAATGAGGATTCATAAATTGTTCTAAATGATTTTGATGTGTTTCAGAATATGCTGTATAAGTATCACTTTTATTTTGAATGTAAAGAGTACAACTGTATCCTTCATTTCCTAATCTAACACATGTAATTAAAGTTCCATCTTCAGAATAATGGGGAGCATCTATTCCTGATAATTTTATATCCCCTTTAAGTGTATTTACCCAATCTGGTCTCTTTTCTTGACTCAAAAGTTTGCTTATTTTACTCATTCCATCTAAATAATTTTCTATGGTTAATCTATCTGAAGTAGAATTTGGTTTTAATGAGAACAAAGTCCAATCTTTTTCACATTTACTATAATTTTTAATAACCATTGGAAAAGAATAATTTTTTCTTAACATATCTGTCATTATTTGGTGTAAATCAACTATGCTATATTCAATAATTCCTTTTTTATGAAGTTTGAAGATTTCTTGTTTTTCCATAATTTAATTCTATTAAAAAGATTTATTAAGATATTGCTTTTAGGATATATATCTTAAAATGAAATACAAATTTCTAGAACATAAAGCAGATGCTAAGTTTCAAGCATTTGGGAAATCTTTGGAAGAAGCCTTTTCTAATGCAGCTCTTGCTATGACTTCTATTATGATATCTCCAGAATTAGTAGAATCTAAGATAACTAAAAAAATTACTGCTTCTGGAAAAGATAAAAAAGCTTTGTTATATAATTTTCTTGAGCAATTTTTAGTTTTATTAGATATAGAAAGTTTTATTCTTCATGAAGTTAAAAATATAAAAATTACTGGAAATAAACTAACTGCAGAAGTTGTTGGAGATTTAATAACTGATAAATATTCTTTAAAGAGCGATGTAAAAGCAGTTACTTATAATCACATGGAAATAAAAGAGAAACCTTATATTGTTCAGGTTGTTGTGGATATTTAAAATTGTTTTAAAGCTATTCTAATGGGTTTAAATGAATATTTACTTCTGTAAAGTAATTACAAAATAGAAAGATTTATAAGTAAGGCATTATACTTCTTGTTACTATAGGGTAGTATAATATTGCATAAAATGGTAAATATAATAGGAGATAAAACAGGAAGTAAGTACGATCCTAATCTAGCTGAAAGACTAAACAAGGAAGTAGAAGAAAAAATAAGAAGAGAAAGATTAGAAAAAAAGAAATTAAAAAAAACAGAATTAAAACCTAAACAAGAATCTCCAGTAACAGAACCAGGAATTATAACTCCCAATGATAACAGCTGGTTAATAGAAAATGATGAATATACCATACAATTATCCAAATCTTTAATACCTTCTACAACTCAAGCAAATCAAATTAACGATTATAATACAAATCCGACTGCATTTAAACCAGCAAGTTATCCAGACATATTCTTAATAGGGCAAATGTTATATCATAGTCATAAACAGATAGGTGAAATACTAAATTTCTTAACAGAATCATTCCAAAATAATTGGATTCAAACTTCATCTGGAATATTATATAAATCAAATGGAAAAGATGAAATAATTCATGATAAAGGAATGTCTTCTGAATATAAACATTTAACAGACTTAATTGGTTCAGATGGAGAAGTAGTACAAGCTGATGAAGAAGCATTAAAATATTTAACAGGATTAAAGGATTTAGATGAAATAAAAGAAATAGCTCAATTTCTTACTTCTAAAGATAAAACTTATATCTGGAGATTTAATAAAAAACCTGATTCAGATACTTATAGGGTTGCTAGGTTCGGCGCTAGTTCTGGTGGGGCTATCCTCTACTGTGGCAGGAATGCTGATTACTCGGTTCCTGCGCTTGGGGTACGTGTAGCGAAAAAAATGGAAGTTAATTAAAAATGAAACAAAAATTAAGCATAACGATAGATGAAGAAAAAGTAAAATTAATTGAAAAGATTATAGAATCTGGAAAATTCAGAAACAAATCTCACATTCTTGAATATAGTTTAAACAAATTATTGGAGGAAAATAAAAATGAATGAAAAATTAACTTATGAAGATTTAAAATTAGGGGAAAAAGCAAAAGAAGCTTTCTTAAAAGGAGAATCAACTGAATACATAATTAAAAGTTGTCCGGTTTATTTAAATACAAATCCAGTTTTTGGTAATTTAAATGCAACAGATTTAGTTATTGCTGCAGTATTGGGAAATGTAAATACTTTGCTTGTAGGAGATACAGGTACAGGTAAAACCCAGTTAGCTAAAGATATTTATAATTATTATTTTAATGGAAACAAAGCAGAGAATGGTAATGGTATTTTAATAAGAGGAAAACCAGAACTAGACATTAATTCAGAAATATTTACAAAATTAAATATTTCACAAGCTCAAAGAGAATTAACTGATAATATAGATTCATTAATTTATCTTGTAGATGAATTAAATAGAAGTCCTGCTATTGGTCAAAACCAATTTTTTGGTCTTGGAGACGGAGTAATGGACTTTGGTGGAAAAGCTATAAGATTAGGAAAAGATGGATATAGTTTATTGCTTTCAACTGCAAATCTTGGAAATGGAGAATTTCAAGGTACTTTTGAAACTGATAAAGCATTATATAATAGACTTGCAGTTGCAATAGATTTTGATTATTCTAAATTCAAACCTACTCAAGAAGATAGAATATTAATAGATTTGTTAAGAGCTGCAGATCCAAGAGTAAAAGAAGCTCCAAAGAGAGACATTACTGAAAAAATAATGCAAGCAAACAGGGAAATAGAAGAAATTTCTAGAAATCCAGGTTTGGAAGCATTGGCAGTAATTAACTTCTTGAAATTTGGATTGGATAACTGTCAGAAATACAATTCAAAAGAAAAAATATGGCCATTGAATTGCCAAGCTTGTGACAAAAACAAAGGTGATGGAGATGAAGAAGTTAAATTAAAAGAATATGGAATCTGCTCTTTGATAAGAGCACCAGTTGAAAGAACTACAAGTGCTACTCTAAGATATGCAGCAGCATTGCAGTACTTAATGAAGTTGAAAAATCCAAATGAAAAAATAAATACTACTGAATTATTGTTTAAAGCTTTTGAAATGACAGGAGCTTATCAATCTTTATTGAATCCAACAATTTTGAAACAAGATTATTATGACCAAAATCCAAAAATGATGGCTGATGTTGTTGACAAATTAAAGAAAGATTATGCAAAAGCTGAGAAATTTATCATTGCTAGTTTAGAAGCTGTAGAACAAGGTAAAAAAGTTAATACTTTTTTTGTACACGAAGATAGAATAGGAAATTATGAGGATTTATCAAATGAAGCAAAAAGAAGCATTACAAAAATAGATCCTTTTACAGATAGAGGTAAATTGGGATATGGTTGGGTTAATACTTTGTTAGATTTAACTTCAAAACTTAAAAGAAAATGAAAGACGATATTAAAATAATTGGAGACAGAACAGAAAGTAAGTACGATCCTAATCTAGCTGAAAGACTAAACAAGGAAGTAGAAGAAAAAATAAGAAGAGAAAGATTAGAAGGAAAAAAAACAGAATTAAAACCTAAACAAGAATCTCCAGTAACAGAACCAGAAATTATAACTCCAAATGATGACAGCTGGTTAATAGAAAGTGATAAATATGCTATACAATTATCCAAATCTTTAATACCCTCTGCAACTCAAGCAAAACAAATAAATGATTATACTACAAATCCCGATTCATTCAAACCAGCAAACTACCCAAACATATTTTTAATAGGGCAGATGTTATATCATAATAGTCATCAACAAAAAGATAAAATACTAAAATTCTTGACAGAATCATTCCAAAATAATTGGATTCAAACCTCATCTGGAATATTATATAAATCAAATGGAAAAGATGAAATAATTCATAATATAAAAATGCCTTCTGAATATAAACATCTAACAGACTTAATAAGTTCAGATGGAGAAGTAGTACAAGCTGATGAAGAAGCATTAAAATATTTAACAGGATTAAAAAGTTTAGATGAAATAAAAGAAATAGCCCAATTCCTTACTTCTAAAAATAAAACTTATATCTCGAGATTTAATAAAAAACCTGATTCAGATACTTATAGGGTTGCTTGGTTCTACACTAACTCTGATAGGGCTTACCTCGACTGCGACTGGGATCCTGGTCACTTATATCCTGCTCTCGGGGTACGTATCGTAGCGAAAAAAATAGTGGGGAATTAATTAAAATGCCAGAAATAATTGGAGATAAAGGAAAAAGTAGATTTGATCCAGATTTAGCTAGAGAAATTAATGAAAAAATAGAGAGAGGATCTAGAAAAGAAACAATAGAAGAAAAACTAAATCCAGAACAAGAACCTATAGTCCAACCAATTGAAAGACCAAAATCGCTTCCTAATAATTCAGTATTAATATTAGATAAAGATGATTTAACAAATTATATATTTTTAGAAGGGAAAGTTTATGGGGATTATTCTTATTCAGATAGATTTGTAAGCAAGTATAAATTAAGAGAAGTAGTTAAATCTTCACATTATGACAATTATAGTCAACATTCTCCTGTAGGAGGAAAGGGATTTATATATGAACCAACAAAGTTTAGTTGGACTGAAGCATTAACTATAAATCAAGAATTGGGTGGAACAACTTTAAATCTAAGACAATTTGTAGATTTTTTAAATTTATTAAAGTCAGGAAGAGCATTTGATGGTAAAGGCTATATAATTGATTCTCAGGAATTAAAAATGATTTATTCTGATATTACAGAAAAAGATAAATTTTACAGGGCTGAATGGTTAGATGTAGCCTTTAAAGAAATTAATGATAAATTATATTTACTTTCCGAACATAAATTAGAAAATGGAGGTTTAGTTCCAAAATATATAAAAGAATTAAGTCAGTCTACTTTAATGAGTTTTACCAAGATAGGTTCACAATTATCTTTAACTTCTTTTTTTAAAAAAGGTTGGTTAGACACAGCAAATGAACAAGGACTTCCAACAGTTGAAACAAAAAAATCTGGGAAATTAACATATTATTATCCAAGAAAAAATAGTGTTACTAATTTTGGTGTTAAAGAAGAGGGACCTTATCTTCAATGTAGGGATCCTTATTTTGAAACAGGAGTACGTTTAGTTCGTCCAGAAAAATTTTAGGAGTAAAAAATGGCAAAAATAATTGGAGACAAAGGAAAAAGTATATTTGATCCAGATTTAGCTAGAGAAATTAATGAAAAATTCGAAAGAGAATCCAGAAAAGCAAAATTAGAAGGAAAAGTACAATCTAAAGAGCCTCCAATAGTACAACCAGAAAATAAACCGACTCCAATTACAAATTTAAATAATCCAGAAGATTATATGATTTTAGAAGGAAAAACATATGATAATTATTCATATCCTGATTTATTAGTATCAAAATATAGATTAGGCTCAAACTTAGAAAATTATCCAAACACCGGAAAAGAGGCTAATGGAAGAGAATACATTGGAAATATTGATTGGAAAACAGCATTAACTCTAAATTTAAATTGTGAAGGATTTACATTAAATCCAAGACAATTTATAGATTTTTTAAAATTATTAAAATCTGGAAAAGTTTATGATGGTAAAGGCAATAAAATAAATTCAATTGAATTAGAAAATATTTATAATGAAATTACTCAAGTAAGAGACCCTTGGAGGTCTGAATGGCTTGATGCAAAATTTAAAGAAATTAATAATGGACTATACTTGTTTTCTAAACATAAATTGGAAAATGGAGCTTTAGTTCCAAAATATAAGGAGATTATAGAACCTTCAACATTAATGAAAGATAAACTTTCTGGAATAAACTTAGATTCTTTATTAAAAACAGCAAACAAGCAGGGTTTTCCAACAAATAAAACCAAGAATGGACAATTATATTATTGGAATCCAGAAAATGGCAGGGTTGCTGGGTTCGATGCTGGCTCTGGTAGGGCTGACCTCTACTGTGGCGGGGATCCTGATGGCTCGAGTCCTGCGCTTGGGGTACGTTTCGCGCGCGAAAAATAGGTAATTAAAAATGGCAAAAATAATTGGAGATAAAGGAAAAAGTACTTTTGACCCAGATTTAGCTAGAGAAATTAATGAAAAATTTGAAGCTCAGAAAAGAAAACAAGCAATAGAAGAAAAACTAAATACAAAAAAAGAACCAGAAATTATAACTCCTAATACTCAATTTAATACAGATGATTTTATACAACTAGATATAGATGGATTATATGGAAATAAAGCATTAATATCTCCTTATGAATTACAAGGTTTTAATAATTTAAATTATAATAACACTCACGAAAAATTGATAGCTAATGGACTTTACATGCCAACTCCAGAAATATTTATGCATTTTTTTATGAAAATAATAAATGCTTATGATAATAGTTCTAAAGTGTATGATACAAAAGGAAATCAATTATCTACACAGAAAATAACAGATATGTATAAACATTTAACTACCACTTACCTTAATATTTATAATGTGCCTAGTCGTGAAGGAGTATGGACCTGGCTTAATTCTAAATATAAAAAAATAAATAATATATTAAACAGGGAGTTAGTTACAGGATTTCATGAGGGTCTATTAATTACAAAAACTGAACCCTTAGGAGCTTTTTTGCAAAATGATTGTTTTGTTGATTTAAAATTCAATAAGCAAGGGCTTCCAACACAAAAATCAGTTAATCAAAATTATGAACAAGGGAAAAACATCAAGTTTTATTCTCCAGTAGATGGCTGGGTTGCTAGGTTCGTCGTTGGCTCTGGTAGGGCTAGCCTCGTCTGTGGCAGGAATCCTGATAACTCGAATCCTGCTCTTGGGGTATTCGGCTGTTGCGAAGCAACGCCAAAAAATAAATCAAAAATTCAAAAATTAACCCTAGAACAAAGACTTGAATTTTTAAAAGAATGAATCAAGAACTAAATCAACAAGTTGAAAGAGAAGCAAGAGAACAACTAGATAAAGGAAGATTCCAAGGAACTTTAAAAATTAAAGAAATAAATAAAAAACCAAATTTTGCAGGACAAATTGATGCTAGACATTTGCATGATATTAAAATCGAATATAATCCAGAATTTGAAGAAAAAAATCCAGGAAAAACAGTAAGAGTTGTAAAAGATATAGCAAGACATGAAGTAAATCACAATTGCTTTTATGGATTTAATGGATGTCCAAGAACATTAGAAAACCATGTTGAATCAATCTTTGAACCAATTTCAGAGGTTTTATTTGAAAAAGGTTATACTAAACATGACGTTCATTATATTGCAAATGCATTAGAAGACACAATATTACATGCTGATTTATCTAAAGGATTTTCTCTAGATGGAATAAAAGAATTCTTCAAAGACGTAGCAGAGAATATAGAAGGTAAAAAATTCACTCCTTATTTTGAAGCTCATACAAAATTAAATTTATATTTATGGGGAAATAAAAAGCAAAAGAAAGAATTACAAAAATATTTCACTCATGATAAAAAAGTAAAGGAAGTTTTACAGAATTTCTTAAAAGAAACAGGAATAGCTGATTTAGAAGGAAGAATGGAAATGAGAGATTTCCTTAATGATAAAGAAAACTGGAAAAAGATATCTAAAATATATGCAAAAGAATTTTCAAAATTAATGCAGCCAGGATATGCTATGCCTATGTTTGATAATTCTGGAGAAGGAACAAAAGGGAAAGAAAAAAGTAAAGAAGATTCAGATGAACCAGAAGGAAATCAATTTGATAGAGAAATGGAAAGTCCAGAATATCAAGAAGTAAGAGTTAAAAAAGCTTATACTGAAGATAGTGGAGTACCTAAATGGATAGACACTTTCAAAGCTTTAGATTTATTATATCAAAATATTGCAAAGAAATTAAAAATAAAAGTAGAAACATTTACACAGCAGTCTTCAATGCCTATTCATCGTTATGGAATAAGATCATTTGATCCTGAAAAAGATGATTTGAAAAATGTTTCTTTCGGATTTGATGATAAAGGTAAATTAGAATTGAAAAAGAAAAGATATCATGAAGATATACCTTTAAATTATAAAGTAAATCCAAAAGGTTTTCCAGAAATAAGATTCTGTTTGTTAGATACTTCTGGAAGTATGGCATGGGATACGAACAATGGACACAATGTTGGAAAAACAAGTGTAATTCCTTGGGGAGACCAAAGCAAATATCATTATGCTTTGCTTGGTTGGTATGGATTATTAGAATATTTAAAACAAAATCATTTATTGAAACAGCAAAGTATAAACTTGGCTAATTTTAGTTCTCAAACCCATATGAAACAAGGATTAGAAGAATCAAAAAGATTGGCATTGAATCCGCAGTTTGGAGGCACCAAAATTGATTTAGATGAAATAAAATATTTATTCAAAAATAAAGGTATGTTAATATTTACCATATCTGATGGAGAAATTGAAAATTGGGATGGAATTAAAAATGATTTCATAAAATATGCAAAACAACATTATTATTTCCATTTACAAATTGGTAATGAAAATTCAATTACAAAAGAAATGAAGGAGAATGGTCTTTATGTTGAATGTATAAAAAATGCAGAAGACTTATCTACCAAAGTAATTAATCTGACTGATAATTTATACAGGGGTAAGAAATAAAATGGTAAATATAATAGGAGATAAAACAGAAAGTAAGTACGATCCTCATCTAGCTGAAAGACTAAACAAAGAAGTAGAAGAAAAAATAAGAAGAGAAAAATTAGAAAAAAAGAAATTAAACAAAGAAGAAGAAAAGCAAGTGCTAGAAGAAAAAGTAAACCCGCAAGAAAAAAATCCAATAAAAAAACCAAAAATAGAATTAACTCCTTTGGGAATTACAGCAGTTAATACAAAAACTCAAGAAGAATACCAGATTTTAATGCAGGTTTATGAAATTGGTGGTTGGGGATGGCCTGGTGGAGAATTACCCACTTCTGTAAATCGTTGGAATGAATATAAACAAGATACTTGTATAGACGCAATGATTTATTCTATGACATCTAGAACATTTCGATATACTTGTACTAGATTTAATCAAGAAAAACTTTGGAATATTATTTCACCCCAAGAATTTTATGAAAAACAAAATATAACTCCAGAGATGTTAAAAGAAATAGGAGATTATTTTAAAAATAAGAAATAAAATGGTAGAAATAATAGGAGAACAAAGAAAAAGTACTTTTGACCCAGATTTAGCTAGAGAAATTAATGAAAAAATAGAAAGAAAAGCATTAGAAGAAAGAATAAAAGCAAAAAAAGAACCACAAGAAAATAATACAAAAACTCAAAATCTTTTAGATTATTGGACTATACCAAATGTTAAATATAAAGATAAAATAGTAAAGATAGATTTAGCTAAAGAATTATTAAATGAAGTAAAAAAGGATAGATTTGAAATAGCAGATGCACAATTGCATTATTCAATATTTAAAGCATTATATGATAACTCAGATAATCTAGGAACAGAAGAAATAAAGAAATTTTTAAAAGAATCTTTTAGTAGAAAAATTACTACTGCTACAAATATAGAATATAGACTTACTGGAGATTTAGTAATACATAATTTAATAGAGAATCATTTATCTGATAGATATATAACGAGTACAGAGATTGTAGGTTCAAATGAATATATTAAAGATTCTATTACTCCTCAAAAATATAAGGCCATTTTAGGTTCAAATAATTTACAAGAGATAGATGAGGTTTTTAAATGGTTATTTGGTGGAGATATTTTTGCATTTTTTGTTAATGATAATCTAGGTATGCAAAAAAGTTTTATAAGAAATGTTAAATTTTCGGTAGATAGTGGAGGAATTAATCTTATTTGTACAGGAAATCTTGATAATGAATGTCGTGCTTTAGGTATGTGTTATTCTCATGAAAATAATTTATAATTTAATAAAATCAAAATCTTAATAAACTAATAAAATCTAATTCTAGTAATGGATACAAGACTAAAAAAGATATCAGAATATGAATGGGGGATTGAAAAAACAGGCAAAATGCTTGTTCCAGGTAAAATATTTGCTTCTAAGAAATTAGTTGAAGCAATAGAGCCTGAAGCAATCCAACAATTAGCAAACGTTGCAACATTAAAAGGGATCCAAAAGAGTGCTCTGGCAATGCCAGATATACATTCAGGATTGTTATTAAGTTAGATCTTATAACCCTGAGATGGTTTCCCTATAGGTGGAGTTGCAGCTTTTGATCTAAAAGAAGGTATAATCTCGCCTGGTGGCGTTGGATATGATATTAATTGTTTAACCGAAGATTCCAATATTTTAGGAGAATTTGGTACTTTTAAAGAAATAAAAGATTTTCAAGAGGATTTTATAGAAATTGATTCCGGTAAAGATTTAATTTTAAAAAAGAAAATTTTCTTGAATAGGTTGACTACTCTCAACATAAAATCTAAGAGATTAGAAGATAAAGAAATAGAATTTTTTATGGTAAAAGATAAAGATAATATTTTTGAAATGCAAACAGAATGTAATTTTAATATAAAATCTACTAAAAATCATCCTTTCTTAACAAAAAAAGGAATGATCTTACTAAAAGATTTAGAAAAAAATAAAGAAATTGCAATAAATACTTTTAAAGGAGTTAATTATAATCAAAGGATAGATAGGAAAAAAGCTATTTTATCTAAATTATTTGGATATTTATTAGGCGATGGCTATGTAAATATTTCTAAAAATAAAGGATATATCTCTTTTTATGGACAAAAAGAAGATTTAGAAGAGATACAAAAAGATTTGAAAGGATTGGGTTTTAATTCTAATTTAATTTCAAGAGAAAGAAATCATAAAATTAATACAAAATATGGAATTAAAGAATTTAGCGCTAAGAATTATGAATTATATAATCGATCTAAGGAATTTGCATTTTTATTAAAAGAATTAGGTATGCAACTTGGAAATAAAACAAATCAGAAATTTTTACTTCCAGATTGGATAATGAATGGAGAAATTTATGTAAAAAGATTGTTTTTGGCAGGATTTTTCGGGGCAGAATTAAGTTCTCCAAGCACTCACACAAAAACAGGATTTTATTCTCCTATTTTATCACAAAATAAGAATACTAAATTGAAAAATAATGCAAGAGAATTTTTATTGCAAATAACAAAATTACTAGAAGAATTTGGTGTTAAAGTTAATAAAATAAGTGAAGATAAAGAATTAGTTAATTTAAGGTTTAGATTAATTATTTCTGCTCAAGAAGATAATTTATTAAATTTATATCAAAAAATAGGTTATGAATATAATAAAAAAAGAAAAAGATTAGCAGATATAGCCTGTCTGTACATCTTAAAGAAAAAACAAATACAAAAAGAAAGAAGTGAAATTGCTAATAAAATAAAAGAATATAAGATGAAAGGATTCAAACTTAAAGAATTATATTCTAACTTTTCAGGTAAAGTAAATAAAAGATTTATTGAAAGGCATTATTATGAAAAGTGTAATCAAAGAATAAATTTAGATTTCATCTCTTTTGAAGAGTTTAAGAGATTAAAATTAAAAGAATATGAAAAATATGGTTGCATTTTTGATACTATCAAATCAATTGTTAAATTAAATAAACAAGAGAAGGTATATGATTTTACTGTTAAAGATAATCATAACTTTATTGCAAACAATTTTATAGTTTCTAATTGTGGAGTAAGAATTTTATCTACTAGTGTTTCTGTAAAAGAATTTCTTAAAAAAAGAGAGCAATTAATTGAAGAAGTTTACAAAAATGTTCCTTCGGGTTTAGGTAGTAAAGGAAGAATTAAAGTTACTAAAGATTTGTTAATGGAAGTTTTAAAAAAAGGAACAAAATGGGCAGTTGAATCTGGATATGGAATTAAAGAAGATATACAAAGAACAGAAGAATATGGTTGCATGCCAAAAGCAGATCCAAGTGTAATTTCAGATACTGCATTAAAAAGAGGAATGCCACAATTAGGTTCGTTAGGTTCAGGAAATCATTTCTTAGAAGTTCAGCAAGTTGATAATATATTTGATGAAAAAATAGCAAAAGCATTCGGAATTAACAAAGAAAATGTTACTGTAATGATTCATTGTGGTTCAAGAGGTTTAGGACATCAAGTTGCTAGCGATTATATTAAATTAATGGAAGATAAATTTGGTTTTAAAGATTTAGCAGATAGAGAATTAATAAATGCTCCAATAAATTCTGATTTGGGTCAGAAGTATTATGGTGCTATGAGTGCAGCAGTAAATTTTGCTTTTGCAAACAGACAAATGATAATGCATTGGGTTAGAGATTCTTTTAAAAATGTTTTTGGTGATGTAAAAATTGATTTAATTTATGATGTTGCTCATAACGTGGCTAAAATGGAAAAACATAAAATTGATAATAAAATAAAAGAAGTTTGTCTGCATAGAAAAGGTGCAACAAGATCTTTTGGTCCTGGAAATGAAAGTTTACCTGAAGTTTATCAAAAAACAGGAGTGCCGGTATTGATTCCGGGGTCGATGGGAACTTCTTCATATATAATGGTGGGAACAAAAAAAGCAGAAGAAATTTCATTTGGAAGTACTGCTCATGGTGCTGGAAGAATAATGTCAAGACATTCTGCATTAAAACAATTTAGGGGAGAAACCATTAAAAAAGAATTACATGAAAGAGGAATAGAAGTAAAATCAGGTTCTTATGCTGGATTAGCTGAAGAAGCACCGGGCGTGTATAAAGATATTGAGTCGGTTATAGAAGTTTCTCATAATGTGGGTTTAGCAAGTAAAGTAGCAAAAGTTGTTCCTTTATGTGTTATTAAAGGTTAAATTTATTTTTTAAGAAGTAGCATGGCGGCTTTATATTTTGGTTCTATTATTTTCTTTGAATTTTCTAAATGCAATTGTTTCCATTTATTTTCTAATTTTTTCCTTACGGTTTCTTGTGCTTCTATTTGATTAAGTTTTTCGTATATAAAGGCTGCTTTAAATAATCCTCCAATACATTCAAAATTGCTCATAGCATCTGCTTCAGCTATAATTTGTTCTTCAACAGATATTCTTTTTCTATTTTGAGAACCTCGATGATTTAATATACACTGTTTTACTTTGCCTATTTTTTCTTTAGGATAACCAAATTCTGTTAATTTTTTCTCTGCTATTTTAGCTCCACTAATATGATGGTCTTTTCTACCTTCTATAATTGATCCTATATCATGCAACCAAGCCGCTATAGTCACTATTTCTTTATCTGCTTTTAATTCTTCAGCTAATATTTTTGCATAATTTACTACAGGTGTGAAATGGAATAAGTAAGGTTCATAACCATATTTACTAGAAGGTTTCTTGCATTCTTCTTCAACAAAATTTCTTACTTTTTCTATGATATCCATAATTAAAAGTCATATACTTAAATTAATAAATATTATGGTGATTAATCTTATATAATTATAAATCTTTTTGAAATTCTTTAATTTCTTTTTTCATGTCTTCAATGTTTTTAGTTAAACTTACTTTTGTTCTTAGCTTTACTATATTAGGCATACCTCTCATAAAATTCAAAGCATGTCTTTTTGCATTTACAAAGTCAAAACAGTCATATTTTTTAGTTAATTCTAGATATTCAAAAAATAAATTTAATTTTTCTTTATTACTAATTTTATTTTCTTTTTTATTTTTCAAATAATAATTAATTTCTTTAAAAATAGCAGGATTTGTCATCGCCGCTCTTCCAAGCATAATTCCATCACATTTTGTTTTTTCTAATATTTCATAAGCATCTTTTCCAGAAAATACATCTCCATTTCCAATAACAGGAATTTTTACATTTTCTTTAATTTCTTTTATTTTATTCCAGTCTGCTTTTCCAGAATATCCTTGTTTTGCTGTTCTTGCATGTACGATGATAGCAGAAGCTCCTGCTTTTTCAACTATTTTTGCAATTTTCAAACCTAAATCTGGTTTTGTAATTCCAATTCTTATTTTTGCAGTCACAGGAATATTAACAGTTTTTACAATTGCTTCAATAATTTCTCCAATTTTTGTAGGTCTTTTTAATAAAGCAGCTCCTGCTCCTTGTTTTATTATTTTTATATCTGGACATCCAAAATTAAAATCAATAATATCTGCTCCTGCTTTTTCCGCTTCTTTAGCAGCAAACTCAATCATTTTAGTATTTGCTCCAAATAATTGAACTGCAATAGGTTTTTCTTCTTTAACAAAAGATAATTTCTTTAAAGTTGCTTTATTGGTTTTAAAAATAGCATTTGCATTTATCATTTCTGTAAAAACTAATCCACAATCATATTTTTTGCAAAGAACTCTAAAAGCTTGATCATTTATAGCTACCATTGGTGCTAATACAAGATTATTTTTTAATTTTAAGTTTTTAATATTCATTTTAATAGCCCTATGCAGGACTTGAACCTGCGACCCTCGCTTTACGGGAGCGATACTCTACCACTGAGCTAATAGGGCGCAAAATTAAAAGAATAAATGATTTTATAATTGTTCCGTAATTTTATCTTTGTATTTAGACTGGCAAGCATTACAAACCACTTTCTTTTTACCATCTTTTTTAATATAGCTACCAAAGATTTTTTCTAGGAAATTAGGTTCTATTGACTTTTTACAAATATCACATTTCATATAATTTACAGTAACTTTGTATTTAAAAATCTTTATAAATCCTATAAAACCATTTATCTTTATGACAAGAATAGCTATTATAAAGAAGGAGAAGTGTTTTCCTACTAAATGTAATGAATTATGCAAAGGGTTATGCCCCATTAATAGAGCAGGAAAAGAATGCATTTTAATTGGTAAAACTGCTAAAATAGAAGAATCTTTATGTGTTGGTTGTGGGATATGCCCTTTACGTTGCCCTTATCAAGCAATTTCTATTGTTAATTTACCTGAAAAGCTAGAAGAGCAAATGCATAGATTTGGAGAAAATTCATTTGAATTATATTCTCTTCCCTTAGTTAAACAAAATACTGTTGTTGGAGTAATAGGAAGAAATGGTATTGGTAAAACTACTGCATTAAACATTTTAGCAGGAGTTGTAAAACCTAATCTTGGAAATTATAAAAATCCTCCAACAGATAAAGAAATAATCGCTAAATTTTCTAAAAAATGGATTGGAACTTATTTTACAAAATTATTTGCTAATAAAATGAAAATTTCTTACAAACCACAAAGAGTAGAACTATTAAAAGAAATGTTTAATGATACTGTTAAGGATTTATTAAAAAGGGTAGATGAAAGAGAACAGTTTGATGTACTTGTAGAAGAATTAGAATTAACCAATATTCTTTCTAGGAGCATTAAAGATTTATCTGGAGGAGAATTACAAAGAGTTGCTATAGCTGCTTGTATGTTAAAAAGAGCAGAAGTTTATTATTTTGATGAACCTGCTTCTTTCTTAGATATTTCTCATAGAATAAAAATTGCAAAATTAATAAGAAAATTAGCAGAAGAAAATGTTAGCATTATTGTAATTGAACACGATTTAGCAACCTTAGATTATATTTCTGATGAAATTCAAATTGTTTATGGTAAACCCGCATGTTATGGTATATTTTCACAATCAAAAGCAGTTCGTAGAGGAATAAATGAATATTTGGATGGATTTTTACCTGACGAAAACATAAGATTTAGAGATTATTCAATAAAATATGCTCATACAGTTAGAGAATCTGCAACAATTAAACAACTTGCTTTTGAAATTCCAACTTTAATTAAGAAATTTAAAGATTTTTCTTTAGAAATTAAACCAGGAAGATTACATAAACAAGAAATATTAACAATTGTTGGAGCAAATGGTCTTGGTAAAAGTACTTTTTTAAAATTATTAGCTAAAGAATTAAAATCTGAAACAGGAGAAGTACCTGAAATAAAAATTTCTTACAAACCTCAAGGTTTAGAAGCAGAAGATAAAAAAGTTATTGATTATTTGCAAGATATTGCTGGAAATGAATATGATTCCGGTTGGTATAAACAAAATATTCTTGAAAAATTAAACATTAATGATATTTTAAATAATAATATGTCTGAATTATCTGGTGGAGAATTACAAAAAGTTTTGGTTGCTGGTTGTTTATCCAAAGAAGCAGATTTATTTTTAATTGATGAACCCTCTGCATTTATCGATGTAGAAGATAGATTGGCTATAGCTGAAGTTATTCGTGATTTTATACAGAAAAATGAAACTACAGCAATCATTGTAGATCATGATATTCAATTTATTGATTATATTTCTGATTCTATATTGGTTTTTGAAGGAATTCCAGGAAAAGAGGGAAATGTTTATTGGTCTAAGAACAAAGAAGAAGGAATGAATAGAGTTTTAAAATTCCTAGATATAACTTACAGACAAGATAAGGAAACACATAGACCTAGAATTAATAAACCAGGTTCACAATTAGATTCAGAACAAAGAAAATCAGGAAAATATTATTATAAATGATCAATTTTTATAACTAGCATAAATCAAAGGTAAAGCAATAGTTGCATCACAATTTACATTAACAAATTTTCCTTTTTCAGACATTTTTCCCCAAGAAATTCCTTCTTTTAGTTCAGCACCTGAAGAACCACCGAAATCTGCTCTATCTGTAGTAATTTGTATTCCGTATGAAGCAGGACTTGAAAATTGCATTGCTTGTTGAATATAATTCTTTGGTACACCCCCACCAACATAAAATATGGCTTTTTTCTTCTCAACAAAAGCAATATCTAAAATTTCTTTTAAATCTTCAAATTCATTCATCTCAACTTTTTTTCCTTGAACTAAATGATTCCATATCATTAATCCAATTCCAGAATCAGTAATGGCAGGAACAAACAAAGGTATTTTTTTCTTGTAACAAGCAGTTAAAATAGAATCTTCTTTATTTACTAATTTTCCAATTTCCCATAAAAATTCTTTAACAGTTTTTTTATCTTTAAATTTATCAAAGTTTTTATTAAAAAATTCTTCTAAATCTTGATAAACATCAGACTTCATGAAAACATCATAAATTCTGTCAATATTTTGTTTATGTAACTCAGAATCATTGATATTTGCATTTCCCATATAATGATGATTTCCTAGAGCTTCAATTAAATCATGAGTTAAATTAGCTCCAGTAGAAACTAAAACATCAATTGTTCCATCATTTATCATATCAACTACAATTTGCTTCATTCCAGCAGGCACCATAGCACCAGCAAATCCAAAAAATAATTTGCATTTATCTTTTTTACACTCTTTTAAAATTTCAGCTGCTTTATAGATTTTATTTGCATTAAAACCTAAAGAACCCATAGAATTAACTAATTCCTTTACTTTCAGCTCCTTGGTTATTTTGATTGGTTTGACTGGTTCCATTCTTGTCTAATACTACATCCTCACCTAAAAAGACCGCAGCTGCTATAACTGTAGTCCAACACCTCTCTATTTTGTTACCTATTGCAGATTGGCATATGTGACTTGTTTTAAAAATCTTTCCACTTGCCTTATACACCTTTTCTCTGTCTTCCCAGGCTGTTTCAGAGTCAAATGGTACACCTAAGGTAGTTGCTAACATTGTAGCTGCTATATCTTCTGCATATTCTCCTGATTTTTCATCGGTTTCTCCATAAGCATGATGTTCTGATAAATAACCATATTGTTCTGTTCTTTCTGAAGGTACTGCTAAACCAATAGCAGCAGAAACCAATCTATTTTGTTCTTCTGTTTCATTTCTAGCCATAACACAATAAGTTATTTCTCCTGAGATTAAACGTTTTATTCCTTCTTCTTTAGAAATGATTTTACATCCTGGAGGTAAAATACTAGAAACATAAACCAAATTACATTTTTCTATGCCTGCATCTCTCAATGCTAATTCAAAAGAAGAAAGTCTGTTTTTATTTTCTCCTTTTCCTTTTGTAAAAAAAACATATTTTGGTACGAAAGTCATTTTTTTAAATTAAAAAATTTGTTTAACAATTAGTTTAAATAGTTTTCTATTTTTTAAAATACATGAAGAAAATTTTCATAAAAACCTATGGATGTCAAAGTAATATTGCAGATTCTGAACAACTAGCTGGAATACTTTCAAAAAAATATAAAATAGTTGATTCTTTAGAAAAAGCAGACATAATAATATTAAATAGTTGTGCAGTAAAATTAAGAACTTTAAATAAACAATTAGATTTCATTAAAAACATTCCTAAAAATAAAAAAATATTTATTGGAGGATGTTTACCTAAAATAGTTAACTTGAGAAAAACTTATCCAAATATTTCTGGTTTTTTTGATACAAATACAATTTTGAAGGTTCCTGAACTGATTTTAGAAGATTATATTATTATTTCAAATGAAAAAGAGCATAGAATTAATCTTCCAAGAGTAAGAAAGACAAAAGATTTAGCTATAATTAATATTTGTCAAGGTTGTGAAGGAAATTGTGGATACTGTGCCGCAAAATTATCGCGTGGTGAGTTAAAATCCTATAAAATTGAAGATATTTTAAAAGAATTTAAACAAGCTTTGAAGGAAAAATGTACTAAATTTTATTTAACCGGACAGGATACGGGTTGTTATGGTTTTGATCTTAAAACAAACTTACCTTCTTTATTAAAAGAGATATTAAAGATAAAAGGAGATTATAAAATAAGAATAGGCATGATGAATCCCAATAATATATTAAATTTCTTAGATGAGCTAATTAAAATTTATAAAAATGAGCATATTGTTAAATTTTTACATATTCCAATTCAGTCTGGTTCTGATAAAGTTCTTAAAGAAATGAATAGATTTTACAAAGTTAAAGATTTTGAGTTAATTGTTAAGAAATTTAGAAAAGAAATTCCAGAAATAAAAATAAGTACTGATATAATTTGTGGATATCCAACAGAAACAGAACAAGATTTCAAAAAAACTTTAGATTTGATTGAAAAAGTAAAACCAGATGTTTTGAATATATCTAAATTTTCTTCTATGCATAATACAAGAGCTTCTAAACTAAAACAATTGTCTTCTGAAATAATTAAAGATAGAAGTGTTAGACTGACTAAGTTATTTAAGAGTTTAAAGAAATAAAGTAGTTAAGTTAAATTTTTAACTAGATGGTTCTCCTCCATATATAGCAAATTCTTCTTCTATGCTAAGCGGCGGTTTTCTTTTAACTTGTAAAATTTTATTCAAATGCCAAAAACATTCAAGAGAACCTTTATGCCTGTCCCACCAAGGCATTTTATCATTTATTGAAGATTCTATATACCCGGGGTAAATAAAAGGAATATGTATTGAACTTAAAATTTTTCCTATTAAATCTTCACTGTCCGCCCTAATCCTAATTAATTTATCCCCTTTGAATTTTAAATGATTTTTATCTAGAATCCTTCTTATTGAAATATCTTCATAATGTGCAGCTGGAGCTAATTGTATAGAATAATCTATTCCTGATTTAAGATCTGTTAACTGTTCTGTCCATACATCTTCTGCTGTTCTAACAAGTTCATTCCAAATATATCTTCTATCCGGATGATTAAAATCTAATTCGTAAGATAATTCATAAAGTTGTACTGCTTCGTTAAAATCTAGTGTTCTTGGTCCAAGTTTATGCCTTATTCTCCAATTTCCTTGGCCATACAAGTGATCCTGTTTTTTTATAAATTCGTCTCTACTTTCTCCAAACCAGCCAGGCCTTCCAATTGTTTTCCATTCATTTGTAGATCTCATTTTATTTTTTATTACTAAATTTTTTAAAATTAATGATTTTTTGTCTCCTAATGTATTCGTTCATAATAAGATAAGCACTTTTCGGACATTTAATTTGATTTGTTGCTACAAGTTTATAAGCTTCATCAAAAGACATCTTTACTACATCAATTTTTTCAGTTGCTTCAAGATGTTGACCAACATGTTTTCCTTTTCCTCTAGCGATGAAAAGATAAGCTTTTTCAGTACTATATCCTTCTGCAGAATAAATCTCGGCTACTTTTTTTATTTGTGATTTATTTATTTTTATACCTGCCTCTTCTATTAATCCTTCTAAAATAACCTCAAGTGGACTAAGGCCTGGTTTATCAAGCATTTCTGCAGGTAATGCTAAAATCTTTTCTTGCACTGCTGGTCTAAACTGATGTGCGAAATAAACTTCATCATTTTCATCTATGTAAAGTAGAAATGCTGAGTTTCTTGAAATCACCACATCATAATCTATGTCTCTAAAATGTCTCTTAACAAGAAGTACATGACCTGAATAAATTCTTTTATCGGAAGGGAGTACATTAAATTTAGTTTTCATTTTAATATTCTCAAAAATTAATCTGAGGTTACTTCACCTCATAAATAAAGACCTTCTGCCCATATTTAAATATTATCCCCCCCTGCATACGTTAAAATAGTAAAACTTAAATAGGCATACAAATTCTTTTCTAATATGATAGAAACAACATTAAAGAAGATAGGATTAACAGAAGGGGAAATAAAAGTATATTTATCTTTATTGGAATTGGGAGCCTCTTCAACAGGAAAAATAATTAAAAAATCAGGTATCTCTGGGTCTAAAGTTTACGAAGTTCTTGATAGATTAGCAAATAAGGGTTTAGTCAGTCTTACAACAAAAAATGGAGTAAAATATTTTGAAGCAAGTTCTCCAACAAAAATATTGGAATATCTTGAAGAACAAAAAGAAGATATTGACAAAGAAAAACAGGAAATTCAAAAAATAATTCCAGAATTAATTTTAAAACAAAAAAATGCACCAAAAAGCGAAGTCAAAGTTTATACTGGCTGGGAGGGTATGAAAACTGTAAATGAAGATATAATCTCTTCTTTAAAGAAAGGAGAAGAATGGTTAAGTATGGGATTAACAGAACAACCAGAATCTTGGGAAGTTTATTTTACTCAAAAACAAAAAGAAAGAGCAAAAAAAGGAATTAAACATAAACATCTTTTAAATGAAAAGTATAAATCTTTATATAAAAAAAGGAAGTTAATTCCAAATACAGAATTTAGATTTTTATCAAAAGATTTTGAAATGCCTATAAGCACAGAAATTTATAAAAATAAACTAGCAATATTTATACTTTTAAAAGAAGCACCTACAACAATAGTTATTGAGAGTAAAGTTGTAGCAGAAAGTTTTAGAAAATATTTCTATTTATTCTGGAAAACTGCTAAGAATTAATTTAAAAAAATAAGTTCATTTAAATTGTGAATAACAACCAGGATAAAAATCTAATTTAAATTCTTTTGAAGTTATAAAAAATTCTGTATTCTTAATAATATCTGAAAATTTTTGCTTCAATTCCATCATTATCTCATTAAATCTTTCATAATTACTTACTTCCATATCCAGTTCAGCATCCCAAGATCCAATTAATCTTTGTGGCCATACCCCTTCTTTTATTTGATAACAATAAGTCATAAATTCATCAAGTCTTTCTTTTTTAGTATTACTTAAATAAAATATGGCTTTATAGAAAATATTTCCCATTTCTTTTGGATTAAGAACTACTTTATAGGATAATATTACCTCTTTTTCTTCCATCTTTTTTATTTTATATTGTATTATTCTTTCGCTTGTATTAATCTTTTTTGCTATTTCGGTTATAGGCATTCTAGCATTATTAGCTAGAATTTTTAATATTTCTTCATCAATTTTATCTATTCTTTCTTGTTTATCAGTTGAACTATAAAAAATAATATTTTTCTTATAATCAAATTTTCCTTCACTTAGATAGCCTCTTGGTGCATGAGAAATATATAATGTTGTTAATTCTGCTTTTTCTTGTATATAATCAGAATATTTATTTAATACATTTTGTATTTCATTATCAAATTCATTTATATTTTTAACAATAAAATTAGCGATTAGATCCCAAGTTCCAGAACCAATTACAACCCATTCTGTTTTTTTATGTTTATAAAAATAATCTCCAATCTCTTCTAACTTTTCTTTTGTTACATTCCTTAATCTAAGATATAGTTTATATTTCTGCAAACCAAGTTTAAAGAAATTAACAATAGTAGAAAATCTTAATATTATTCTTTCTTGCATCATTTTATCAATTCTATATTTTACTACTTCTTTGCTTAATCCTACTTTCTTTCCTATTTGAGTATTACTTTGTCTAGCATCTACATCTAATTCATGCAATATCTTCTTATCTTTAATGTCTAGTTTATACATATTATAACAAAACAACCTTTAGTATATAAATTTTGTCATTTTGTTAAAAAAATAGATAATAAGTTTTATTATAATGGTCAGTATATAGAATACGAGGTAAAAATGAATACATTAGAATTCGTAAAGGAATTGAAAGATAGAAGGAGTATCAAAGCTGAGGCTCCAAAATTCAACCTCGAAAAGAAGGGAGGCCTTTCAGAATCTTGTCTTGGTCTATGTGTTGAATAAACAATGATTTCACAACTCTTTCTTATTTTTTATAGTTAGGACTATAAGTGCAAAATGATTGATAGCTTAATTAGTGGGTTTTTAGTATTAACTTATGATTGCAATAATAGATGTAAATGGTGTTATGCTTCTCCATCGGGTTTTAAAAAAAGATTAATGGATTTCAAAAAAATAGAAAATTATCTTAAATTAATGAAATCATTAGGAATAAAATCTTTAGGATTACTTGGAGGAGAACCAACTTTATATCCAAATTTATTTGAAGTTATAAAATTAGCAAAAAGGTATGACTTTAAGGTAACTTTGTATACTAATGGAAGAAAATTAAGCAATGAAGATTTTGTAAAAAAATTAAAAAAAGCAGGGCTAGACTTTATTAATTTTTCAGTTCAAAGTGGAAGTAATTATGCAGAAAAACATAATAAAACAGTTAATTTTAATGGTGCATGGGCAGAAACTAAAAAAGGAATAGAAAATGCTTATAAATCTGGATTAAAAATTAATATTCAAACAGTTTTAACTCATTCAGATATAAATATCTATAAAGAATTGATTGATGAATTCTCTTATGCTAATTTATTCATTTATTACAGACAAATACCTGCAGTTACTTCTAATTGTAAATTTTTTGACAAAAAAGTATTTCCAAATAGAGAGACAAAAGAAATTTATAAAAAGATTTATGTTTATGCAAAGGATAAAGGTGTAAGATCTTATTTCTTTTCAAGAATGCCATTATGTTGGTGGGATGATAAAGACCTTTTAGAAAAAGAAATTCATAAAAATATTGTTTCTCATTGCCACATTATAAATGGTTCAATCTTAGCCATTGATGTTAATGGAAAAATTCTTCCATGCCCACAGTATATTAATCTACATAGTATAAACTTAATAAAAAATAATAAGTTAATTTCAAAAAAGGAATTTATTAAAAGTTATAATAAAGGTTTACCCAATGAGATTAGAGAAAAATTAAAATATGTTCCAGATAAAAAATGTTTAAATTGCGAATATTTTGGTAAAAGATGTACAGGCGGTTGTCCATTAATTAAATTTGAGATTGGTCCATATGCTCCATTTTCTAAATAATATATTCATAGATTTAAGAATTAATTTAAAGAAAAATAAAAAAGAATTAGTTCAATTTAGAACTAACTTTTGAAGCATCGTCTAACTTATCCCAAGTCAAATCAAACATGCTTTGTAGTGCACTAGCAAAGTAAGGAGTATTTACCCAAACACCAATATCATAGGTTGGATGACATTCTTCGTCTCCCATTACCATAAACATTAGTTCTTTGCCGTCTACAATTGCAAATCTTGAATCTGGCTTTGACATATGTCTAACATCTGCTATTTTTGAAACATCTTTAACCATAGAAGCATTCTCTTTTGTTATAGGAGCTGCAATTCTAATTTTAACACCTTTTTTCTTTAGTTTTTCTAAAGTTGGTTTCATAGATTCCATTTTTCTCATAAAACCTTTAGATGAAGTTGCTATTGTAACTGTTTTCTGTGCATCTTTCATCATACCTTCAAGATGTGCATAAATGTTATTTCTTCCTCTTATTGCTCCTGATAAATCAGTAGGTTCTATGAATTCAACACCTTGCTTATGCAAGCTATCAAGTTCTTTTAGAACATCGTTTGTACTTAGTTCTTTTAATTTTAGAACATTTTCATCTGCTTCTCTTCTTATAGATTTTTTAACACGTTCAACTACTTCTCCAGGTTCTACAGCCAAATATTTTATTGGCTTTCCTAGTTTCATAACTACAAATCCCTTTTTTTCAAGAGATTCTAGAACATCGTATGCTCTTGATCTTGGAACATTTCCAATATCAGATAATTCTCCTGCAGTTGAAACTCCCCTAGAAAGTAATGCTGTCCATATCCTAACTTCATATAAGTTAAGGCCGAAAAATCTACGTAGTTTATTTAAAAACTCGTCTTTAACTATCATTACTAACCCTCCCGATTCATATCCCCCTCTTTTTTGTTACCTATTAGAGTAACATAGTGAATTTATTACTATAAGGCGATACGTATTATACAATAGTAGTAAAATAACTAGTATTTAAACATTATTATAGTAGAGTAGCAATATTCTTTATACGAACTTTTCTAAATGTTTCCATATTGGTTTTACAAATCTTTCTTCGTCTAATCCAATTCCTTTAACATCATAGGTTGCATTGGGATTTAGCTTTTTAATTAGTTCTCCAGTAGTTTTAAGATACGTTAATATAATATTTCTATCTAATTTAGTATAACATTTAAGAAAGTCTTTGTTGCTTTGTATAAGACTTATTACATCTTTATTTTCATAATTTTCTTTCATTTCTGGGAATTCTTCAAGCATATTCCTAAAATCTGGAGATCCTGGAAGTAACATCTCTGGACTAACTAATATCCAATCAGATAAAGAAGGACGTCTAGCTATTTCTTCTATGATAGAAATCGTTGTTTCTATTGATTCTTTTGTTTCACCTTTACCTCCATATATAAAACTAGGGTGAAGCTTTATTTTTTCTTTTTCCATTAAATCAAAAATTTTAATTAATTTAGACTTGTCAATCTGCACTTTTCCAAATGCTTTTCTCATATTTGGATCTGCTGATTCTATACCTGCTTGTAAGATAATATTTGGACCATACCTTTGTTTTAATAGAGAAATATTTTTTTCATTTATATTTTCTATTCCTACAAATAATCTGAAGATACAATTTTCTAAACCCAACGATTTATTTCCTTGGTAATTTATTTTTATTGTGTCTTGAACATTAAAAAATCTTGTAATTCCATATTTATTATATAATTCTCTAACAATTTCTGCTTCTTTATCTTGACTTAAAGTTCTGAATCCTAATTCATTTCTTCCACAAAACCCACAAGTTTTCATCGCTTTAACTAAATTAATATACTCATCAAAAGAATACTCTTTTTCAATATCTCCCCCACTTCTTTTAGCACAACCTTTTCCAGTATAATATGTGATTGCACTTCCAAATCCTCTTTTTCTAGTTTGTTCTAAAAAACGTTTCATATCTAAAACAGAATAATCAATTTTAGGAATATCTTCTAGTCTTGGAATATAAATTTTAGAGGGTTCACAAATCTCTCCATTTTTCTTTTTATAAGCTACATTTGGAGTCTCAGTAAACAAATCTTCTTTAGATTTTTTTCCTTCTATAAATTTTTTAACAATTTGATAAAAAGGAATTTCTCCATCAAAAAGAATTACTCCATCTATGAATTCCCTATTCTTTAACATATTTCTAAAAAGATTACTT
Source organism: Candidatus Nanoarchaeia archaeon (assembly GCA_028716945.1). GTDB lineage: Archaea > Nanobdellota > Nanobdellia > SCGC-AAA011-G17 > JAFCDX01 > JAQUOT01. The sequence goes on from JAQUOT010000001.1 coordinate 514,570, forward strand.
GAGTTTACTCCACCAAATAATACCAAAGCATCATTATTTTTTGCTAATTCTGCTATTTCATAAGCATTTTTTTGACTAGAAACTGTTGGACTTAATCCAATTATATTTGGTTTATAGCTTCTACAAAATTCTATCTGTTCTTGATGTTGCATTAAAGATCCATCCAATATTTTAATCTCAATACCTTTTAAATTTTGATTGCAGAAAGTGGCTATTGAAGCTAAACCTAATGGAGCAGAATAAGTGGAAGTATTTGTATTACTCGTAGAAATTACAGGATATACCAATAAAATTTTTGTTTTCTTATTCATTTTTTATATATTAATTACTTTCAAGTAGTTAGAATAATCTGTATATATAAACTTTACTATTTATAATCTAAGAATAATTTTATCGTCTTCCTTTTTGTATTTTATAAATTCTTTTTAGATCTTCAAGAGTATTTGCATCTTTTTCTGTTTTCTCTTTGATTCTTAATCTTTTAAACCTTGGAAAACGTAATGCATAACCTGATTCATAGCTAGGACTTGCTTGTATTTCTTCGTATTCAACTTCAACAACTATTTTTGGTTTTATTTTTACAGATTTTCCATCTTCTGAAATAATATAAGGTTTTAATATTTTAGTTAGCTCTGTAAATGTAACTCCTTCTTCTGATACTTTTTCTTTTATTCCTGTTCCCATCATTCCACAAGCTAAGAATTTATTTCCTGATTTACAACCTAAAACAAAAGAACTTAAGCCTCCTGCTCTTTTTCCTGTTCCATATTCTGCACCAATAATTACTAAGTCTAGTGGTTCTAGAACTGGTTTTAATTTGCACATATAATTGACATATCTTCCTGCTTTGTATTCTGCATTAAGATTTTTTAACATTACTCCTTCTAATCCATTTTTAATTGCTTGCTTATAAAAATCAATTGCTTCTTGTTCATCTGCTGTAACTAATTTTTTAGTTAAAATAATTTTTCCTTTTTCTTGTTTAACAATTTTTTCTAATAATTTTCTTCTTTCAACCAAAGGCTTTTCTTTCCAGGATTTTTCATTGTAATAGACAATATCAAAAATATTTAATTCAACAGGGAAATCTTTTGCAGTTTTTTCTATGTCATATTTTCTTTTAATTCTCTGAGAAATACTTTGGAAAGCCATATATTTTTTAGTTTTCTTATCAAATCCAACAGCTTCTGAATCCAAAATAAAACTATCTCCTTTAACATTTTTCTTTACAAATTCAACAACATCAGGAAATTGCTTTGTAACATCTTCCATTCTTCTAGTAAATAATGAAATTATATTTTTTTTCTTGTGAATTTCTAGTCTAAATCCATCTAATTTATACTCAACTTGTAAAGGTTTTCCAAGATATTCAAAACCTTCATTAACATCTTTTACAACAATAGCTAACATAACTCTTATTGGTCTTCCTGGCTCTAATTCAATTTCCTGTAAGGCTTTTATTCCTTTTTTAGCAGCTACTGCAATCTCTCCAAAATCATCTAATAAATTCAATGCTTTTTCAATATCTTCTGTAGGAATATCATATGCTTGAGCTATTGCATCTCTTAAAACACCTGCAGCAACTCCAATACGCATTTCTTCTAATATCGTTCTAACAACAAATTTAGCTTCTTCTGGTTTTGAATTAGATAATAATTCAGAAATTAAAGCAACTTTTTTATCAACAGTTCCTGAACCTTCTAATTCTGCTAATTTTCTTATGTTTTCAAAAACTTTTCTTATTGTTAGTTCATTAAAAGCTAAAGTTCTTTGTTTTTTAGTTTTAATTAAATCTTCAGCAATTAAACCTAAGTCTCCTATTTTTTTCCATTCTCTTTCTATTTTTTCAGGAGATTCTCCAGTAGATCTTGCAATAACTTTTAAAATTAATTGTGAAGACATACCTATTTTTCTATCATCCCAGTTAGGAAATACTATTCCTTGTAATAAAAGCATAACTTCCTGTAAATCTTCATTAGGACATTCTTTTAAGAAATCAGAAATAATTTTTGTTTTTTCTAACCTCTTTGTTGTGCTTTCTAAAGCCTTATAAATTTTAACAAGTTTTAAATACTGCATATTATTTATATATTTATACTAAATAAAAAGGTTTTGATTACAAAATGGATCTTGACAAAGCAATTCAGGGTAGAAGGTCTATACGAGAATATTCAGAAAGAAAGGTTTCTTTAGATAATATAGCAGAGGTTTTAGACGCAGCAAGATTTGCTCCTGCAGCAGGAAATATACAGAATTTTTACTTTGTTATAGTTGAAGACAAGAAAAAAAGAAAACAAATAGCAGAAGCTTGCAATCAAATATGGATGGAAAAAGCTCCTGTTCACATTGCTTTATGTAATTCTCCTGGAAGACTGAAAGTTTTATATAAAAAATTTGGAGATCATTATTCAGTACAAAATTGTGCAATTGCTTCACAAAATATTATGTTGAAAGCATTTTCTCTTAACTTAGGAACTTGTTTTGTTGGCTCTTTTAATAAAAATAAAATTGAAAGTTTGTTAAAAATACCTCCAAAAGTAAAAGTTGAGGGTATTATAACTCTTGGATTTGTTAAAAAACAGGAAGAAATTCCAAGAAAACTAGAACTAAGAAGAATAACTTACTTTGAAGAATTTGGAAAAAATTTAAAATGAGTATAGATACACTAACAACACTTCATTATGGAGATATTATTAAATTTAATGCAGGGCTTACTCAAGTAGTTGGACATTTCATAAAAAAAGAGGGTAGTATGATATATGTTCAGGATGTAATACCTAATGATAGAGTATCTCACGAGCATATTAGTATTCCTAATCCTAAAGGATATTTATATGCTAATTTAAAAATTAAAGTCTTAGAAAAATATAATAAATAATTAACCCATGTAATCTAATTCTTTTTGTTTTTCGTCAGTTAATGCTCTAGCTTGTTTTCCTTTTTGCACAATACCTTGTAATTTTTGTTGTAATTCTTTTGATTTTCTTATTAATTCCTTGAAATCAACTTTTAATCCAAGATATTTGTCAATAACTTCAATTGCTTTTGCTGCTGCTAAGTTATCTGGTAAGTCAGAATGTGTTTCAGTAAATATACAAGAAACATCTGTATCTTTTGCTTTTGCTAAAACAGAAGCAGTTACTCCTAAAATAACTCCCTCATCTAGTTTTTTAATACCGCAAGCTTTCATAGAATCCATTTTTTTAGTAGTATAAAGATAAGCTCCTGGCTCTTCTTGAGTTAAATCAGGACTTGCTACACCTTCTATAACAATAATTTCTTTTGCACTAAGTTCTTTAGCCATTTTAAGAATAACTTCGGATAATTCCCATTCTTTTCCAGCTACGTTCATTAAAGCATTTAAGATTAATATGTTATTTTTCTTATCGTAATATAATTCTAAAGGCCTTATAATCTGAGAATTATGAACTGCTAGCATTGGAGGTATATCTTTAGAAACAATCTCTCCTATTGGCTCTGCATTTAGATGATCAATCAAGAATCCTGTTGCAATTGTCCCTACTAGACCAAAACTTGGAAAACCTTGTATAATTATTGGGTTTTTTATCTTTTTTGTAAGAATATATTCCATTTCATCACCAATCATTAAAGATTTAAATGCGTTTATATGCTTTTCTATGGTATAATATGGAAATGAGAAAGCAAGATTGGATTAAGTTCATTAAAGACATTAAAAAAGAAATATATCTAATTACAGATAAAGATCTTGCTAAAACTTTGTTAGCAGAATCTTTGATTAATTCTATAAAAATAAGAGTTCCTAAAGGAAAATTTGGAATTTTATTTTCCGGCGGTGTAGACTCTAGTACAATAGCTTTAATTGCTAAGAAATTCAATAAAAATTTTATTTGTTATTGTGTAGGTCTGGAAGATTCAGAAGATATAAAATATGCAAAACAAGTTGCTAAATTTTTAAAAGTTAAATTAAATATAAAAATATTAACTCTTGATGAAATCGAAAAGAAATTAAAAGAATTATCTAAACTGTATAAATTGGATGCTGTTAAAGCAGGAGTTGGTTTAGTAACTTTAATTGCAATGGAGCAAGCTAAAAAAGACAAAATAAAAATTGTTTTTACAGGACTTGGATCTGAAGAAATATTTGCAGGATATCAAAGACACAAAGAATCCAAAGATATTAATCAAGAATGCTGGAATGGTTTGTTAAAAATGTATGATAGAGACTTACAAAGAGACTTGCCAATTGCTAAAAAATTAAAAATGAAAATAGAAACTCCTTTTTTGGATAAAGATTTAATTAAAACGGCAATGGGTTTACTTTCAGAATTTAAAATAACTTCTGAAAATAATAAAATGATATTGAGAGAAGTTTCTTTTGAATTGGGTCTTGGAAAATTTGCTTTTAGAAAGAAAAGAGCAGCACAATATGGAAGTAAATTTGACAAAGCTCTTGAAAGACTTGCAAAGAAAAACGGTTTTAAGTTTAAAAGAGATTATTTGAATTCTATTTAGAAACAGTTTTTCTAAACTTTTTTTGGGTACCCACTCACCATTTTCAGCTTGTACGCATTCTAATATTTCTAAGCTTTTTAGAGGAACAAAAGATGCATATTTTGCTCTTTTCTCTTCTTCTGCTCTATCAATAACAGCATGACCACAAAGATATCTTTCAAATTCTTCTATTTGTTCTGAAAAATTAGTATTATACATAAAAAGGATAAGTTGTGTAAGTATATATGTTTTTCTAAGAATTAGTTTTATAATAAAAAAAGAAATAGAAGCTAATGCTTCAAGGCATTAGCTCTTTTTTCTAAACCACAAAAAGGCAATAAAGGGGGGTTAGTCTTTTTTTGCCTTTTGAGTGTAAATTGGAGGTTACCTTATTTATCTCATTACCTCAATTCCAAGCTCGTCGCTCATTCTTTTAGCTTCTTTAGCTGGATTACGGTTCGAGTTTTTTCCTAAGATGTATGGTGATTTAACTCCAGTTATGATAGTCATAACTCTTAGTTTTCCATCCATACTGTCTTCAATTCTTGATCCCCAGATAACGTTTGCATCTAGGTCTAGTGATGCAGTTACTACATCACCAATTTTAGTGACTTCTTCAAGAGTTAAGTCGTTTCCACCTGTAACGTGGATTAAAGCTCCAGTTGCACCTTGATAGTCAACATCAAGTAATGGATTTGTCAAAGCTCTTCTTGTAGCTTCATTAACTCTGTCTTCTGATGCAGATTCTCCTACACCAATAACAGAAACATCTCCATTAGCCATGATTGCTCTTACATCAGCATAATCAAGGTTAACCAATGATGGTAATGCAATTGTTTCTACTATACCTTTAATCATTGTACTAATTAATTCGTTTGCAACTGCAAATGCTTGTTGAATTGGTAAGTTACCTGCAATTTGAACTAATCTGTTGTTATCTATTACAATAACAGTATCAGATTCTTGTCTTAATTGCTGTAAACCAAATTCAGCTTTATCAATTCTTGCTCTTTCAATTTCGAAAGGCATTGTTACAGTTCCAATAACTATAGCACCAGCTTCTTTAGCTAGTCTTGCAACTACAGGCGCAGCACCAGTTCCGGTACCTCCACCCATACCTGCACATATGAATACCATATCAGCATCTTCTAGATACTTTTTAAGATCTCCAAGACTTTCGCGTGCAGCTTCTCTTCCTTTTTCAATAAATCCACCGCATCCAAGTCCTCTTGTTATATCTTTTCCAATTAATGATTTTTTATCAGATGATATAACTTGTAAGTGTTGTGCATCTGTATTAACAGCGATAACTTCAGCACCTTTAATTCCTTTTCTGTGTAGCCAATTAACAACGTTTGAACCAGCTCCACCAACACCAATAACTTTGATGTTTGCTGTTCCTAATTTTATTCCGCTTGTGTCTATTTTGTTTTCTTCAGCTTTTTGTAAAGCAGTTTGCATAATAAATTCCATTTTTTTGTGTCTCCCCCTTTTTTAAGGTATTTTCTTTTTTTCCTCCAATTTTTTTTAATTATATACTGTGAAGTATATTTTATAGTCCAACAAATTTTATATATTTGATTTGTTTACTACTTTTAGAATGAGTTTTTATTTGCTCAAATAGAAATCATTCGATGAAGTTTCCACTACGGAAGCTCATACACACACTTTTTTTAAAATAATAATATTTATATACCTCAAATGGAATTTATAAAGATTATTCAACTCTAAAATATATTTTAAACTATATATTTAAGCTTTTATTCCTAAGTTCTCACAAAAGAGAAGGCTTATAAATAATTTTGACATTAAAAATTAAAATGAATGAAGGTGACCTGATTCAACTATTATACAATGACAAAATAGTAGAAGGTTTTGTTGTAAAAGATTCTAAAGATTCTCTTGTTTTGAAATTAAAAAATGGTTATAATATTGGAATTGAAAAGAAAAATGCAAAAAATATTAAGATAATTTCTAAATCTACAAAATCAGAAAAACCAAAGTTCAAAGAGCAAAAACACAATAATAATCTAAAAACTATTATGATCTTGCATTGCGGTGGAACAATTGCTTCTAAAGTTGATTATAGGACTGGTGGAGTAGTTTCTAGATTTAATCCAGAAGAAATACTAGATATGTTCCCAGAATTAAATAAAATAGCAAATATAGAATCTGAATTTATAGCAAATATGTGGTCTGATGACTTAAGATTTGAACATTTTTCTCTAATAGCAAAGTCTGTTGAAAAACAGATAAAAAAAGGCGTTGATGGGATTATAATTGGTATGGGAACAGATAATCTTGCTGTTGCTTCAGCAGCTATGTCTTTTATCTTGGAAAAAATACCTATTCCAGTAATATTTGTAGGTGCTCAAAGATCTTCTGATAGAGGTTCAAGTGACGCAGGAATGAATTTGTTATGTGCAGCAGAATTTATTGCTAAAACCGATTTCGCTGGTGTTGCTTTATGTATGCATAGTTCTTCTTCAGATAATTCTTGTTTTATATTGCCTGCGTGTAAAACTGCTAAATTACATTCTTCAAGAAGAGATGCTTTTAAAGTTGTTAATGATACTGCTATAGCAAAAGTAAATTATAAATCCAATCAAATAGAATTCATTAAAAAAGATTATACAAAAAGAAACAATGAAAAAGTTGTAATAAAACCTAAATTAGAAAATAAAATTGGATTATTAAAGATCCATATTAACATGTCACCTGAACAATTTAAATTTTTTAAAAATTATAAAGGATTAATTATTGAAGGAACTGGCCTTGGTCATACACCTGGACATGTTCCAAATCCCGAAGCAGCAATAAATAAAAAAATATTTCCTGCTATAAAAGAAGTTATTGATTCTGGTTGTATTGTTGTTATGACAACTCAATGTCTTTTTGGAAGAGTTAATATGAATGTTTATGATAAAGGCAGAGATTTAATTAATTTAGGAGTAATACCTGGAGAAGATATGCTTGCAAACACCGCTTTTGTTAAATTAGCTTGGTTATTAGGAAATTACAAAAAAGATGAAGTAAAATACATGCTCAACGATAATTTACGTGGAGAAATTTCTGAAAGAACAAAATACGAAGAAGAATTTATTTAAAAAAATCTAATTATTAAAATAACCAAAACTATTCCATTAATTAATTCAATCCAATTCTCCGATATAAATCTTTTATATTTATAATAATAAAATGCAATGACTGGACTTTGCATTAATAACACTGCAAGCAATGCAATCCAGTAAACAAACATCATACTCAAGAAAAATACTAATATTCCTAAATTAAAAACATAAAATACATAATCATACAATTCTCTAAATCTTTTCAAGAAGTTTAATATCAATAAAGCAATTCCATTATATACTAAAGTTATTAAAAACAAAGTAAAAATGCTTGAAGAATCAAAATAAATTAAAACAATATCAATTCCAGTAATTGCCAATAAAACTCTTTTATCATATAAAAAAGTTCTTTCTAAATTATCTGATAAATTAATTATTGTATAAGAGATATTAGGGAAGAATTTAACTGCAATCATTAACAAATAAATAACTAACAAAAATAATAAATCATATTTTCCAGGGCTTGTAATAATAGTCATAATATCTATAAAAAATATCATCCATAATCCTTTTTCAAGAATATTGGACTCTTCCCAAATAGATTTTGTTAGTTTACTTAATATTCCTTCTAATTTCCAAATACTTTTTCCATAACTAAAACTAACCTTATTATACAATAACCAAATATTTACAATTAATATGCAGGTAATTAAAGCAAGAAGATAATTTGCTTGTATTGTTTCAAAAAATCCTAAAGCAAATCCCTTTGCTATTAATAAGAATGTATAAATATAATGCCCGTAAATAAAAATAGGATTATAAGTATATCCAGTAATTTTTGCTATTTCTGAACTTATAGATAAAGAAGGAAAATGCTTTGGATTTAAATTAAAATTTATAATATTTAATAGATTTAGAGTTCCAAGAACTAAGAATATATATTGCAAGTTCTTTGCTATGGTTTTAAGCAAAAACCCTATTGTAAACCCTTCTGAATGCCTCATCAATTAATACGTGAATAAGAAATATTTAAATATTTAGTATTTAGAATTAATATATGGATTATAAAGCTTTAGGCTTAAAAGTGGGATTAGAAATACATTGTCAGCTAGAAACACATAAATTGTTCTGTAAATGTCCTTCTATATTAAAAGAAGAAAAGCCAGATTTTACTATTAAAAGGTTCTTGAGAGCTTCTTTATCAGAACTAGGAGAAAAGGATGTTGTAGCTGAATTTGAGCAAGAAAAAAACAAATATGCTATTTATGAAGGGTTTAAAGAAAATACTTGCTTGGTTGAGCTAGACGAAGCACCTCCTGGGAAAATAAATCATCATGCATTAAACACTGCTTTACAAATTGCTTTACTATTAAAAATGGACGTTATTCCAGAAATACAATTCATGAGGAAACAAGTTTTAGATTATAGTAATACTTCTAGTTTCCAGAGAACTGCTTTAGTTGCAATGAACGGTTTATTAAATTTTAATAATAAAAAAATATCAATACAATCTTTATGTCTAGAAGAAGATGCAGCAAGAAAAACTTTAGAAGATTCTGAAAAAATTGTTTATAGATTGGACAGATTAGGAATTCCATTATTGGAGATTGCAACAGGTCCGGATATAAATGATCCTGAAGAAGCTAAAAAAATAGCAGAATATTTAGGAATGATGTTAAAATCTACTGAAAAAGTTAAAAGAGGAATTGGAACAATAAGACAAGATTTGAATGTTTCTATTAACAAAGGAGCAAGAGTTGAAATAAAAGGTGTTCAAGATTTAAGATCTATTCCAAAAGTAATTGAAAACGAAGTAAAAAGACAGTTAGAATTAATAAATAATGGAAAAAAAGTTCAATCAGAAGTAAGAAAAGCAAATCAAGATAATACAACCAATTTTATGAGACCAATGCCAAGTTCTTCAAGAATGTATCCTGAAACAGATGTTTCTTTAATTAACATAAATAAAAAAGATTTGTTACTAATTAAACTACCTGAATTATTTACAGAAAAATCTTTAGCTTTAGAAAAAAAATACAATTTAAGTCCTGAATTGGCTTATGAATTAGTAAGACAAAAGATTGATTTAGGAAAATATATTAAATTTAAATTAGAACCAGAATTAATTACAAAAATATTAATTGAATATCCAAAAGATGTTAGAGCAAGAAATAATTTAGATATTTCTAAGTTAAAAGAGAACGATTTCATAGAAATATTAAAATTAGTTGAAAAAGGTATTCCTAAAGAAGCAATTCCAGAAATGTTTACAGATATTTTAACAAAAGGAAAACTAAACGAATCAAAATATGAAGTTGTTTCTGCTTCCGATATAGAAAGTGAAATTAAAAAATTAGTTGAGAAAAACAAAGCTTTAATAAAAGAAAAAGGAGAATATAGCATTGGTCCATTGATGGGAGATGTTATGAAAAAATATCGTGGTAAAGTTGATGCTAAGAAAATTTCAGATTTGATAAGAAAAGAAATTGCTAAATTATCTTAATTTGTTGGTTTTGTGATATTAACACTTTTTACTAAGAAGGAAGGTGTGGTTACAGGAGATCCTACTTCCCAACTTAAAATCTGTTGAGAGTCATTTGCTATTTGAGACATATTTTTCATAATATTTAGCATATTATCAGAAACTCTTATATTTTTTATAGGTTGAGAAATCTCTCCGTTTTTAATTAAGAATATTCCATCTCTTGGTATTGTTGAAAAATCTCCTGTGCTGTAATTGTTAAATCTTGTATACCAAACATTTGTAATGTAAATTCCTTTATCAGGTAAAATCTTTTTAAATGAATTTTTTCCAGGTTCAAGAACTAAATTAAAAAATTCAGGTGTAATTAATCCTGCATTTGCTGTTGTTTTTGTTTTAAATTTCTTTGCTGTTGAAGTATTGTGTAAATAAGTTTTTAATGTTCCTTTATCTATTATTGTTGTTTTGTTTGTAGGAACTCCTTCTGAGTCCTGTTTCATAGATCCTATTCCACCAGGAATTGTTGGATTATCAACTAAAGTAAAATTACCTAATTTTTTTCCAATTTTATTTTCTAAGAAGCTCATTTTAGAACTAACATTGAATGCAGAAGCCGAACTTCCAATAGTTTCTAATAATGCTGCTCCTGCCATTGGATGGAAAACAACATCATATTTTCCAGAAACAGTTTCTATAGGATTTCTAGCCATTTTAGCTATTTCTCCTGCTATTCTTGCAGTTTTTTCTACATCAAAATTTTTTAGTGTAGGAGAACTAATCACTTGATGGCCAGTTGCTTCTTTATCCATGAAACATCTTATTGAAAAATGAGCATTTGTCTCTTTTGTAGAAGTATCTACATTGTTTGATCCAATCAATCTAGAATTTGATTCGCTTAATATTAAATCTCCAGAACATCTTTTTACATCAGCAGCATTTATTGCCTTTTCTACTAAATCTATTTGATTAACATGAATTAAAGATTTATCATATAACCCCGGAATATCTTTGTATTTGAAAGGTCCTTTTGCTATTCCATAATAATCTTCTTTTGGTTGTAAACTTTTTATGAATTTTAAAAGATTATTAATGGTTTTATCAATGGTATTTTGATCAAAATCTTTCAAGCTTGTAAACATTACTCTTTTTTTCCAAACAGCAAAAATACTTATGTTTTTTAATATCTCGGTTCCAGTTTTAGCAATTTTATTATTTACAAATTTTATATGAGATGAATTACTCTCTCCACTCATTACAATTACATCATCTACTTCATTTTTTAATTTTTTAAGTATGTCCTCTTCTATCATTTGAATACAATATTTTTTAGACGTAATGATGGTCCTCCAAACCATACAGGAATTCCTTGCATTGGTTCTCCTTTTCCGCATGTTCCTGAAAAATGAGCTATATTTTTTCCAACTGCGTCTACAGATGACCATAAACCTGGGGTTGTTATTTCTAGAGCAGGATTTCTTATTGGTTTTCCTAATTCTCCATTAACTATCGAATAACTCTCACAACCAACATATTTTTGATGGAATCTTTTATCATCAATGTTCCATTCCATGAAATTTTTTATATAAACTCCATTTTTTATTTCTTTTATCATTTCTTCTTCTTTGGTTTTTCCTGGTAAAACAAAAGTATTTGACATACGAACAATAGTTTCTTTATCATAATCATTTGCTCTTGATGAACCATTACTTTTTGTTCCCATTTCTGCTGCGGTTTCTCTGTTGTGTAAAAATTCATTTATTTTTCCATCTTTCATTAATAGTTTTCTCCTTGCTTTTACTCCTTCATCATCATATAAGAAAAAACCATTGCTGCCTGGAATAGTAGGGTCGTCTGCTACTGTTAATAATTCTGATCCTAATTTTTTATTAAGCATATCTTTTGTTACAAAGGATTCTCCTGCTTGTGCTCCTTCTCTTCCAAGAATACGATCAGCTTCAGTTGGATGACCCACTGCTTCATGAGTCATTATTGCAGTAACTTCTGGAGCAACTACAACATCATATTTTCCTGGTTTTAATTTTTTACCTTCTTTTAAATTTCTAAGCATAGCTTTTATCTCATCTTTTATTTTTTCAGATAAATTCCAGGCTTTTACTGATTCCCAACCACCAACATTTCCATGTTGTAAAAATCTTTGTAAACTATCTGCTTTGTTATTTACAGTTATATAATAAAAGAAATTTGTTCTTGGAATAATTTGAGTTATCTTTGCACCTTCAGAATTTACATAATATTTGTGCATAACATCATCACTTAAAGAATAAAATCTTCCAACTGCTTGTTTTGTTTCTTTGTCAATACCTTTTAAGAATTTTAATTTTTCTTCTGGAGAAATGTTTTCTAATTTTATTTTTTGTTTTACTTCATATTTTGTTTTTATTACATCTTCTTTTGTTAGTTTAGTTTTTTCTGTTAATTTGTAAGAATCTTCAGTTAATTTGAATGCTTTTTTAATTAAATCTTTAGTTAATTCTTTTTGTAAGTTATTTATCGAAACAAAACCAAGAGTATCTTTTACTAAAAATCTTACTCCCATGCCTAATGTATCATCAAAACCAGAAACCTCAGGAATACCATTTTTAAGCAAGAAACTAGTGCCTTTATGCTGTTCTAGCCTTACTTCAGCATACTTTGCCCCCAATTTTAATGCATAATTCACAGAAAAGTCTGCTAGATCCTCTTGTATCATGCTTTTATCTGTAATAAGTTTATATTTATTCTTTTCGGTTATAGAAACATTTATATTTTTAGAATTCTTTTTAAAAGCAGGTTTGATAATCTTAAAAGGGTAAATAGTTGATTTAAATATTTTATTAATAAAGGTAAAATATAAAAAATGGTAAAAAAAAGAGTGAAGCAATATAAAAAGTCAATATTGCCTGTTGGAATTAAACGTGCTTTAAAATTAGTTTCTGAAGTAAATAAATTTCTTAGTTATACTAAAAGTGAAAAGAAATTACTTAATGGTATATGTAAAACTGCCGTAAAAGTTGCAGGTTATAAATTTGCATGGATTGGGTTAGTAGAGGATATAAAAAAGAAAAAGATAGTGCCTTTAAATCAATATGGTATTTCGAAGAAAACAAAATTATCTTGGAAAGAGTTACCAAAATCAAAAGAATTAGCAATTACTTCGATTCAAAGAAAAAAGCCATTTATTTGTAGAGATATTATAACCAATCCTAAATTTAAAAAATGGAAAAAAGAAGCATTATATAGAGGTTATAAATCTGCAATATCAATTCCTTTAGTATATAAAAATGAGGTTTTAGGGACTTTGAATATTTATGCAATTGAATCTAAGGCTTTTAATAACGAAGAAGTATTGATTTTAAAACAGGTTGCTAATGATTTAAGTTTTGGAATATCTAATTTTAGGATGAGAATAATTGCTTTGGAAGGAAAAACAATATTTAATATTTTATATAACACCTCTAAAGATGCAATAATGACTTTAGAACCTCCAACATGGAAGTTTACTTCGGGTAATCCAGCTACAATTGAGATGTTTAAAACTAAAACAGAAAAAAAATTTGCTTCTTTAGGTCCTTGGATACTATCCCCAAAGTATCAATCTGATGGACAATTATCAAAAGTAAAAGCTAAAAAAATGATTGCTTTAGCTATGAAAAATGGAAGTAATTATTTTGAATGGATTCATAAAAGATTAAATGGGGAAAACTTTACTGCAACGGTTTTATTAAGTAAAGTTGAAGAAGCTGGAAAAACTTATTTACAAGCTACGGTAAGAGATATTAATAAAGAAAAATTAGCAGAAGCAAACCTTAAAAAAAGCGAAGAAAAATATAGGGGGTTATTTGATGGTTCTGTTGATGCGATGTTTGTTGCAGATTCAAAAACAAAACAGTTATTAGATTGTAATAAAGCTGCAGAAAAACTTCTTGATTATCCTAGAGCTGAACTACTTTCTATGAAAGCGTACCAATTACATCCAAAAGACAGAATAAAAGATACTATGCTTGCTTTTAAAAAACAGGCACAAGGTAAACTTGCTTTGTATGAAACAGAAGTTTTAACTAAATATAATAAAAGGGTTCCTGTAGCTATAAACGCTTCTAAGGCATTCGTAGGAAATAAAATGTATCTGCAGGGAATTTTTAGAAATATTGCTCTGCAAAAAAATGCTGAAATAAAATTAAAAGAATCTTATGAAAAATTAAAAGAATTAGATAGATTAAAAAGTGAATTCTTGAGTATGACTTCACATGAATTAAAAACTCCGTTAACTCCAATAAAAATACAATTACAAAGAATTTTAGAAAAAAATCTTTCAAAAGAAGAACATTTGAATAGCATAAACATGATAGTTAGAAATGTTGTAAGATTAGAAAGATTGATTAATGATATTTTAGAAATTTCAAGAATAGAATCAAAAAGCCTTATTATTTCAAAGTTTAATTTTAATTTAAACGAATTAGTAGATGAAGTTATAACTAATATGAACTTTATTGCAAAACAAAAAGGAATTATTATAAAAAGATCTTTTGATGGGGAACCAAAAATGATTTATGCAGGTAGGTATAGGCTAGAACAAGTATTTGTTAATTTAATAGATAATGCGATAAAACACAGTAATGCTTCTCAAATAGAAATAACCCTTCAAAAGAAAAAAAATGAAGTTATAATCTGTGTAAAAGATAATGGAAAGGGAATGTCTTTAGATGAACAAAAACATTTATTTGAATTATTTTATCAAGGAAAAGAAGCAAAAAGTATGCATTCTGGAGCAGGTTTAGGTTTAAACATAGTAAGAGGGATAGTTGAAGCACATAGAGGAAAACTAGAAGTCGAAAGTCACTTGGGTAAAGGAAGTACATTCTGTTTTACCTTGCCAATAAAGGGTACAAACCATAAAATATAAATAGTGTAAAAATTTAATATAAAAAGGTAAAAAGAGGCAAAATGCCAAAAAAATCATTAATCCTGATAGTTGATGATGAAGAAGACATCAGAGAGTCTGTAAAAAATCTTCTAGAAGATAATAATTTTGAAGTTGAAACTGCAGAAAATGGAGAAGCTTGTTTAAAAAAACTTAAAATAATTAAACCTAATCTGATTTTACTTGATATTTTAATGCCAGGAATGACAACAAAAGAAATTATTTCTAAAGTAAATAAATTATATCCTAAATTACCCATCATATTCTTAACAGTAGTTAGATTAGCAGAGGCAACAAAACAACAATTGATACAAGGAAAGATAATAGATTACATAGAAAAACCATTTGATAATAAAGATCTATTGACCAGAATTAAAAGAATTCTGATGATTTAAAATGAAAATCCCTAAAAATAAAGCAATTTTAATAGTAGTTGTTCCAGAAAATTATCATAAAAGTATAATAGAAATATCTAAAGAATTACAAGATGAAAAAACATGTTATGTTACAATAAATAAAGGCTTTGAAGCATTAATAGACGATTTTAAAAAAAATAAGATAAACTCAGAAAATTTTATAGTCATAGATTGTGTTACTAAAACTATAGTTAATACCAAACCTGAAAAGAATTGTATTTTTATAAGTTCCCCAAATGCCCTTACAGAATTATCTTTAGCCATAGGAAAAAATATTAACAATGGTGCACTTCATTTCATCATAGATTCTCTTTCGAATATGTTAATTTATTATGATAATGAAACCATTTCAAAATTTGTTCAAGATTTAATACAAAAAGTAAGAAAAAAGAATAAAACCCTTGTTCTTATAATTTCTAGTAAAGATAAAAAGAGCAAACTCTTTGATGAAATAGAAACATTGGTAGATAATACTATGGAGGTGTAATTAATGTCGGTGCTTTCTACTTTAGCAACGATTTCTGGAAGTTTAATGGCATTAGCTAATTTTCCGCAAGTTTATAAAATATATAAAAGAAAATCTGCAAAAGATATTTCAGCAATAACTTATTCTGTTTATATTCTTGGAGCTTTAATATGGTTATTATATGGATTAGAAATAAAAAGTGTTCCTGTATTAATCTCTAATATAATAGGAATAATCGCTTCAATACTAATTCTTACAGGCTGGTTTTTATATGGAAGATAATTAATGTCTAAATTCATATTTTAAGATAATTTTTCTATTTTCTAATTCATACCAAATTAAAAAGGCAATTATAGAACCAGAAATTCCTATTAAGAAATAAAGAAGGAATAAATTTACAAAATTAAACATCATAGTTTTTGTTACTTCTAATGAAAAGAATAAAGAAAGCAAGATTGGGATAAAAGAATTAGCAATTGCCGCTCCAATTATAATATCAATAGGAACATTTCTGAATTCTAATTTCAACATTAAAAATATTAACTCATAAATTATTGCGATTAGAATTAAAATTATAAAATTATAGTTAGACAATAAGCTAATATTAGAGAAATTTGTTTTTAATATAGCACTAAAAATTCCTACTAAAAAATTAAATATTATTACAGAAAAAGCCTTTCTTATTATCAATAAAGATAAACTCATGAATATTACTAACACTAGGGAAGAAAAAACAAAGGAATATATAGGATGATTTATCCAATTTATTAAAAAATTAGAAAATAAAAATAATCCTAATAAAATTACAAATACATAAATATCTATTAATTTGAATTTTTTAAAAGACTCTATTGCTATCATTTTTTGTATACCTCTTAATTATTGCTTCTTCTACAGGGATTTTTCTTTTTATTTCAGCAATTTTATCTTTATAACTTTCAGATCTTAGTTTAAATGTAGACATAGGAATATTTCTCTTTTGGAATGCCCTTTCTTGCAGTTCTTTTATTAAATTAGTTAAAGTTTTTAATTCTAATTTTAAATTTTCTAATTTTCTTTTTGCAAATTTTACTCTTAAATACTTATAAATTGGAGTAGAAGCGATTATTAATAATATTAAAAAGATAATTATCTGCCACCAATATCTCAAGAAAAAGTTTTTACCTAATTTAATTAATTCTCTAGTTCTTGTGTTTTCAGATTTAGCTCTTTCTAATTTTAATTCAGTTTCTTTTGCAAAAGCATCTGCTTCATTATACCTTTCTTCCTTTAATGATGATTCTGTTTGAGCTAGATATTCTAGAACTAAACTTGTATTTATTCTAGATTTTGCATATTCATTTTCTTTATCTTTTAAGATAGAAATTGTATCTAAAATCTTAAATGCTTGGTTTTTTGTATAGGTAATTAATTGAGTATTTTTAAAAACTTCTTCATAATTTCCATAAGTATAGGCGGTTTTTGCTTCTAATAATTTATCATTAACAAAATAAGTTCCAAATCCTGCTTCTTTCATTGTGTTTATTTCAGTTTGAGCATTATTTAATACAATAAGCGTAGAATCATTAGTTATTATATCTGGTTTTATATAATTAAAATTATTTTCAACTTTAACCTCTTCTAATACTACAAAACCTGTAAATTTCGTATGGTTTATTATAAGAAAACTACAAAATAGGCAAAAAATAATTATAACATACAATCCTATTTTTGTTTTATTATTCATTTGAATGCTCCAGGATACCATTCTTTTAATTCTTGAATAGATAATCTTCTAACTTCCCCTTTTTTGTTTTTACTCTTTGGTTTTTTGTCTCCTTTTATCTCTTTTTCTAATTCTCTAATCTTTAAAATTATCCATTTACCATAATATTTTCCTTTTTCCTTTTTGAACTTTCCTCTTATTAATAAATTTTCTATTTTATTCATTATTTTTCCAATAGAAGATAATTTTTGTTTTTCTAATCTCTGTTTTATTACGCTTTCCTCTTCTTCTATTTCTGCTAATCTCTGTTGATTTTGTTCTTCTTGCCTGAAGAAATCTCCTCTACTAATTTTCCCTTTTTGTAGATAATCTGTTTGTGATTTTTTTATGTTTTCTATTAAATCACCTTTTTCTTTTTTAGTATTATCTAAGGATTGTTCTAATTTTTTTATTCCTATACGTTTATTCCTTAGTTTTAATCTAATATTTCTTATTTTATTTAATCTTGAATTATATTGAGAATTTAATTTATTATATTCTGACTCAGAAACAGATTTTTTAATAAGGTAGTTTTTTTGGGCTTCTTTAAGTAATTCAGAAATGGCTTCTTCTTCTTTATTTATATTTATTATTCTTTGATTTATTATGAATACTGCTAATTTTTTATAAACTAAGAAAGCAACTGTTAAGCATACAATACTTCCAATTATTAAAGCCCACCAATAGTATTTTAACAACCATAAAATATTTACTTTACCTTTGGTTTCTAAAATAAATAGTAATTGTGTATCTTTAGATCTTTGTAATGCAGTAACAAAATCTTCTCTTTCATATGCTTTTAGAGCTAATTCTAAAGATCTTTTTGTTTCAGAAACTTTTAACCATTTAGATTCTGCATTTTTAATATCCTTTTGTATTTTTTCAAGTATTTCTTTTGAAGCAAATGCATTATCTCTAATAGCTTTTGCTTCTTCTCCAAGAAGTTTTACTTTTTCAAAATCTAAAGAATCTAAGGCAAATTGTGCATTTTGATCTAATAAAGTAAGTTTTGAATAAGGAATGTTTGCATTTTGTAGTTCATTTATATATTCTTTAATTTTATCTAATGAAATTTGTGCTTTTTCAGGGCTTACTTCTCTTATTAATAATTTTATTATTTTTTGTTCTAATAAAGGTTTTCTTTCATAAGTTCCATCTTTTTTCTGATTTATTCCTATAATATCTCCAGTAATAATTAATTTTAAGTCAAAGCTTTCTTTTTCAAAATAAGTAGGTACAAAAACATTTAAGTAAAAAGTTTTGTTAGTATTGTAAGGAATATCATCTAAGGTTTCTGGAGAAATATTTAAGTACTGAGGTAAAAATCCTTCTATTTTTATTTTAACGTTTTGTAAAATACTATTTGTATAAATATTTTTAATTTCTATGGGTACATCTTGATATCCTCCTCTTAAAACATCAAATTGTTGAACTGTTTTTACTGTAGTCTTTCCTCCCCCTCCACCACCTATTGCAGATGCCGTAGCTTCTCCTCCTCCACTAGGTGCGCTAATTGGGGGAATAATATCTACTAAGACAGAATCTCCAATAATTATTGTTAAACCAACAGTATAATTTGTTTCATTGTATCCACTTGAATTTGCAATTACATTTTGTAATCCTGAAGAAGCAGAGCTTGAAATGCTTACAGTTATATTACTTTGATTTGCAGAACCTACACTTAAATTTCCTAAAGATTGATTTAAATTTCCAGAAATATTTGTCCAACCTGCGGGTAATTCATACCATAAATAAACATCTGTTGCTATTCCACTTCCAACATTTTTTACTGTTGCAGAAAAATTTGCAGTTTCTCCAACGAGTATTGAATTAGGATATTCATCAATAATAGTTGATAATGCAGGTTCTCCTGCTGTAGCAATTATCCTTGCAGTTACATTTCTCATATAAGGAATTGCTTCATTCCAAGTTTCTGTTAAATTAGCATAAATAGTAAAAACAATATCATAAATACCACTGGTATCTGGGGCAGTAACATTTATTCCTATAACTGTTGCATTTGAATTAGCATTATCTCTTGATAGATTTATATAAAAATCTTTATCAAAATAAGTTATAAAACTTCCATTGCTAATATTAAAAGTAATATTTAATGTTCTATGCCCGCTATTATTAATAGTTATATTTCCAAGAGTTCCATTTGTAGTTACATTTATTGCAATGGGTCCAAAATCTAAAGGTGTAACAAACCAATCTGCTCCGATTGTAAATTGTCTTATAGAAGTGTTGGTACTTGTAGGATCACTTAAAACAATTCTCCAAAAATA
The DNA here is from genome assembly GCA_028716945.1 of Candidatus Nanoarchaeia archaeon. Taxonomy (GTDB): domain Archaea; phylum Nanobdellota; class Nanobdellia; order SCGC-AAA011-G17; family JAFCDX01; genus JAQUOT01. Next base: position 534,431 of record JAQUOT010000001.1, read on the forward strand.
GGTATTATTTTTTAATCTATAATCATTTTGTATTTCATTTAATGACAAGGACCTATTATAAAATGCAAATTCATCTATTAATCCTTTATACAATTGTTGATCTGCAGAACTATATCTTACTTTGCCTATATAATAAGTTTGTATTGCTGTTGAAGGTGGTGGAGGTAAAGTCTCTATAAATTCTGGGTTTATTGAAGTTCCAGTTGTGTAAGTGACTGCTTGTCTTTTTCCATTTACATATAAAGAATTACCTGTGGAATTTACAGTAATGGCCACATGTGTCCAGGTGTTATTCAATATAGTTGTATCTCCAGTTCCTAACCAAGTATAAGCATTTCCTTTTTTTAATCCTGCAACTAATCTACCTCCATATAAATAAAATAAAAACATATCTTGAGTATCTGCTTCATTTTCTTTTGCAGAAAATATAGTTCCTGAAGTAGAATCATAAGGATAAATCCATGTTTCTATTGTTGCTTCTTGAATATTTATTAATGAATTATTTGGTAATTTTACATAATCATTAACACCATCGAATTGTAATGCGGCTCCAAATTTACCAGAATAATTCCAAGCTGGTTCTCCAGGCCCTTTTTTTGTTCCATTCATTAAAGATCTTTCACCAAAAACATTGGATTCGTTATCTAATCCAGAAATATTATTAAAATGCATCAATATAGTTATATTTGAACTTAAATTTACAACAGGAGCGGTCCAATTATATATTAATTCAGTTCCATTTACAACTTCTTTTCTGGTAAATAATAAAGTATGATTAGCAGGACTTAAAGGGTTTGAAGTATTACTACCATAAACATTTACTATCATTGTATTTAAATCTAAATCGTATACTGTAAAATTTAGAATTGCCCAACTATAATCAAACGCAGTATTATTAGTGGGAGAATTAATTACATAATAAGGATCTGCTGCATAGACTAAACTAGAAAAAATAATTAAAAATAGAATAAAATTAGTTATTCCTTTCATTTCTCTTCTAGTCCTCCAAATATTTCTTGTTCAGGATAAACTACAATTCCTTCTTCTGTAACTTGCATAGCAACTATTTTTTTCTGATGTTTTTCACCACGCATTTTTAAAACTTCAATAGCACTTTCTCTTATATCTCCTCTTTTTATATTATAAAGAACAATTACTCCATCTGCAAGGAATTCTTCTACTCCAGAAGTTGAAAATATTTCTGGTATTTGTTTTGTTTCTGCTATTAAAAAACTAGTTGATTCTATACTTTCTAAAAATCTAAATAATTGTTCAACATATATCCTATAACTATCTTCTTTTCCTATAAATGCAGAAGCAATAGCAGTTAAAGAGTCTACAACAATTATATCTGGTTTAAATTTTTCAGGCAAGATAATTGGTTCAACATCAATTAATAATTCTCCTTTGGCTTTCATTAATAAAGCATCAACACTTCTAGTAATATCAAAAGGAT
>JAQUOT010000002.1 GCA_028716945.1 Candidatus Nanoarchaeia archaeon
CCCCGATTACCATTGATTGCGCATTGACCAGAAGGTGCTCTTATAAATGCGTATACTGTTACGGCCAGCTTCAGGCTAATGACGAGAAGAAAATGACCAAAGAGGTGATCTTAAGGTTTCTTGATGAAAAGAGTCTACAACAATTATATCTGGTTTAAATTTTTCAGGCAAGATAATTGGTTCAACATCAATTAATAATTCTCCTTTGGCTTTCATTAATAAAGCATCAACACTTCTAGTAATATCAAAAGGATTGAATCTTTTTATTATTAAATTTCCTTTTTTAATTAATTCTTTTGGATTCCATCCAAATCCTTCCATATGTTCCATTAATCTTTCTTCAGATTCTTCAAAGCTCATATATAAGCATTTTTTTCCTTGTATTGCATGATAATTTAAAGTTTGTAGACAGAAAATTGTTTTACCAGAACCAGCTCCTCCTGCAATTAAAACAGAACATCCTTTTGGAATTCCATCTTGAAATAATTCATCTAATCCTTCAATTCCAGTTTTTATGAATTTTGTTGATGGTTTTATTGATTTGTCTTTTTTATTTCCAATAACTTTTATTATAGGTTTTCTTTGTTCTTTTATTTGTGCTTCTTCTTTTTTTATTGTTCCCCTTCTTAATTCTTCACCCACCTCTTCTTTTATTTTTTTCATATCTATTTCTATATTTTTTGTTTTTGGTTTGTGAATTGGATTTATTTTTAGATGATGTTCTTTCAAGCTTACAACTTTTGGTAGATTATTATCTTCTTCTATTTCTTTATTCCAATAATATAATTTAGCCATATTTATTTTTCTTAGAAATACTTTATTTTGGCCTTCTAACAAGTGTAATCTTGCTAAAACTGTGTGTCTAGCTAGATTTAATTTTTTCATAATTTCAGAAATAGTTAAACCTTGTTTGTGACTTTTAAGAAGATCTTCTATTGTAATCTGATGTTTATCTTTCTCTTTTTTCAAAAAACCACCTATTTTTTAGTATTTTATTTATTTATAAATGTTACTCATTTATCATATATGCAATTGATAGACGTCTATCACACATTAATATCAATATATATAGAACTTTTAAATGTATTTTAATAAAAACTATTTTATTTAACTTCAATAACTTTATCAACAAACTGAGAAAGTTGAGAAAGCATTTTTGGATCCATTTCTTTTTCTAAAGAAATGATTACCCCAGATACGTCTAGACTTTTCATTTTATTTACTAAGAAATGTGCGAATTTAGTAACACTTCCAGAATCATTATAAATTAATAAAGTAGATAAAGAATCAAAGAAAAATACCTTTTCTCCAGGAATGCTTTTTATAGCAGAGGTAGATGATATAGAAATACTGGTTAATTCTTTTGGGTTTCCTATAAATATTGCATTTTCTTTGTTTTTAGCAGATGTAGGGGTTATTGCATCTATAATAAATATTTTTTTTGTATTGATATTATATTTTTCTAATATTTTAATTAAAGAATCATAAGGTTTGTTTACAGTTACATATACTGCAGAAATATTTTTTTGATTGCAATAATATTTTAACATTTGCATAGAAGTTGAAATATATTTTTCTGCAGACGTTACAAGTAGAACAATCTCTCCTTTTTTTAGTTCAGAAAAATTTATAGCCATTTTAAATTAATTTATTTTTTATTAAGTTTCAAACTAGCTTTTTTAAGTATATTTTCTTCTTTTTTAATATCTCTAACAGTTGCTTCTACTACAAATTTACCATCGATTTTTACATAACTTAAACGTACTGTAGCTAAAAACTCTTCACCATTCTTTCTTTTATGTATCCATTCAAAGAAATTATTTCCATTCTTTACTGCTTTTTCAATCATTTTTTTAGCTTTTACAGAAGACAGTTGCCCATCAGGTTGGTATTTAGGAGATAATGTCCATGGATTTGTAGAAACGAAATCTTTTTCATTTTTAGCTTTAAACATTTTTATTGTAGTAGGATTTCCAGAAGTAAATTTCCAAGTTGGTGGTTCGATTGTCATAATAGCATCTGTTGAAAGTTCATAAAGAGATTGATATTTCTTTTCAGATCCACTTACTTCTTCTTTTCCTCTTATTTTATTAAAGATTGTTGTTTCAAGAGCAAAGTGTGCACTTTGGATAAGTTGTTCATATGCTATTGCGAGCTGTCCTATTACTCCAGGCATATTTTTTGTATCAGAAGAAACTTTTACATTTAAATTACCAGAACTTATTTCATCTGCAACTTTTTCTAATTTAGATAATGGATTAACAATTGATCTTATAATAAAAAAGGACATTATAATTCCAAAAATAATTATAATTAAACTTAATATTATCTTAAATATAAGGATTTTATTTAAATTATTGATGACTTTGTGAGCGTATATATCTGAAATTCTTTTTTCTTCTACATACCATTTGGTATATAATTCTCTAAGTTCTTGTTTATATTCTTGATATTGACTTCCAACAATTAAATTATAAGCCGTAGTTGTATCTCCTTTTTCCATTGCAGCAAATGCGCCTAATTCTAAATCAACTAAGGCTAAATTAACTCTATCTAATTCTTTAAGATATCCATATACTAATTCTTTATCTTCTATATTTCTTTTACTTTTACTTAAAAGAATTCTTGCCCCATTTTTTAATAAATTATCTAATACAATTCCTTGTTGGTCATACCAATCTTTATGTATCTTTGCTTCAGATGTTTCTTTTTTAATAGAATGTAATAATGCTGCTTCAGCATTTGAAGTTAACAGGGCATCATAACTTATTACTTCTTCTACCATTACTTGTAAGGGGGCTTCAACTTCGTCTATTTGTTTTAAATTTATATCATTTTGGTATATAACCAAAGAAGTAAGTGCAGCTAAAATAATTGTAAATGAAATAAGCATAGAAGAACCTATAATTAATTTTTGTTTTATACTATACTTTACTTCAAATTTACTATTTGAATTATTTTTAGAATTTAGTAAAAATAAAGAAATGCCTATTAATATAAATAAAATTGAGCTAGGGATTGACATAGCTTTTGATATATTTGGTATAGCCGAAGTTAATAAAGAAACCCCAGAAATATATCCAACAAGAACTATTATTGAAATTAATATTATAATTGATCCAAACACCTTATTTGCTTTTTTAGCACAAGAAGAACAGAAAAGATTCATAAAACTTATAGTCATTATTAAAAAAAAGTTAAATATAGTTGCAATAGAAGGTACAGAGACAGGTAAGGTTTTAGAATAGGGTATATAATTTGGATTTATAAAATATTCAATATTTAAATCTAAACCCATTATATTTAAAATAGAAATTAATATGATTAATAATATAAATGAGGAGAATATTACTATAAGAAAAACAAACAATCCTGATTCTTTATTTTTTATCTCATCTTTTTTTACAAGAGAATAAAGTAAAATACTGCTCATTAAAAAAGAAACAGCACTTAAAAATTTCATTTCAACTGTGCCTAATAAAAGAGTTCTTAAAGAAGGAATGTCTGCTACCCAACCAATAATAATCAAAATTCCTACAATTGCGATTATACAAGAAAATAGTTTTATTAACCTATTATTATCTAGCGTCATAGTACCTCTTTTTTATATTTTATAGAATATTAGTATTTATATACCTTTTTCTTTCAAAAACTTTATATATTCTTTAAAAGACTTAATTCTATGCCAAAAACTAGTTTAAGAACACACACTTGTGGTGAACTTACAGTTAAATCTCTAAAAGAAAGACCTATTTTATGTGGTTGGGTTCATAGCAGAAGAGATCATGGCGGAGTTATTTTTATTGATTTAAGAGATAAATATGGAATGACTCAAATTGTATTTGAACCACAATGTAAATTCTTTAAAGAAGCAGATCAATTAAGAAGAGAAGATTGCATTAAGATTTCAGGAAATGTAAGAAAAAGACCTAGAGGAATGAAAAATGAAAAAATTTCTACAGGAGAGATTGAAGTTACTGTTAGCAAATTAGAAGTTTTAAATAAATCAGAAGTTCCTCCATTTGAAATTGATGATAGAATTGAAAGCAATGAAGAATTAAGATTAAAATATAGATATTTAGATTTGAGAAGACCTTTAATGCAAGAAAGATTAGCAATGAGACATAAACTTGCGATGGCAACTCGTGAATATATGAATTCACAATCTTTTTTAGAAATTGAAACTCCTATGTTAGTAAAAACAACTCCTGGTGGAGCAAGAGTATTCAAAGTTCCTTCAAGAGTAAATCCTGGAAAATTTTATGCTTTGCCAGAATCACCACAATTATACAAACAATTGTTAATGGTGGCTGGTTGTGATAGATATTATCAATTAGCAAGATGTTTAAGAGACGAAGATTTAAGAGCAGATAGACAGCCAGAGTTTACCCAAGTTGATGTAGAAATGTCTTTTGTTGACGCAATTGATGTTCAAAATATTATAGAAGGTTTATTAAAACATTTATTCAAAGAAGGATTAAACTTACATGTTAAAACTCCTTTCCAAAGAATTCCTTATTGGGAAGCAATGGAAAAATATGGTTCTGATAAACCAGACTTAAGATTTGATTTAGAATTAAAAGATATTACAGAAGAATCAAAAAAATCTGATTTTGGTGTTTTTAAAAATGCACAAATGGTAAAATGTCTTTGTGTTCCAAAAGGTTCACAATTTTCAAGAAAAGAACTTGAAGAATTAGAAAGTTTTGTAAAAATTTACAAAGCAAAAGGTTTAGCTTATTTTAAAATTACAAAAGGAAAATTAGATTCTGCATTTGCAAAATATTTTAATGATAAAGTGCAAAAAGAAATAATTTATAAAACTCATGCTAAGGATGGAGATTTATTATTATGTGTAGCAGATATTCCAGAAATTGCTTATGCTGCAACAGGTGCATTAAGATTAGAACTTGGAAAAAAATTAAAATTAATCAATCCAAAAGATTATAAATTCTGTTGGGTTGTAGATTTCCCATTGTATGAAAAAGTAGAAGGTAAATGGGAAGCAAGACATCATATTTTTACAATGCCCCGTGAACAAGATATGGAATATTTAAAAAAAGATCCAGAAAAAGTTCTTGGAAAAATGTATGATGTAGTATTAAACGGGGTTGAAATTGGTGGCGGATCTATCAGAATACACAAAAAAGATATTCAAGCTAAAGTTTTAGAAGTTATTGGTTTAACTTATGAAGAAGCTCAGAAAAAATTCGATTTCTTATTAGAAGCCTTTCAATATGGAGCTCCACCTCACGGAGGAATAGCTCTAGGATTTGATAGATTAGTTGCTTTAATTTGCAAAGCAAAAGATAACGATATTAGAGAAGTAATTGCTTTCCCAAAAAATAAAGCAGCAGAATGTCCTTTGGATGGTTCTCCACAAGATTGGCAAGAATCTATGTTGAAAGAACTGAATATGAAACTTGATTTTGTTAAAAGAGAGAATCAAGAAAAAACCGATAAATTTTCAAAATATCATCCACAAAACTAATATTCATGAAAGAGAATAAAATAGTAGTCGTAGACTTTTCAGGGACTTTAATAAAACCCTTTGTAGCTGAAGAAGCTAATTTAATTAGATATAGGATTTTAGGAATACCAACACCTTCTAAAGAAGAACATGCTAAATTACATGGAACAAAAGGACATTATGATATAATAAAAGAACATATCTCTAAAATCTACGGTATTAAAGAAGATATGAATTTTAAATATGTACAAAATTATGGTTCTGAAATTGATTTATCTGGAAAAGATATTAAAACAATGATAATGACAGACCTTTTTAGAATTTGTATGTATGAAGTTGCTGCAAAACATAAATTAGGTATATATGCAGATGGACTTTTAGATTCTTTAAAGAAAATACAAAAAAAAGGATTTAAATTAGCTATAGTCTCTGGAGTGCGTGAAGATATTATTACTGGATTATTAGAAATAACAAGATGTCCTATAAAATTTGATTATTTATATGGACAAGATCCTGTTTTAAGCAGAGAAGATAATTTATTTTTAGATAAAGAACTATCTAAACAAGGAAAAATAGAATATATTCTTGGAGATAAACTAGAAGACTTAGAACCAGCAAAAAAATTAAAAGCAAAATCAATTTTTGTAACTTGGGGTCATGCAACTGGAGGAGAAAAAGAAATTGCAGATTATACAATTAAAAATGCTAAAGAATTAGAAGGAATCATCCAATGAAAGTAGATCAAGAACTAATTAAAAGAGTAGCAAAGAATGCTAGATTGGAATTAACAGATAAAGAACTAAAAGATTTTGAAAAACAATTCAATGAAATTCTAGAATATTTTAATTTAATTCAAGATGCAGATACAAAAAATGTAAAAGAATCTTTCCATCCTATTGAAATTAAAAATCATTTAAGAGAAGATATTATAAAAGACTCATTAAGCCAGGATGATGCCTTAAAAAATGCAAGACATCAATCCAATAATTATTTTAAAGGACCAAAGGCAATTTAAAATGGCAGAACTAGCACCAGATTTAAATTCAAAAAGAAGAGAGTTGGATAGAGATTTAGAAGAATTAAAAGAAGCAATTAAAAATTTAAATTTTCGTAAAATAGAAAGTATAATGGAAAGTGCAAATGAAAAAGTAAATACATTGGAAAGATATGGGATAGATGTTAGAGAAGAAAAAGCAAAATTAATAGCCTATTTAAAGGAATTTACTCAACTTAAAGAAGAAGAAAAACAATGGCCTAAATTACCTTCACAATATTAAAATGAAAGATTTACAAAAGAAATTAAAAGATATTAACAAAGAGTATAATTACTTTAATGTAATTTGTGATGATTTACAAGAACAATATAAAAATGCAAATAAAAAAGGAAAGTTATATGGAATGCCTATTTCTATAAAAGATTGTGTTTGTGTTAAAGACGTAGAAACAAGAGGAGGTTCTAAAATTTTAGAAGGTTACAAACCTACATTTAATGCAACAGTTGTACAAAGATTAATTGATCAAGGTGCTATTATTTTAGGTAAAACAAGTCAAGATGAATTTGGTTTTGGTTCTTTTTCAACACATACTTATAATATTCCTAAAAATCCTTTTGATAAAACAAGATCTTGTGGAGGTTCTTCTGGAGGCTCTGCAGGTATAACAAGAAAATTATCTGATTTAAAAATAAAACACGTTTCTATTGCAGAATCTACAGGAGGTTCTATTGCTTGTCCTGCTGCTTTTTGTGGTGTTTATGGTTATACTCCTACTTATGGATTGTTTAGTAGATATGGACTATTAGATTATGGAAATTCTTTAGATAAAATAGGAATAATGGCAGATAATTTAAAAGATATAAAAACCGTTTTTGAAGTTGTAAAAGGTTATGATGAAAAAGATTCAACTTCTTTAAATTTAGAAAAAACTCCTTTGAATAAAGATGATTCTATTAAAAAAGTTGCAATCATAAAAGAAACTTTGAATGTTGATCCAGAAATAAAAGAAGCAATTATAAAAACTGTTAAAGCAAAATTCGGAAGTTATGATGAAATTTCTCTTCCTATTGTAGAAAAATATGCAACACCTTGTTATTATATTATTGCAGTTTCAGAAGCAAGTACAAACTTAGCTAAATACTGTGGATTAAGATACGGAGCTGCAGAAGAACTAAAAGGAACTTTTGATGAATACTTTACTAAAGTTAGAACTAAATATTTTGAACCAGAATCTAAAAGAAGAATCATGTTAGGTACTTTCACAAGAATGGCTGGTTATAGAGATGCATTTTACTTGAAAGCAGCAAAAGTAAGAACTATGATTATTAATGAATATAAAAAAGCATTCCAAAAATACGATTTAATTATTAGTCCTACAATGCCAATTGTTGCTCCTAAATTTTCAGACATAGAAAAATTAACTCCTTTACAAAATTATATGATGGATATTATGACAGTGGGTCCTAACTTGGCAGGATTACCTCATTTATCTTGTAATGCAGGATATTCAAAAAAAGAAAAATTACCTATTGGAATAATGTATATAGCAAATCATTTAAATGATTATAAATTAATGAATGATAAATTAAAATAATTAATCTTGTGGTTGTGAACTAGGAATTAATCTTGATTTATACAATTCTTTAAAATTTTTTTCATCGTCTTTGCTTTCTTCCCATAAACCAAATAACGATTCAATTCCAGTCCCCGAAGGAACAATGGTTCTGCTTTCAGCAACTCTAAGAGAAACACTTCCAAAATTTTCTGGATTATTAAGATATTTTTGAATAAATTCTTGGTGATATTTATTTATTTTTTCCATCAATCTTATTTCATATTCAGATAGAGGAACTATTTGAACTATTTTACACATTGGAATTATTTCTACCATACTATAATAATAATCAGAAACTATTTAAATCTAATCTAATTTAATAATTAAATGAAAATATCAATAAAAAAAGGGCTGGGATTTGGATTAACTTCTGGAATAATTACAACTTTAGGTTTAATAATTGGATTATATTCAAGTACAAATTCTAAATTAGTTGTTATTGGTGGAATATTAACAATTGCAATAGCAGATGCATTTTCTGATGCTTTAGGTATGCATATGTCAGAAGAGTATTCTAGAAAACAAAAATCAAATAGTATATGGGAAGCAACAATTTCTACTTTTATTTCTAAATTTGCATTTGCCTTGACTTTTATAGTTCCTGTTTTAGCTTTAAGTTTAGGTTTAGCAGTTATTGTAAGTATAATTTGGGGTTTATCTTTAATAATTATTTTTAGTTATATTATGGCAAAAGAAGAAAAAATAAATCCTTTTAGAGTTATAAGAGAACATTTACTCATAGCTATCATAGTTGTAATAGCAACATATTATGTTGGAAAATTAATAGACTTTTATTTTGGAGTTTAATCTTTTTGATAAGGTAGATTCTTTTTAATGCAATGAGCTCTATAAATTTGTTCTAGCAATAAAACTCTTGCTAACTGATGTGAAAAAGTCATTTTAGATAGACTTAATTTCATAAAAGCATTTTTCTTTATGTTTTCAGATATCCCAAAAGAGCTTCCAATTACAAAAGTTAATTTATTCCCAATTAATTTAGAAAATTCTCTTGAATCAATATTTTTTCCTTCTTCTGTTAACACAATATAATTATCTAATTTATCTTTAACTAAATTCTCTTCTTTCTTAAGAATTTCTTCTTTAGAATTACCTGAACATTCCTTTAATTCAATTATCTCAATCTTATCAAGAGATTTTAATTTCTTCAAATATTCTTGTTCTAAAATCTTAAATTCCTGTTTTAATTTACCAAAACAAATGATTTTCATAAGAATTATTTAATAGAGTTATATAAAGAAGCATGAGCTAATCCTACTAACATTATTGCTGGGATAACTCCTACTACTAAACAAATAAGTCCTGCAAGAACTACAAATATTCCTTGTAAATATATTAAAAATATTGTCCAGGTATATCCTTTTGTCATATTCCAACTTTTCTTAATTGCAGGTACTGCTTTCATTTTTTTATCAACAATTAAATAAGATACAAAACTTAATTTCAATGCAAATATTATTCCAGGTATTATCAAAAGAATAAGTCCTCCAATTACAATTAAAGCACTTAATAAATATGCAATTACAGCATCACCATAATTTTTAAATGCTTCAAATAAATCATTAATTTTAGGTTTTGTTCCTTTTATAATTTTTAATTTAACATAATTTAATCCATATGCTAGCGGACCACAAATTAATATCCCATAAACTAAACCTGCATAAGGTATATTTCCAGGTATAGTTAATAATAAATTAATAAAAGAGATTAATAGTAGGATCCAGAAATATTTCCAAAGGTTCCCCCAACTAAGTTTATAACTTTCCCACGCACCTTGTTTATTTTTCATATTATTATTAACAAACCTTTCTTTTTAAATCTTTTTAATATCAAAATTTAGATTTCCTTCTGAAGTATCAAGCATAGCCTTTATTTTTAATCCAGGTAGATCTACGTCTAAATAATTTACTCCAGATTTTATTTTTTGTTTAGACATTTCAAATAATTTTTTAATTAATCTCTCTAATTGTTCTTTATTATCAAAAGTTATGTTAGTTTCTACATTTTCAATATCTTTGTAAGTTACAACTACTGGTTTGTTAACAACATCACATCTAATTTCTCTTATGTTTTTGTCTTTAAACAAAGTATCAATTTTTCCATATCCTAAAGAATCTCTAATTAAGAAATATCTTAATCTTTCATAGTTATCTGTATTGAAAAGAACATTATATTTTTTAGATAATTTTTGTACAAGATTCATTAAAAGTTGTTTATCATTAGCTGTTTCTGGTTTTTTAATTAATTTACTTCCAATTTTAAATTTTAATGCAGTTACAACTTGTGTTTCAGAATTTGTTAAAGTTGGTTCTTCTACAAAATATTCATTATTTTTAAAAACAGCTTTTACTAATATTTTATTTGTATCAAGAGTAACTACTAAAGGATATTCTGTTTCTTCTAGTTTTTTAGATTCAGTAAATTGAGGAACAGGAATTGATGGTCTAGCTTCTTTTGCTACAAGTTTTACTTTTGGGACAGATACATCCAACCTAATTCCTCTTTGTAATACTTTTTGTTTTATTGGAGTTACAGTTGGTCTTTTTACTAATTCAACAGTTCTTACTTCCGGTTTTTTATATTTTCTTCTTGCCGCTTCAAATAAAGCTTTTGTAAATTTTCTTAGAATCAAAGCATTAAAATCTGTTCTTATTGGTTTTTTTTCTGCTATTTTTGCAAATTCATTTAATTTTTTCTCTTCCAATCTTAAATCATCATACAAAAATTCAATATCTTTCATTTTTAAAATTAATATTCTGATAAAGGTTTAGGAGCAGCATTTACTGTTCTTCCTCTAACATATTGTTCTAACAATAGTAAACCGCGAGCAACATTTTTATTTTGTTCTAATAATGCTTCTAATTTTCCTGCTAATGCATTGATTTGTTCGTCTGTGGTTCTTGTCTCTGAAACATGTTTTGCTGCATCTTCAAATAAAGCTAGCATTCTATCCATCCTTCTTGTTAAGTCGGACATTTGAGAAATAAGATCTACTGTTTTAGATTGAAACATAGTTGTATTTGTTATTAATTGCCTAACTAGCCTTCCAGAATCAGTATTTTCACTTGGTGACATATTTTACCTCTTTTATTTATAAAAATATAAAAGATTTTGAATTTAAAAAGGTTTCTTTTTAAGAATTAGTGCTATTTAAGTACTTTTCAACTGTTTCTGTAAATAATTTACCTGCTTTTTCTGCTTGTTTATGGCCTTTTTCTTCTCTTAATAAGTTTGGATAAAATATTGCAGTTATAGTCTCATTATGTATTCTAAATTTTAATTTAGAATGTCCTGTCCATTTAGAACCCAATCTGTAACCTTCTTCTATTAAAAATAATTCCATTTGATTTCCAGCTAAAGCTTTTTGAAAATCTTCATAAAGTCTTTTTCCATTGTAATGTATTTCTTTTGGATGTAATCCGGGTTGGAAAATTTTTGTATAAATATCTAGAATTTCATCAAGATGTTCGGGTTTTATTTCCGATAACTTCATTTTAAGCAGAACCTGGTTTACTCGCCAAATAAGCATTTCTTTGGATATTTGTTATGGGTTTTTCAGTTCTTTTTAAGTAAAAATGACATTCTCTAAAATCTTTATAATTACAATTAGGATGATTAAATAAACACCTTATTTGTTTTGATTTTTCAAAATATATTCCATTTGGGCAAAAATTATTTTCCATTTTTATAATCCAGTAACACATGCTATTCCCATAGGTAAATATTTCAAACATCCTGTGTCTTTATAGTGATATACTCTTATCTTCTTTGTTAAAATTTCAGTTGCTTCTTTAAGAGAACTTGCTTCAATTAATAATGCAGGGTTGCCTTCGTTTATTTCTAAAGGCAAATCTAATTTTTTACTAAATATAGATAAAAATTGCAGGTCGTTTTCATATCTACCAAATTCTAGTTCCATATTATTTGGAAAAAAAATATCAAAGATATAATAAATATCTGCTGTATCCATCTTTATTTTTTCCATTTTACATTTCTCCTTGATAAGGCATTTGTGGTTTAGTTTCTTTTGAAGCAATTATATCATCAATTCTTAATATCATGATTGCAACTTCTGTTGCTGATTTTATAGCTTGAGTTTTTATTTTTAATGGTTCAATAACTCCAAGTTTCCAAGAGTCTGCAATTCTTCCTGTAAATACATCAATGCCCGCCCATTTCTTTCCTTCATCGTGTTTTTGTTTTAATGCAGTAAGTAAATCAATAGGATCAATACCTGAATTTTCTGCTAAAGTTCTTGGAATTATTTCAAGAGCTTCTGCAAAAGCTAAAACAGCTAATTGTTCTCTTCCAGATAAAGTATTTGCGAATTTTCTTAAATTTCTAGCAACTTCTGTTTCTGTTGAACCTGCACCTGCAACAACTCTTCCTAATTTTAATGCTGCACTTATATCTCCTAATGCATCTTTGATTGCTCTTTCAGTTTCATCAACAACATGTTGTGTTCCACCTTTTATTAACATTGTAACAGCTTTAGGATTTCTGCATTCTTTTACAAAAGTCATTTCTTCATCATTGATTTTAACTTCTTCTACAATACCTGCAGCACCTAAATCTTTTCCACTTAAATCTTCTAGATTTGTAATTATTCTTGCTTTAGTTGCCCTTGATAGTTTTTCCATATCAGATTGTTTAATTCTTCTTGCAGCATAAATTCCATATTTAGCTAAATAATGTTGTACAAGATCATCAATACCTTTTTGGCAGAATACTACATTTGCTCCTGAAGCATATATTTTATCTGCTATTCTTTTAAGAATTTCTTCTTCTTTGTTTAAAAAAGACTGCATTTGTTCAGGACTTGTTATTGATATTTTTGCTTCTATTTCTGTGTTTTTTAATTCTAAAGCGCAATCTATCAAAGCAACTTTAGCATTTTTAATTAATCTTGGCATTGAAGGATGAACTTTTTCTTTATCAAGAATTATTCCTTCTATTAATTCAGAATCTTCTATACTAGCTCCAACACTTTTTTCTAATTTAATATTTTCTAAATCAATTTTTAATTGGTGATCTTCGATATCAATTATTTTTTTAATTGCTCTTATTGATAATTCTGCTAATTTTTCTTTTGCTGATTCTGCTGCTTTTCCTGTCATTGCAGTCATTGCAATATTTCTTAAAGTTGTATCATCATTTATTGTAATTTTTTCAGACATATTATATAAAATAACTTGTGCTTTATCAGCAGCAATTCTGTAACCTTTTGCGATTACAGTAGGATGTACTTCTTTATCAATCAAATCTTCAGCTTTTTTTAATAATTCTCCTGCTAAAACAACAGCAGTGGTAGTTCCATCACCAACTTCATTTTCTTGAGTTCTTGCAACTTCAACTAACATTTTAGCTGCAGGATGTTCTATCTGCATTTCTTCTAGAATTGTTACACCATCATTTGTTATAGTAACTCCACCAAAAGAATCAACTAACATTTTATCCATTCCTTTAGGACCTAAAGTAGTTCTTACGGTTTCTGCTACTATCTTAGCTGCTGCAATATTGTTTCTTTGAGCATCTCTGCCTCTAGTTCTCATTGCACTTTCAGGTAAAATATAGATTGGTTGTTGTTGATCTGCCATATTAGATATAGTTAACCCCAAAAGTAACCATTATCAAGTGGTTTATAAATTTTACTATATCTTTTGGCATACAAAGAAACAGTGATCTCGTTCAAATGGATCTAACTCTTTAAAGTCAATTATCTTTAGTTTTGTAGCTAATTGAGTCTTAACTTCATAATAAATCTTCTTTGGAACTTGTGTAACATCAATACTTCTTGATTTTATAGCAATTAAAACATAACCTTTATCTTTTAAGAACTTTAGATTTTTAAACAAAATTTCAACTTGGTTTTTTTGGGCTATATCCTGATAGATTACATCAACTTTTTCAATTCTATTTTCATATTGTTCTGGTTTGTTTGAATCTGCTAATATTGGAATCATATTTTTTCTTTCTTCACAGATAAAATACAAATCTCTTACAACTCTTGGAGCAATATCTACACAAAATATTTCACCATTTCTTATTATATCTGAGATATGTACAGGAGTATAACCGTGTCCTGCTCCTAAATATAATATTTTTTGATTTTCTTTTATAGGAATCATAGAAATATTTTTTATTGCAGCTGCAGCCAATTTAGATCTTTTAACACTGAATTCAATATATTTTGAATTTCCTTCTTTAGTATCTCTTTCATCAAAGAAATTTTTTCCATCCAAAGATTTTGTAAATAAATATCTAGTTCTTCTTTTATAATCTTCAAATATTCCAGTATATTTAGTTGATTTCATTTTTTTCTAAAATAATCCTTTTTAACTGCTATTGAAATTTTTGCTGCTAAATGTCTTGCAGCTTTTCCTCTGTTTTTATCTTTTGAAATTGATTCATGATTATATATTACTCCGAACTTAGGTGCACGTGCTCCTTCTTTTAAATGTCTGAACAAAGCTTTTTCTGCTCCAAGAACTTGTATTGTACTTGAAGGTAATTCTGCTAGATGTTTTAAATCATTAGCCAAAGAAATTAATCTTGCTCCAACTAAAGGTCCTGCAGTTTCTAATAAAAATGGACATTCTTTTTTCATTAAAGTTTCCAAATATTTTTCTTGTTTTTCTTTGGTATCAATTAATTTTTCAATTACTTCTACTAAATCTAAAACAGAATCTAAATCTTCTTTGTCTAAGTCTATACCTACTTTTCCTTTTTTAAATTTTTTAATTTCATTCAATAATTGTTTTTGATCTTCTATTTTCATTGATTCAGAATTGTAATATCCATAGCGCTCTCTTAAATTGGATAATAATTTGCTTATAACAGCAATTAAGTTATCTATAGAGTGAATAGTTTGAACTATGATAATATCCTTATGTATAGCCTTTCTTAAGGATTCTGCAGTTAATTTTAAGTTTAGTTCTCTTAAATTTTCCATATTTCTTTAAAAATCGGCAGATATATAAAGGTTTTTAGCTTCTCTAATCAAGAGGGGTTAAAATGTTAACAGGGGTTAAAGTTGCTGATGCAATGACTATAAAACCATTTATAGTCAAGCCGAGTACTTCTATTCAAGATGCAGCTCAATTAATGAGAGATAAAAAAGTTGGTTCTTTGTTAGTGGCAGAAGAAAATGTTCTACAGGGAATTATAACTGAAAAAGATTTTGTTGATAAAGTTATAGCAAAAAGTATGGATCCTAAAAAAACAAGAGTTTCTGATGTAATGGTAAAAAATGTTACTACGGTAAGTCCTAATATGGATTTATTTGAAGCAATAAAAGTAATGGCAAAATCCAATGTAAAAAGATTGCCTGTTGTTGATAAAAATTTATTGGTAGGTTATTTAACTTCTAAAGACGTATTATCTATACAACCAGATTTATTAGAAATATTAACAGAAAGATTCCATATAAGAGAAATGGATAGAAAACCAGCAATGACAGAAGGAGAATGTACTAATTGTGGAAGATATACTGTTGTTAAAAGAAAATTTGATAAATTAATTTGTTTTGATTGTCTTTACAAGTGAATTTTATATCTAATTATAATATGAAAATACAATCTACTGAAGAATTAGAAAAAATAGTTGAAGGTAAAGGTTTTAAGGAAATTAAAGAATTTATGGAAAAAACAGAAGGTATTTTTAGCTTGATTAATCCAGTTCCTTATTCTGATGTTTTAAGATATGAAAAAATGCTTGAAAAATATGATAAAATTAATTTAAAAGGATATCCTTTACTCCAAGAGATTTCTGATAAGAATCAACTTAAAGGACTTGATTTGATAAAACTTTGGTCTTATATGATGTCCAGACAATTCAACAAAGGAGTTGAAAAAACATTAAAGAGATATAAAGAGCTAAGTGTTGGTAGAAAGCATTCTAATAAAAGGTATGGACTTGCTCTTCAAAATACAGCATTATAATTTATTAAAATAAAAAGATTATATAATTTTTAATTTTTCTGTAAATTCTTTAACTTTTTCAGAATAATTATTATTAATCACATCTTTGGTTTTTAATTTCAAACAAGCAACAGATTTTTTATTGCATAATTTTTCCATACATTTGAAAGTCCTATTTGCTCCACTTCCTCCCATTGTACAGAAAAATGCAACTTTTCTAAGATGTTCTTTATTTTTTGTAATATAAGTTCTTATAGGACAGCACATATTCCAAGCCCAAATAGGAGTTCCAATAATAACTAAATCATAAATTGAAGGATCTTTATTAGTATCTTTTAATTTTGTTAATTTTTTTAATGTAGCTTGTTTTCCAGATTTTATATAACCCTTAACTCCAACTCTATTTTCACAATCAAATATTTCTTCTATATCACATTTTAATTTTTTAGAAATATTTTCAGCGATTTTTTTAGTGGTTCCTGTTCTTGAATAAAAAATAACTAGAGTTTTCATTCAATTTGAGAATAATAGCTTATTTATAAATCTTTTTTGTATTAGTAAAGTTTATTAATCTCTTTTAATTAAGATAATTATGTCAGAAATAAATTATGTTATAGATAAAATAGAGGTAAAATTTAAAGGGGCAATCGATCTTAATGAATTCTATCATATGTTGAAAGATGAATTAGAAACTTTAGGTTATAGTTTACAAGAAAAAGAATTTGTAGAACAACAAAAAGAAGCTCTTACTGTAAAATGGAAAGCAACAAGATTAGTTGATGAATATACACAATTTATTTTAAAAATTTCATTAAAAGCAGAAGAACTAACAAAAGTTGATGTTAAAAAGAAAAGATTAGACAAAGGACATTTCAATGTTTCTGTTAAAGCACAAATTGAAAGAGATTATGAAGACAGATGGGTTGGTCCTATCAAGACTTTTATTAGAGGAGTTTATGATAGGTATCTTGTTCCTGAAAAATTTAATAAATTAGAAGCAGAACTAAAAGACGATGCTTATACTATCATAGAACGTGTTAAAGCTTATTTAAACACCATTAAAATAAGATGAAAAAATTCTTAGCCAATCAAGATGGTTGGTATTGTGGTTATTGGAATAATTCTCCATTACAAATAAAATATTCTTCTGGAAGACCTTTAAAAAAAGAAAAAGTTCATTTACATAATTTTTCAGAATATTATCTTGTTTTGAATGGAACATTAACTTTAGAAATTGATAAAAAAATAGTAAAAGTTGGAAAGTTAGAGTTGTTGATGATAGAATCTGGCGAATCTCATAAAATAGTCAAAAAAGAGCCTAAAAGCTGTTCTTACGTAATTATTAAAGAAAAATCGTATTCTAATAATAAAAAATGATACATATAAGATTCTAAAATATATTAAAACTTATTTAAACACCCTTAAAATAAGATAATTACCAAAAAGCATCTAATTCTTTTTTAAATCTTTGTTTGGAATCTGCTAAAAATTTATCTGCATTATCAAATTCTTTTTTAAATTCCTTATAATCTTTTTTTCTTATAAATACTCCATCAAATTGGTCATCATGTATTGTAATTTTATCTACTAATCCATCATATTCGCCTATTATTCCATCACTTATTTCCATTATTTTTGAAGTATTTAATTTAAACTTGGTTATACTAACTTTGTCCGATCTGTATATTTCATTATTTATATCTGAATGATATTCAGAACGTATAAATTTAGTGTCATCAAGTTTCCAAAAACCTTCATATTTTTTTATTAGTTGAAATTTATTTCCATGTTCTATACTTCTATAATTTTTATCTCTATATAAAAGGTGTATTGAACCTATTCCACTACACATACTCACGGCAATAATTAATCCATAAGTAGCCATAATTTTTTTAAAAGTTGACATAAAATATACTTACTTTAATGATTTATAAATCTTACTAATATATCTATTTTAAAGTGATAACAACCCGATATTTTTTATTCTTCACAAATTTGGATTTAAAAACCAAAAGATTTATAAATAGTTAAACGAACCTTTAATTGCCCTTATTGAGAAAGACTCAATAGAGCTTAAGGCAATTCCTAGCTATGAACTTGGGAGTTATGTAAGGGCAACATTTGAATATATCACAAATTGGTATTTATCATTGATGTACCAACTCAATTATTCAATATATCAAAAAAATATCATAGGACAAGTATAAAAATATCATATTCACTTAGGTTGAATATACCTAAAAAAGAGAGTAAATTGATTAAAATATAATCAAAACTAAACTTGTTCTATAGAAAATTAGGGGGAATGAAAAATGGGAAAAATTAGCCCAGTATCAGCGAAATATATAATTCAAGCTGCAATCAGCATTAATGGTATTGTAGAAAAACCAGATGTAATTGGAGCAGTATTCGGTCAGACCGAAGGTTTACTTGGATCTGATTTAGAATTAAGAGAATTACAAAAAAACGGAAGAATAGGAAGAATAGAAGTTAACTTAACTGTTAATTCTGGAAAAACAGAAGGACAAATAATTATACCTTCGTCTTTAGATAAAGAAGAAACTACAATTATAGCAGCAGCTATAGAAACTATTCAAAAAATAGGTCCTTGTGATTCAAAAGTAAAAGTAGAAAAAATCGAAGATGTTAGAGTTTCAAAAAGAGATTTTGTTTTAGAAAGAGCAAAAGAACTTTTAAAGAATTTAACACAAGATACTTTACCTGATTCAAGAGAACTGAGAGATGAAGTTGCTCATTCTGGAAGAACAGCAGAAATAATTGAATTAGGACAAGACAGATTAGCTGCAGGTCCTGATTTTGAAGAATCTGAAGAAGTAATTATTGTTGAAGGCAGAGCCGATGTATTAAATTTATTAAAATATGGATTTAAAAATGTTTTAGGTCTTGCTGGATCTAAGATACCTGCTTCAGTAGCAGAATTAGTAAAAGGAAAAATTGTTATTGCTTTTGTCGACGGAGATCGTGGTGGAGATATAATTCTTAATGAATTAAATCAAGTTATAAAAATAGATTTTATAGCAAAAGCTCCTAGCGGTGAAGAAGTTGAAGAATTATCTGGAAAAGATATTCATAAAGCTCTTAGAAGCAAAGTTTCTTTTGAAGAAGAATTCAAAGATAAGAAAGGCAAGAAAAGTAGATTTAAAGAATCAAAAAAATCTGAACCAAAAAGAGAAGAAAGAAAAGAATCTACATTCAAAAGAGAAGTTAAACACAAAGACAAATTCAAAGCTTTGCTTGATGAACTAATTGGAACTAAAGGAGCTTTTATTTTAGATAAGGATTTACATAAATTAGGTAAAGTACCTGTAACAGAACTAGTAAATACTATTAGAAGTCTTAGAACAGGAATTTATGCTATTGTTTTAGATGGAACAGTAGAAAAAGATCTTGCATATATGTGCGAAAGAGCAAGCATTAAATTTTTAATAGCTAAAGACAATAATGTAGAAAGAGCAAGAGTGAGAATATTTACTGCGAAAGATCTAGAATAGAAATACTTAAATAATAAAACTCATTTAAGGTAATAGTAAAATGGTTAAAGAAGAGGGATTTAAAAGATTTTGGAATAGGTTAAAAAATGATAAACTTTATTCTATAAAAGTAGCCATTATTACTTTAATTATTGTTTTAATTATTCTTTCAATAATTTATTTTTTTGTTCCTAAAAATTGTAATTACAATGAAGAATGTTTTAATAAGGTTTTAGAAAAATGTGGAAGAGCTCAAGTATTCAAAGTTATTGATTTTAATACCTATTTATATGAAGTTAAAGGGACTTACAAAGGAAATTGTTTGTTAAATATAAAAGTCATGGAATTAGCAGGAGTCCAAGAAGAGATTGTTAAAGAAAAATTAGAAAATAGGGGAATGTTATGTAAAATCCCTAAAGATAAATTACAAACTATTGATTTAACCAATTTAGATATTTTATTGGATTATTGTACTGGTCCATTAAAAGAAGGATTATTAGAAATAATAATTCAGAAGTTCTATGAACAGGTTGTTACAAATATAGGTCCAATTTCCGCAGAAATGCAAAAACAACTTCTTAATAAAACTTTTTAAATAGAAATGTTTAAAAATCATTAGATTTCTGTTCTTACTATGCTCCTGTAGTCTAGTCCGGCCAAGGATACGAGCCTTTCGCGCTTGTGACCCGGGTTCAAATCCCGGCGGGAGCATAACTACACGAAGTTAAATGCGCTGGTGCTTACTCCCCATCATTTTGGGGAGCTTATACTCTTACTTTCTAAGTCGCTACACACTGTATTATTTAAACCAGTTATCTAGAGATGAGATAATGGCAGAAAATGATATTTATAATTCGAAAAGAAGATATGAAAACTTCATTCAGAATTATATAAAAACTAAAAAAATATTGAAGATTCCAGAAGGTAAGAGAAAATATTATTGTAAGAATAAAGAGAATTTTAAATATTATGATAATTTTGTAGATTCTTTTGAAGTTAATGATCTATCTTACATTAGAAGAAATAGACTTTTTGATACAATCAATTTATTATTTTATTATATTGATTGTGATATTAAAAAAGCAGGAGTAAAAGAGAGTAATTATTTAATAAAAGAATTAAGAACTTTTATTTCTCCAATCAGGCTTAAGAATTATGAAAAAGATATTAAAAGAATAGGAAGAATATTATTTGATGGGGATATCCCAGAATTTTTTAGTAAATTTAAGATAAGAGTAGATGTTTCAAGACAAAAGGCAAGAGAAGACAAATTAACTTACGATGAATTTAGAAATATAGTCAATTTTTTTAATGGAGATAAATTAATGCAATCCTATTTAACTTTATCTTTCGAAACTTTAGTAAGGCCTCAGGAATTATTTTATACAAAAATAAAAGATCTCGAGATAAATGGGAACTATGCAATAATTCAAATATCAGAACATGGTAAAGAAGGAGTTAAGAAATTGCTTTGTATAGACTCATTCCCTTATTTAATGAGTATGTATAATGAACATAAATTTAAAAATAATCCAAATGCCTTATTATTTTTGAATAAATACCAAAATCAGTTAACTCCGTATGCAATAAATAAAAAAATTAAAAAGGCCTTACAAAAATTAGAAATTAATAAACCTATAACTTGTTATTCACTAAAGAGGTTTGGGATAACTTACAGACGATTAATTGGGGATTCTGATGTGGAGATTCAGAGACTTGCAGGCTGGAAATCTACAAGGCAAATGAAGGTTTATGATCAATCTAACCAAGATGATATATTTAGATTACAATTAATAAAAAAGGGAATAATAAAAGATGATAAATTTAGTAATCAATTACCAAAAACAAAACCTTGTGACTTCTGTGGAGAACTAATTGGTTTTGCTGAAACTAATTGCCCTAATTGTAAAAGAATTGTTGATAAAGATTTAATTAAAAAAGAATTAATAAAACAAGAAGAATTATTTAAAAAACTAGAAGCTTTTAACCAATTTTATGAATTACACAAAGAAGATTTTGATAATATTTTAAATAAAGATAAACAAAAAAATTTGTGATTATATTTTTTCTCTAAATTTCTTATTTACTAAGCTTTTTGTGAGCGAAATACTTCCTAATGTATACCTTTTACCAAGTATTCTTATAGCTAAATACCACCGATGTTATTTTTATGCAGTAGTAAAAAAGTATGATTTAAATATATCCTATTGTATAATATTTGATTGATGGTGAAAAAATGAATTTAAAATTAACAGAAAATTTTGAAAATTATCTAAACGAAGTTCAACAAATTGTTGTTGATTTAAAATCTAAAAAAATTAAAGAGGAGGACACAAAAATAAAAAAATAAGCAAGAATAAATCTTGCCTTAAGATATTCAGCTTAAGTTAAGATTTCTTTTATGCTTATAAAAACAGGTGTGTAATTAAAATGTTTAAAATTTTAAATAAAGAGAGAGAAAAATCTATTTTGAAAACTTGTAGAATTAATATACTCTTAAATGAATATCTATTTGAATGTGGAAAACAAAAAGCATTTGATAATGGACTTTCGTTCTCGAGTTACATCAAAACTTTAATATCTAGAGATTTAAAGAAAAAAAATTAAGAAAATGGAATACGAAAATAAATGTGAATGGGGTCATCCAGATGGAAGTAAATGTTTAGGTAAAATTAAAAAAAGAGAGCTAAACTTTAATAAAAATAAATATAATATTGTTTTGTGTGAAGGATGTTATGAATCTTTACTTAAGACGTCTATTAATAATCTAGATATTACGGAAAAGTTTTTAAAAAAATTTAAAATTAATCAAAAAGAAGAAAAACCTATAATTAAGAATACCAGTTTTTTGGAATTTGATAAATATTTAGTTGAACAGATTTATCAAGAAGGAAAAAATAAATTTGCCATTTATAACACTGAAACAGATCAAGTTGAATATAAGGATGAAATTATTGTTAACGAAATTACATACAAACCTTTAGAAGGAAAAGAAATCAAGAAAGGAGTTATAATGTTGCCTTCTTATGTACAAGAATATGAAAATGATAAAAAGTTGGATGATGAGATATGGGATTTTACATATAAATGGTCTGATGTTGATGAAAAATTTAGAAAATATGCTGTATTACATATTAAAAGATCATGGGTTTATGATAAGTTTTATGCAATCAGTTATTTGAGGGGATTAGGTGACTTTGGAACAGGTAAGACTCGATTTAAGATAACTTTTGGATGTTTACATTATAAACCCATTCTTTCTTCTGGAGCAGCAACTTCTGCTGCATTAAAAAGAATTATTGAAAAGTGGAAAGGAACTTTACTAATTGATGAAGCTGACCTCAGAAACTCGGATGAAACAAATGATACCGTTAAAATAATAAATTTAGGATTTGAAAAAGGTCAATGTATATTTAATTGTCATCCTGATGATAAATCAGAAATAGAATTTTTTGATCCTTATTGTCCCAAGGTTATAGTAATGAGAAAGAAATTTAATGATCCAGCTACAGAATCTAGATGTATGACTCATATATTGAAAATGACTACGCGGAAGGATATTCCGGTAGAATTAACAGATGATTTTTTTAAGGAATCACAAATATTAAGAAATAAATTATTATTGTGGAGATTCAGAAACTATCATAAAATAGACCAGAAATTTACTAAAGATATTGATTTGGGGGATATAGAGCCTAGATTAAAGCAAGCTAACATAGGATTTGCGGCATTATTTTGTCACGATTCTAAACAACTTGAAGAATTTAAAAAGTATTTATTGGGCTCGCAAGAAGAGATAACTGAAGAAAGGAGAAATAGTTGGGAAGGAATGATTATTGAAACAATCTTTCAATTAGAAAAAGAAGGTAACAAAGACATTTCTTGCCAGGATATAACTGAAAAAGGAAACTTAAAAGATAAAGAGGGAAAGCCCATGAATCCAAGATATATTTCAAGTATACTAAAAACCCTTGGTCTTAAAGTAGAAAAACCTAAGAAAGTGGATGGAAAACCAAAGAGATGTATAATCTTAAATCGTGAGTATCTTAACCAATTGTATAAACGTTACGGAGTTACAGAAGTTACAGAAGATACCGATAGTAAAGAATCTGATAAAGAAGACTCTGAAGAAGCAGATAATAATCGTAACAATCGTGACCACCGTAACTTTGATGGAGAAACTGAACAACCAAAAATTACAGAAGAAAAAGTAACTGATGAATAAAATTCTTTTCTTCATTATACCCTAAAATTGACTATACTTATATTTCACTTATACTCATGAGTAATTGATAATTTTTGGGGTACCCACGTAAAACACCCACCCCCTATAAAGGAAATTATTTTATCGATTAAATCAATTTTGAATAAATTAAAAGCTAAATTATTGTTATACCTTGTGATTACCTCATTAAATATAATTTTGAGTATAATGACAAAAGCGTTCACATAAGTTTTATTATACGCTGTTGATATACATCTTTTTTGTGAGTAATAGACAAGAGAAGAAGCTATAACTTTTTACATAGAGTAAGTTAGCCCCGAACCATAAGTGTTGAATAAATTAAATTTCATTAACTAAATTAACATGCTGTTTACACCTGTTTTTTATTACTCATACAAATTTTATAGATTTTCTAAACGATAAAGACGAACAGCATCATGACATTTATATTCTGATTCTCTAGAACAGTCTACTTTTTGTTCTCCGCTATTTGTGTGACAATCATCAACTACACATTCTCTTATTAACCAATCTGCAAAAGCATCAATTTTCCAGGTATTATTTTCATAATACATCATAACTGAGGGCATTTTCTTTTCAGCTAGGGCATTAGAAGCAATAAGATATAAATAAGCTTCAGTATTATTTGTAAATATGATCTTATCATAAGTTATTGTCAGAGAAGAAGGATGTCCATATCTAATAATAGATAAATCATCTTCTGCTTCACCATATAAAATAAAATCTTCCTTGCTTCTTAATGCTTTAGAACTAGAAACAAGAGAATCATAAATTGCCCCGTAATCATTAAAACTCATAGCTCTTGCTAATTCTTGACCAATTTTCTCTGCTTCCCTTTCTGAAGGATCACAAACTATATTTACGTTTGAATCTAAACAACATTGATCTCCTATGATTACATTGGGTTGTGAACATTTATTTTTAGCTTCACAACCACCCATTAAAATTAAACAAACTACAAATAATCCAATTAATAATTTATTTTTCATTTTTTAAGAATAATATTGTTCGTACCACTCTTTATCTTTTATAGCCGTATCAATTATTGCCCAGATAGTTACTCCTATTGGAACTATAAATGTCCACCAGAATATTAAGTCTAAAGCAAATCCTAACCAAAATTTTCCTTTATCTTCTCTATAAGTGTATATCCAGGTAAAGAAACTGAAAAATATAGCTAAAATTACAGCATCACCTTTATCCTTCCTTTTTTTCTTTGGTTGTTTCCCGGAATAATGGGGTTTCATGATATAGCTTAAAAATTACTTAATTTATATAACTTTCGGTATAGTTTCAGTGTAGACTTAATCAATACCTATTTTATACCTTAATTTATGGATAAAATAGAGATAGAAGTTGTGTCTTGGGTGTTAAGGGGGAGACAAAGAAAGATAATTTTAAAGATTTTAGATAAACCTAAAACTCCAACACAAATTAAAGAAGAGACTAGATTAAGCCTAAATAATGTTAGTGATGTATTAAGATTATTTGTTAAAAATAAAATAGCTAAATGTTTGAATGAAGAGGCTAAGACTGGAAGAATTTATGAATTAACTAGTCTAGGCAAGAATATTAAAGAGAAAATAAACTAGTTTTTATATATAAGGCAATTGCAAAAGTATATTAATTGATTTTTATTTTCAATTAGATGTATAAAGAAAATTGCATAAAAATTACATTGGACACTTCAGTTATTGATCCAAATAATCTAATTATTAAGCAATTAGTTGAATGGAGAGATAAAAAAGTAGTTAAAATTTACGTAGAGCTTCATTCTGTTCTTGAAATAGAAAATTGGAAGAATAAGAAAAGAGAAGAGAAATTATTGTGGATAGAGAGGTTTGGCCATCAAGATAAAGAAGTTTTTGAAATTCCGGAAGGAATGGATGTTATATCTACAATTGAAAAAGGCAGAGGATTTACATTTGATCAAGAAAATAAAACAGAATTGGGAGTAAGAAGTGTTCATTCTCCAGAAACAAAAAGGTTATCTGATCTACCCCCTGGTAAAAAAGGACTTAGTAAATATGTAGACTGGCAAATATTTACAAGCCATATTATGCATAAACGAGATTTTTTTGTTACAAAAAATACAAGAGAATTTATCCATTTAGGTAAACAATTAGGGGTAAGACTTAAAAGGTATGAATCTTTATTTAAAAACATTAAAATAAGAGAGCCGAATGAAAGCTTAATCAATGAAATTAAAAAAGAATTAGATAAAAGAAATCTAATTTGACTTTAATAACGAAGAGTTATTATTTTTTCCACAGTTAAATCAATAACAGAAAAGAATAAAAAGATTATGGGGGTATCGTAAATGGTAAAATTTTTAGAGATTATTAAAAACCATCCTTTAGGATTATTTTTAGTTATAATCCTACTATCAGTAATGTTTATTTATAGGGGGATCATAAAATGTTTTATTCTTATGCTTATAAGATTGCCTTTTAATATTAATCGCCCAGACAAAATATTGGCTGAGGGTATATGCGATCCAAATAAAATATTTCAAGTTCAAGTTGGAGTAGGAATCATGGATTTTATAAATAAACATCAAATTTTCACGATTATTATAATCCTTTTAAGCATATACATATTTATTTATTTTAAATTTAAAAAGAGTAAAAACAACATCACAATTAAACAATAAATTCTTTAGACATAAGGTATTTGAAAAATTTGAAGAAAAATGTTATTATTATATACCTAAAAAATTTAACTATGCCCCACAAAGATATAATCATTATAGTGCCCCAATAGAAATATTTATATATCACAAAATATAACATAATAACACAAAATGTGATATAATGGTATCTATAAGATTAGAATTAAGTAATGAAGAGGATTGGATAGTTGCTTTATACAAAGATATAAAAAGATTGAATAATAAAGAAGAAGCTATTAAAAAAATAATTTCTGAACATGGTTGTAAACACAACAATATTATAAAAAAAATTATTGGAGGCTCTAAAAAATGACTTCTTTCAAAAGCAGTTTGGGTCAAGTTTTCACTCCAGAACCAATTGCAGATTTGATGGTAAATTTCATAGATAAAGATAAAGAATGTTCTATTTTAGAGCCAAGTGCAGGCCAAGGGGTGTTTATCAAGAAATTAAAAGAAAAAGGTTTTAATAATATCGAATCCTTTGAAATTGACTCGGCTTTGTGTAAAGGAGAATTAGGAATAAAATGTGAAGATTTTTTGAGGATCAATACACTTAAAAAATACTCAATTATCATAGGAAATCCTCCATATATTAGGCCACACAATATTTCAATTAAAGAAAAAAAGTTTTTATGGAAATCATATAAAACCGCATCAAATAAAACAGATATCTATGCTTATTTTTTTGAAAAAGGGATTTCTTTATTAAAGTATGGGGGTAAATTGATTTTTATAACTTCTAATACTTATTTCTCACTTGAAAGCTTCAAAAAATTAAGAAAACTAATTCTGGATAATTGTTGTATTGAATCAATTATAAGCAGGATTCCTCCTAAAACTTTTAATGCTGCAGTAAACACAAGCATAATTATTTTAACTAGGGAGAAAGATTTTAATAAAAGAAAAGAGAATATGATAAAATATTTTGAAATTACAGATACAGATAAACTTTCTTTTAAATTAATTAGAGAAATCCCCCAACAAGTTTTTTTAAATGATAAAAATTATGCATTTACAATTTCTTGGGATAAAGAATATTCAGATATTATTGATAAGATAAATAAAAATACAAAACAAATGGGTGAATTACTTGAAATTAGAAATGGATTAGCAACCGGGGATGATATTAAGTTTATAAAAAATAAAAAAGAGTCTTCTATAGATAAACCCGTGGTGTATGGAAAAGATATTAAACGGTATAGTTTAGATTATAAACATAAATATGTACATTATAATCCAAATAAAATGTTGGAAAATAGAAAAACTGCTCGTCCTGCCTCTAAAAATTGGTTTGAGACTAATGAGAAAATTATAATTCATCAAGTTGGCGGATCAAATATAAAAGGATATTTAGACACAGATAAATATTATGCAACTATCTCTACAATTCTTATTAAAAAAAATAAAAATACCCCCTTCGATTTAAGGTATGTATTGGGGATATTAAACTCTTCTTTAATTAGATATTGGTATAAAAAACAATCAGTCACTTCTACTGTTAAATTATCTGAAATTCGAAGAATTCCTATATTTAATATCGATTTAAACAACAAATTAGAAAAATATATATATACTCAAATTATTAGGTATGTAAATAAAATACAGACATTAAAAAAAATGAATAAAATTAAAGATAAGACGGATGAATATGACAAAAAAATAGATAATTTGGTTTTTAATCTTTATAATCTTAATAAACAAGAAAGAAATTGTATTTTAAATTTAAAATGACAACTGAAAATGATTGGATAAAAATAGATATTAGTGATGATATGCTAAAAGAAGCAGAAGAAAATGTTAAAAAATATAATAATTTTAATATTTTTGGAGGAGGATACAATCAAAAACTTGTTGGGGAAATTGGGAGATTAGCACTTAGAAAGTTTCTTGATAAAAATAAAATAGTTTATGAAGAGGATACACATATAGGAAGCAAAGATGAATTTGATTTTATTATTAATGGAAAAAATGTTTCTTTAAAGAGCCAACTTTTAAATTTTCATTGTTTGACTAAATATAGGTGCGAAGTAAATGAAAAACAATTAAATAATTCTTGTGATTATTATTTGTTTACAAAGGTTTGTTTAAAAGAAAAGATAACGCTGTTAGTAGGATGTATTACTAAAGAAAGATTTGATAAAGAAGGTACTCTAAGAAAGAAAGGGGAGATTCTAAGTGATAATTTTACTTCCAAGCCCATAAAAGAAAATAAAAAAGATTTGACAATCTCGGATTTAGATTTAATTGAAAAAATTTACAAAAAATAGGCTTTTTATGTTCTATGTTTTCCATCGCTTTGAGTACTTAGTCTTGATAGAAGTTGTTAGATAAACGGAAGGTTAATATATTTATTAAGATTATATAATTAAAGAAGGTTTAAATTACGGTGCTTTAGAAAGTATGTCTAGTCGCACGGCGGGAGCATACTTTTTATACCTCTTGCATAGCTTTATAAACTTAGATTTAATCAAAAAAATATGGGAAGATTTAGATCGGATAGAGCGGGATTCAGAGAAAAATCTGAAAGAAGTAGATCTGGAAGAAGATCCGAAGGAAGATCAGAAGGACGAGGAGAAGGAAGAGGATTTAGAGACAGAGATTCTAGAAGTTTTGAAAGAGGACCTCGTGAAATGTTTGATGTTATTTGTGATAAATGTGGAAAAGAATGTCAAGTTCCATTTAAACCTTCAAGTAATAAACCTATTTTTTGTGATGAATGTTTTAGACAAAAGGATGGTTCAAGAAGTAGAGGCTCTTCAGGAATATCTCCAGAACAATTCAATGAACTTAATGCAAAACTTGATAGAATAATTGAAATCTTAGAAACTGATGTAGAAGAAGAATAATTATTTAAACTTAAAATTCTTTTATTAATTATGGTTTTACAATACAAATTAAAGTCTGAAACTAGATGGAAAGATTATAAAGGAAAATCTAAATTAAAATATTCTACTAAGAAATATGATTTTAGATTACTAAATGAGAAAAAGACTAAAATATTAGTAAATAAAGGAAATTACGAAAAAATCATGAAAAGATTTAGACAAATAGAATTTTTTAAACACAAATAAAATGTCAAATATAATACCCACAAAAAATTATTCTTGGAAAATAGGAAGATTAGCAGACGGGTGTGAATTGTGTGTAAAAGGATTAAAAAGTGTTTTATTTGTTACAGGAATATGCACCCGAAATTGTGTTTTTTGTCCAATATCTGACAAGAAAAAGAAAAAAGATGTTACTTATATTAATGAACGTCCTGTCTTACAAGATTCTGATATTATTGAAGAAGTAAAATTATGCAGTTCTAAAGGTGTTGGAATAACTGGAGGAGATCCTTTATTAAAATTAGAAAGAACAATACATTATATTGAAATACTTAAAAAAGAATTTGGAAAAGAATTTCATATTCATTTGTATACTTCCTTAGATCATGTTAATGAAACTATTTTAAAACAATTATATGATTCTGGTTTAGATGAAATAAGATTACATCCAGAATTGTTTAAAGGATTAGATAAAAATTTAGAAAGAATTAATTTGGTTTTGAAATTTGATTGGGATGTTGGAATAGAAATTCCCGTAATTCCAGGTAAAGAAAAAGAAACTAAAAAATTAATAGATTTCATTGATGGAAAAGTAAAATTCTTGAATTTAAATGAATTAGAATATACAGAAGACTTAACAGAATTTGGATTTTTATGTAAAGAATATGGTTCTTATGCAATTTATGGTTCAGAAGAAATGGCTATGGAATTATTAAATTATTGCTCAGAAAAAAATCTAAATGTTCATTATTGTCCTGTAAGATTAAAAGATGGCGTACAATTAAAAAATAGAATTATTAACAGAGCAAATAACATAAAAAAATGGTATGATAAAATTACCGAAGATGGAATGTTAGTTCGTGGAGCAATCTATTTAGATAAAGAAAATAAGATAAAAGATTTAGAAAAATTAAAAGAAATACAAAAAAGATACAAAGATTTAGAGTTAGATGAAAATAAACATAGATTACTGACCTCTGTAAAAAATATACAAAAATTAAAGAATAAATTATTAAAGGAAAATTTATGTCCTGCAATAGTTGAAGAATATCCTACTTATGATTTTTTGGAAGTTGAAGTAGACTTTTTATAAAAATAACAAGGAATTCCATATTTTTGATATAATTTTTTTATATATTTATTATACTTTTTTTTACTAGAAATTTCTGCTTTTGCTAAACAATATTTATCTTTTAATTCTAATTTAGATACAATTTCTTGTACTTTTTCATCTTTAAAATATTCTTCTACATCTCTTTCTAGACAACTTTTGCTGGTTTCTAATATTGTTCCTCTTACTACAATTGCTTCTTGAACATTTTTTATAATTCTTTTATCTGATAAGGCCGTTAAATAACCTATTAATCGATTAAATGCTTGACCATCAATATCTCCTGCAAATAGAATATAATTTGTCATATGCTTTTTGTTTACTTTTTTATTATAAGCATTTATATATTACAATAAATAATTTTAAGTCTATATAACTTTAAAAAGGGTTTATTAATCAAGCGTATATGAGCTCTGATGAATATTGCCGTTTAGATCCTGATTTAATTAGTTCAGAGGAACTTTTTGAAGACGACATTTCTAATCTAAAGCAATTATTTACAAAAAAGGCTGAAAACGAATTAAATGTTAGAATAGCTGAAGCTTTTAAAATACCTTTGGAAAAAATGAAAGAGTTAGATAAGATATCTAAGAAAGTATCTGATCAAACTATGACACAAATGAATAGATTAATCCCCCCTTTTGATTTCCCTTACTTTGATGAATTTAGATATAAAGTTTATATAAATTATTTAAATGAAGTTTTAAATAGATTATTAAATGAAAAAGAAAATCCTAAAAAATCTTGTGAAACTTGTAGTAATCTTTTAGAATCTAAAATTAGAGGGATAATTCTTGTAAGGTGTAATTGGAGTTATAGATTGGGAAAAAAGAATTGTTCTAAGTTTGATTATAATATTGATACAAATGGAACAATTTATATGAATTCACTTAATAAAAGAATAGAAGTGGTTAATAAATTTTTATATGAAATAGATGGCATTCCTTTACATTAACCAAACATTTAAATTATTATAAAATATTATAGGTTATGATAAAAATAGGTTGTGCAGGTACTTCTAGATTAGGAATTTTAAAAGGATTAGAGCGCACTAAAAAGTATATACTACAACATATATATTAAAAACAATTGCAAATGGAAAATATGTGCACGCCAGATTTATAAACTCAAAATACTTAATATATAGATGTCAAGCTTACATTTTTGGGAGCTTCCAAAAGAGTGTAGATTTTATCTGAATAAGGAGTTTTGGAATAAAGTTTATTTATATAAAAAATATAAATTTAAGTCTTGGAATACTGTTAGTAAACAATTAAAGATTAACTATGGAGCTTTACGTAATTACTTATCTCAAAAAAATAATACTAAAAAAGCTCAATTTATACCAAAAGAAACTTTATGTAATATAGCTTCATTATTTAACATTTCTTTACAAGAAACAGAGAGATGTATTTATTTATCTAAATCTGGAGAGACGGGAAAACCTGTTAACCTAAATTTTCCAATTAATTTTTTAACTGAAGAATGGGCTGGTTTAGTTGGAGCTTTGTTATCGGAAGGATGTATGACTAAAGAATATGATTTGACTTTTTGGAATAAAGATAAAGAAGTTATAAACAAGTTTATAATCTTAACAGAAAAAATTATTCCAAAAGCAGTTTATTTTAGCAAGTATAAAGACGCTTATTATTGTATTCTACCTAAAATAATTTCTCAACTATTAATTCACGGATTAGATTTTCATATAGGAGATAAAGTTAATGCAGATCCAAAAATACCTAAGATATACAGGGACTTAAATTTATCTAATCCAAAAAATAAAGAAATTATCCGAAGTTTAATATCTTGGTTGTTTACTGGAGATGGTTGGATTAGTTTATTTAAAGATTACTTGGGAAAAACACATAGACATATGGGAATTGGATTTTCTATAATTTCTAAAAATAAAGCACCAAGATTACTTGAAGATACACATACACTTATTAAAAAATTTGGTATTCATCCCCAAAAACTAAATTTTTCTAAAAAAACAAGTTACTTTAAAAAAAATAAACTTCAGATAACAGAAAGCTGGAAATTCTTTATACATGGAAAAAGAAATTTTGAAATATTCCGAGATAATATTAATTTTCAAGATACAAGACGAAAAGAAA
This sequence comes from Candidatus Nanoarchaeia archaeon, assembly GCA_028716945.1. GTDB lineage: Archaea > Nanobdellota > Nanobdellia > SCGC-AAA011-G17 > JAFCDX01 > JAQUOT01. The sequence continues at coordinate 32,698 of JAQUOT010000002.1, forward strand.
TTTTACAAAAAAGTATAAAAAGTTTTGTTAAGCCAAATCTAAGAAAAGGAGAACCTATAGTAAAGATAGTTAATTCTGTAATAAATCTATCTCCTTGTAATAAACACAATATTTTAAAAGATACTGGATTAAACTTAAAGAGAATAGAAATCCTCTTGAAGGAAGCTAAAGATAAAGGATTTGTAAAAGTTACTTCTGGAGGAGAAAAAGCAAACTTTAGTTATGGTAGAAAACCTTACATATATAATTATACAAATAATGGAATTAAATTTATAGAAGAAAATGGAGGTAAATTTTTATGATAAGGATTGGATGCGCCGGTACATCGGGACTTGGTATAATTAAAGGTTTACAAAAAGCCCATGATCTCAAACTTAAATGTTTGGAATGTGAGTTTACTTATGGAGTTAATATGAATAATGCAACTGCTAAAGAAGCAGGAGAATTAGCAAAGAAATTAGATATAAGATTGAGTGTTCATGTTCCTTATTATATTAATTTAAATTCTGAAGACAAGAAAAAACAAGAAGAATCTAAAAAAAGAATATTGGAATCTTGTGAAAGAGCAAGTTATCTTGGAGCAAAATATGTTGTATTTCATCCTGGTTTTTATGGAAAATCAACTCCTGAACAAACTTTTAATGCAATAAAAGAAAATATTTTGGATTTAAAAGAAAAAATAAATAAAAATTCTTGGAATGTTTTTTTAGCTCCTGAAACCATGGGAAAAATAAATGTATTTGGTTCTCTAGATGAAATTTTAAAATTAGTAAAAGAAACAAAATGTCATTTCTGCATTGATTTTTCACATTTATTGGCAAGATCTAATGGAAAAATGACTTATGATGAAATGTGCAAAAAAGTTTCTAGTTTTTCTGAATTACATTCACATTTTTCTGGTATTGAATATGGAGACAAAGGAGAAAAGAATCATATTTTAACTCCTGAAAAAGAAATTGAAGTTTTAGGAAATGCTTTAAAGAAAAATAAAATTGAAAATATAACTATTATCAATGAAAGTCCAGATCCTTTTAGTGATTGCGTTAAAACTCTTAAAATTTTTAGTAAGTTGAAAATAATTTAAATCTTTTTAATTTGTAGAGGTCTCCCAAATCAAATTGAAATAGTCTCGATACCCTTCAGCAATTTCTTTGTCTTGTATCAAAAATAAAATTGCATTATATTCTTTAATGTGCCCTATAACAATAAAATCTTTGAATATTTCAATCCACATGGGGGAAATAATATTTTTTGGAAGATATCTTACTTCAGTTAAAGGCATTTTATTTCTTATTCCTCCATAATCTTTTACATTGCTATCATAAATGTACTTGCACCTTATACCTTTTTTAATTCTTCTTTTATGCCAATCTAAAAGAAAACCTTCAATTTGTTCATTAGCTATTCTTGGAGCTCCAATTATATATTGGGTTTCTCCTTTTTTAAGAGCAAGTAACATTCTTTCATAAATTGATTTGATGCCACGCAATCCTTCATAAATCTCTGATTTAATAAAATTTTTTTTCGATTTTTGTATAGATTTTAATTCTGGAATGATTTTATCTACTTCCTTTCCTTGTTCAATTAATTTTTCTCGTTTTTCTCTTAAAAATTCTTTTAAATATTCGGGATCTGATGCCGAAAAATATTTTTTATTGGATTTTATAACATATGAAACCAAACCTTTTTGTATTAATTTATCTAAGAATTCATAAACTTTAGAGGCATGAATACCAGAATTCCTTACTATATTTGTTGTAGTAGTTTGCCCCAATTTGAGTAGAGCTAAATAAATTTTAATTTCTGTTTTTGTTAACCCTATGCCTTCTAATGTTTTTATATCCATAAATTGATAAATTTGTTGCCCTATTTAAATTTTTCTATAACTTAACCCCCCCAGTAGGTGAATAAAATTAAAATAAGGGATAGTTGTCATTGAATAATGATTAAATCGGAATAAAATGGGAACAATAAAACAAGAGATAGAAGAAAAAGAAAAATCTAAAATGTCGGATAAAGATCCTTTTTGGTTTAGACTTAAAGTATTCTATATCCCTGCCACGAGTTTAGCTATATTATTTACAGCTTCTTTGGTAATAAAAAATCAATGTTATTATATACCCCTTTACGAACGAGCAATAATAAAAGCTGATTTAAATAAAGATGGAGTTTTACAACTAGAAGAAAAAGCTAAGATGTATAGGGATATGGGAATAAACTATACCATTGATGAATCAGAAAATAGGGAAGGATTAGAACCACACCCTACAATCAAACAACTTGAAGAATACCTAAAGTAATAAATTATTTTGTTAGATATATTTTTTTATTTTAGCAACGAAAAATCCTTCTGTGTCATTGTCTTGAGGCCATATTCTCAGACAATTTTTAACTTCTTTATTGTATTTTTTACCATCGTGCTCTAAAATAGCACCAGAGGTTTTAATGCCTAATTTTTCAAAATCAATTTTTTCTATTTTTGCATTGTTAAATTTACTCAATAAAAAATCAATTACTTCTTCATCTTCTTCAGGATCTATAGAACAAGTAGAATAAGTCATTACTCCATTATCTTCAAGGCAGTTAAACATATTAACAATTAAATTTTTCTGTATCAAGCTTAATTTCTTAGTCATATTAGGATTCCAGATTCTTGTTGTTTTAGGAGATTTTCTTATAACTCCAGAGCCAGAGCAAGGAGCATCTAATAAAATATAATCAAATTTAATTTTAATGTTTTCAGCTTTTCCATTAGTTACAATAGTATTTAGTACACCACATCTTTGTAAATTCATATTAATACTAACTAATCTTGTAAAATCATCATCATTAGCAATAATCAATCCAGTATTTTTAACAATTGCAGCTAGCTGTGTTGTTTTACTTCCAGGACAAGCACAAGAATCTAATATCAAGGAATTTTCTTTCGGGTTTAATATTACAGGAGGGAGCATAGAAGCTGATTCTTGAACATAAAAATAACCTAGAGAATGTTCTTTTAAATTTCCAATGTCTCTTCTATCTTCTGTTTTATGTTTAATCCAAAATCCTTCTTTGCACCAAGGTATTTGTTTTAATTCCCAATTTTTTTCAAGTCTTTTTTTTAATTCTGGAATAGAACATTTTAAAGTATTAACTCTAATAGATCTTCTTAGATATTTTTGTGAATATTCTAAAAATTTATCTATGTCTGTTAAGTCTTTATATTTTTCAATAAATCTTTGTTTGAATTCTAAATTCATATCTGCCATTTTTTAAATAATATAATGCCTAAAGTTAATAAGAAAGTACCTAAAGCAAATCCTCCAAGAATATCGGTTAGCCAGTGTACATTAAGATATAATCTTGTAAAACTAATCAATAATATCATAAATATTGAACTATAAATCATTTTTGAATTTTTTCTAGAGATTAAATAAGTCAATAATCCAAAGAAAACAATTGCTGAAGTTGTATGACCGCTTGGAAAAGCAAAATTAGTTTCTGCTACTAAAGAATTTAAAGGTCTTTGTATAACTATTAATTTTTTAATTATCCATAATAAAATAGCATCTGTTAACATTACAGAACCAAATATAATAGATTCTTTTTTAGAAGATCTTGCAAATAACCAAGCGACAATTATTAAAGAAAATATTATCATCAAATTTGTATCAAAAATTATTCCAATAACTTTAGAAAAACTAGTAAAGAAATTATTTTGTATAGAAACCATTAAAGAATTAACAAATGAATTAATACTTGTAAAAATTGAACTAAATCTTACGCTTATTAATAATAGAATAAAAATTAGTAAAGAAATTATATTTACATAGATTAACTTCTTTGATTTTTTCATATTAAAGTGCGGTGGCGGGGACTCGAACCCCGGTCAGAACGTTGGCAACGTCCTATACTAACCACTATACTACAACCGCATATAACCTTAAAATATAGAGTTTTTATAAACTTTACTATAAGATAGATTTATAAATTTAAAATAATAATATAAAAAAGTTAGGAGGGTTATAATCTAATATAAAATGGCAAATCAAAATGAAATAGATAAACAAAGAACGTTTATAGCTTCTTTAAGTGAAGCTTATAAAAAAGCTAAAAATGGTAAACAGAGAGAGCTTATTATGGCCCAAATTCAAGAAGCCTAAAAGAGATTAAGAGAAATTGGGGGAGTTTAATTATAATTCATGGAATATGACCTAGAACTTGAAAATATAGTAAAAACCATTAAAAAACAAAAGGCTAAAACTGTTTTAATTCAGTTACCGGATGGTTTAAAAGATAAAGCTCTAGATATATCCAATTTCATAGAAAAAAATACAAATGCTAAATGTTTTATTTGGTTAGAATCTTGTTTTGGTGCTTGTGATACTCCAAATTTTAAAAATATAGAAAAAGATGTTGATTTATTAGTTCAATTTGGACATTCTAAATTCTAATTTTATAATATTTATTTATAAAAGATAAAATTCCTATAACAATTATACTAAATAAAATTAGTGTTAAAATTATTATTTTCCAATTAAACATTTTAAATAGAGAAGGAATACCTTCAATTTTATTAATGACTAAAGATATATCTAATTTAGGTTTTAATCTTTTTAATCCTACATCTTCTAGAGTTAATTTTATTTTTCCTCCATCAATCGTTTGAGCAGTTATTTGATTTGAAGGTTCTGTAGTCCCTGTTGGACTTACAGGAGTTACTGAAGGGATTTCTGGTGGATTCTCTGGAGGATTTGGACGATGCCCGCCACCTCCAGGATTTGGGGTAATTGGTGCGTTTAAAGTAAACGTGATATTTCTAAATGTTCCATTTATTCCAACATAATCAGATATTGGAATTATATTAAGAGTATATATCGAATTAGAATAGCTTATTAAATCTATAGTAAAACTATTATTTTTAGTTGTACCTAATTTATTCCAAACAAGTCCATTCCATATTTCATAATAATAAGTAATATTATTTTTATATATGTAAGTTTGATTTGTAAAATTTATATTAAACATTGAAGTGTTTATGGTTGGTGAGGGGGTTAAAGTTAAATTTATATTGTTTGCAAAGGTTATATTTACTAATCCACATTCTCCTGAAGCAAAAGAATTAATATTTTCTTTATAATAATTACCTACCCCCTTATAACATCCGCTTTCTAATGCAGGATTTTCTATTCCACCATTATAAAAATTATTATACCATAAATTAATATTATTACTTGTAGGATTTGTTTTTATAGAATATAAACCATTTATTGTTTGATTTCCAGTAAAAGTATTTCCAGTTATATTTACATTGTTTGAAACTCCAGTTATATCTGATAAATATATTGCGTGACTATATTGGGTATATTTACTATATGATAAATTTTTAAATTGTAGTTTTGCACAATCTGTTACCAAATCATCATTTATTCCATTTTGGTTACAATCTAATGTAGGATAACCATGAGCATAAGATGTTGATAAAATAGTAGTATTAAAAGTATAATTATTTGAATATCCCTTTGCTTCATATCCATAGGTTATGTTTAAATCGCAAGTTCCACCAAGGGTTGGTAGAACAGTATCGCAATCTCCAACTGGATAATCATCTGCTATCCAAGCAGTTATTTTAGCATTATTTCCTAAACCAACTGCATTAAGTGTATCTGTTATTAACCATAATTCATAATGAACAACTCCATCTGGGTCTGTTGCATTTGTATAATCTTTATAAACCGCTTGTGTTGTTCCTCCACCATTTGCAATAATAATTTTGTTATAATGTATTCCATTATAAAAAAAAGTTGCATTAGATATTTGATATTTTTCATCATTAATTAAAGTAGAATTTCCATAACCACATTTATCAAAAGTATTATTAATTACATGAACATTTTGTGAATATTGATTTAAATACAAACAATTTGGTTGATACGTTTGGCTTCCATTATTTGTGGTTATATAATTATTAATTAAAGTAGTATTTTGTCCTAACCATAAACTACTACCATAAGTAGAACCATATCCAGTACAATTTAATACTGAATCCCTTACAACTACTCCTTCTCCAGGATTATCTGTATTATAATATAAACAATCATTTTCAGTGTTGTGGATTGTAACATTATTTAAACTAACATAAGTTCCTATTTTAACTCTACCAAAAGAACTATTATATACATCCCCCTTAGCAAATAAAAAATCTGGTAATGTTGAACCAGGAGTTATAGTCATATTTATTATTGTTACATTTCCTCCTCTTCCTTCTGCATGACTTATATCTACGGAAGAACCATTAAAATTCTGTAACCAACCAATTCCTTCATGTCCTTCTTTAAAATATATACTTCCCCAAGAATGGTTTATTATTGTCCAATTCCATAATCCTACATTGGTTCCTCCACTTTTAGATATTCCTCCACTATTATTTATTAAAGTTATAAATTCACCTGCTACAACAATTGTTCCTATTGAATTATAAACTGAAAAATTAGAAGTTCCATTCCATCCACTAAAAGAATTTTGTATTGCTGTCGGAAAACTAATTGCATTTAAAGATTTTATAGTTATATTTGAAGTATTAAACTTTTCTCTTTTTGTCCAAACTGCTTTTTCTATTCCATTACTTTCATTATATAAATCTATTCTTGTACCATTAAAATCTACGGTAACATTGCTTTGAATTATTTTTACTGCGCCTAAATAATCTGAATCAATATCACTTGTTTTTCCAGAAATATTATACTGGCTTCTTGAAATCTGATATATTCCTTGCTCATCTATTACACATTGTAAATATTTTGTATTATTTATTGTTATTAAACAATCTTCTAAATTAGTAAATCCACATCTCCAATCATCAGCACATATTAAATCATTTGAATTATTTACAAAAGATGTCCAATTATAAAAGTATTCATAAGTTCCATTCCATAATCTATATTGTATCGTAATTGTATCTCTTGTTGTAAAATTAGAAGAATTATATAATGCATAATAAAAAGTATCATTTAAAACATTAGTAAAATTATATTGTGTTATAAAAAAATTTCCTGATTGGTTATAAAAAAAGATAGATACATTAATAAGCTCACTTGCATCAGTATACCATACTTTAAAAGTAGTATTTATATCTGTATTTTGAAAAACTGTCCTATTGGATAATACCTCACTTTCATTAGATTCTATATCAATAGTATGAAATACCGGATAATTTGCAATTATTCCATAAATAAGTAAATCTTTGTCAGTTAAATTTATTATTCCATCACTATTCATATCCATATTTGAACAATCAGGAACTGGATTACATACAACTGTTTCTCCAGCAATTATATGAGTTATACAAGTTAAATCAGGTGTTTCTAAAATACCATTTCCATCACAATCTCCATTTATTACTGCATATACAATTATACCAATAATTATTAAAAATACAAAAATCCAAATTAAGTATTTAGTTCTCATTTAATCATCCTAATTAGAGCATTTAAATCCAATTCTAAAGCAGAAACAGGGATTTCTAATCCAAAATTAGTTAATACTAAAGGGGAAATTTCTCCAATAGAACCTATTTTTTCCTTATTGATAATTATTTTTCCTGCCCTGCCTAAAATAAAAGCATTTAATTCGGTTTCTTCTAGATTGTAAGTAACATTTAACATAGCACATAATTGATCTAATATTTGTTTTATTGAAGTGAAATTAGTTTTGTTATCACACAATAAAATACACAATTTTGTTTTTTCTTCAAAGTCTTTTTTAACAACTAAACCCATTTCAAAAATATTTTGTGGATATTCACGATTTTTATTGTTTTCAAGAACGCTTAATAATGATGGAGATAAGTAACTTCTTAAAGAATTATATTCTTCTGATTTAGAATTTTCCAGTTTTACATTGTTTTCATTCAAATTTATTTTTTTATTAATAGTTGAAGGAACTAAATGGTAAGTATTTACTTCTGTTAGACCCAAACCTATTAAGATTTCAGCAATTTTATTTTTAAATATTTCAAATTTGTTTTCTTCTGCGATTGTAGCTACTTTGGGTATTTCTTCTTTTAATTTTTCATAACCATGAGCAATTCCTATATCTTCTACTAAATCAATTTCATGTAAAATGTCTGTTCTATAAGCAGGAATTAATACAGTTCCTTTTGAATAAGAATAACCCATTCTTTCCAGATAATTTTTAATTTCATTTTCTTTTAAATTCAATCCAAGTATTTTATTAACATATTTTATATTTAATTTCATTCTTTCTGGGGTTAAATTTGGAGTAACATATTTTTTCTTACCATAATTTAATTCCATAGAATATATTTGTCCGCCCATATCTGCTAAAGCAGTAACAATAATATTCAAACATTTATTTAATACTTTAAAATCAAAACCAGAACATTCTATAAATACATCTTTTGTTTTTCCAGCGATTTTTCCTGTTTCATGAGAGTTAATAATTGGGGGCATACTTAGTATTTTTCCATTAACATCTTTAAAGAATGGGAATTTTTTCTGTCCTTCAAGCAAATAAGCATATTCTCTTCCTGTTGGATGTTGAGATAGTATTTGTAATCCAGTAATTTCTTTTGGAAATTCTAAAGGTCTAAATTTTACTGTTTTTGGATCTGCAGCAAAGAAAGTTATTGGTGTTTTAATCTTTTCATAAGGATAAATTCCAATAGCCAGTTTTTTTCTGTTTCTTCCAAAAGTTAAATGTAATTTTTCCTGAATATCAATTACTTCTTTTATTTTTTCATCACCGAATTTTAATCCTTTAACAATAGCGCATGCAGTAAAAGGTCTTACACTATTGACAGAACTGTCAATTATTACTTTTTCTCCTAATTTTTTAATATCATACTTTCTTAATCCTTTTTTATGTCCAATAAACGCACTAAACGCTCTTGCATAACCTTGAACTGATAAAATGTCTGGTCTGTTTGGAAATACTTCAATAGATAATTCATCACCATTTAAATTTTCAAATGGAGTACCAAATAAAGAAATTCTTTCTTCTAATTCAGTAAAAGGTAATTTTTTACCTACTAAACTTTCAAATACTTTTTTACTTATTGTTATGGTTGCCATTTTGAATTATATCTTACTTCATTACAATTTTCTATGGTTTTAGATATTAATCTAGATTTTTCTAAAATATATAAATATTTGTAAATCGTAGTATTACTAACTTTAGAATTATTTAATCCTTTTATGATATCATCAATGTTTCCAGATTTGATGGTCCTAATACAATTATAAATTTCATTTAGATTTATCTTTGATAAATAGTGCTTTGGAAATAAATAATTCAATTGTCCAATAGAATAATTTTTATCTTCTATAAAAAATTTGAGTCGATTATACTTCCAAGTTTCTTCTTCAAAATAGGTTAGTAATCTTTTAATATATGTTGGATTTCTTCCAGAATTAGATTCTAGTAACCAACTCTTCTTTTTGATATTATAAGATAGATTTACTTTGATTTTATCTAATTTTAAAATAGTGTATAAGTCATAGATTAATTGCTTACTCATTGAAGAAATTGAGACCATCCCAGTAGTTTTTATGCCTCCATCAAAATTTATGACTCCAGAAGCAAATGCTTTTCTAAGGTTGAATGAACTCTTTTTTATTAAATCGGGTTCTTGAACGAGATAAGATTTTTTTCCAGAAGGAATTTCTAATATATTTTTAAGATAACGCGCTATTACTTTATTATTAAACCAACAATTATAAGTATTATCGGTTTTATTAAACCTAATTATAGAATTAAATTCAAATATTTGTTTAATCCATTTAGCACTTATTATTACTAATTCTTTTCTTCCATCAGTTATCCTTAATCTATAAGATTGATTTTCTGGTTTAGAATGCCCATCTGCTATAAAAGCTCCAATTAGTTTGGCAAATATTTCGTTAATTTCTTTCACCGCTTTTACTCTCTGTTTTGTTGTAGAAGTTTTACATATAAAATATTCCATAGAATCAATAACCTTTTTTTTGAGATAAGCCTTATTTATAAAATTTGTTAATTCAATTATAATCGGCAATGGAAATTCAATTTTTTCTTTGGATTTTTTTAATTTTATTAAATGTTTTTCTATTGTACTTATTCCAGCATTTAAGTTTTTATTTATTTTTTTTGATATTTCTTTTTGAGAGGTTTTATACAGAATTTTAATATACTCTTTTTGAAGTAAATAAGGATTAAATTTTACCCAAATCCAACCTTTAGGTTTGTCTTCTTTCGAATGAAGTTTAAATAAATCTAAGCTCAATTTGTACCTCTTTTTATATAATATCTAAAGATATTTTTATTTATAAATGCTACGTGCACACTTTTCCATTTGCAATTTACTAGAAAATATATTTTGTAGTATACACTTTATTTGTGGGAAGTACGGGTTTTATAGTACTATTTCTTAGTTTAAAGGTATCAGCCCATTTAGCATAAGCATTCCAACCCTTGCAACTTTTTAACAATTTATCATAAGAAATTTCATTGTTTTTATATTGTTTTATTCTAAATAATATTTTTCTTAGATTTCTTTTTCTTAATAGTTTATGATAGTAAAAATTTCTGAAACCAACAAAATCTACGCCTACAGCTAAAAGAATTATTTTAGATTTTTCCTTGTGTAATTCTAATTTTAGTTGGTTTTTAAGAAAGTCATTAATTTGTTCTTTCCAACCTTCTAATTGTTTTTTTGATTGATGTAAAATTATAAAATCATCAACATATCTTATATAATATTTTACTTTTAATTTATGTTTTATATAATAATCTAACTCGTTTAAATAAACATTCGCAAAAAATTGGCTTGTTAAATTTCCTAAAGGCATTCCAATATTCTCTTTTTCTTGTCCATTTTTTAGAATTAATTTTATTAAATTTATTACTTTTTGGTTTGTTATTTTTCTACTGATACTTTTAATTAAAATATCATGATTAACTTCTTGAAAATAATGTTTTATGTCTGCTTTTAAACAAAATGCTTTTGATTTTAGATTGTTTGTAACTTTTCTTTTGAAATTGTCAAATCTTTTAATTGCAAATAAGTTTCCTTTTCCAATTCTATTCGCGCAAGAATCGAAAATAAAAGTTTTATCAAAAAGAGGTTCAATAATATTTATTAAAGCGTGATGAACTACCCTATCTCTAAAAGCAGATTTGCTTATTTTTCTTGTTTTTGGATCTCTAAGAATAAAAGTTTTTAGTGGTTTGGGTTTATAAGTTTCTATTATTAATTCTTTGTTAAGTTTAAATATATTTTTAACAAGTTTACTTTCAAATTGGATAGTATATCCTTTTTTTGTTTTACCTTTTCTTGCTTTTTTCCAAGCGAGAATTAGGTTGTTTAAATTACAAACTTCTTCATGTAAATTTTCATTGTTCATTGAAAAAGTTCTAGTAGCCAAAACTATTCCAAACAGAGAACCATCATCATAGTCAAGGTCCCCGTCGTAGCCACTGAAATTAGACCTGTCATCGCTACCAAGCCCATAAAGCCAACACAATTTGTAGCCAATTTATCAATTTAGGAATTTCTTCCATCACTGAAGCTTCACGAATGTCGCTTCTGTATTTTATGACTTAAAATAAATCTAAATAATGTGCTAATAAACTGACATGTAGTTCTGGCTAACCAGAACATATTAACTAAGAATAAAATATTATAAATTTATTGGTTTTTCAATTTTCTAATAAGTGCTTCAAGATCCGCAATTTGATTTGGCTGTAAAATTTTAGATAATCTGCTTAAATTTTGAACTGCAAGCCCTACATCTTTCTTTGTATAAGGTAAAATTTTTTGCGTGCTTTCAGCATCATTAAATACCCCAAACAGAGAACCACCATCATAGTCAAGGCCCCCGCCGCAGCCACCGAAATCAGACCCGTCATCGCTACCAAGCCCACAAAGCCAAAAACCTCTTAAATAATCTTCTTTTGTTAAATTAGGAAGATAAAATGTTACTTCTGAAATTCCTACTTTGTCCTTTAAAAATTTACCATAATTTTTAGCTAATTTTTCTCCTTGTGCTAAAAATACAATTCCTTTATCATCAGCAAAATCAGTTGTAGAAACCTGATGTGTTCCTACTTTTCCCATATCAAAAACTCTTTTTTTAGAGATTGGTTTTTTATAATCCGCTTCTGCTATTTCATTAAGAACCTGAACTGCAGGTTTTCCATTTAATAAAACCTTTTCTGTTAAATAAAATTCTTTATTTGCTCTATGAGCCTCTGTTGCTTGTTTAGCATATTCAATTGCAATTAAAGGGTTATATTCACCTTTTATAGCTAGAATTCTCTCATTAATAACTGGAAAAGCTTCAGGATGCCAGCATCCCATTTGAAAATAATCAGAATTTTTACCTTTTAAAATTCTATCTTGCATACCTTGTTTAGCTGTTGCTATTTTTTGTTCGGTTGCGTTTATCTGATTAAGGCAACTTGCAAAATTTCCAGTATACCTTTGTAATGTCATACTTTTAAGAATAATAAGAGATTTATAAACCTTTCGTTATGTAACCCTTCTGAAGAAGTAACACTATCTAATAAAAGCCTTTATTTCTTTTAATTGTTTTAAATCATTTTTATATAATTCACGAATATCTTTTATGTTATAGTAATTCATAATGGTTCTTTCTAGACCAATTCCCCAAGCTAAAACAGGACATTCAAATCCAAGTAGTGGTTTGGTAACTTCTGGCCTAAATATTCCGGCCCCTGCAATCTCCATCCATTTCTTTTGTATAGGATCATAAACGTCTACTTCTGCACTTACTTCAGTATATGGGAAGAAACTAGGTCTTACTCTTATTTTTTCAAAGCCCATTTTCTTAAAGAATTCTTTTAAATATCCAACTAAATTTCTTAAATTTGCATTTTCATCAACTACAATACCTTCAACTTGTATTAATTCAAATAAATGTGAATTATCTAAAGCTTCATTTCTAAAGTTTTTTCCAACTGCAAAGAACTTCGCTGGTAAGTCTGATTTTTTTAAATTTGCTAGAGTTTTAGCACTCAAAGGAGTAGTGTGTGTTCTTAGAACCAATTTTTCTGCATCTTTTATATTCCATTTATATTGCCAACCTTTACTTCCTGTTGTCCAACCATTTTCATGAACCGCTTTTACCCTTGGAATAATTTCTTTGTTTTCAATGGGTTTTTTTCCTTCTACAAAAAAAGTATCTTGCATTTCTCTTGCAGGATGATCTTGAGGAACGAATAAAGCATCAAAATTCCAAAATGAAGTTTGTACTATATCTCCTGTCATTTCCTTAAATCCTAAATCTAACCATATTCTTTTAATGTAATTTCTAGCATCGTTAACAAAATGTCTTTTAGCTCCATAAACTCTTGGAACATTTGTTTTAATATCATATCTTCTAAATTTTTTTCCTTTCCATGTTCCTTTTTTAATAATTTCTGGAGTTAAAGTCTCAATCATATTAGACTCTAATTTTAAGTTTACTAATTTGTTTCCTAACTCAGTTAATACAATTTCTTTGTCTTTTATTTTTTCTATTTTTACAATCTGTTTTCTCTTTCTCAAATTGTCTAAAGCAAATTTTTCTTCGCTAGATAAATCTTTGATATTGATTAAATTTAGTTTTAATTTATCCAACAAACGTTCTTCTAACATTTCTTTTTCAAAGAAACTCTTTCCATTGTGTGCTATGGAAATATTTTTCCCTGAAAAATTAATTGCTGCTTTTCCTTTTAAAATACCTATAGAAACTTGAATTTCCTCGTTGTTCAAATCTACTTTTTTGGCCTTTTCTAATAATTCTTGGTAAGTTAGTTCTTTAGATTTTAATAATTCTAATAATCTTCTTTCTGGAAGTTTATTTTCTGAATAGATTACTCCATTTTCATCAAGTACAATAACCTCTCTTTCTTTTGTATTAGTTTTAATTATATCTTTGTTTTCTAATAATTGTAAAGCTCTCATAACTTCTGTTTCAGATAAATTAGAATCAGCAACTATTCTTAAAATAGTCTTATTTTCTTTTAAAAGAGGTAAAACCTTTCTTTCTAAAGGATTTAGACTCTCAATTATATTATTAACCTCTTTAGTCATGATTAATAGGAAATTCTAAAATTTAAAAAGCTTTTTATATACAAAATACCCATAAAAGTTATGATAAAAAAGATAGTGGCACTATTATGTGTATTATTCTTAATGAGTAGCTGTGGAGTTATTGATACAGTTAAAAATGGTTTAGGTAATCAAGAACCTACAGCTCCAGAAGAACCAATAAAAGAAGTACTACAAACAATAAATATTGATTTTGGAAGTTCTCCTAATATAGTTAGTGATAATTCCCACATATACATAATTTATGTTAAAGAAAAAGATATTTATGCTAAAAAATATTATTTGGACTTTACACCTATTAAAGGAGGAACTTTTGATAATAGAACTTTTGAATCACAACCTACAAGAGTTACAAGATCTGAAAACATTGAGAAAGTAGGATTATCTGATTTTAACAATTTTATATTTAGATTGAATTATTTAACTACAGACGGCAAATATTATTATGCTGAATCCTACAGAGATTTTGGATTGATGAATAAAAAAGAAAAAGATTCTATAGATATAAAATTATTAGATACTTTAACTATATCAAATAAAACTTATAAGGTTTCTGAGAAAGACGGAAAGATTATAGCAGAAGAAATTTCTAAATAAAAGTGCAGGCACGCCCAAGAGTGGATAGCACAATTAAACAATAGCTAACCTTGATTTTTCCTTGACCCTGCTACCCTACAAGCGCCAATCAACGAGATTAAGGCTGCTTTGAACAAATCAGTTAATTTTATTAACTAAATTACTGTTCCCAGCCTGACCTGATTGTCTTGAAGACCGACCAAATAGGACAGAGCTTCATAGTACAAACCAAGACTATTATCTAACTATGTACCGCTTCTCAAGCTTCGATTCCACCTAAAGTTCATTTGTGGTTATAGAGTAGAACTAGTACTCCAATCTAGCCTGCAGAAATATCTATGTTAAAGTGTCTTTTAAAGCTTTTTGTTTTTATTGAATATAATCATTGATTTCTACTTTTCTTTTGAATTCTATCTCTGGTTTTAACTTTTCTTCTAGTATTTCCTCTGAGAAAATCTCTGTTAATTTAGTTATAGCTGCAGACTTATCTTTTAATTTATACTTAGCTTTAATTAAGTTAAGCATATGATTTGCATGTTCTGGTATGTCTATTATTGCTTTTACCATATTAACTCCATATTAATATTATATACATACAGTATTAATATATAAATCTTGCGTTTTTGCCCAATAACAACCTTTTTATATTTTTTTGTAATGGTTTAGATTATGAATGATAAAGAATTTGATAAGATTTATGGGAATAGAAAAATTGAAACAGAGATCGTTCTATTACAGTGGTTTAGAGATATTGCATTCTATGGTATTAAAGAAAATCATAATCATAGTTCTCATAAAAAAAATGATTTAACCGACGTTATAGGTTGTTTAAGTATTTCTATAGGTGAACATCCAAAATGTAAAACTTTTAATGATTTAAAAAGTTGTGATACTACAAGATATAATCATTTAAGGCAAGGTATTATTAGGTTTATAGATAAATTTCATTATATTCCATGTTAAGATTATATTATGTAACTTATTAGTAGTAACAAATAGAAAGGTTTATATACTAATTAAGGCATATAGTATTATGAAAAAAACAGGTGAAGCATACGGATTTTTTGATTGTAAAGCATCAAAAAAAGAGATAGAAGCAGAATTACTAAATATTAGAAAAGAAGTTAAAACTCCTTCTGACCTTGAACTTTCTTTAATCGAAGGCGTAGAGAATTTAAAAGGAGATAGCCAATTAATGGATTTAGCTCAACAAGCAAAAGAAGAGGGTAATAATTATGTGTTAAAAGCAAGTTCTCCTAGATGGAATAATGAACAAACTTCACGTGAACTATTATACATTTTAAATGCAATTTATGCTAACTCCTCTTTATATCAAGAAGGAGAACCATTTAGCGGAGCTATTATATTCAAAGAAGGAGATGAGTACAAGTTTAGAGAATAATAATGCGAAGCTTTATATACCTCTAAATTTCAAAATTTTTATACATAATCCTAAAGGGAGATGTTAGAAGAAATCGTTGATATTAAAAAATAATTGATAAGATTAACTATTAATATTCAAACTATTTCTTTGCAAATTAAAGTAAGTGAATAACTTAAGGAAGTAAGATAAAATGACATTCGAAGAATTAAATTTACATGAAAATATAATGAAAGCAGTAAGAAAGAAAGGTTTTGAAAGACCTACTGCTATTCAAAAGAGATGTATTCCTGAAATTAGAGCAGGAAGAGATGTAGTAGGACAATCCTTAACTGGTTCTGGTAAAACAGCAGCATTTGGCTTACCTATTATAGAAAAAATACAGCCTGGAAAGGGTATTCAAGCTTTAATATTAACACCTACAAGAGAACTTGCAAATCAAGTTCATGAAACAATAGGTCATTTTTCTTCATTTACACACGTTAATGTTACTTCTGTTTATGGAGGAGTTTCAATTGGTCCACAAATTAATGCTTTAAGAAGATCAGATATTGTTGTGGCAACTCCTGGAAGAATGTTAGATCATATTGAAAGAAACACAATTAATTTAAAAAGTGTTAAATTTTTAGTAATTGATGAAGCAGATAAAATGTTTGAAATGGGATTTATTGAAGATGTTGAAGAAATTATAAGAGCTTTACCAAAAGAAAGACAAACTTTACTTTTCAGTGCAACAATTCCATCAGATGTTAATCATTTGATTAAAAGATATTTAAAAAATCCAATTTTTATAAAAGAACAATTACAAGTTGATAGTTCTTTATTGAAACAAGTTTATTATGATGTTAAACAATTTGAGAAATTTTCTTTGTTAGTTCATCTATTAAAGAAAAAAACACCCGGATTAGCAATAGTTTTCTGTGGAACAAGAAGAGAAGTAGATTTTATTGCAAAGAATTTACGTGCTCAAGGAATACATGTATTGCCTGTTCACGGTGGATTAAGTCAAAATAAAAGAGATAATGCTGTTGACTCATTAAAGAGAGAAAATATACAAGTTTTGGTTGCAACAGATGTTGCTGCTAGAGGTCTCGATATAAGTAATATTTCACATATTTACAATTATGATTCTCCAAAAACTTCAACAGAATATACTCATAGAATTGGTAGAACAGCTAGAGCTGGTAAATCTGGAGAAGCAGTAACAATTTTAGCAGAAAGAGATCATACTAATTTTAGAAA
Organism: Candidatus Nanoarchaeia archaeon; assembly: GCA_028716945.1. Classification (GTDB taxonomy): domain Archaea; phylum Nanobdellota; class Nanobdellia; order SCGC-AAA011-G17; family JAFCDX01; genus JAQUOT01. The sequence continues at coordinate 49,992 of JAQUOT010000002.1, forward strand.
TGTAATGTCTGATAGAAGTTTAAATATTAAAAGAGAAGAAGTTCCACAATTTGAAAGAATTCAAACTATACGTGAAGAACCTAGACATGGAGATAGACGTCCAAGAAAACAATTTGGAAATAATAATAGTTATAACTCTCATGGACATTCTGGTGGAAATTTCCACAAAAGAAGAATGTATAGTTTGGGTGGACGTTAAATTTTAATGTCTAAACTATTTTTATTTTGTAAAGAAAATAATTCATTTCCAAGACCTTTACCCATAAAGTAAAAAGATTCTGAACTAACACCTCTTAAAATATCTATTAAACTTACAGGTTCTTTGTATTCTACTAATTTTGCTTCGGAAATATTTGCTAATTGCTTAGTAATATTTACAGCGTATTCTTTATCTCCGAGATAATCTATTAATTTTAAATCTTTAGCATCTTTTCCTAAATAAACCATTCCTGTTGCTAATCCTTTAACAGTATTCTTATCTAAATTTCTATTTTTAGAAACTTGTTCAACAAAATAATTATAAATTTCATCTATTATATTTTGCATAACTAATTTTCTTTCTGGAGTTAATTCTGTGTAAGGACTTCCAATATCTTTGTATTTTCCTGCAATTAATTGATTATAATTTACTCCATATTTTTCCATTAAACCAACATAATCTAGATAAGAACCAATTACTCCAATGCTTCCTGTAATAGACATAGGATAAGCAACAATTTTATTACAAGAACTTGCAATCCAATAAGCTCCTGATGCTCCAGTATCTTTAATAAAAGCAACAACTGGTTTTTTAGTTTTAATTGAATTAATTTTAGTTGCAATTTCTTCTGATGCAATTACAGCTCCGCCAGGACTATTAATTTCTATTAAAATTCCTTTTATTGAATCCTCTTTTGCAGCATCTTCTAAATAAGAATTAATTTTATCTGCAGAAACTCCGCTAGTTCCAAGATAATTACTTTCTACTCCAATTGCTCCATCAATTTTAATAACTGCAATTCTATTTTCAAAATCTACTTTTGAACCTTTACATAAACAACAAATTGCCCCAATCAATAAAATTATTCCAATAGCTAATGCAATCAACATTACTTTGAATTTAATAGAAATTTTAGATTTATCTTTCTTTAAACCTCTTTTTTCCATGTATAAAATAAAAGAAATAACTATTTAAAATTATTGTTTATTCTAAAATTTGAATAATCTTTCATAATCTTTGTGATCCATCCAGGATAAAACTATTGCTAACACTTCAACTTTTGTAGGAGTGGCAATTGTATACAATAATCTCCATCCGTCCCTCAAATCATAAATCCATAAATTGTTTATATTATATTTTTGAATGTATTCTTTTGGAATTAATTTTTTCTTAACATTTCTTCCACAAAAAATATCTTTTGCAATCTCATTTCTTGCTTTCTGCAATTCTTCATAAAGTTCTTTGTCTATATCTTTTAATTTATCAAATAGCTCTTTTAAATTTTTATTAACAAACCTTATTTCTCCTTCCATGCTAAATCCCCTCTTTCTTTATATTTTCTTCCTAGTTCAGGACTCCAGATATAAACAACATATCCTTCTTTATCAAAAGCTATTTTATTTATGCTTTCCAAATATTCTATAATCACTTGAAAAGTCTGCCACATTACTTTTTTTGGCAAATTTTTAAATAATTCTGTTTTTTTATATTCTCCGCTGTTCTCTTCTATGAACTTTTCAACCATTAACACCGTTTGAAGCGTAGGAGATCTAGCAACTTCATTTAATTCAATATAACTTTTTTGTTTTGATAAGACTTGCATTTTATAATATCAATTGATATGACTATATAAATCTTTCTGTTTTAGATATTAACAATAAGTCTTAAATTCTTAATGTGTAATATTTAATTATGAAAGAAGATAAAAAAGTAAAAAAAGCTTTAATTGAAATAAAAAGGAAGCTAGCTAAGAAGTATTCTCTTAATAAATTGCCTTCTAATATTGAAATTTTAAATTATCTGACTGAAAAACCAAAAGATATTATTACAAAACCAACAAGAACAATTTCTGGAGTAGCTCCTATCGCTGTAATGACAAAACCTTTTGAATGTCCTCATGTTAAATCTGGAGTCGGTCCTTGCATCATGTGTCCTGGAGGTCCAAAATCTTTCTTCGGTGATATTCCACAGTCTTATACAGGAAAAGAACCTGCTACAATGAGAGCTGTAAGAAACAAATTTGATCCTTATTTACAGGTTTTTAATAGATTAGAACAATATGTTTTATTGAATCAGAATTTTGATAAAGTTGAAATTATAATTATGGGTGGAACTTTCCCAAGTTATCCTGAAAAATATCAAAAAGAATTTGTTTATTACATTTTTAAAGCACTAAATGATTTTTCTAAAATGTTTTTTGTTAAAGATAAATTTGATTTTGTTAAATTTAAAAAATTCTTTGAACTTCCTGGAAATGTTCATGATATTAAAAGAGCAAAAAAAGTTCAAGTTAAAGTTTTAAAATTAAAAGGAAAATCTAGCTTAGAAAAAGAACAATTAAAAAATGAAACTGCTAAAGTTAGATGCGTTGCGCTTTGTATAGAAACAAGGCCTGATTATTGCAAAGAAGAAAATATTAATTTAATGTTAAAGTTAGGTTGTACAAGAGTAGAACTAGGTTTACAATCTATTTACAATGATGTTCTTGATAAAATTAATCGTGGGCATAAAATAGAAGATACAATTAGAGCAACACAATTACTTAAAGATTCTTTTTTAAAAGTAACTTATCATATAATGCCTGGACTTCCAGAATCTGATAAAAAAAGAGATATTAAAATGTTTAAAGAATTGTTTTCTAATGAAGATTTCAAGCCAGATATGCTAAAAATTTATCCTTGTATGGTTTTGAAAGGAACAAAATTATATAATCTATGGAAAGCTGGTAAATTTAAAGCAATTACAACAGAACAAGCAGCAGAAGAAATTTGTGAATTAAAAAGAATTGTTCCTAAATGGGTTAGAATATCTAGAATACAAAGGGATATTAGTATTTATGCAACAGAGTCTGGAGTTGGAATTACAAACTTGAGACAATATGTTAATGATATGTGTATTAAAAAAAGAATAAATTGTAAATGTATAAGATGTAAAGAACCAAGAGATAAAGAGATAGATTGGAATAATGTTAAATTACTAAGGCAAGATTACGAAGCTTCTAACGGAAAAGAGATTTTTTTATCTTTTGAAGATGTTAAAAATGATATTTTGTTAGGATTTTGTAGATTAAGAATTCCTTACAAACCTTTTAGAAAAGAAATAACAAAAGATAGTGCTGGAATAAGAGAATTACATGTTTATGGAGAAGCCGTAGAAATTGGAAAATCTGGAGAAATACAACACAAAGGATTAGGAAAACAATTGATGTTGGAAGCAGAAAGAATTGCTAAAAAAGAATTTAATATTAAGAAATTATTTGTAATATCTGGAATTGGTGTAAGAAAATATTATAAAAATAAATTAGGATATAAAAAAGAGGGACCTTATATGGTTAAGGAATTATAAAATGGCAGTTAACTTTAAACAATTATGCAATAAATGTAAGAAGAATTATGTAGTTACAAATTATAAATCAACTTATGTTATTTGTTATGATTGCCAAAAAGAGGATTTAAAAAAAGAAATAAAAGATCCTAAAATGAAAAAATTATTTGATTTGCCAGAAGAATGGTATAAAGAAAGTTCTTTTTTAAGAAGTGTAAAATTATATTATTTAAAATTTGGAACAATAACAGAAAAACAATTGGAATATTTTAAAAAAGCAGTAGACAAAATGAAGGAAAAATCATAAAGTTCCTTGTTTGCTCCAACCCATAACATATCTTTTCTTTAATCTAGCAATTTTTATTGGTTTATTATCTAAAATATTTCTATAAATTTGTAAAACTTCTTCTAAATTCTCTTCGGTATCTATATATAATTGATTTATTCCTGCTTTTAGAATATAAGATATCTGATTAAACAATCCCAGTTCTTTTTCATTTAAAATTTCAACACCATTATATATTTTTTTAATCTCAAAATTAAATCCTTTTTCATCTTTTACTTTTTGTTCTTTTAAATCATGAGCCAAAGTCATTAATCTTATCTTTCCATGAACAAAAACAATAAAATCTTTATTTTTAAAATATTCAAGTTCTCTTAGTTTAAGTTCTTGAGAAATAATTGGTTTTGCACCTAATTTATTATAGTAATTTAATTGTAAATCATTAAAACAATTGGAATTATTATCTAAAATAATAGGCAAATTAAGATTTAAATTTAAAATTCCTAAATTTCCTGCAACTAATCCATCTGGAGAAACTTCTTTTATTCTTTTAGCTATATTATCTAAATCCGAATCAAACATTATTCTTGGAGTGAGTGCATAAAGAGGTTTTTTAACTTTAATTTTATTAAAATCTTTATGAAATAAATCTAAAACAATAATATCTGCGTATTTTTCTGCAATTAATGCATCTTTTTCATTGTAAACTCTAACTATTAGTTGTTTTCCTGAAGAATTTTTCTCTTTTATTTTTATTTCTTTTAAATTTGATTTTCTTTTTATATTTATAGATTTTAAATTTACTTTGTATTCTTTCTCTTGAATATTTATCTCTTTTAAAACTTGATTTGGGTTAAAAATAAACTCATTCTCAAATTTTCCTTGAGTAAACTCTCTAAAAAAGGAATTTTTCAAATCACTTCTCATTTTTTCAGTTATATTGAATTTTTTATCATAAAAAGAATCAATAGCTTTTCTATAAATAGAATTTACTGTAGCAACATAATATGGATTTCTCATTCTACCTTCAATTTTTAAAGAATCTATACCTAAATTTATTATTTCAGGAAGTTTATCAATTAAACAAAGATCTTTTGTTGAAAATAAATATAAATTATCATATAATTTTCTGCAAGGTTGAGCACATTTTCCTCTATTTCCAGATCTTCCTCCAAGCAAACTAGAAAAATAACAAGAACCAGAAACACAAGCACATAAAGCACCATGAATAAATATTTCAAGTTCTTTATTATAATTTTTTCTTAATAATTTAATATTCTCTTTAGTTAATTCTCTAGCAAGATTTATTCTATTTATATTTGAAAATAAATTTGCATGTGCAGAATTCATAACTCCTGCTTGCGTAGATAAATGAATATGTAAATCTGGAAAACTTTCTTTAATTATTTCTATAAAACTTGGATCTTGAATGATTACTGAATCTATTCCTTGTTCATAAGCATATTTTAACTGTTCAAAAAATTCTTTTAATTCTGAATTCTTTACTAGAGTGTTCATAGTCAGATAAAGTTTAACATTATTAGACTTGCAAATCTTAACTGCTTCTTTCAAATAATCTTTATTGAAATTAGTTGCATATTCTCTTGCATTGAATTTATTCATTCCAAGATAAACAGAATCTGCTCCAGAAGAAACCGCAGCTTTTAAAGTACCTAAAGATCCAGCAGGAGCCAATAGTTCTATTTTTTTCATAAATTAAAAACGGAGATTGAGCTTAAAAAATTAACTAATCCAAAGAAAAGTATTATTTATTTGTCGATTAAACTTTGTTTTTCTTTTGGTTCTTTTAAATAATTTCCAATAAGTGCATTTAATGAGGTCTGGGGAAACGTATATTCTTTAATTTTTTCTCTTGGAAAATATGCTCCTAAAATTGCCTGGCCTATAATGCTGAAGCAGACATTAATCCTATTAAATATGGATTAAATCTTTTATCTTTTTGCATAATTTCCGCATTCCAACTTTCTGGAGCCACCATTGATTTTTGTGGAACTTGTTCAATTTTTTCAATTATTGCTCTAGCTATAAAATAAAAATCATCATCAAAATTTTTTTCTAAAGATTGTTCATGCTCATTTAAAGATGGATTTTTTAATTCCATTTCATATAATCTTAATTGTATCGGATCTAATCCAGCGATTGATTTTTGTGGGACTTGTTCAATGTGTTCTGTTTCTTCTCTGTCCATAAAATAATTATCATCTTTTACAGAAGGGCGAATCCAATATTTATTTGAAGGAGATGAATTTTCTTTTTCCATTTCTCCTAATCTCTCTTGTATAATGTCGTCCTTTCTGAAGAGACCTCTGAATGTTTTTTGTTTCGAATAATTCATCATTTTTAATTAATATTTATGAGTAAAACTTATATATAAATCTTTCTATTTTGTAACTACACCAAAGTAACAATTAAAACCCATTAAATAAAGCTTTTATCTCAACAAAAACCTTTATAAACATAATATTTCTTAAAATTAAAATGGTAAACAGAACTGGTGGATTTAGGTTTAAAACAAGAAACAAGCTTAAAAAATCTATAAAAGAAAAAGGTAAAATTAGCTTAACCAAGTATTTTCAAATTCTAAAAACAGGAGATAAAGTATGTTTAAGTGCAGAACCTTCTTATCAAAAAGGAATGTTCTTTCCAAGATATCAAGGAAGAATGGGTACTATTACAGGTAAGAGAGGCAATTGCTATGAAGTTGAAGTTTATGATAGAACAAAAAAGAAGTTATTTATAGTACATCCTATTCATTTAAAGAAGCTTTAAAATGGTAAATATAGATGTTATAGAAGAAAAGCCATTATCTATGGCAGAAGTGAAAGAGAAGTTAGCTAATGATAAAGAGCTTACTCCAAGAGGAACAAAAACACTTGAATACCTAAAAGCTACCTCTCTTATAAAATCAAACAAGGCAGAAGAGTTAAAAGAAAAGCTTAAAAACTTAGATATACAAAGATTAAAAGACAAACACATTATAAAAATAATTGATATATTACCTAAAGAAATGGACAGTTTAAAAGTAATATTATCACAAGACGTAACTTTAAAACAAGAAGATTTGCAAAAAATACTGGAACTAGTGAATTCATATTCATAAGGGTTAACAATGTTATTACAAAATAATCAAAACATAAAAGAAGAAAAAAACTACCATGAAGAAAGAAGAATATGCGATAGTATTAGACTATTTGCCGAATGGTTACCCATTCGACACAAGGCCAATGCACAAAAAGACTGCAATAGCCTTAGCTATAGGTAAAACTTCATTTGTTCTATTAGAATTAGTTCCAAAAAAAGACCAGTTTTTACAATCTCATGAAGAAGTTTATATTGGAGAAGGAAAGAGAGATAAGATACATCATGTTATTGGAAGAATAAATTCTGATAAATTAACTGAAACTGCAAGATCAGAATTGGGTTTTATTGTTTCTGAATTAGTAGCTAAGAATAAAGAAAGATTTGTTAATTTCTTTAATACAGCAGCTCCTATTAATGTTAGAAGACATCAGATAGAATTATTGCCTGGAATAGGTAAAAAACATATGATGGAAATCTTAGATGAACGTGAAAAAGAACCTTTCAAAGATTTTGAAGATCTTAAAACAAGAGTAAAATTAATGCCAGATCCTGAAAAATTAATTGTTAAAAGAATATTACAAGAACTGGATGGTCTAGAAAAGTATTATTTATTTGTAGGTTAAATTATTTTTAGAATTAATTTTATTTTGTAGGATAATGATTTTTAATTTTTTTTATTAAAAAGACAATTTATACTCTTCTTCTTTAAAGGGTTTTTTAGGAATTTTCTTAGGAATATTTTTATCTCCTTCAAATATTGGTAATCCTATTTTTGTTATACTATCTAACTCAAATTCTGGTTCCATGTTGGTACCAGGTATAACCATAGGACCTTTTTTATTCTCTTTTAAAAGTTGAGAATATTTGGCTCTTTCTTCTTTCTCTTCTAGATACATGGCTAGGATATTATTTGGAGAAGAATCTTTTTCTATTTTTATAAAATTTGGTTCCTCTTTAAATTGAGATAGAATACGATACATTTCACCTCTTAATACTCTACTTTTAAGATCTACTCCGGGTTCTTCTTTAATGGGTAAAGGATATTTTTCTATGATTGTTTCTTTTGCTTTATTAAGTTTTTTTAAAATAGAATTGTAATAAATATTATCTTCTAAATATTGTGTTCTTTCCTCATTCCAACTTTCTGGAGCCACCATTGATTTTTGTGGAACTTGTTCAATTGTATGATAGTTTCTTCTACTCCAAAAATAAAAAGCGTTACTTAATCTGCTAGCTAAAGATTGTGGGTGTTCAGTAGACTTATGTACTTCTTCCATCTCACTTAATCTTGCTTGTATAGGATCTAATTTTTGTATCATTTTTAATTATATTTTAGTCTTGTTAATTCAGTTATTTCTTTATCGGGATGGAAATTTCTTAAGACTTCTGCTTGTAATTTATAATAAGCCATGAAATATTCTATATCCTGTCCAAATAATTCTTTAGTTGCTAAATCTTTTGCTCTTTCTAAAAAATGAGGTAAATTATTGAGATGCGCTAATTTAAAATCTGGATTTAAAAGATATTTTATAGTTTCATCTAAATTCTCTGGTCCCCCAAGCATTTGTCTAAGTATTTCTCTGTTGTTCATTTTTAATTAATATTTATGAGTAAAACTTATATATAAATCTTTCTATTTTGTAACTACTTGATAATAACAATACATTTAAATATATATTCTGCTTTAGTTTTTTATGTCAAAAAACCAAGTTACTAGAATTTTAAGAAGTTATTTTCCAGTGCCATGTAGGGATAGTATAAAATTATTAGAACAAAATATTCTTTCTAATGAAATTGCAGCGCAAGAGATAGGCATTCAAAAAAGAAAATACAGATTTGAAGGACCAGATGAAGGAATTTTAAATTATGAAGTTAAAATTCATTTAGCCAATGGTAAAACTATTGTAGTTACAGAACAAACCTGGCAACCAGAAACAGAAATGTTTTGGCCAGCAAGTAATATCGTAGACCGTTTTTGTGCAAAACCTTATAGGTCTTTTATAGACATTGAAGAGGGCGATAAGTGGATGGGTTTAACTTATAGTGATAGTCATGCAGTAGATATATCAAGTTTTCATGCTCAGGCTTTTGGAAAATTAGAAGCTCAGTTAAAAGGCAAATCTCCTAGTGATATTCTTAATCATATGCTTGTGTATGCTCTTGAAAATTAAATTTTATTATTCATTTTTAATAAACAAAAACCTTTTTAAATAGACTAATTCTTTAAAATTTCATGCAAAAAGGTAAACCAGAAGACATTAAAGCAGTGAATATTATCAGAATACTAGATACTGATTTAGATGGTAATATGCCTATTTTTCATGCTTTATTAAAGGTTAATGGTATTAGTTTTTCTATGGCAAATGCTATTTGTACTATTTTAAATATTGATAAGACAAAAAAAGCTCAAGAATTAACTTCCCAAGATTATAAACAAATTGAAGATTTATTTGAAAATCCAGAAGGAAAAATTCCTTTGTGGATGTTAAACAGACAAAGAGATCCTGAAACAGGAGTTAACAAACATTTAATTACAACTGATTTGAAAATGACTCACGAATTTGATATTAAAATGTTAAAGAAAATTAAATCTTACAGAGGTCTTAGACATGCTCAAGGTCAGCCTTGCAGAGGTCAAAGAACTAAATCACATTTCAGAAAGGGAACAAGTTTGGGGGTTAAGAAAGTAAAAGTAAGTAAAAAGAACTAAAATGGGAGATCCTAAAAAAGCAAAGAAAAAGTATAGTGGACCATTACATCCATGGCAGAAACTTAGAATTGATAAAGAAAATGAATTAAAAAAATTCTATTCTTTAAAAAATAAAAAAGAAATATGGAAAGCTTCTTCATTGTTAAGAAAATTCACAGGTAATGCAAAAAGAATTATAAGAGATAGATTAAAAAAACCAGAACAATCAAAATTAGAAGAAACACAATTGATGAACAAATTATATCATTTAAATTTAATTGAAAAAGATAAAAAATCCGAGGACGTTTTAAGCCTTACAGTAGAAAATATTTTAGATAGAAGATTACAAAGTCAAGTTCAAAAATTAGGTTTAGCGAGATCAATGATACAAGCAAGACAATTTATTGTTCACGGACATATTTCTGTTTCAGGAAAAAAACTTGCAGTTCCAACTTATTTAGTTAAAAGAGAAGATACGATTACTTTTTCACCAAACTCAACTTTAGCAGACCCAGAACATCCAGAAAGAGCATCAAAAGAAAAAGAGATTAAAAAAGAATTACAAGAAATAAGAAAAGAAACAGCAGAATTAAAAAATCATAAAGAAGAACCAGGAGTAGAAAATAAATAAAATGGCAGATAAATTAAGGTGGGGCATTGCACACATATATGCTAGTTATAATAATACAATAATTCATATTACAGATATAACTGGAAGTGAAACAATAGCAAAAGCTTCTGGTGGAATGGTTGTTAAAGCTCATAGATTAGAAGCATCACCAACCGCAGCTATGACTGCAGCAAAATTAGCAGCAGAAGCAGCTTTGGAAAAAGGAATTAATGGAGTTCATATTAAAATTAGAGCTCCAGGTGGACACAATGGTCCTAATAATCCTGGTCCTGGTGCTAATGCAGCAATAAGAGCATTATCCAGGGGCGGATTAAGAATTGGAATGATAGAAGATGTTACTCCAATACCAACAGATGGTTGTAAGAAAGCATATGGTAGAAGAGGAAGAAGAGTATAAAGAGGTAAATAAAAATGGAAATAAAAACTTTAGAAAAAAAACAAGACAAAGTAACTTTTTTAATAAAAGGTATTGATCATGCAGTTGCAAATACTTTGAGAAGATTAATGTCTTCTGAAGTTCCTGTTTTAGCAATAGATGAAGTTGATTTTCATAAAAATAGTTCTGCCTTATATGATGAAATGGTAGCTCACAGATTAGGTTTAGTTCCTATTGAAACAGATTTAAAATCATACAATGAAAAATCAAAATGTAAATGTAAAGGTGTAGGATGTCCAAAATGTCAATTATCAATTACATTATCTAAAAAAGGGCCATGTACTGTTTACTCTGGAGATTTAGAAATTTCAGATCCAAAATTAAAACCTGTTTTTGATAAAATACCAATAACAAAATTACTTGAAGGACAAGAGCTTGAGTTTGAGGCTACAGCTGTTTTGGGTTGTGGAAAAGAGCATGCAAAATTCTCTCCTGCTTTAGTATTTTTTAGAAATTACCCAAAAGTATCTGTAAAAGAAGATTGCGAAAAAGCAGTTCAAGTTTGTCCAAGAAATGTTTTTGAATACAAAAATAAAAAATTGTCTGTTAAAAATTTAATTAATTGTGATTTATGTAATGCTTGTGTAGAAGCATGTGGAGAAGAAAAAATTTCAGTAAGTCCAGTAGAAGATGAATTTATTTTTACAGTAGAATCTTGGGGTCAATTAAATCCTAAAGAAATATTTGAAACAGCCTTAGATATATTTGATGAAAAGCTGGATGAGTTTAATAAATTAGTAAAAGCGATATAATTAAAAAGCTCGAATTCCTGCTTCAAAACAAGCGGGAATGTCAGAGCGGTCAAATGAGCTGGCCTAAGAAGCCAGTAGCTTAGTGCTTACGCAGGTTCGAATCCTGCTCCCCGCATATAAAAAAATGGCAGAACAGATATACACTGGAAAATTAGGAGGAAGAGTACTACACGGTAATATCTTAAATGAATTACCTAAAAATTATTCTAAACCAGATTTAGATACTTATTTGATACAAAAATTTAATGATCTAAACCAAAAAGAATTAAGTTTTATTTCAGAAGCAATTCAAGGAAAAATGATACAAGGAAATAGAAGTTATTTTGTTTTAGTAGAAGGAGATAATTTATCAATACAAGAAATTCATTATCGTGGATTAAGGTATGAACTTTTTAATATTCTTAAAGAAAATGAAATAAAACCTAAAGATCAAGTTGCTTTAGATTTAATAGTACAAAAATTAAATGGCAAAAGTAAATTAAGTAAAGGGCCACATGCAGATGAAATTGTATTATCTTGTTTAATAGAAGAAATGAATAAAGGCAACCTAAAACTAAATGAAAAAGGAGTTATGCAAGTAATATAAAATGAAAAGAACAGGCCCAACAAATCCAATATTGCAAGATTTAATTAAAGAGTTAAAGCTTTTAAGTTTTAAAGAAAAAGCACCTATTTGGAAAAGGATTGCTTATGAATTAGAAATGCCTACAAGGAAAAAAAGAAGCGTAAATCTTTATACTATTGAAAAATATATTGAAAAAGACGAAACTGCAATAATCCCAGGAAAAGTTTTATCTCTAGGAGACTTGACAAAAAATGTTACTGTTGCAGCTTTTCAATTTTCAGATATGGCAAGAGAAAAAATAAATGCCGTTGGAAAAGCAATTTCAATTCAAGATTTAATTAAAAAAAATCCAAAAGGAAAAAAAGTAAGAATCATAGGTTAAAATGAAAATAATAGATGGAACAAATTTGATTTTAGGAAGATTAGCTAGTTACGTAGCTAAACAGGCTCTTGAAGGAGAAACTATTACTATTATAAATTCAGAAAAAGTTATTATTACAGGTAAAAGAGCTAATGTTTTCCAAATATACAAAGAAAGGATTGATCGTGGAAGTCCTTTGAAAGGTCCTTATTATCCAAGACAGCCAGATAGAATTGTTAAAAGAGTTATTAGGGGAATGTTACCAAGAAAATATGAATCAGGAAGATTGGCTTTAAAAAGAGTAAAATGTTATATTGGAGTTCCAGAACAATTTAAAAATGAAAAGTTTTTAACTGTTGATTCAGCTAGTATATCAAACTTAAAAACTACAAAGATTATTAAACTATCAGAAATAGTAAATGAATTTGGAATAAAATTATGAAAGTAATCAATACATCAGGAAAAAGGAAAAGAGCACTAGCAAAAGCTAGATTAATTGAAGGTTCTGGACAAATAAGAATTAATTCACAATCTTTAGATACTTATCAGCCAGAATTTGCAAGATTAAGAATTTCAGAACCATTAAAAATAGCAGATGAAGCATTCAAGAAAGTTGATATTGCTGTTAGTACTAGTGGTGGTGGCTGGCAAGGACAAGCAGAAGCTGCAAGGTTAGCTATTGCAAGAGCTTTGGTAAAATATGATAAAAAATTAAAAGAAAGATTTTTAAAATATGATAGACATTTACTTATCGCAGATGTACGTAGAAGAGAAGCGTATAAACCTAATGATTCAAAAGCGAGGGCTGCTAGACAGTTCAGTAAGAGGTGAGCAAGAAAAATGATAATACCAGTTAGATGTTTCAGTTGTAATAAACCTATAGGTCATCTTTGGGAATCTTTCGAGGAAAGAATAAAGAAAGGCGAAGATAGAAAAAAAGTTTTAGATGAGCTTGGTTTAGAAAGATATTGCTGCAGAGCAGTATTTTTAGGTCACGTAGACAATTTAGATATTATATCTAAGTTCAAGAAAGCTTAAATTTTTATAACTATTTTTTTTGAAGGTTTTATTTTTTGTTTGCTTAGATAATAGTCTATATTTTCTAAAAAGGTATTGGATTTAAAAAGAGTATAATCTAAATTTGGAATTTTTGATGCAATATATTGGGCATGTGCATCTCCAACAACAGTTAATTCTGGTTTTTCTGATAAAAAAGTATTTAAAAAACCAATATCTCTAATTTCACATAATCTTTTATTACGAAGATTTAATTCAACCTTTTTAATTGCTTTTAAAATTGTTATAGTTCCTTGTCCAATTAATTTTAATTTATCTGACAAATTATCTGGATTTGTTGTAAAGATATTATCGTATTCATCATATAATTTTCTTGGAAAAATAATTTCAAAAGAAGCATCTCCTGCTATTATTCTAGACCCTTTTCTTTCAAATTCTTTAGCAATTTCTTCAAAGTATTTATTGTTTTTAGCTAAGAATCCCTCTTTGACTTCTTTCCAAAAGGGAGGTAATTCTAACATTAAGGTTTTTGGAATTCCAAATTTATTATTAATATATTTAATTAAACTATCCAAATTTTTGTTTACATGATATACTCCTATTAAATGTTGCATTTTACTCTTAAGAATATATCCCAGAATTATTTATAAATCTTTCTATTTGTTACTACTAATAAGTTACTTTTTAGATATTACAAATCTCATGAATTTCTTGCAGTTTCTACAATAATAAACTACTTTTTTATTTTTTGTTCTAACACGACAATTTATTCCAGGTTTTAAATAACAGTTGCAATGTTTGCAGAATCTTCTTTTTAATTCTCTAGGGATTCTTAAATTAACTTTCATAGCAATCTTTCTTGCTAATTGCACATATCTATCTGCTCTTTCAGGATTTTTCTTGAAAACAGATTCAGCCTCTTTAAATAATTGTTTAACTCTTTCAAGTGCAATTTCTTTTTCTTTAGGTTTTGGTATCATATATTAACTAGAATTAATTGTTATATAAATTTAATTAAAAAAAGGCGGACTTTTATACTACTTCCCACCCAACCGTATTTTGTTGTTTAAAGTCATCTCTTATTGTTTTAGTTAATTTTTCTGTTTTTGATATAAACGGGAAGACCTTGAAATATATAAATATTGTGAAAAGTCTGTCATAAATGACATTTCCCATCCAAAATTAGTTTATTTATAACCAAATAATTTGTCATATTCTTTATGGTCAATTATTTTTAAAACAAATAAGAATATAGTGACTGTATCCCCTTCTATAGTATAAAGCATTCTCCAATAATTAGATAATTCTACTCTGTATAAATTTTGTATGCCCAGTTTTTTAAATTCAGAAGGGATTAATTCTTTTTTGATTGGGTCTCCATATTGAGGATTTTTCTTTAGAATATCTCTTATTCTATTAAAAGAATTTAAAATAGATTTAGCTTCCTTATCATTACTCTTTTTTAATTCTAAATAGGATTCTTCTGCATCTCCTTTTAACATAATTCTAACTTCTTTTCCAAAGTACATTTTAAACCTCTATAGAATTTTTTAACATTTTTTTTAAATGCTCTGGTTCTGAATAAATCCATTGAACTCCTTTTGGACCATATATTATTTTTCCGCTTTTCCAAAGGTATTCTAAAATTACTTTAAGAGTTTGGTGCATTATCTGTTTTGGAAGTTTTCTTTTTAATTCAGCCAGGGAAATAGGTAAATCGCTATGTTTTTTTAGAAAATCTTCTACCATAAGAACAGTATTAAGATTAGGATATCTCAAGATAATATGATCCTTTCTCTCTATCAATTCTGATTTGTTAAATTCTAGTTTTCGCATGTTATATCAACTGATACTTAATTAGTATTAACTAATATATAAACCTTTCCTAATAGTGTTTTTCTAAATTTATAAAAACAAAAGATTTATATATGACTACTATACTAATATTCATAAATGACTACTTTAAAAATAGTCTAAATAATAAAATGGAAAAAGACTTAAAACAATTCGTGGAAAAGGTTGAAAAAATACTTGTCTCTGAGAAAAAAGGCAATAGAAGTTATTTTGTAGGGTATGGAATAGAAGAAGGTAAGAAAATATTAATTAATGTTTTTATTGATGATAGGGATATAGAAAAGATGAGCAAAGCAGATCTTCTTAGTAAACTGCAAGCTATATTAAATGAACTAAATCCCCCTAAAAAAATGTCAGCAAAACCAATATTGATTTCAGATATAAATGAAAATAACATTTGGGAAGTATTGGGAGATTCTTGTGTAATTAAAAATATAAAAATCTTAACTACTTTCTTGAATATTAAACTTCCAGAAAATTTTCAAATTGCCTTTGAAGAATTGCCTGAAAAATTCAAATTAGAAGATTTAAGAAGAGAACTTAAAAAATTAACAAAAAAAGATTACCATAGGAATACTTACCAAAATTGGATGAAATTTTTAATAAAGGCCGAATTCGTAACTTTAAAAGAAAAAACATATTATAAAACACCAAGAATAAATAGATATCAAACATTAAAGAAACTAAAGGAATAAAATGAAAGATAAGTTACTTAAACCAAGATTAGAATATGATAATGTTTCTTATATGTTTTCACCAGATTTTATAAAAA
Organism: Candidatus Nanoarchaeia archaeon; assembly: GCA_028716945.1. Classification (GTDB taxonomy): domain Archaea; phylum Nanobdellota; class Nanobdellia; order SCGC-AAA011-G17; family JAFCDX01; genus JAQUOT01. The sequence goes on from JAQUOT010000002.1 coordinate 65,977, forward strand.
ATACGAATTCATATGGCGGTTTATGGCCCTATATTCCACAAAATGAAATATATAAAGATACAAGATTAAAAAAAGAAGTTCTAAACTCTACCAAAGAAAAATAAAATCTTTCTTATCTGTTTTCATCTTGCTCTTTTGCAGAAAAACAAACATATAAACGCTGTAGCGTTATTGTAGCTAATTTGGAAAATAATTAAAAAATTCGCCCAAAGTAAAAATAAAGGCGGACAGCTAACCATAGTTCCCGTCTTACGACAGTACAATATGGAACGTAGGCCTTCTTAATTTCCGAGTTCGAAAAGGGATCGGATGTTGCCAGGCCGCTATGGCCGTCCTAAAATTTAAACTAAACAACTCCTTTATTAAACTTTCGAATAGCTTGGAAAGATTTATATATAGCTTTTAATGTACTCTGCTCTATGAAAAAGGCAATTATAACAATACTAGTTTTAGCTATTTTTTTCATGGCAGCTTGTGAAAATGAACAGACAACACCTACAACAACTACTACACCAACATCTGCAGACCAATGTGGAGATAGTATCTGTGCAGAATCTGAAAGATGCGATACTTCAACTTATCAGACAAATTGTGCAGAAGATTGTCCTGCTTGTCCAACAAGTATATATGTTGAAAATTTCCAGTGTGGTAATATTGCTGGATGCGAAAAGACAGGAGAAAACAAATTTACAATAAGTTCAACCATAACTTCAATAAAAGTAAAAGTTGCTAATTTGGGAGACACAATAGCTAATTCGATGGAAGTAACATATAGCTGTTACGATGACGACAATGTAAGAGTTTTAAGAGACTTTGAAGTGCAGACATATAAAGGAACCAAATTTAATCATGGTTTTGTGAATGCATATAGTTATACACCTAACAGCGATAAAACAAGATTGCAAGCAAAAACTTCTCAATCAAGTACTGATGAGTATGTATTAACCATAAGTGCTGTAGATTTAACAGAAGATTTCAATTTGAAATGTGATTTTGTATTTGATACACATAGTCCAATTGAAAACGAAAAACAATCAGTTTATATGACTTTCAAGAAAGAATAAATTTTTTCTTTTCTTTTTTTATATTAATTTTAATTTCTTAGTTATTTTATCAATACTTTCTTCGTTATCAGGACCAATTGCCAAACAAGTTAAAGTTGGTTCTTTAAATTCAGTTAAACCTGCATCTTTAATTAAAGCATTTGTTAATCTTTCTTTGTCTGCAAGTTTTTTATATTGTGTTAATTCTTTCTCATCTTTTACTTTTAAAATAACTTTTTTCATGCCTTCTGTTCTCCATTCAGAAACTTTGTAATCTGGAGATTTTAAAACAGCTTCTACAGAAGCATGCGCCACTTGGCTCGAAAGCTTACCTTTCGGCATCTTTAAATCTGCCCTTACTAGAATGACTTGCTTCATATTAAATTAAAAAATAAAGAAACTTATAAAGTTTGCTAAAGATGAAAAAGTTTAAGTATAAGATTAATTATATAATATATATGAAAAAGAAGGTAAATATTAAATTATTGTTAATCTGTCTTTTTGTAGTATATTTTACAGCTTTTATAGGTAGTTTATTTACTTCAAACGCAGTAAAATCTGACTGGTACCAACAGAATAAACCTTCTTTAACACCCCCAAGTTATGTCTTTCCTATAGTTTGGAATGTTTTATTTTTCTTAATAGCCTATTCTTTGTACTTTACTTGGACTAAAGCTAAACAAAAAACTTTAGTAATAATCTCTTATTGGATAAACTTTATTTTAAATGCTGCTTGGAGTTATTTTTATTTTTACTTAAAAAATCCTTTATTTTCTTTTATAGAACTGATATTTTTATGGTTCTCAATTTTATATTTAGTAATATTTACTTATAAGATAGATAAAAAAGCTTCTTATTTACTAATTCCTTATTTGTTATGGGTTAGTTTTGCAGGTATTTTAAATTATTTAACAATTTAATTCATATGAAGTTCTACAATGTCCCCATTTTCAAGAATATGGTTTAATCCTGCTTGCATTCCTTCGTGTTTAGCACTTTTTCCCCAAATTTTTGCATGTTTAAACTTTTTAAGAAAATCTTTGTGTATATTTCCTGCTAAATCTTTAATCTTAGATCCTTTTTTTAAAGCAATAGGAGGATAAGCTGGTTTTTTTCCTGGTTGTTTTGTATAAACATAAATTAAATTCAAATTATTCCATATCAAATCTTTTACTTTTTCAATATCTATATCTGAAAACTTTTTATAATAAATTATAGGTAATTCTATATCATTTTTATATAATTCTTCAAAAACTAATTTTCTTTCCTGTTCATTTCCATAAATTAATATTACTAAATCCGAATCTTTTACTGCGCTTAAAAATTCAGGGCCTTTTTCTTTCATATAAAAATCTTTTATTATAGCAGGAATTTCTATAACTTGTAATTTAACTCCTTTATAATCTAAAATTCCTTGTTCAATCTTCTTTGTTGTGAATTCATAATCAGCAATTTCTATTTTTGCCCCCGTTAATTCTTTTAATAAAGTACTTTTTCCAGAATTAGTCATGCCTACAATTGAAATTCTTGCTGCACCTTCTCTTTTTATTAATGGTTTTCCTCCAGAAGAAGATTTTTTCTTCTTTTTTTGAATTGCTATAGCTTCTCTTAATTTTTTATATCTTAATTTTAAGTTAAGAAGCATAGACTGTCCACCCTTATGCTTAGGCGCGTAACGAAGCATTTCTTCCATTGCTTTTAATTTTTCTTCATCATTCTGTGCAGCATAAAACTTTTTTTCTGCTTCTATGAATTCTGGGTGAGCATTTATTGCCATCTTATAACTCCTTTAGACTATTTCCAAATAACTTTTCTTTTTCCTTTCTTATATCGTCAATTATTTCATTGTTTAAAACCAAATATTGACATCTATATTCAGGTAATATAACTCCAAATTTTCTTCCTGCTTTACAAGTACCTATTTTTCTATCTTTGTCTAAAAGACCATTTCTTAGTTCTGGTTCAAAGAATTTGCATTCTTTACAAGTAGAATTCTCCATCTTTTTTTTAATGTCTTCTATAGTAACTATATCCATGTTTAAATAGGGTATTAAAGATGTATTTAAAATTTCCTTTATATCAAAACCTTTATAAACATTATTTTGAAATAGATTAAAATGATAGCCTTATCAGACATAACAGCATTAGTATCGGATAATTTAGTTAAACTAATTGGTGGAATCTTAATTTTATTAATAGGTTTGGTTATTTCTAGGTTCTTTGGAAAATTATTTTATAAAGTATTACATAGGATTGGTCTTAATGAAGTTCTTAAAAAACAATTACAATTACAGATACCTGTAGAAGAATTTATTTCTACCTTTATAAGATATCTTGGTTATATAATTTCAGTTATTTTTGCATTGCAGCAATTGGGATTAACTACATTTATATTTAATTTAATATTGATATTAATTTTAGTATTTATCATTTTAATGGTAGTTATTGCTCTAAAAGATATTGTTCCAAATATTACTGCTGGTTTTTTTATAACCCAAAAGAAATTAGTTAAGGTTGGAGATACAGTAAAAATAAAAAACTTAACTGGAAAAGTTACTAATGTTACTTTAACAGAAATACAAATTAAAAACAAAGAAGATACTATTATAATACCTAATTCTGTATTAATAAAACACGAAATTATTAAGAAAAAATAAACTAATTACAAAAATATCCTTCGGTGTAATAGATTCTCCATTTACTATCGCTCTCTTTTTGTGTAAAAAATTTCATTTTGCATCCTTTTGAAGAGAGTACAATCAAATAAGTCCCATTTCTTAGTTTACCCGTTCTATTGTTATCGATGCACTTTCTTATATCTGGGAGGCAATTTTTTATTTCTAATTCATGTCTGGTCTGGAATCCTTCCACACTCATTCTCCCTGCTCTTTCTTTGCTATAACCACCAAGGAAATATGCCACTCCTGACAAGTCTTCAGTTCTTCCAGTTGCATATAAAGGGTCTCTCCCCCTTTTAATTTCAGTAAGATAAGATTTAACTGCATTTTCTGGCGTTGATAAATTTGGACTACAACTTGAAAGAACTATCGCTGCTAATCCGCTAACAATTAAATTTCTTATTTTTCCCATATATATTTTATATACTAAAAATTTAAAAATCTTTTGCTCAAAATCTCTATTTAAAAAGTTATTCTTTTGAGAAATCTTCTATTTTGTATTTAAATTCTGCATCAGAACTTATTATTCCTCTCTTTTTCAAGTATTCTTTAGCAAGAACATAAAAGATTAAACCTAGGCTTTTTTTACCTTTATTATTGCAAGGAATAACTAAATCTACTTTTCCTGCATCATTATTTGAATCACATAAAGCAATTATAGGAACTCCCATTTGATAGCAATCATTTACTGTATTTTTATCAGGTAATGGATCTACTACTAAAACTAATTTTGTTTCCATAAAAGTCTCTAATTTGATATTAGTTAATATTCCTGGAGGGTATCTTCCTGTTAAAACCCTTATTCCTGTGGCTTCTGCAAATAAATTAACAATAGACCATCCTGTTTCTCTTCTACATACAATTAGGATGTCTTTAGGATCATATTGTGAAATAAAGTTAGCTGCTATACCTACTCTTTTATTAATCTCTTCTACGTTTAAAACACATAAACCATCAGGTCTTATTTTATATACAAATGGAGACATATCTTTAGTTCTTAGCTTTGTTCCTATATGAACTCCTGCCTTCAAATACTCATCTAAGGGTATTAATAATTGGGTTTCTGCCATATCGCATTAGAAATCCATTTATTTATAAAGCTTTCTTTGAGATAAAATTCAATATAAAAAATTAATAAAAAAGAAAAAAATAAAAAATTAAAGTTCTTTTTTAATTCCTTTGATTACGCCTGGAGCTATTCCTTTGAATGCTGCGCCAAAGCCTAATCCTATAGCAATTGCTATTCCTAATCCTAATGTTGCTACTATTACTAGGAATGTATTTTCAAGTATTGTTATGTCAATACCAATTTGTTTTAGTGCAATCATTGCAACTAATAGAAGAACAACTACTTTAGCTATTCCTGCTACAAATCTCATTCCTTTCATCTTTGTATGTTCTCTTATTTTTATTTCAACATACAATGCTAATGCAACACCCGCTAGCAATATTACTACAGCTGCGATAACATTAGGTAACCACAATACGAATGATTTTAGTAAATCACTTAGTGTTCCTAATTGTAACAAGTCTACAGCTACTTGGAAGAATATTATGAAAATATACCATTTCAATATTTCTCCTAGAAAGGCTGCAACATTTGTATGACCAATTGCTTTAGACAAAGCAGAGGAATATACCCATCTGTTTAATCCTAACTTTTCTAATAGTAATTTTAATGCATGTCCTATTAAAAAAGCCACAAAATAGCCAACAATCAATATTATAATCGCTGCTAGTAATCCTGGTAAAACACTAACGAATGAATTCCATAGAGTCACTAATGGATCTAGAACGATAGACGTTGCTGTACCTAAATTTTGTAACACCCTTACACCTCCTTTTTACATCTTTTTTATAAATAAATGTCTAAGTAATATGTAAGATTTTTAATTTATAAAGCTTTCGATAGCATATTTTTGAAATAGTGATTACAATTACATAAACTTTATAAATAATTAAGCGTTTAGTACATTATGCAAAATTCAACTGTATTAAAACATTTAAAATGTAAGTATTTTACTTCAGTGTTTACAGCAGTTGCAATTAAATGCTGTTGATTAGGAATTCAAAATCTTGGTTCCTGAATGACAGCAAACTTCTGATTGTTTAGGAACTAAAGAATGAATTCTGGGAAATAAAAAAAGATGAGAGAAATACAACCATGTGTAATATGTGATGAAGTGATAACTAATCCAATTTGCCTAGATTGTCTTGCTAGGGAAGTTGAATTTTGGCTCAGAGATCGTGACCCTAGTTTATTACCTGAAGTTAGAAAAATAAGACATGAATTAAATGTGTATGACAACTTTCAAGAAACAAGCGAAACATGTATCAAATGTAAAATGGAAATGAATATTTGTCCACATTGTTATTGCACTAAAATCTTAAAGTTGTTTCAAACTAAACACTCAGAATTAGTTGAACCTTTCAAGAAAGCATTCATTTCTTTTTAATTTTATTTTATTTAAACAAATTTGGATTATTTTCTTTGAAATCAATTAATTTATTATAAATAGGATAACAAGCTCTTGGTTTGAGTCCAGATACATCCATTTTAATTTTTCCATGTAATTTAACATATTCAGAAAGTGCTTCAAAAAATATTTTTAAAGGTTTTACTGGATGACTGCCTATAGTTATTGGTGGATCATAACTAAATAATATTTCATTTGCTTTATCCCATCTTTTTCTAATTAAAAGATCTGCAAACAAGAATCCTTTTAATTTATCTTGGGAATAGTTTGATCCTTTATCTGAATAGTTTAACATACCAACCAAATCATCTCCAGAAGGTCTTGCTCCTTGAGAAAAATAAATACTATACATTTCATTTCTTATTTTTCCATGCACTGAATCTGGAACATCTTTTCCAACTCTTAAATCCATCCAATTTTTGAAAAGTTTTAAATCAAATCTTTTCATAATCAAGATTTTTTCTTTTAGAGAGGTTACGTATTCTTCATACGCTTCTTTAGGAATATAATCTTTAACTAATGGTGAAACCTGAGAAAGATCTACCTCTTCATTCTCTTCAAATTCTTCCCAAGCCTTATTAATGTGTGGTTCTATATTTATTAAACAATCTTTACAGGTTTTGAAAACTCTTTCCGAAAAATAATCTTCTCCATATTCCAATCCATTTTTAAACTCCCTTTCAAAATTTTCTCCTAATACTTTTTGTATTGCTTTAGAGTTTATTATTCCTTTATTATCATTTACAAAATATCCCATTAACTTACTATAATCTTCTTCTTGTGCATCTTCAGAAGATCCTAAAACACGATCTAAGATTGGGGCTAATAGTTTTCCACAAGTTTCATGTGCTTCTTCTCTTTTTTCTTCTTCGCAAGCTAATTTTCTGTATATAAAAGATTCTTGAACTAAATACCATCTAACATACATATCAAATTCCCCAATATCTAATCCAGTTAAGTCTATATCATTATCTAATTTTTCTGCTTCTTTAACTCCAGATTTAAAATCAAAATAAGAAAAGAAATTTTCATAAAACATTATATTTACTAATTCTTTTGGAGCTGATCCTTTTATTTCTCCGCTTTTTTTAAGCATATCCCAAAACCCTATATTAACTGCCTCTCTTTTTTTATCTTCAGAAACAAATTTTGCTAACTCTTTTTTGCTTTCTAATATTTTCCACATATCAGAATATTTTACTATGCCTCCAGCAATTTGTTTTCCTTCTAAAATCTGTTCTGCCATTACTGTAACAGCTAATTCCAAATCTTTTTGAGATAAAGGATTTTCTTTACTTTTTATTAAATTTTTAGCTGCGCTATAACTTCTCCAATAATATTCTCTAAGTAATTCATCCCAAACAATAAATTCATTTTCAACGTTGCAAGAAGGGTCATTTAATAATTTCTGTATATCAAAATAAAGATAAAAATCTTTTTTATCCTTTAATTCAGGATGTTTTTCTATAACTTTTCCTATAAGGGCATCTCTTTTAGACTTGATTAATTCTAAATTTTCAGTAAAGACCAACCCCATATTAAGAAGATTAAAGAAGGTTTATTTAAATCTTTTTGAGATAATATATACACTTTATAGAATATAAATATTTAAAAACCTCTCAAATCATTTCTTTTTAGTTCTTTTTATTTCTTCTTCTATATCTATTATCCTATTAATTTTTGCTTCACGTTCTTTTCCGTAAATTCCACATTTTATTATAGGAACATTAAAAGCAACTGATAAATCTGCAATTGTACTATCCATAGTTTCTCCTGACCTATGTGAAATAACTGGATAAATTCTGTTTTCTTTTGCAAATTTGATTATTTCTCTTGTTTTTACTATAGAACCAATTTGATTTGGTTTTACAATCAAAGAGGTAATAGCATTTTCTTTAATGGCTTTTTTTAATAACTCAATTTTTGTTGCAATTAAGTCATCTCCACATATTAAACAAGTTTTTCTTACTTTCTTAGTAATCTCTGCAAAACCTTTAAAGTCATTTTCTTCTAAAGGATCTTCTACATAACACAAATTATATTTTTCTATTAAATTAATCATATATTTTATTTGTTCTTTTCTTGTTAATTTTTTATTTCTATAAACATATTCTTTTCCATTATAAAAAGAATCTGCAGCAACATCTAATCCAATTCTTACTTCAAAATCTATAGTTTTATTATAATCAGTAACTACTTTTGTTAATACATCTAAAATTTCTTCAATAGTTAATTCTGGGGACCAAGCACCTTCATCGGTCATTTTTGGCCTTGATAAATATTTTTTAATTTGTTTTTTAACTAATTTATGAATTTTATAATTTGCATAAGCTGCTTTTGTAAAAGATTTACAATTTAAACTCAATAATAAAAATTCTTGAATTTCGGGAGCATTAGTTTTTTTAACGTGTGCTCCTCCACCAATTATATTTCCTAAGGGCCTTGGTAACTTTTCTGTTCCAGGATTTAAATAACTCCAAATCTTTCCTTTTGAAAGCATTTTTAACAACGCAAATTCTAAAGCAATTACAGTATTTCCACCAATTTTCTCCCATCTTTCTGTATCATCGTATTTTTTTAATATATTTTCAATTTTTTCAAAATCATTAAATTCATTTATTTCAAAATCTTTTAATTCTTGATTTAATACATTATTTACAAATTCTACAGAAGTTTTTACTCCAGAACTTGGAAAATCCATAACTTCTTTTTTAGATTTAGAAGCGCCAGATGGTGCAGAAGCTTCTGCTTTTCCTATATCTGTTTTAATAAATATTTGAATTGTATCCTGGTTTCTTGAATTTGATATTTTCTTAGCTTTTATTTCTTTTATTTTCATTTTAGTTTATTTATTTTTTTTAATAAATCCTCAATTTGTTTATTGGTTAAGCCATGGGCTTTTGCTCCTTGCTCTAAAGTTTCTTGCATAGCCACAGGACATCCTACACAATGTAATCCTATCTTAAACATCAATTCAGCAGCCTTTGGACATTTATCTAGAATCTCTCCAATAGCCATGTTTTTTGTTATTTTTACCATTTTAAACCTTTAACTTCTTTTCTCCATAAACTATATTTTTTTCTGCAAGTGATAGATATTCGAGGATATTTTCAATGCATCTTTCCCTTATCCTATCCAGTAAACATTTATCTGATAATTGGTTAATATTTCTTTCTACGCTTCCAAATGCATATTCAATAGTATTAATTGCCCCTACTAATCTTTTTTGATGTAATGGTTTAATAGATTCATATCTTTTTAGTAAGCGCCTATATTCTTCTTTTAAAGTTTCAAGATCTTCATCCATTTTAAATCTTTAATTTCTTTATTAAATCTTCAGATGCTTTGTTAATATATATACTTTTCTCTAGTTTTTTACCATATTTTACAAGAACTAGATTATCTTGACAATCAGAGTATTTAGCAGTTAATGAAGCAGCTAATTCTATAGAATCTTTAGTTAATGGCCCTTGTAATATTGTTAAAGGAGAACCGTGCCCAGGAACTTCAAAAATATATTCATTTTTATTTTTTAATCTCATCAAAATTTTATTGTCTTTTTCATGTCTTCCAACAATTATTTTATTTTTTCCAAATCTAAAATGTCTTCCATATTTTAAAATTAAAAAGTCTTTAACTTCTATTTTTTTATTATATTTTAATAAATCTCTTACTTTGTCTGCGTAATTTATATCTGTTAGCTTACAACCACCAGCAGGACTTTTATATTCTGTTAATTTTAATTTATTAGCAAGATCTAATTGGACATTTCTTCCTCTTCCCCTTATATTATACAAATGTATTCTTTCTACCAAAGATTCTTTTTCTGGTTTTGTTTTAACTAAATATTGTGCAGATAAAGGACGTAATAAAATTCCTTTTAATCCTGATTCTTTTTCTATTATATTAAGTGCTTTTCTGTGCTGACTCATTGGTCTTTGTTCTAATACTTCTCCTGTTGCAATAAAATGAGCATTAATTTGTTTCATGTATTGTTTTGCTTTTTTTAACATATAAATTTTACAATCAATGCAAGGATTGATGTTTTTTCCAAATCCATGTTTAGGTTTTTTTAATAATTTTAAATATTCTTTATCAATTTCAACTTGTTTTATAGGAATTTTAATCTGTTTAGAAACTCTTTTAATTAATTCTCTATCTCCAAAAAAAGGACTGTAAAAATAAATGCCATAAACTTGAATATTTTGTTTTTTTAATAGAATTGCAGAAATTATACTATCTAATCCTCCTGAAATTAAAACTACTGCTTTAGCTTTTTTATTAACTGGCATGTTTTGCACTCCTTTCCTGGTGTTGGTTCTGAACAAATAATACAATAGTTTATTTTTTCATTCTTATATTGTTTTTGTAAACTAGGTAATATTTTAAAAAATGATTCAACAATGTTATTTACTTCTATTTCATATTTAGGTATTAAAGTTCTTATAGATCTTCTATACGCTTTTGTTGAACAAGGGCAAGGTTCATAATTTACAGGGAAATTCATTAATTTAGAATATTTTCTTATATCGTCTTCTTTACTGAAATATAAAGGTTTTACTCGGGGAATGAATTTTTTATTTTTTAATATTCCAGATATTGGACCTTGTTTAGCACTTAATTTTATATTGCCTTTGAATTGATTCATTAATATTGTTTGAGCTTCATCATCTATATTATGTCCTGTTGCTAATTTAGTAAACTTTAATTTCCTAGCTAATTTATTCATCAAATATCTCCTTAAAATACCACAAATTGTACAGGAATTTAATTTTATATTCTTAGATTTTAAAATATCTCTTATATAACAGAAAGAAAAACCAAATTCTTTTCTAAAATCAAAAACATTTATTTTTATTTTCTTCTCTTTGCAAAAATTCTTAATATTATTTAAATTAATATCAGAAAACTTTCCTATTTTCAAATCTATAATCCCTGCTTGAACATTATAACCAAATTTCTTTAATAAATATAAGGTTGTTGTAGAATCTTTTCCACCAGAACAAGCAACTAAAATTTTATCTTTCTTATCAAATAATTTATATTTCTTTATAGTGTTTTTTACCTGTTCTTCAAAGTTTTTAATAAATTGTTTATCTTCCATTTCAAATCTCCAAGAATTTACTTTAATTTTTTATTAAGTAAATTTTCTAATTTATCAATTATTTTTGATAAATATTCTTTTTTATTTTCTAAATAACTCTTTTCTATAGGTTTTCCTTCATAAGAGCTTTTATTCCTTTTTATTCTTAAGTCATCCATAATCTTAATTTCAGATTCTTCAAATTCCTTATATTTAGCTAATTCTTCTATTAATTCTTTATGAGCAAATTCTCCTATCGCTTTTAACCCGTCCAATAATAGTATGGCTGTTGCTAGTTCTTTTATAATTTCATAATAATTTTCTACTACAACTGTTGTAAATTTCTCTGGATCTGAGGATAAAACAAATTCTTTTCTAATTTTAATTAAATTAATTATAGAATTTACTTTTTCTTTGTCTGGAATTGTTTTTATTATCATTTAAAATACCTTCCAATACCCTTTTAGGATTACCCCATTTATTAAATTATTTTTTAATTCTTTGGATATATTCTTTGTATCTTGTTCAAACATTAAGTGTATATGCCTACCTATTTTCTTTTCAAAAGTTTTTAAATCTATTTCTTTTTCTTTACCTATAATAAAAATATCTATATCTGAATCTTCTGTAGATTCGCCTTTTGCGAAACTTCCATAAAGTATGATTGCCTCTGGAGATAAAGAATCCCATAGTTTATCTATTAAACCAGTCTCATTTAATTCATACAAAATACTTATTTTTTTGTATAGGATAAATTTTTCATTGTCTCTTATTGCTTTATAAAAAGGAATTCCTCTTTTTTCAAATTTTTTAATGAGTTCTTCTTTTTCAAATTCTTTTAAGTAATTTTTAACCGATAATGGAGGAATATCACTTAATCTGCTTAATTCCCTTAATCTAAATGTTTCTGTAGGGGAATCTAAAAATACCTTTAAAATTTTATATCTGTTATAATTTTTTAACATATGTAATAAATATATAACACTTGTTTAAATACTTTTCTATTCCTGGCCTTTTTCTTATGAGAATTAAATTTAAAAGAAAATTTATAAAACTTACTCATATCTAATTTATGTTTTTGTAAATAATCTTTCTGCTAAATCAGGAATTCCTTTTGTTAATATAAAATCTATATCTTTAATTTTGAAATTAGATTTTCTTTTTGGATCAAGGATAATGCTATCAGTATACAAAGGTTCACTAAATATAGGACTATAATTAAGAAATCTAAAATCAATGATAATTTTATCGAGTTTTTTATCTGGAATATTAACCCAAGAATGTTGCAATCTTTTTTCAAAAATTCCATTTTTTACAGAACTATTATAACCTTTATATTGCATTCCTGCATTTATCAAAAAAGCCATTTCATGGCACCTTATTGGGGATAAATCAAATATATTCTTAAGAATTAATTCTCTTGCTTCTTCATAATCTTTCTTTAATTTTTCAATATCTATATTTGTAGCAACTCTTGATACGTATAAATTTACAGGTTGTATATATTTTAATTCTTTATTTATTGTTTCCATTTTATTTTTTTAATTCTTTTACAAAGTAAGAAACTGCTTCAGGATAAACTTCCCAAGACCAAAGCCCTCTTAGTGGTGCATTTCTGAATTCTTTTTGATCTAGAATACCTTTTCCATGCTGTTGTTCTACGAAATCTTTCATTTTTTGGTAATGGAATCTTCCAAACGTGTGTCCCATATCACATAATGTTCCAAAAAAAGTTTTGTTATATGCATATTTATAATATTGGCTTAAAGGATAATTTTTAGTTAGTTTTAATACCTCTTTAGCCCCATCAAACTTTCTTTCTTTTAATTCTTTGCTTTTTAAAAGAGAAAAAAACATCTGTTCATAACGATTACATGAATGAAATTTAATTAAATTTTTATATAATTCTAAATCTCCTTTTTCTACCTTTAATTTTTTTTCTAATAATTTAAAACTTTCTTCTGCTCTTATCTCTGCTATTCCTTCAGCTACGGATTTTGTAGGAGTAATCGAATATATTATTTCTGAAAAATTTATAGAACTTGGCAATTCGCTAGAAAACATTTGATGTAATCCATGTCCTATTAATTCATGGAATATAGAATTATAGATATATACCGGATCCAAAATTGTTTTTCCATCTTTATTATAAAAGGTAAAATTGTTCAAGTATAAATTTAAAATTTTTGTTGCGGGTCTCCAGCTAGCACTAGCATTTTCATCAAAATGAGGTATAAATAAAAATTTAAATTTAAAATCTTTAGGTAAAAATCCTTCTTCTACGCAATAATTAATTATATTCTTTTTTATAATAGGTAATTCTCTGTCTATAATATCTACGCTTTCTTTTGATCTCGCATCTACTCTTAGCAAATTTTTATTTTCTGTAGCTTCGCTGGTTTCCCAATATGCTTTCCAAGGTAAATCCTTTAAATTTTGTTCTAAGAAGGCCCAAGTTCCATCTCCAGCAATTTTATCAAAGAATTTTTCTGTAGATATTCTAAATTTTGGATTATTAAAATAGTTTATTATTAAATCTGTTATAGTCAAATTTGACTTGATATTTTTCAGGATTAAACTGTCAAATTCTGAGTCTGGATTTATCCTGTTTGTTAAACTCAATAAATTGTTAAATTGTTTTTCATATATTTCTTTACCATACAAATTTGTAAGATCTTTAGAGTATCTAACCATAAATTTATAAAATTCGGTTACTTTTTCATCTAATTTTTGTAAATCTTTATTTATTATTTCCATTTTACTCATACCTTAAAGCATCTACAGGTTTTAGTTTTGAAGCTTGTATAGCAGGCAACATTCCTGATAAACTCCCTATTACTAATGAAAATGTTAATGCTCCAACAATTAAAATAGGAGGGAAACTTGCTCCAAGTAAACCTGTACCAATAAATTCTTGTGCAATAAGAACAACTACTTTACTTATTCCTACTCCCAAGGTTATTCCAATTAATCCCCCAACCAGTCCAAGTAATCCTGATTCTAATAAGAATAAAGTTAAGATATCTGAATTTTTTGCACCAATTGCTTTCATAATACCAATTTCTTTTGTTCTTTCTAAAACACTGGTATACATAGTGTTCATAATTCCAATTCCACCAACAACCAAAGAAATTGCCGCAATTCCAATTAAAACTGCTTGTACAATTCCAAATACTATTTTAAAAACATCTGCTAGTTGCTCTGAAGTTAAAATGTTAAAATCTTCTTCTCCTTCTTTTAAACCTCTGTCTTTTCTCATTCTTAATTTAATTTCTTCTGCTATATCATTAACATTATCTCCATCTTGTACTTGAACAACTATCATAGAAATTATTTCAGGTTCATTAAAAACTTCTCTCCATTTATCTAATGGCATAAATATTGCAGAATCATCTGCTTTATTACCAATTGTTTCTAAAGTTCCTACAACTTCAAACTTTTTATCTTCAATTAATAATTTATCTCTTACTTTTACTTCTTTTTCAAATATATCTCCTGTACTTAAACCATAACCTGCCATAACAACATTAGTATCGCCTTGTTCTATTCTTCTTCCATCAGCTACTTTAATATTAGACATACTATCTACAATGCTTCTCATATCTTCTTCTAAAGGAATTCCATAAACATAAGTATATTTTAATTGATCATCAAAATAAACTCTTCCCATTTTGAAATTTATAGGGACAACACCTTTTATTCCACCAATTTTTTCAATTAAATCAACATCGTGTTGTGTTATTTTTGCACTTGTAAATCCAGAGCCAGGAGGACCAGATAAACCAGCACCTGCAGTAATAGTTATTTTATCAGAACCTAATGTTTCAAATTGTTTAGAAATTGCATCTTGTAATCCTTGACCTAAAGATATTAAAGAAACAACAGCAGCAATTCCTATGAAAATACCAAGCATAGTTAGCCAAGATCTAACTTGTCTTTTCTTTAAATTCGTAAAAGCTAAAGTAATAAAATCTAATATCATTGTTCATTCTTTTTTCACCAAGTCTGAGAGTTCCATCTCTCCAATTTCTAACTGCCTTTTAATTTCTTTGTTTACTTTATCTTCTTTAAGTATACTTAATTTTTGACCAGTTCTTAATACAAGATAACAATGTGTTCCTTTTATAGTATCTATTATTCCATTCAGTGCATAGAAGGAACAAGCAGAAGTAAGTAAAATATTTGTTACTAAACTCCCTCCTGCCATTAATTTATAAGAATATGGTTGATCTCCTGAAAAAACATCTATTATTTTTTGTAAATTTAAATTTAAAAGAGGTTGAACAGACACATAAGTTAATACCTCAGATACTGCTGTATTAGCAACACCCAATGCCCTATATAAATTTTTGACTTTCATTGTGCATGTTTCTTCTTTCCTTTCCTGTATTTTCTATAAATAAAAATTCCAGCCAGTATTACAATTATTGGTATAATATATCCGAATAAACTTCCTGAAATTAATCCTGCTTGTTTTGCTTCTTTAACAGAATAAACACTTGCATCGTAATTTATTACTTGAGTATAATCTTTGTTATTGGAATCTTTATATGAAATTATTAAAGGTATTTTCATATTTCCTGATTTTGCTGGAATTAAATCAAATTTGATTGTATCATAATCATCTACATTTAAATCTCCAATGTAAATTGTTTTTGTTGATACTGCTTTGAAATCATTGCTGTCTAACAAATTAATATTCAAGAATTTTAATTTTGTTAATCCACGATTAACTAATTTTATTGTTATTGTACTTTTTGTATTTTGAATTAATTCATTTTTTTCTGTTGAAATATCTAAGTAAGGTGTTGCTGAAACAATTATTGTTATGAAATTAGATTCATTATACATTTTTCCAAATTCATCATAATAAGTTATTACAATTGGAATCTTATAAATTCCTGCTTCTGCTTCAGGCATTGTAATTAAATCAAATACAATATCTTCTGAACCAAAACTTGTAATTGTATCTACTGATTTTTGTGCTATTGATTCTGAAGGAGCAAAAGGTATTCCTGTTAAACTTAAACTAATTACAACATCTTTTAATGAAAAACTTGCTTTATTTTGTAAATGTAAAGTTAATTTTCCTGTGTTTCCTGAAGAAAATTGTTCTTGTTCTACTTTATCTACAACTAAAGTTGTTTCGATTGCTTTTACAAATACTTCAAAGGTTTCTTCTTCGTTATCATAACTTAAAGTTAAATCTTTATATCCTGTTCTTGCAGAACTTTCTGATTTTATTCTGTATGAGAAGGTTACTGGTACTCCTGGCATTAACAAAGGAACTTTTACAGTATCATCAGTTTCTATGCTTAATCCAGATTCTGTATCTAACTCAAATTCAGTATTTGTAATGTTTTTATAATCTTCACTTATTGCTTGGAAGGTTACTGTGAAATAATTTCCAGCCATTACAGGACTTGGTTCGTATTTTATCATGTTAACTGAAATATCACTTGCTGCACTAACTGCTGTCAAACTAATTAAAAGTACAATTATTCCTAATATTAAATTTTTAATTTTCATTTTTTTAATTTTTTTATTCCACGTATCCTCTCATGAATAAGATGCCAATTTCCTATTAAATTAGAAGACTGATACTTATTGGAGCTACAAAACCATACCAGGGTAGCAAAAGGTTTTGCTTCTAAAGTATGAAGCTCAATACTCATTTTTTTAATTCCAATCTCCTTTAAAAAAAGACCATATTGTTCTGCAATATCATCAAAAGCAAAAACAGTAATCGGATCATCTTTAAATCTATTCGTAGGTATTGCTATCGGTTTTATCTCAACAGAATCTTCCAATGATTTTTCTATTTGTTTTTTAGTAATATAAAACTCTTCTGCCTGTGTAGGAATAGAGGTTATGGTTTTAATATCAGTTAAGACTGGTGAATTACGAGTTAAATATACTCCATTTTTAGTATAAATAATCCCTTCTCTAACCCAATTAGCATTATTAGATATATAGGCCCCTTTTCCTTCTTGTATTCTTAATTTTGCATTTTCTTCTAAAGAAATAATTTTATATCCTTCTTTTTCTAGCATAGATTTACCTTTTCCAAAAGGGAGTATTTCTATATAAGCTGAAGCTAGTACATCTGTGTTTATATCTTTTATTAGTTTACTCATTTTGTATTTTACCATCCCTCAACATGTATACTTTACTTGAGTATTTTGTTAATTCTTCGTTGTGAGTAACGATTATTATTGTTTTTCCTTGCTTGTTTAATTGTCTTAAAAAATCCATTACATTAACTCCTGTTTTTGAATCCAAGTTTCCTGTTGGTTCATCAGCTACTATGATTTCAGGATCATTTGACAAAGCTCTTGCAATTGCAACTCTTTGCTGTTCTCCACCAGATAATTCATTTGGTCTATGATCTAATCTTCCTGCTAATCCAACCATTCCAAGTAATTTTGCTGCTCTTTCTTTTCTGATTTCTTTTGGAATTTCTTGGAACATCATGGGTAATTCTACATTTTCTAATGCGGTTAAAGTTGGAATTAAATTAAATTTTTGAAAGATAAATCCTATTTTTTTACCTCTTATTATAGCTAAATCTGATTCTTCTAAATGTGAAATATCTTGATTTTCTAATAAAACAGCACCTGAACTTGGAACATCTAAGCATCCAATCATATTCATTGTAGTAGATTTACCAGAACCAGAAGGACCCATAATAGTGATAAAATCGCCTTTATTGACGTTTAAATTAATTCCTGCCATAGCATTAACCTTTTCTTCTCCTATTTCATAGGTTTTCCAAACTTCATTTAAAGATAAAATTGCCATAAAAGGGTTATAACTCGACTTATTTATAAATGTTTCTATTATAAAATGGTAACACTATCGTAATGTTTATATATTAGTTTAATGTTGAAAATATATGCCAAAATATAGAATACAATTAAGATTATCTTTTAAAGAACTCGATAATATTATTAGTGAGTCTTCTTTCTATTCTGGGATATTTGATTTTCCAAATACAATTCATACTTCTTCTTCAAGAAGCGATAATGTAGAATATATAAAACTAAAGAATGAAAATTTTCCTGTATCTGAAATAGAACACATTTTAGATCAAAATTATAGTTTAATTAAATTAAGCAAAAAGTTTAATCATATAAGTAGGTCTACTAAAAACTATATAGGTGAAATAGACAAGATAGTTAAAGAATACGAAAAAGCATTACTTAATTTATCTAAAAAGGAAGGGGATATTAATTTATCTAAAAAGGAAGGGGATATTAATTTATCTAAAAAGGAAAATAAGAGAAGGTCACACTCCCAACACAATAAATATGTCACTGAGTCTCGTACAAAAAACAAACCTTTAATAAATAAATTAATTTAAAATGACAAATTCAATTAAAAAAACATTAGCAACTTTGGTTTTAGGTATAACTCTTGGATTAAGTTCTATTAATTGTGATCCAAAAACTAAGACTGAGCCAATCTTTGCTACAAAATTAGAGAATGGAGAAATAATTGGTTTTAAACATACAAAGGTTTATCCTTTTACTAAATTTTATCCTTTTAAAATTCCTTTTATAACAACAGAATTTGATATTTTGATGGTGCATAAACCAGATGGAAGAGAAATTGTATATACTGATTTAGATTCTAACTCAAAAATAGATAAGATAAAAATATGTAAAAATAATTTATGTGTAGATTATGATAATGCCTCTATTGATGGAAAATTATTTTTGAAAAAAATAGCACAACCACAATATGATGCTTATTTAAACAAAATTACCGAAATTAAATTCGAATCTTATAAACTTTAATTAATTAATCCTAGAATATAACTTAAAGCATGGCTTGCTCTTAATGGTTTTTTAGTTTCTTGTGTTAATCTAAAACTATAATCTAATTTATCTCTTAATTCTTGACTTAAACCAAATTTATCATTTCCGAATATTAAAGATATTTTTTTATCTTTATTTTTAGAATAAAATTCTTTAAAGTCTTTATCATCTTTTTCAGAATTTATAGAAAAACCAATTTTAATTCCATCTAATTTTTTATTGATATTCAATGTAAACTTTTCATAAGGAATTCCTTTAGCTTCCTGTTTTGCCTTATTTATCAAAGGATCAATATTTTTTTCAGTAAGAATATTCAAAGGTACCTCAAAAATATAACACAATCTTAAAAAATCTTTTATTTCTTCTATATTTTCAGGATTTTCCATGACGATTTCAAAGTTTAATTTTTTCTTTTCCATTTTGAACTTTTCCCAATAATTAAAAGGAGTAATGAATACTCTATAATAAGGTTTTTCTTTTTTAATGAATTCAATATAAATAACTTTTTCAGGATTTTCAGAAAATTTTGAGTTTAAAGCAGAATTTACTTTTTTAATTATCTCTTTAGAAGATATTGGAATACTTGATATAAAATTAGTTTTAACCAAATGAGTTTTTATCTTTAAATCTGTAAAGGTTTCTTTAAAGGTTTTAAAATCAAAGGCTTTCCAATCTTGATACAAAGGTAATATTTTTTCTATTTCTTCAAAATATAATATTTTCTTAATATCTTCGCTAGTTTCTAGAATTAAGCCATTGTCTTCAGAGAATTTTGAATCTTTTAAACTGTCTTTTATCTTAGTTTTTAGTTTATTTACACTTAATTCAAATTTATTCAATATTAGCAAGTATTTCATATTTTAATTAAAAGAATAAGCTATATAAATATTATTAAGGATTGTTTTAGTAAGTGGGTATGCTGGAGCGGTCAAACAGGACAGTCTCAAAAGCTGTTGCTTAGTGCTACTCAGGTTCGAATCCTGATACCCACATAAATAATCTTATATTACTAAACTATGAAAGTATTATTCGTATGTAACCAAAATGAGAATAGAAGCAAGACTGCAGAAGAGTTATTTAAAGATAAATTTGAAACAAAATCTGTAGGATTATTCAATAGTAAACCTATAACTGAAAAAGAGCTTTCTTGGGCTGATTTAGTGGTTGTTATGGAAGATCATCAAAGAACTGAAATAAGCAAAAGATTTCCAAAATTATACTTACAAAAACAAATAATTTCTTTTAATATACCTGACGTTTATACTTACAATCAAAAAGAGTTAATAGCTATTTTAGAAGATAAATTTGAAGATATTATACTTCTAACCAATCATTAAATTGTTAAAAAACATCTAAACTTGCTTTAATAGCATAGTCTACTTTTTCCATAATATTATCATCTAATTTTTTTAATTTTTTAATCACCCTTATTTTATCAATGGTTCTTATTTGATTTAAGAGTATAGTAGAATCTTTCTCTAATCCAGATTCTTTTGAAAAAATTTGTACATTTGTTGGAAACTCTTTTTCAAAAATCTTAAAAGTTATCGGAGCGATTATTATGGTGGGGCTATATTCGTTACCAACATTATTTTGTATAACTACCGCAGGTCTTATTTTTCCTTGTTCACTTCCAATTACAGGATCTAAATTAACTAATATTAAATCTCCTCTTTTTATATTAATCATCTTTAATCCCAATCTTTATCTGCTAAAGACCATTCTTTGTGAAGACTAATAGTTTCTTTAGCCATTTCTATATACCCTTCTTTTAACAATTGTTTTTGTTTTCTTTTTTGATCTTCTATATTATGCATCATTTTTAGTATAACCTCTTCATAAGTTTCATTTTCTTTCTCTTTCATTTTATTAAGAGAGTCTTTGACATTTTCTCTTAATTGAATTGTTGTTACCATACAACTATAGTATGACTATAGTATATAAACTTTTCGTTTTTATAGAACTATCTAATAGAATATAAAACAAATAAAAAAAATTTTAGTAGATTTAGTTTGTTGTTACATTTACTGCTTTAGGTCCTTTGTCTCCTTGTTCCACATCAAATGTTACAGAGTCACCATCATGCAAGGTTACGCCTTCTGCGATTCCTGTCTTATGCACGAAGTAATCCTTTCCATCTTCTGCGGTTATGAAACCGAACCCTTTCATTGTGTTGAAATATTTTACTTTTCCGTTCATTTTTGTTTTAAATTGTTATATTATGAAGTTATTCTCTGTTTTTAAATATAACTATTTTGGTTTTAAACCCTAATATCTCTTTTAAGATAGTTATCTATCATAAATATTCTTTCTATGTCCTACTTTTAATATAAAGATATTCTCTTTTTCTATATTAAATATAATCCTATAATCCCCCACTCTTAATCTAAAATTTCCAGAATCTTTTAATTTTTTAATGTCTTGTTCATAAGGATTTTCTATTAATTCATCAACTTTTTTTAGAATCCTATGTGCAGTTAAATTTTCTAGTTTATTAAGTTCATCTAAGGCTTTTTGAGTCCAATTTACTATAAACATTATAATCCGAACCTTTTTTTTACTTCTTCATGAGAAACATATTTTTTAGCAGAAATTTGTTTTTTTGCTTCTTCAATATCTTGTTTGGTTTTTTCATTTAATTCTAAATCATCCTCTATCATTCTTTCTAAAATTTCATTATAGGTTTCTCTTTCAAATATTTTTAATCTATCTAGAACTTGTTTAGTCTGTGTTGAAATTTGTATTGTGGTTTGCATTGTAATATCCTATAATAAGTTATAACTAGTTATAATATATAAATCTTTCTATTAACTATTTTAATATATTTTGAACTACTTCATTAACCATAACATTTAAATAGAACTTAACTTTATACCGAGTAATCAATTACTTCTCATTAACTAATTACTCGGCAAACTAATGGAGAAATAGCTATTTAAATAGCTTTCGGAAAATGCAAAAACATTTACTAGATACAAGCGTTGTAATAGAAAAAATCGCTTCTACTTTAATTAAAGAGAAGAAGCTTAAAGGTAAAATCTTAATACCCAATGCAGTAGTTTCAGAATTAGAAAATCAGGCAAATAATGGATTAGAAATTGGTTTTTTAGGTTTAGATGAAATAGCAACATTACAAGAATTATCTAAAAGGAAAAAAATTAGTTTAGAATTTGTAGGTTCAAGACCAACAGTTGATCAAATATCTTTAGCAAGGTCAGGAGAAATTGATGCTTTAATAAGAAATTTAGCTTATGAAAACAAAGCAACATTAATTACCGCAGATAAAGTAGAAGCAGCATCGGCAAAAGCCTTTGGAATATCTTTAAAATTTATTGAATCAAAAAAACCAGAAGCAAAATTAAACATAGAAAAATATTTTGATAAACATACTATGTCTGTTCATATTAAAGAAGATTGTCATGTATTTGCAAAAAAAGGTCTTCCTGGTTCTTGGACTTTAGAAAAGTTAAAAGATAAATTAACAGGAAAAGAAGTTCAAAATTTAGCAAAAGATATAGTAGAAAAAACAAAAATGGATTCTAAATCTTTTATAGAAATTCAAAGACGTGGATCTACAATTGCACAATACAGAGAATATAGAATTGTAATTGTAAAACCTCCAGTATCAGATGGATGGGAAATTACTATTGTAAGACCAATTAAAAAATTAAACATAGAAGATTATAACTTACCTAAAGAATTATATGAAAGAATAAAAAGTAAAGCACAAGGAATGATAATTTCTGGAGAAACAGGCTCTGGAAAATCAACTTTAGCTCAATCAATTGCAGAATTTTATGTTAAGAATGGAAGAATTACAAAAACAGTAGAATCTCCTAGAGACTTACAATTATCAGATGAAATAACACAATATTCAAAGAATTTTACAACAAGCGAAGAAATTCATGATATTTTATTTTTATCAAGACCAGATAATTTAATTTTTGATGAAATTAGAGATACTCCTGATTTTAAATTATATATTGATTTGAGATTGGCAGGAAGTTCATGTATTGGAGTATTACACTCAGCAAGCCCAATAGATGCAATTCAAAGATTTATTGGAAGAACAGAAGTTGGAATGATTCCAAGTGTTGTAGATACTTTATTATTTGCAGAAAAAGGAGCGGTTGCTAAAGTTTTAGTTTTAAAAATGTTAGTTAAAGTTCCAACAGGAATGACAGAAGCAGATTTAGCAAGACCAATAGTAGAAGTTAGAGATTTTCTTACAAATAAATTAGAATATGAAATTTATTCTTATGGTGAAGGTACTGTAGTAATTCCTATAACAGAAGATAATAAAGGTGAAAATCCTTTGAATGATTTAGCAAGAAAAACCATAGAACAAGAATTAAAAAGATATGGAAAAGTAAAAGTTGAAATTCTTGGTCCTAATAATATAAGAATGTATATTAATAAAAATAGAATAGGAGAAGTTATTGGTAAAGAAGGTTCTAATATCAAAGAACTTGAAGAAAAATTAGGATTACATATTGATGTAGAAGAAATACAAGAGCTAAAAGAAGTAATTCCTTACAAAATTTCTGAATCTAAAAAGTACATGATATTTTTAATAGATAGAAGTTATATTGGAAGAAGAGCAGATTTCTATTTAGAAGATGATTTCTTGTTAAGTGCAATGGTTGGAAACAATGGAGAGATAAGAATTAATAAAAAATCAGCAATAGGAAATAAAGTAGCAGATTACATAGATATGAATAAAAAAGTAGAAGTCAAAATTTAAATATAGTTAAAAGACTATTACTTTTTTGAGTAATCTAAGGATAAACTTCTTTAGGAAGTGATCCGATTTCTTTTGCACAATCATATTCCAATTCTGTTAAGTTTGCTGGAAATATTTCGGCATAGGTTCCATTATATTTAGCCATATCAAATTCACCATCTGAATCTGTATCTTTATATTCAAGGAATCTATCTCCACACCGTATCCAAGCATATTGAGGATCAACTTTTATTTTGTCCCATTTATACTCAAGGTATTGTTGTCTGTTACATCCTCCAAAATATAAAGTTCCAGCTATAAGCATTCCTTTCAATAGTTTTGTTAAATATTTTTTATTCATTTTATTTTCTTCCTTTAAGGTTAATTTGTTAATTATTATCATAGATTAAGATACTTAAACTTTTGTCGTACTTTAAAATACGAATATTTATATACTTTGAATTCATAAATAAAGTATGTATGAAGAACAATTAAAAGAACTTGGATTAACCGATAATGAAGTTAAAATATACTTGCTTTTATTAGAGTATGGAATGATGAATCCTTTTGAAATATCCCAAAAATTAGGGTTACATCGGGGTTATATTTATGATGCTCTAGAAAGGATGCAAGAAAAAGAAGTTGTAAATTCTATTCTTAAAAATAATAAAAAATATTTTCAAGCCACAAACCCGGAAAATTTAGTAGAATTGCTTAAATTAAAACTAGAAAATTTTCAGAAAATAGTTCCTGATTTAATGAGGATAATAAAATTAAAAAAAGAAGAGACAAAAGTAGAATTACACAAGGGAGAAAGGGCATATAGAATTTTACTTAAAGATATAATTTCTTCTTTAAAAAATAATGATGAAGTCTATCTTATTGGTATTGATGAGGGAACACTATTAAAAGAAGTAGAACCTATCTATCTAAAACAATATTTGAATGTAATAAAGTCTAAAAATATAAAAGAGAAAATAATTATAAAAAAAGGGTATAAACAATTAAAAAACTACAATATCAAATATAAAGAACTCGATGAGAAATATATTGGAAAAACAGCGCAAATAATATACAACAATAAAATTGCAATATTCATAATGGGAACTCCTTATTATTTAATAATTATTGAGAATAAAGAAGTTGCAGAAACATATAAAAAGCAATTTGATCTTCTGTGGAGTATTGCAAAATAAATTACTAGTTTAATTTTATATGGGCTTGTAGCTCAGCTTGGATAGAGCAGTAGGTTCCTAACCTAAAGACCGAGGGTTCAAATCCCTTCAAGCCCGCTTTAGAAACCTATTTAAAATTTTCTCTATATACTTATTTATGGGAGAATTATTAATTAACGAATTTAATAAAAAACAACTTGAAAGAATAGTTAGTTTTTGTAAAGAAGAAGTATATTACGCAGATTTAAGAATTGTAGAACAAACAGCAAGGAGTTGTTATAATTCTGTAATTGAAATATTAGAAGAAATAAATAAACAAAATGAAGATAATAGTAAATTTTATGATTTTTTAAGAGCAAGACAAATAAAAAGGCCTTATGAGGAAGAAATTAGAAAAGAACTAAGAGAAAAAGGTTATTTGGATATGGAACAATTTATATTTGGACAAGTAAAAGATTTTGTAAAAAATAAATATCGTTCATGTATGCCTATAGAAAAACTAGAAGGAAAATTAATTCCTTTTAAACCAAGAGATAAAAATGATAGATAAGTCTAAAATAAAAGTTAGAGGAAATGTAATCAATATTACAAGATTACTAAAACATAAAAGAGAACAGAGAGATAATAAATTTAGACAATTAGAACAAACATTAGATACTCTACTTTATAATTTTAAATTAAATGAAGAATTTGAATATTCTTTAAGAAAAATGTTTTATGAATATAATAAAAATCATCCGCACCATAAACCAGAACCTGTAATTTTACAAATGAAAAGTTTTTATGAAAATAATTATGATAAAGGAATAGGACATTTAGAAAAAAATGTAATTGGTCAAGTTTCAACAGATATAAGAAGATATTCTAATTAGAATTAAATCCTTTTTTTATTTTACTAACAGTTGCTTTCCAAGAAAATTTACTTACTGTTTTTCTAGCATTCTTTCCTAGTTTTATTCTTAATTCTTTGTTTTCATATAATTTTAATAATATTTTTATAAGCGTTTTTTTGTCTCCTATTTCAAAGAACATTCCATTGTATCCATTAATAATATAATTTTTTACAGATCCAACTGGAGTTGCAGCAACAGGCAAACCAGTAGACATTGCTTCTAAAGTGGATATAGATGTAGTTTCAGTATAACTAGGTAAGACATAAACATCCATAATTTGTAAATAAGGAACAACATCTTTTACAAAATTTGTAATTTTAATGTTTTTATCTCCATTAAAAATTCTTTTCTGTAAATAAGATCCCCCACCGACTATTAATAATAGTTTATTTTCTAAAGGAAATTTATTAAAAGCATCTCTTAAGGTTTCTAAATGTTTTTCTTTGCTTATTCTCCCAACATATCCAATAACAAAAGTATCTTTTTTAATTCCAAATTTTTTTCTCAGTCTTAATTTTGTTTTCTCATCTACAGGTTTAAATTGTTTAGTATCTAACCCCATAGGAACTATAATCTTTTTAGTTGTAATTCCTTCATTGTCTAATATGTCTGAAATAGATTTAGAAGCAACCATTAATTTATCACATTGGTTGTAAAAATTCTGTTCATATAGTCTTACAATTCCTCTAAAAAATAATCTTAACCTACTGGTAGTTTCTGTAACTCTTGGGAATCTTTTTTCTTCTATAGTATGTATATAAGCAATGGTTTTTTTATTAAACTTTTTAGCATATTTTAATGCTGAATGTCCTATTGGTCCTATAGATTGTATCCAAACTATATCTGAATTTTTAACTAAATTTTTTATTATTTTTCTTTTTGGTAAAGGAACATTATAATTTGCTATTTGTAAGCTAGAAATTTTTGTTCTTACAATCTCTACGTTTTTAATAGATTTAAATTTTAATTTATTTTTATAATTTGGGACTATTAAAGTAATTTTAAAATATTTTGATAAATCTGGAATAACTTTACTTAAGAAAATGCTTACTCCATCTATTTTTGGTAAAAACGTATCTGATGCTATCAACACTCTTTTTTTCATTTTTTCACCTTAATTTGTAAAATCTCTCTGCATATTTGCATTTAGCTTTTAATCCATACCATTTTGCCCTTAAAAAGATTGCGGGTATTAAATTTATCATTACGTGGGGTTGGCTTTTAAATTCTTTAAGGGCTTTTATCTTATCCCAAAAAGTTTTTGATATATCCACGTATAATTTTGGTTCATTTTTTTCTTTGTGATTAGAAATATTCCAAATATCAAAACCATACAAATCATATTTTTTTCCTTTTTCTTGTTTTATTTCATCCAGAGCTTCAGAAACAACCTGATTTACAGTTCTATGGTCTGGCATAGGGTCGCTTGGAGAATGGGTAAATATCTTTTCAGGTTTATATTTTAATATTAATTGTTTAACCTTATCTTTTATTTTCATTTCTTCTATTTTTGATTTTATATTTGAATCAGGTAATCCAAAAAATATAGTATCTTTAACACCTACAATTTTTCCTGCCTTTGTTGATTCTCTAACTCTTCTTAATTTTATTATTTCTTCTTTTAAATGGCTAACTTCTCCATAGGAAAATATAATTACATAATTATTTTTTCTTTCTTTAGAGTACTTTGCAATTGTACCTCCAATTCCTAAAATCTCATCATCAGGGATGGGCGCAGAATATTAATATATTCTTAAACATTTAAACCACCTCCTTTAAGCCTACATATTTCTTGTTGTCTTTCGGGCAATGTCGATTTAGGTTAGATTTCATGTTTTTTATTTTGAATATGAAATATGCGCGAGCCGGGATTCGAACCCGAATCGTCAGCTTGGAAGGCTAACATATTGGTCATCTAAGTTGACTTTCCTTAAATTCTAACCATTATACTACTCGCGCATATAATACCAAAGAATTAACTTAATTTTTAAATCTTTTTATTATTGATATTCTTCAGAGCCACCAGCAAATCTGCCTTTATCTGGGCTTCTGCCTTCTCCACCAAGCTCAGCAGGCATTCCTATCCATCCTGCTCCATATAATTTTTTAAAATGAGTTTCTGGTAAAATATCTCCAAAAGGTATATTATATTCCATTCTACTTCTATCAACTCCAGAAGGAACTATTCCTTCTTGTATATTAGACCAATAATCAGATTCTTCTGGAGGAACCCCTGTTCTTAGCGGAACTTCTAAATATTCAAGTGTATAAGGATGTGGACTTGTTTTGAAATTTGCTGCAAAATTTCCTGCTTCAACAATCAACCTCATCTTTTCAAATTCTCCATTTTTTTCAAGTTCTTCAAGAATTTTTTTAATTGGAACATTTCCCATTCCAGGAGCTAAGTGAGTATCTGCTTGACCAAAATTATCTGTTAGATGCACGTGTTTTATAACATCCGAAATTTTTCTTGCTTCTTTAATAATATCTTCTTCAGAATATCCGCTTTTTCTTAAAAGGTTATTATGTCCAACATCCCAAGTAGCACCTATTAATTTTTCAGCTAATTGCTTTGCATCATTTTCATCGAAATGTTTTTCTTTGATTAATCTTTCAGAGAAATTTTTTCTTGCTTTTTTTACAGCATCTCTTAGTTCTTCTGCTCTTCCCATTGGCATTCCTGCAAAAGGATTTTCAATAGCAATCATTGGAGCTTTTTCTTTGTGTTTATCATAGGCTTTGAATGCAAGATCTGAAAAAGTTTGAGCTGCTTTTTCTATAGCAAATTGATTTACGGGTTTCCATATTTCTGGAGCAGGCATACCTGCCATAGCATCACTTAATACTTTTGATTTATCATATCTTATACTTTTAAGTCTGTCATTTGCTTCTATAAGTTTCTTTTCTTCTTCCATAGAAATAGTTCCTTCATTTCTTTTCTTAAGATTCCTCTCAAATTCTTTACTTACTTCTGCTTCTTCTTTTCCTAAATTAGCTAAACGTTCTTTAATTTGCCCATAATCTTTTTTAAAAAAATCTTTATATCTTTCATTTTCTGGATTACCATATTTTTTTAATTTGTCATGCATGTCTTCTATTTGGGAAATAATATGCATATCTATTTCATCAATATGGCTGTTTACTAACTCTGCTTTTTTACGTAAATCTTCTACATCTCTCATTTCTTTTTCATCCATCAAACCTTTTTCTTTATAAGGCCACAATTTTGTTAATTGTCCATTAACTATTTCTTTTTCTCTTTCTAGTTCTCTCATCTCTTTTTGTAAACCCATAACTTTTAATTTTTCTTGATCCCACTCTGTTTTATTCAAATTATTTAATCTTCTTATTGGATGCCAAATTTTATCTTCTGAAATAAATCCTTCTTTCTCTTCGTATTCTACTCCTGTTACTTGCCCTGTTGCTTGATTTACAATACCCATTACACGAGGCATCTTCATTTGCATCTGTTCTTTTGTATATCCATAGTGTTTTGCTTCTTCCTCTTTTTCTTCTTCAGGCAAATTTTCCCACCAAGTTTCTTTTTCTTTTGAGGGTTCTATACCAAAAGTATGTGCTCCGTGTATTACGACAGGAACCATTCCTTCATCATCTAATTGTGCTGCTCTATCTATCATAGAAAATAACATTTCTTCATTCTCAAGTCTTTTAGCTTCACTCCATTTTTGTTCATTAAATCCAGCAGGATCTACCATTGGTCCATGAACAGAAACTTTAGAATCTGTTAATTTTGCTAATCTTCTCATTTCATCAAAATGTTGTTTTGGAATAGCTTCTGAAATTTCTGGAGAAATAGCAGATACTTCAATATTTTTTACACCTTCATTTAATCTTAAAGCCATATCTTGTATTTGATTTTGAGTTTGGATAGATAAAGGAGCCCCTAATCTAGAACCAAGACCAATTTTTTCTTCAAAAGATTTTTCTCTATTAGAATACTTTGGTTTCATTGAGCTATCATATTCTGCGTGAAAGTTAATCATTTTCCTCTTTTAATCCTCATAATCTTTAAACATTTTTATATCTTTTGTGCCTTTTATGTCTTTTGCTTCATAACTTAAAGTAAAGCCAGTAATCTCTTTTGTAAACCTAGATATTTGTTTATGATTTAAACCCATATTTTCCATATAATTTGTTACATCTTTTAGATTTTCTGAATTAAATATCCTATCTCCAGGTATTAAATTACGTCTATGTAGTCCTTCTTCTATTTTATGTAACAAGGTAGTATCAATAGTGGTGTTAGAATATCTTGCTTCATTCTGATATAAACTTGTTTGTTGATATTTATTATCAATCTTTTCTTCTGTTCTTTCAACAACCCTCTCTTTTGTTATAGTATTTTCTAAATTTTCTTCTGGTTTTTTAATTTCTTTTGTTGGAACATTTATTGATATGTCTTCTTTGGATAAAAAATTATTTTCTTTTGTTTCATCAAAATCTTCTAACTTAGAAAGCATATCTTGTAATTTCTCTCTTAAATGTTTATCATCCTTTTTTTGTTCTAAAGAAGAAATCATTAATTCTATAAATTTTATTTTCTCTGATAAATCTTCAATTTTTTCTATCTTCTCTAGAATTTCTTTTATTTTTGTAATGGCAATTTAGATTACCAAGTTATCATACCGTGTGCTTTTTTATATTTATCGTAAGCATTCCAACAGGTATCAAGAGCATCTTCTTGAGCGAATTTTTTAATTTCACTAAGTTTAAACGAGCTTATATGACCTTTTTTACTTATTCCAATTAAGTCTTTTACTTGTTCTGAAACATTCTTGAAAGGAGAAAATATTTCTTTAACTCCTTCACCTAAACTTCCAAAAGGACTTTCTAATTTAAATTTCTCTTTTTTAGGTTTTTCAGATTCTTTTT
The DNA here is from genome assembly GCA_028716945.1 of Candidatus Nanoarchaeia archaeon. Lineage (GTDB taxonomy): Archaea > Nanobdellota > Nanobdellia > SCGC-AAA011-G17 > JAFCDX01 > JAQUOT01. The sequence goes on from JAQUOT010000002.1 coordinate 96,762, forward strand.
TTCTTTGGTCATCAATTTCTTTTAAGAAGTGATCTAAATCTTTTTGTAATGCTTCAAGGGATATTTCAGTTAAATTTCTTACCAATTGCATATCTTCATATAATTCTTGTTTTTCTAAAGCTTCAACTTCGTCTTCATCTAGGACATATCCTTTGAAATTAATGTCTGTTCTCCCTGCGTGTACATAAGAACTTCCTCCTTTTGAAGGAATTGACTGTGGAACTGTTCTGAAATTAAAAGTAATTTCTAAACACACGAATATCTTTTCAGGCATTTTTACTTTTGTAAAATTAGGATTTACATCTTCTGGTTTGATTTCTTTTTTTCCAAACAAGGATAATTCCATTTGCATATTATTAAAGGCCGCAACCACATCTGGAGCTTTAAATTCTTTCATTCCAAGTTTCTGTGCTGCTTTCAAATAAGGTTTTATCCATTGTATATATAATTTTACAGAGTTTACTTGCGAAGATAACCATCTTCTTTCAATTTCAAATCTTTTTCTTAATTCTTCTTCAGAATTTTTTTCCCATTTTAAATATTCATTTACTTTTCTTAATAAAATATTTTTAACTCTCTGATTTAAATCTAGACTATTTGCATCTTTTTCATCTCTTGCTTGCATAAAAGCATCTCTTAGAGTTACAAATTGTAGTTGTTGAGCAAGCATATTTACACTTCCACGTCCTCTTTTAATATCAACTTGATCCATCCAAGCTCCTTTCAATGCTAGTTTTGCTGCTTCTCTTCTTGAAGAATCTTTAGAATGTAGGTCATCATAAGTTTCTAGTTTTATTTCAAATTCTTTTAAATCATAAATAATATTTATTATTGTTCTAATAAGATTATTAACCACTTCTAAAATTTTCATTGCTCTATCTTGCATAACACTTGCTCTTGTTCCCATTTCACCAAAATAAGAAGAAGACGCAGATGCTTCAAAACCTTCAAGACTCTTTGTAACAGTTAATCCCATTCCACCGGGGGCTCTGTCCCTCATAAAATCTAATGTCCAGAAGTATAAAGGTTCTAAACCTTCTCCCATAGAATCATATCCCAAATAATATTCTTTTATAGGATCTTTTCTTATCACTTCTACTAACATCGCTTTTATTCTGTTTTCTGTATCAATGTCTTTATCTTTTTTATCTTCTTGTTCTGCTTGATGTTCTTTCAAAGTGCTTAACAAATAAGAACGCTTTTCTTTAATTTGTTTCTTTTTATCAGAAAAACGTTTTTCTATACCTTTTATAGTATCTTCTACCTCTTTTAACTCTACCATGATAAAATTTATATAGTCTGGAGATTTAAAAATCTTATTATAATTCAAAAAGAGGTAAAATGAGTGTTTTTAGTTTAATAAAGAGGCTTTTTGGTAAAAAAGAAGTGCCTTTAGGGCAATTTCCAGAACAACCAAGTTTCACAGCAACAGAACCTTTGGCTTCACCAATGCCTTCAATGGGAAGTTCAGATAATAACGAAATAATAAGAACAAAGTTAGATTTAATAAATGCAAAGATAGATAATCTTGACAGGAAAGTTACAGATATAGAAAGAATGCTTACTGAAAAATGAAATTACAAAATAAAAAACGTGAGTTAATAATAAGTTCTATAAAGTTTTTTTTAATAGGTGCATTAATTTTGATTTTAGATCAATGGACAAAGTTTTATTTCAAAGGAAAAAATCTTACAGTTATAAGAGATACTTTGTATATTAAATATGCAGAAAATCCAGGAGTTATTTTTGGATTTTTTAAAAGCAATATAATTTTTCTTTATATTTTTCCAATAATTATTATTTTGATAATATGTTATTTATTTTATAAAAATGAACTTGATTGGATGAGCGCTTGTTTTATTTCAATTGGTTTGCTAGGAAATGTAATTTCAAGATTTGTTTATGGTTTTGTTATAGACTGGATTTTTATTCCAATTTATCCTGCCTGGAATGTTTCTTTGTTTAATATTGCAGATGCTTCTTTAATTTTGGGTGTAATATTTGCTTTAGCCCATATAAATAGGAAGAAATAATTATTTTTTTAAATAAAACTGTCTTTTAGCTTCAGGAAATTTCTCTATAGCATATCTCAGCATTGTTCTTGGCATTTGTTTGTAATATTTTTTTAAGAATTCTTCTTCAATTGATAAATTTCTTTTTCCTATTTCTCTTAACATCCATCCAACTGCTTTATGTATTAAATCATGTTCATCTTTTAATAAAATTTCAGAAATCTTTAAAGAATCATCGAATTGATTATATTTTATAAAATAGAATGTTGATAATACCGCAATTCTCTTTTCCCATAAATTATCTGATTTTGCTAATTTATAAAGAATTTTTCTATCTTTTTCAAATAAATAATGTCCAACAATGTTTGGAGCGCTCAAATCAACTAAATCCCAATTGTTTATGTTTTTTGTATTTTTTAAGTAAAAATTAAATATTTTTTCTTTTTCAGAATCAGCTTTTTTATATTTGCTTATTAAAATAAATAAAGAAGTTAATCTATATTCGTGAATATTACTGGATAATAATTCTTGTAAATCTTCTAGAGATAAATTTGGATATTTCTTTGCTAGTTTTCTTTGTTCTGGAACGATTATTCCTAGAAAATTATCTCCATAGCCATATTCGCCTTTTCCGGTCTTGAAAAAACCAGCTAATTTCTTTGCTTTCTCAGGATTTTTAAGACTATTAAAGTCATTTTTAATGTCTTTTAACATAGTTTTAATACAAAAGAAAGGTTTATAAATAGATATTGTTACTATTGGGTAGTTATAATTATAGGATAAAAATGATTGAAACTAAAAAAACGATTGAACAAGCAATAGCAGATACAAATCTTATTTGCGAAGATGTAAGAAATATGCCTCATCCAGGTGAATCTGATCTTCATTTTAAAGATAGGGTTTTTAGAGATTATGTTTATATAGACGTTACTAGAAATTATTTAATCTCTCCAGAAAGGGGAATAAAACAAAGAGCTTTTAATACTTTAATTAGTATGCATAATCATCCAGATAATTATTTTAAAAATATATTATTTCAAGTGTATTTAAAAGATGAAAAAGGAGAAGAACATTTAATTGCTTCTTTACCTCATCAAGATAAAAAGTTAGAAGGTTCTGATACAACTACTTTTCCTTTAAACTCTTTAAGTTATCTTGTAATAAAACCTTTCCCAATTGATTTATATCAAATGCACCTTTTAGAAAAATATTCAAAAAATTTAGCTTTACATATAGAAAACGCGTGGGATTATGAATTAAATCAAAAAAGTGCTTCAGAAGATGAATTAACTGGATTGTATAATAGACGTTTCTTTGATAGTATATTAAAACAAAGTTTTGCAATAGAATCAGAAAAGCCAGCAGATGGTTTAGTTTTGATTTTAGCAGACTTGGATAATTTAAAACCAGTTAATGATAAACATCCTAAAGGGCATATAGCTGGAGATAGGTTACTAAGAGGTTTTGCTTCAGTAGCACAAAGTACTTTTGGTAAAAATAGAGATACTATTGCAAGAGTGGGTGGAGACGAATTTGCTATTCTAATGCCCTACACAACTTTAAAACAGGGAGTTAAGAGAGCAAATGTATTTAAAGATAATATGGAAAGAAAAATTTTCAATATAGGTATAGAATATTATACTGATGAAGAAAAAGAACAACATATAGAAATACCTCCTGTTAATTCTACTATTTGTTTAGGTGTGGCTCATTCAGATAGTGCTTCTACTCCAGAAGAATTGTATCTTAATGCAGATAATAATTTAATAAAAGCAAAACAAACAGGAAAAAATAAAGTTCATTATTAAAATGATACCTCCAGAAAATAAAATATTAACAACCTTAGAAAAAACAATAGGTGATACTTTATTTCAAGGATTAGAAAACGAAATTGATACAAATTCATTTGGTGAAAAAGATATAAATTGTTTTTCTTCTACTTTTTCAAAGTATAAATCTTTTTTGGGAGATTCTGAAGATAAAAGTTTATATAAGGCGTATATTAAGGCGGCATTATTCGATGATTATACAAAATTATATTCTTTATTCTTATTTTCAAATAATGATATATTTAAATCTTCTCCACAGGATTATTATAAAAAGTTTAAAAAAATAATTCCTTTAATAATTAGTGAAGAAATTTGTAAAGCTTTTAGAAATAAAGATGCTATAAAAGATGCTGATGGGGAAGAAGGTTTTGAAACATTTATGCAGTATTCAAAAAAAGATTTAAAAGAAGGGGTAACACAAGCATTTTTAGCAAATAATATTGGTCCAATAATCAAAGTTCTTCCAGAAAATAATTTTTTCCAAACTTATAGAGATTTAAGAAAACAAAATAAAATTGATGATGTGAAATTTGAAGAATTATTATATTATCAACCTGATTTAAATAAACTAATCTCTGAATTATAAGATTAACTCTTTAATTCTTCTTTCTTTAGGAACATAATTATGTAAAATATTTTCTTTTATTTTTCCACAACCATAAAAATCGTTTCCATTTTTAACTAAATAATATCCAGAACCTTTTTTATTTTCAATTGGTATTCCTGATAACCATAATTTTAATTCTCCATTATCTAACTCTAGAACTTTTTTTGCTTTGTTTCCTATTAATTGAGAACCTTCTATACTCATTCTTATTCCATCTTTTTCTAATGTGCAGAAATACAATCCAATATTATTAATTCTCAGGTCTTTATAATTAATTCTTGCTAGATCTCTAGAAATTAAGTAAATCTTATCTTTTATTTGTATAAAACCATATTCAAATACTAATTTTTCTGTATCAAACTGTTTCTCTATTTTTTCCAGTATCTTAGTATAATCCTTTTTATTTAATATATCGAAATGCATAATATTTAAATATAAAGTTCATTTAAGTAATTTATGGATTTAGCCATAATAAGGAAATATGCTCTTGAAAATGCAGTAAAGCATGATGGTAAGTGTGTTCCAGGAGCAATTATTGGTAAATTAATCAATGAAGACAATTCTATTAAAAACAAATTAAAAGAAATCAATCCAGATTTAATGAAAATTATTAAAGAAGTTAATAAATTGAGTCTAGAAAAACAAACATCTGAACTACAGAAACTTGCTCCAGAATTATTAGAAAAAAAACCTGTTGAAGAAAGAAAATTAAAAGATCTTCCAGATGTTAAAGGCAAAGTTGTTATGAGATTTGCTCCTTTTCCTTCAGGTCCATTGCATATAGGGAACTCAAGAACAGCAATATTAAATGATGAATATGCAAAAAAATACAAAGGTAAATTATTATTGGTAATAGATGATACAATTGGTTCTGAAGAAAAACAAATAGAACCAGATGCTTACAAATTAATTCCAGAAGGATTAGCTTGGTTAGGAATAAAATTCTCAGAGACTTTTTACAAATCTCAAAGATTAGAAATTTATTACAAATATGCAGATGAATTAATTAAAAAAGAAAAAGCATATGTTTGCTCTTGCTCTTCAGAAAATATTCACAAACACAGAGAATTACAAAAAGCCTGTAATTGTAGATCTCAAACTATTAAAGAAAATTTAGAAAAATGGAATTTAATGTTTGATAAAAAAACAAAAGAAGGCGCTTACACTTTAAGAATAAAAACAAGTATGCAAGATCCAAATCCTGCTTTCAGAGATAGAGTTATATTTAGAATTTCTGAAAGAAAACATCCTTTAGTAAAAAATAAATATAAAGTATGGCCTCTGCTTGATTTTTCTTGGGCAATTGATGATTATTTATTGGGAATTACACATATTATTCGTGGAAAAGAATTAATGATAGAAACAGAAATGGAAAGTTATATCTGGAATATTTTTAATTGGCCTCATTCAGTTACATTATATAATGGATTATTCCAAATAGAAGGAATAAAACTTTCTAAATCCAAATCTGCAAAAGAAGTAAAATCAGGAGAATATATTGGTTGGGATGATCCAAGAACCTGGTCAATACAATCATTAAAGAGGCGTGGATTCAAGCCAGAAGCAATAAGAAACTTTATTTTATCTCTTGGTATGAATCCAACAGAGATTGTAGTTCCTGTAGAAAATTTATATTCAGAAAACAGAAAATTAATTGAAAAAGAAGCCAATAGATATTTCTTTATAGAAAAACCAGTAAAAATAAAACTGAAAAAAGTTCCTAATATGAAATATGCAGAAGCGCCTTTGCATCCAGACTATCCAAAAAAAGGCAATAGAAAATTAAAATTGGATGTTAAAAACTCTGAATTGGAATTATTTATTTCTTCAACAGACAAGCTTGAGAAAAATAAAAATTACAGATTCATGCACTTGTTTAATTTCAAAAATAATGAATTCCTTTCAAAAGATTTTGATCCAAAACTAAATACAAAACAAATACATTGGCTTCCTATTAAAGATATTATAAACGTAGAAATAATGATGGATAATGGTGAAACCATAAAAGGAATTGCAGAAGCAGATATTCAAAAAGTAAAAGTTAATGATATACTACAATTTGAAAGAAATTTCTTTGCAAGACTTGATAAAAAAGAGAAAAACAAGTTAGTTTTTTGGTATACTCATAAGTAAAACACTTTGAATTTTTAGGTGAGCCATTTACTTTCTTTATTAAGAATATGTTCTTTATCAAGAGGACCATAAATAAGTTTTACTTTTTTTCCTTTTTTAAGAATTAATACTTTACTGCCCCTCTTTAAACCATTGTAATCTTTTTGTACAAGTTTATTTGATATTGGAAGATAGAATACTTGATCTGATTTTAGTGTTATTTCATAATAATTATCCCAACCACGATTGTCAGTAATATTCGCGGGCAAGATATTACAAACTTCTTCAATTGTTACTTCTAAACCTGTGTGTTTGTTCATTTTAATTACCTCTTTTCATGGAGGTGTGTAATTTATTCATTGTTTTAAATAATCTTTCCATTTCTTTGACAGTTGGTTCTATTGGATAATAACGAGATAAAGTTTCCTCAAAATACCCACCTAGAGTTTCTTTACGTGGTTTATACCCTTCTTTTTTCATAAAATCATCTTGACTAATAAATCTTTTAACATTCTTCAAAATATTTTTTGGAATTTGTTGATTGCCTTCAAGCAAGTATGTTTTTAAGTTACAATGAATTGGCCCCCTATTATAACCTATTCTCGGGAGGCGTATTTTAAAATCTCCTACTTCAAACTCATTACCCTGCTCTTTTTTAACTATCTTTTTAATATCTTTTAAATAAATGTCTGCTCTAGACTGATATTCTTCGTTTAGTTTCGAACTTAATGTTGTTATTAATTCTGGTAAATGTTGTAAACATCCAAAACTCTTAGGAGTATCAAGACGTCTAATATGATCATACATAGAACATTCATCCTTAAAACATTTTAATGAAAATTGAAGAACATATTGTAATTCTTCTTTAAGATCTTCCCATTCTTGCCAAGCTAATTTTTGTACTATATCAGATTTATCTTCCCAAAATTGCATCGTTTTCATTTTTAATTACCTAACCTTAATTTTTTATAATGTTATGATATCTTTCAAATCATTTCTTTTTTGATATTTTATTCTAATTGATCAAAAGTATCCAAAACAATAACCACTTTGTCCATACACATTGTTTTTCTGGCTAATAAAAGTAGACATTATTGTAATTTCTCTATGAATACCAAAATTCCAAAGTTTTGTATTATATTCGTATTTTGAAGCAAACTCCGCAACTTTTTCTGCACCTGATTCCCCATATCTTGCAATAATATAAGCATTTTTTTCTAATTCAATAGAAGTTTGCTCTCCTGTTTTGAATCCGAATGGAACAAATTTTACTTTAGGATCATTTTCGCTTAATCTTTTTATCAAAGAGTTTCTATCCATTACTAATTTTCTGTCTTTAATTGTTGGGTTTTGTTCAATAATAATTCCATTGCTTACCTCTAATCCTGATTTTGGAAGACATAAATTTCCAGTAAATTCCCAAAGGAAATCATTTCTTAAAATTTCTAAAATCCTTGATTCATATTTTCTATTTGGATTTTGTATTGCATCGTAAACTAATGAAGCTATTTCAGCAGAAGTTGGTCTTCTCAATCCTTCTTCATCTATTTGTTCTGCAACTATTCCATAAGGTCCTCTAAATGAAGGATACCGAAAAGTAAGATTTTTTCCTTTATGGGATATTTCAGTTAGATTTACTTCAGTTTTCATTTTATTTACCTTTAACAAGTAGCACAATAGCAATATTTAAATACTTGTTGTCATATATATGATGACAATATGATAGAATTAAAACGATTGGGTTTAACAGAGAATGAAACAAAAGTATATTCAGCACTATTAGAATTAGGATCTTGCAATGCTGGAAAAATAATAAAGAAAACTAAACTACACAGAAATATAGTATATGATAACTTGGAAAAATTAATAGATAAAGGTTTAGTTAGTTATATAACAGTAAAAGGAATAAAGCGTTTTGAAACCACAAATCCAATTGAACTTAAAAATTATATAGAAAGACAGAAACAAGACATTCTTGAAAAAGAAAGATTAGTTAATGAAATTTTACCCCAAATTGAGAAAAAAAGAGAAATAATTGAAAGGGAAGATGCTTCTATTTTCAAAGGAAAAAAAGCCATAATAAATATCTTAGAAGAAATAACAGAAAGTAAAACAGAAATTCTAATCTTTGCAACTGGTTGGGGTATGAAAGAAACCATGGGAACTTATTACAAACAATGGCATTTAAAATTAAAACAAAATAAAATTTATGGAAGAGCTTTATTAAGTAAAAAAACAAAATTAGAAGAAGAATTTCCATATAAAATGAGATATATTTCTGAAGAATTTATCTTACCTGCCACCATAGTTATCTATGAAAATAAGGTTTTGAATATAATTTGGAAGTCAGATTTAATGGGAATCCTAATTGTTAATAAAGACGTTTCAGATTCTTATAGAAAATGGTTCGAAGTTTTATGGAAAGTATCCAAATAAAACCATTAAAATAACCACTTTAAACCTTAATAACAAAAAGTATTTAAATACTGGATTTTCTAGAATATTAATTCATAGCCTATAAAACCTATGAATAAGAGGAAATCATATGAATCTTAATGAGGAATCACCAAAAGAAGTTGTAAACAAGGCTTATGAAGCAGTAGAACAAGCTTCTAAAACAGGAAAAGTAAAGAAAGGAAGCAATGAAGCTACAAAAGCAATTGAAAGAGGAATTGCTAAACTAGTTGTTGTTGCTAAAGATGTAGATCCAAAAGAAATTATTATGCATCTTCCACCTTTATGCGAAGAAAAAGGTGTACCTTTAGTTGTTGTACCTTCAAAAGAAGAATTAGGTGCTTCAGCTGGATTAACTATTAAAACAGCAGCAATTGCTATAATCCAAGAAGGAGACGCAAAAAATATCATAAAGGATCTTACTAATAAATTAAAGAAAGCCTGAATAAAAAACTTCTTTGATAAAAATATTGTAAAATGCCAAAAGATAAATCCGTAAAGAAGGAAGAAAGAAAGGAAAAAAGAAAAGATAAGCAGACTTTGAAGTTTGCAGAGAAATTAAAAGAATCTTCTATGACTACTACAAAAGGTAGTTTATTTACTGATGCTTATCCTGCAAGAGTTGAAGAAATAATTGGTAGAACAGGAATGAGAGGAGAAGTTACTCAAGTAAGATGCAGGATTTTAGATGGTCGTGATTCTGGAAAAGTTTTAAGAAGAAATGTTAAAGGTCCTATAAGAATTGATGATATTTTAATGTTGAGAGAAACTGAAATAGAAGCAAGAAAACTTAATCAAACTAGAAGGAAATAAAAATGAAATGTACATTTTGCGGAGAAACAACAATACCTGGAACAGGTAAATCTTATATTACTAAAGATGGAAAAATTTTATTTTATTGTTCATCTAAATGCGAAAAAAATATGTTAAAACTAGGAAGATTACCTAGGGACATGAAATGGACAAAATTCTACGAAAAAGGAATTGTTTCTAAAGAAGAAGTTAAGAAAGAAAAGAAATAATTAATATATACTTAATCCAGTTTTTTCTTGTTTTACTTCTGGAAGATTTAATTTTATATAATCCTTTAAGAATTGCATTTTATCCTGAGGTCTTTCTAAAATAATTCTTCTTAGATAAAGATATTGATAATTTAATACCCCTGCTGATTTTTCATCTCCACCTTTACTAGCTCCTTTTTTATCTGCTTTAACATAAGCTTTTTCTATGGTTTCTAATTCAGAATTAATTGTTTCAAAATCTACGTATAAACCTTGATTAACTAAGAACTTTTTTTGCCTTTGAACTTTTTCTTCTAAATCTGCTATTTCATGACTAACATGGGTTTTTGTTCCACCCATTCCACCAGATAAGTTTATTGCCATTTTATCATTTTGTAGTGGTGTCTTATTTATAAACCTTTCTGTTAGAAATACTTATATATCAAGTTCTTTAAATAAAAATATGATAAGGCAGCCTATAGTAGTTTTGGTTGGTCATATTGACCATGGAAAATCGAGTATCTTAGAGAAAATAAAAGATATTTCTATCTTAAAAGGAGAAGCAGGTGGAATAACTCAAGCAATAGGCTCTTACAATATTCCTTTGGAAACCATAGAAAAAATCTGTGGTAAATTATTGCAAAAATCTAATTTAAAAATTCCAGGATTATTAATGATAGATACTCCAGGTCATGCTGCTTTTAATAATTTAAGAAAACGTGGAGGAAATTTAGCAGATTTAGCAATTTTAGTAATTGATATTAATGAAGGTGTAATGGATCAAACAAAAGAATCTATTGAAATTTTAAAACAATACAAAACTCCTTTTATCATAGCTTTAAATAAAATTGATTTATTACAAGGATGGCATTCTTATTCTGGTAAAACTTTAATGGAAAATATAGAATTACAATCTGATACAACAAAAGGAATTTTAGAAAAAAGATTGTACGAATTAGTTGGAGATTTATATTCCTTAAGTTTTAATGCAGAAAGATTTGACAGAGTTTCTGATTATACAACACAAATTGCTATGATTCCTTGCTCAGCAAAAACTTCAGAAGGAATACCAGAATTATTTTCAGTAATTTTAGGTTTAGCACAAAAATATTTGGAAAAATCATTAGATATAGAAGTTAATGGACCTGGAAAAGGAATTATCCTTGAAGTCAAAGAAGAAAAAGGTCTTGGAACTTCTATGGATACAATTATTTATGATGGAACCATAAAAAAATCAGATCAAATTATTATTGGTGGATTAAATGGTCCTATTATAACAAAAATAAAAGCTCTATTTGAATCAGATAAAAAAGGAAAATTAAAACCTATTAACGAAGCAAGCGCTGCAATTGGTGTAAAAGTTATTGCACAAGAAGCAAAAGATGTTTTCTCTGGAATGCCACTTCATGTTATTAAAAATTTAGAAGAAGATAAAAAAGAAATTACAAAAGAGGTTAATGAAGTTTTATTAGACGTAGACGATAGTGGAATTATTATAAAAGCAGATTCTCTTGGTTCTTTAGAAGCATTAATGGGATTATTAAAAGCAGAAGGAATAAAAATAAAAAAAGCTTCTTTAGGAAAAATAAATAAGAGAGATATTTCAGAAGTTTCTGCAGATTTAGATCCTTTAAGCAGAGCAATACTAGGTTTTAATGTTGAAATGGTTGAAGATGCAGAAGCTTATTTGCATGAACTAGATTCAGAAAAACAAGTTAAAGTCATTACAAATAAAATTGTTTACAAAATTGTGGATGATTTAAAAATATGGCAGAAAGAGCAGAGATTATTGATTGAAAAGAAAAAACTTGAAGGATTAACTAAGATTGTTAAAATTAAAATATTGCCAGATTCTATTTTCAGACAGAGCAATCCTGTTGTTGTTGGTGTAGAAGTTCTTGCAGGAAAATTAGTATTGGATAATGTTTTATTTAAAGACATAAAAAAATTAACTTATGTAAAAAGCATGCAATTAGACAAGGAAAATATAAAAGAATTAGAATCAGGAAAACAAGCAGCAGTTTCACTTCCAGATATTACTTATAACAGACAGCTAAAAGCTCTTGATATTTTATATTCTTTTTTAACAGAGGAAGAATTTAGAAAATATAAAGATCTACAGAAATTCTTATCTAAAGACGAAAAAGATATTTTGAAAGAAATAGCCGAAAAACAAAGAAAAGAAAACCCTTTATGGGGCGTATAAAAACATAAAAAAGGGTAATTCTATAAGGTATATGTTACTTTAAAGTAGTTACAAATAGAAAGATTTATATATTAAGATAATTTAAATTATTCATGGAAACCATAAAAATATTACCTCACCATATTGGACATTATTTTGAAGTATATTTCTTAAAAAGAAATCCAGAAGAAGGAAATAGTTGGTATGATGATGAAAAAGCTAAACAAAATGGTGAAAAAGCAATTAAAACCGTTGTTTTAAATCCTTCTCAATTAATATCGCTAGTAAGTAAATATGATAATTTTTGTAAGATGTGCCCAAGAAATAAAAATGGAGAAAATTTTGTTCAACCAGAAAATACTTGCGTATTATATGAAAATCCAGATTTTAATCACGAATTAAATCATGCTAAATTCTTAGGAATCGATGATATTTTAGATAAAGAACCTGTAACCGCAGAAACATTATTTAAAAAACTAGAACCTATTTATAAAAGAATATTTACTGAACAATCAAATCCACATTCAAGTACAAAAAGCCCACGTGAATATTTTAGGGTTTCAGGAAGTGAATTAACCCTTTTAGACTTTTAAAACCCATGAGTGTATAACTTTTTTCAAAAGATTTATATTTTATAGCTAATTAAATAATTAATATGGGACAACCAAAAACTTACGAAAACTATCCTTGTTGGATAATGTTCATTTCTAATTTCATTTCTATTGCAATATACTTAATTGGAGTATTTATTATATCTCAAATTGGACTTATTTGGTTAGGATTATACCTCCTATATATATTATGGTTAGAAATAAAACTTATGAAGAAAAGTTGTGTTAACTGTTATTATTATGGAAAATGCTGTGCCTTTGGTAAAGGTAAATTAAGCTCATTATTTTTCAAGAAGGGTAATCCAAATGAATTCTTAAAAAGAAAAATCACTTGGAAAGATATTCTCCCTGATTTTTTGGTTGCTTTAATTCCATTAATAATAGGAATTATATTAATAATATTAAATTTCAATTGGTTACTTTTAATATTAATCATTTTGTTGATAATACTAACCTCTTTTGGGAATGGATTTGTTCGTGGCTCGTTAGCTTGTAAATATTGTAAACAAAGAAAAATTGGTTGTCCTGCAGAACAGTTATTTAATAAGAATAAAAAATAGTATTTTAAGCCTTTAAACCTTCTTTTAACAAAATAGTAAACAATTTAAATACCTAAATTTCACTTAAAATACTTAAAATGGAAATAAAAGTAGTTATTGGGACAAAATCAGGAAAATCCTTGCAGAAAGGAGTAGATAATACAGCTTTCTTAGGAAAGAAAATAAAAGACAATGTTTCAGGAAACTTAGTAGGTATACCTGGAACAGAATTCAAAATTACTGGTGGATCAGACAAATCTGGATTTCCAATGAGACCTGACTTACCAATACCTGGAAGAAAAAAGATTTTATCCAAAAGAAGCATTGGTTTTAGAGACATGCCAAAAGATGGAATCAAAAGAAAAACTGTTCATGGATCAATAATTGCAGAAGATATTGCTCAAGTTAATTTACAATGTGTTAAAGGTGATGCAGAAGTAGAAAAATTAATACCTAAAAAAGAAGTAGAAGCTAAACCTGAAGAAGCAAAAAAATAATTTTTTAAGATAAACCATTAAGTTTTTTTACTAATTCACCAAAAACCTCTTTCTTTTTATTAGTTGATAAATGGAATAAAGTTTTTTCCACCATTTTTTCAGAAATAGTAAATATATAATTTAATTTTATTACACTATCTTTAATTGCACCCTCTTTTTTAGTCAAAAGAACTCCTTTCATCTCTTTATTACTGGTGATCCCTGCAACAACAATATTTCCAAATTCTTCAAAAAGGACTAAAGCCGGCCTTTTTTTAATTTCAAAAGTATCTGCAAATTGTATGTTTGTTAAGATTATATCCCCAGATTTAAGCATTCTCCCAAACCTCATCCTCTTTATTATCCCATAATTCTTTCATTTTTGTTTGTTGAATTTTATGGAGAAATTCATCATATTGATTATTTTTCTTTATATTTTTAAATACTATGATCATTTGGGCTATTAATTCATTATAAGTTTGTCTGGGATATTCTTTAACTTCTTTTAAAGATTCTACTAATGTTTTTTCCAGTTGTATTGTTGTTCCTTTCATTATATATTCACTATAATCTATATATAGTTACTTATATATAAACCTTTCCATTGAATTTTAAATTTTTAAAAAGAGAAGATTAAATTTATAAAGAGAATAATTTTATTATATCTTAACAATTTGGAGAAAATTATGGAGAAAAAGGCGAGCAAAACAGAAACAAAAACAGAAGAACCTATACAACCACAGATTAATTTGGGATTTGTCGGGCACGTAGATTCTGGAAAAACTTCTTTATTGGAAAAACTATCTGGTGTTTGGGCTGATACTCATTCTGAGGAAATTAAAAGAGGAATTACAATAAGATTAGGTTATGCAGATGCTACTTTCTACAAATGCAAGAAATGTAATTTATTCACAAGAGATAAAAAATGTCCAAATTGCAAAGGAGAAGTTGAATTTGCAAGAAAAGTTTCTTTTGTAGATGCACCAGGACATGAAACTTTAATGGCAACAATGTTATCGGGAGCAGCAATAATGGATGCTGCAATATTATTAATAGCTGCAGATGAAGAATGTCCACAACCACAAACAAAAGAGCATTTAATTGCTATCTCTTTAATTGGAATAAAAAATATTATAATAATACAAAATAAAATTGATTTAGTTGATAAAGAACAAGCAATAAAAAATTATAATCAAATAAAAGAATTCATCAAAGGAACAATTGCAGAAAAAGCAGAAATAATTCCAGTTTCTGTAAAACATAATATAAATATTAACAAAGCAATAGAATCAATTTGTAATCTGCCTGTTCCAACAAGAGATACAAAAAAAGAACCTTTGATGTTAGTAGCAAGAAGTTTTGATGTTAACAAACCTGGAATGGATCTTAATAAATTAGTTGGTGGGGTTCTTGGTGGAGCATTAAAACAAGGAATATTAAAAGTTGGAGATAAAATAGAATTAAGGCCTGGAATAAAAATAGAAGAACATAATAAAACAAACTGGAAAATTATTCAAACAGAAATTTTAGATTTAAAAACAGGAAGCAAATCTGTAAAAGAAGTAATTCCTGGGGGTTCTATAGGAATTTTAACCTCTTTAGATCCTAGTATAGTAAAATCAGATACTTTAGTTGGAAATATTGTTGGTCATGTTGGTAAATTACCAGATGTTTTTAATAAAATAGATTTAGAAATAAAATTATTAGAAAAAGTTGTTGGAGAAAAAGAAGATATTAAAGTAGACCCATTGAGAAAAGGAGAAGCATTGATGATAAATGTAAATTCTGCAATTACTTTAGGTATTATAACTGAATTAGCAAAAGGAAAAGCTCATTTAGAACTAAAAAGGCCAATTTGCGCAGGAAAAGAAGACAGATTTGCAGTATCTAGAATGATAAACAATAGGTGGCGTTTAATTGGTTATGGTGTTCTTAAACAATAATTATTTAATATAAATTTTATCGTGATGATCAAAATCAACAAATTTAATTTTATTTTCTTCTTCTATAAAAATAAAAACTAAAACAAAATGACCTATTTGAACTCTTTTAGAATCTTTCATATTATATCTTAAACTTTTGTAATGTTCTATGCTTTCACAATTGATAATTTCTTCAATTTTGTTTAAAATTCTTTCATAAAGTTGTTTATCTTTTTTCTGAAGTTTATTAAGAATTTCCTGTAAATGAGGAATAATTTCATAACAATACATAACTATCCCTCTACAATCTTTCTAAGTTCAGCAATATTCTTGAAAGGAATTCCTTTTTGTTTTCTTATCTTCTGTAACTTTTCTAAATATTCTGGCCTTAGTTCAGGCTCATTCTCTTCTTCAATATATTTTTCTACAACTATCTGAATCGCTTGTCCTTTGTCTTTAAGGTTATATTTAGCCTTAACAACATTCAATACTCTATTGGTATTATCGTCTAATTCTACTAATGCTTGTACCATATTATTCAACCTTATTTTGACTAAGTCTAACTTATTTATAAACTTTTCTATTTTCAAATATATAAAAATTCAAAATAATTCTTTTTTTGTAAAAACGTTAAATATAAATACCTTCAAAATTTTAAAAATATATGAATATAAAAAGAGTTGAAGAGATAGTTTTAATCTGTTTTATCTTGTGTTTAGGATTTGTCTTTATGCAGAATTTTACAGGTTTTATGGTTTATAATCAGAATAATCAAGAAATAATTAATGTTTCTATACCTGAAACTTTTGTACAAGATATTAATTTGAAAAATGCTAATTTCTATGATACAAATAACAATGGTCTTGTAGATAAAGTTGAATTAAAAGACTCAGGAATATTAACTCATATAAGTATAGATTCTGAAGACGAAAAAAGAGTTATTGTAAATTATGAAAATGGAAATTCAGAAATAAAAAAAGTAGATGAAAATGAATTAAACTCTTTGATTAATAATCCAAATGTTGATACAATCTCTCCAGATTCTAAATTTAAAATAGATTTGATACAAAGCATACCAATAATAAAAGCAAATACTTTACATAATTTAAATATTACTGGAGATTCTGCAGTTTGTATTTTGGATACAGGAATTTATTCTGAACATCCCAATTTCGCAGGAAGGATTGTAAATGAATATTGTTATTCTGATAATGATTTTATTGGAGATGGAATTGGTTATTGTTCTGGAAATACAGAAGAATATCCTGATGCAAATGATGATTTAGGTCATGGAACTCTTGTTGCAGGAATAGTTGGTTCTGCAGGAGGATTAACAGGAACTGCACCAAATTCAAAATTAGTTGTAGTTAAAGTTTGTAGTTATCAAGGAGATTGTTATTATTCTGATTTAATTAAAGGAATAAATTATTGCATAGATAACAAAGATAAATATAATATTTCTATAATAACTTTGAGTCTTGGTTCAAGTTATACTTATGATAATTATGTTTCTTGTGATTTGGATAATATAGATATAACAAACGCAATGAACAGAGCATATGCTGCAGGAATATTTGTTGATGTATCTTCTGGAAATTCTTATTCAAGAACAGGAATTTCTACACCTGCTTGTTTAGCAAATGTAACTTCTGTTGGTGCAACAACTAAAAGTGATACGGTTGCTTCATATTCTAATGTTGCTCCTTTATTAGCTGTTCTAGCACCAGGTTCTAGTATTTACAGTACTGCTTGTGTTTCAGGGGGTTCTATGTGTAGTTCTTCTGGTTATGCAAGTGCTTCAGGAACTTCATTTGCAAGTCCGCATGTTGCAGGTTCTGCAGTTTTATTAAAACAATATGTTAAAGAAAAATATAATATTAATTTAAATCCAGATTTAATAAAAGAATCATTAAAAAATTCCGGAGTTCAGATTAATTTCAATGGAGTAAATTATTCTAGAATTGATTTAGCAAATGCAATTACTTATTTAGATACACTTTTTATTGATTTGAATGAAACTTTACCAACAATTTATTCTTATTCTCCCAACAATTTAAATTTAGAGATGAATGAAGGAGAAATTCAAGAATTTACTATATCTCCTTTAGAAGAAAATTTAACTTATTCTTGGAAATTATATAACAAATCAACCTCCGAAATTGAAACTAATAAAATTGCATTCGTATCTACTAGGGATAATAATTATACTAAAATTTACTTAATGGATGTGAATGGAAGTAATATAGTAAAATTAACAGATTCTTTTGATGATAAAAATATAAGCCTGTTTAATCCTGTTTGGTCTCTTGATGGAACTAAAATAGCATTTACTTTACAGGACAAAAACAATACCAATATTTATATTATATATATGAATGGAACTAATTTACAAAGATTAACAAATTTTATTGATAATGAACCAGTTTGGTCTCCTGATGGAAAAAAGATAGCTTTTGTTTCTGAAAGAGATGGAAATTCAGAGATTTATGTGATGAATTCAAATGGAACCGAGCAGATAAGAATTACAAATAATGAAGGGTGGGATTTTAATCCTGCTTGGTCTCCGAATGGAAATAAAATTGTATTTAGTTATTACTGGGAAAATAATAGTGAAATTTATATTATGAATTTTGATGGAACTAATAGACAAAAAGTAACTAATAATAGTTTTGATAATATTTTGCCTGTTTGGTCTCCTGACGGAAGCAAAATTGCTTTTTCATCAAATAAAAATGGGAATTATAATATTTATACTATAAATTTAGAGGATTCTAATGAAACTGAATTAACTAATAATACTGGAGACAGTTATGTTTCATCTTGGTATTTAAGTGAGGATAAAATATTATTTGATGAAAATGATGAAATTTATATTATGAATTCTGATGGAAGTGAACAAACAAAACTGACTAATAATTCTGTAGTTGATATAGATGCTCATATATCTCCAATTGTTAACGAAACATTAACAGAATTAAAATTAATCCAAGAATCTAATGAAAAAATTTTTACTTTTTCTCCAAGTTTAGGAAATGCTGGAGATTATTTACTACAATTTACTCTTTCAAATGATTCATATATCATTGAATGGAACATTAAAGTTAATAAATATATTCCTTCAACTCCTCCTTCTAGTTCAGGTTCTTCTAGAGGCAGTGGAGGTTCTGGGGGAGGATCTAGTAGTTCAACTAAGAAAAGTACTCAATCAGAACAATCTTCAGTTGTTCAACCAAAAGAACCACAAAAATTTGAATTACAAAAGACAGAAGATGAAACTAGAACCTTAGAAACTACGACAGAAACGCCTGTTGTAGAAAATGAATTTAAATTGGAAATTAAAACTATACAATATATAATATTATTTGTTATGGTATTATTAGTTTTAATAGTTGCTATAAGACATAAAAAAGATTTAAATACTAATAAATAATAAAAATAATATGAAAAAAGAGAGAATTTTGATAATTTTTTTAATAAGTTTAAGCTTAATACCTATAATTTATGGAGTAGACGCATTTGTTACTCCTTCTGGTGGGGATTATTTATTTTGTATTCTTCTTTAAAAAGAAAAAATATTTTTACTAAAATAGGAATATTTATATACTTGTTATAACAACTATATAACTATGGAAACAACAACAATTCAACTAAAAGAAGGGACTTTAAGTAGATTAAAATATTTTAAAGATTATTCTAAAGAGAGTTATGATGAGATATTAAATAAACTAATAAATTTATTAGAAGAAGAAGAACTTACAGAATTTGCAATTAAAAAGATCAACCTTGGACTTAAGGATATCCAAGAAGGAAGAGTTGTTAGTTTAGAAAGTTATGCTAAAAAAAGAGGATTACATCTTAAATGAAATTTTCAGTAGATATTTCAAAAACTGCTGAAAAAGATTTAAATTCTTTAGATGATAAAACTTGTGAAATAATAATTAATAAAATTAAAAGTATATCTGAAGATCCATTTCATTTTCTTGAAAGATTAGCAGGTTATACTTTATACAAATTACGTTGCGGTAATTATAGAATAATTATAAGATTAGATACAAATAATAATACAATGCAGATAGTTATGGTGGATCATAGAGAGAAAATTTATAAAAGATTACAAAGGATGATTTAAAATCCACCAAGAGTAAAATCCTTTTTAATTTCTTCTTCTTTAATTATTTTAGCAATATTAATTACTTTATCTCCTTCATCTAACTTCATTATTCTTACACCTTGAGTATTTCTACCAATCTCAGAAATATCAGAAACATTCATTCTTATTAAAGAGCCATTTTTAGTAATAACCATAATTTCATCGTTCTCATTTACAACTTTGGCTCCAACAACTTTACCATTTCTATCATTTACTTTAATATCAAGTACTCCAGAAGCACCCCTGCTTACTAATCTATAGTCTTCTATAGAAGTTCTTTTACCAAAACCATTCTCAGTTATTGTTAATAAATAATTTCCATCACAAATTTCCATATCCATTAAATTAGCTCCACGTAAAGAAATTCCTCTAACTCCTTGAGCATTTCTTCCCATTGGATTTACATCGGTTTCATCGAATTTAACAGTTTTTCCTTGATCAGATTCTAAAATTAATTTTTTAGTTCCATCTGTTATCTTTACAGAAACTAATTCATCGTTTTCTTTTATATTAATTGCAATTATTCCGCCTTTTCTTGGATTACTATATTCGGCTAGAGAAGTTTTTTTAACAGTTCCTTGTTTTGTTGCCATAAATAAATATTTATTTTCTTCAAACTTTTCTACAGAAACTAAAGAAGTAATTCTTTCATCTTTATCTAAACTTAATAAATTAATTATAGCAGATCCTTTTGCATATCTTCCTGATTCTGGAACTTGGTAAGCTTTTAACCAGTGTATTTTTCCTGCATTTGTAAATAATAATAAATTATCATGCGAATTTGCAATTACTAGTTCTGTAACAAAGTCTTCTTCTTTTGTTGTAGAAGCAATAATTCCTTTACCTCCACGTCTTTGTTGTTTGTATAAATCTAAAGTAGTTGATTTAATATAACCAGAATTTGTCATCGTAATAACCAAATCTTGTTCTTTGATTAAATCCTCAGTTTCAATTTCTTTTGTATCTGTTAATATTATTGTTTTTCTTTCATCTCCGTATTTATCTTTAATAGAAATTAATTCATCTTTTATAATTTTTAAAATTCTAACTTCAGAAGCTAAAATTTCCTTTAATTCTACAATTAATTTTACTAAATAATTAAATTCTTCAATGATTTTCTCTTTTTCTAAAGAAGTTAATCTTTGTAATTTCATATCTAAGATAGCAATTGCCTGTTCTGAAGATAAAGTATAAGATGCAATTAAATTTTGTTTTGCTTCTTCTACAGATTTTGATTTTTTGATAATAGGAATAACATTATCTATGTTTTCAATAGCAATTTGTAATCCTTGTAATATATGTGCACGTTTTTCTGCTTTATCTAATTCAAATTGTGTTCTTCTTATTACTACATTTTTTCTGTGTTTGATATATTCTTCAATTATTTGTTTTAAATTTAATATTTTAGGTTCATTATTAACCAAAGCAAGTAAAATTATTCCAAAACTTGATTGTAAAGAAGTATGTTTGTATAATTGATTTAAAATAAATTCTGGATTTGAACTTGAAGTAGTTTCAATAACAATTCTTATTCCTTCTTTGTCAGATTCATCTCTTATTTCAGTAATTCCAAGAACTTTTTTATCGTTTACTAAGTTTGCAATATCTTCTAACAAAGTTGCTTTATTAACTTGATAAGGTATTTCAGAAATTATTATCTTTTTACCTTCAATATCTGTTCTTGCTCTTATAACTAATTTTCCACGTCCTGTTTTGTAAGCTTCTTTTATTCCATTTACTCCATAAATTAAACCTTTAGTAGGAAAATCAGGACCTTTAATGTAATTATTTAATTCTGAAATTTCTAATTCGGGTTTTTCTATTAAAGCAATTGTTGCTTCACAAACTTCTTTTAAATTATGCGGAGGAATATTTGTTGCCATTCCCACTGCAATTCCAGATGAACCATTAATTAATAAATTTGGTAATTTAGCAGGTAAAACTAAAGGTTCTTTTAAAGAACCATCAAAATTATCTATGAAATCAACTGTATTTTTATCTAAATCTTCTAATAACTCTTCTGCAATCTTTGCTAAACGACATTCGACATAACGCATTTGTGCAGCATCAGGATAATCTATAGAGTTATGTACAAAAACACCACTATCTAACAAAAAATTATGATATTCATTTACGGTTATATCATACACATCTTCATTATGATCTAAAAATCTTACACTTACAATAGAATGGTTATATTCCTTAGCTAAACTTATCATATCTTGAATATTTTTAAAATATTTTATTGCATTTTCAAATCTAGGAAATGAATTATTTGTTCTATACATTTCATAGGTCTTTTCATTTATTTTATCTTCCCCAATTAAAAGAATCAGCCTATTAACATAATATAAAATTTTATTTTTAATAATTTTATCTTTATAGCAGGGGTTTTTCCAATTAACTTTATGAGATAAAGCTGCCTTTTTGGCAATTCTTTTCATAAAATCAGGATCTTTCACCAATCTCCTAAAATTACTTTCTTTTACAGAATCTATAAATTTTCTTTTAAATTCTTCATTTTTCCACATCTCTTTAAACTTAACAGACTGCAACTGCCTAAATTTACCATCTTTCCAAAGTTTTTTTGCCATTTCGCTATGATGATTATAATTTTCATTAATAAACTTCAATCTGTACTTTGGATTTTTCCATAGTTCTTTACTTCTTTCAGAAATTATTTTTTTAGCTTCAGGGTTCTTTTTATAATATTCCTTAAATCTTTTTGATGTGCTTTCTCTAATTTCTGGATGTTTCATAATACGATTTCTTTGTATTTCTGAAAGTTTTTTCTTCATAGAATTAGAACCCATAACCTTTTTCATTTTATTAATGATATGTTCTCTTTTTTCTGGGATAGACCACATTTTTTTAGAATACTCTGAAATAAATTTTTTTCTTTCTGGATTTTTCCTAAAATTCTCTTTAATTTTATTAGAAAGCTTTTTTCTAAGTTCTGGATTCTTCCACACCTCTTTTCTCTTTTTGGAAGACCTTTTTATAAATTCATTATCTTTATTGCGCTTTATAAGTACTTTTCTTATTTTTTCAATGTAATTTGGATTATTTTTAAAGAAATTCCTTACACCATCTGCTTGTCTTTTTCTAAAACTTGGGTTCTTCCACAGTTTTTTTATATGGTTATTATGGATTTTTGTGTGTTCTTTCCAGCTAAGCCTAGTTAGATTATCTGGCTTATTATTGAATTTGTTAAAATCGATATGATGTTTTACAGGAGCAGTAGAATCTGCATAAATTCCTTTTTTTAGGTTATATTTATCAGCAATTTCATGTACGAAAATATATTTTTCTGTTTTATTATCTTTTATCATTAAATAATCTTTTAATTCTGTGTTTCCTCTTATAGGACTTAATTTAAAATAACCAGGCATTAAACTATCTTCAGGTTTTAAATCCTTAGCTTCTTTATATTGTAAATTTTTTAATAAAAATTTATGATTTGGTGTACATTTAATTTTTTCTCCATTATCCAAAGTTATTTCAACCAATTCAGCATTCTTCTTTGTTACCCTAGAATTTTTACCCTCACCAATTCTTATATTTCCATTTTTGTCCACTGAGTAAACATAGAAGATTTCATCTTTTTTATATATTTCAGAAAGTTCTTTAAAAGTTTTTGAGGTACCATCTAATAATTTTATTTTAGTATCTCCAGTAAAACAACCAAAATTTCCATGTCCACTAATTAAAGGGTATCTTAATGAAAAATTTTGAGTCATTCTAACTAAAGAATCATAAATTGCTGCATCACCGTGCGGATGATATTTGAAACATTCACCAACTACTCTAGCAGCTTTAACAAAGGGTTTACTAAAAGCTAAACCCATATCGTGCATTGAATATAATATTCTTCTGTGAACTGGTTTTAATCCATCTCTTATATCTGGCAAAGCTCTTGAAACAATAACTGACATAGAATAATCTAGATAAGCTTCCTTCATTTCTGTTTCAATTAATCTATTTTTAATTTCTTCTGTCATTTTAGCTTACTCTCTTTTCTACTTTTTTTAATTCTTTTATGTACTCATCATACTTTTTTGGAATAGGTTGTTTAGAGGTGTCAATTTCTAAAATATCTTTAAATTTAATTTGTAAAGTTTTATAACCCGTTAAATTTGTTTTAAATACTTGAAAATGTAAATGGGGGGTGCTTGAAAATCCAGTATTTCCACTCAATGCGATTGTTTGCCCTTCTTTTACTTGATCTCCAATTTTTACAAAATTACTTTTATATTTTAAATGTGCATATTGAGAATATTCATCATTAGTATGTTTAATTGTAATATAATTAATATATTTGACATCATTATATTTTGGATCTATTCCTCCTTCATTGGAATCCATTTTAAGATCAACTACTTTTCCATCAAATGCAGCTAACACTTGTGATTTCTCAGATAAGATAAAATCTATTGCATACTTGAAATCTCCAAAATGTGCTCTTGGATCTGACATTATTTTAATTGTATCTTGCAACTTACAAGGAAACCCATAAATATTTTTGCTTATCATTTTATAATATCTCCAAAAGTGTTTGGGTTTTTCTATTTATCAAAAGAGCATTCATTCCAACTTGTTGAGCAGCTATAACATCTTTTTCAGGACTATCTCCTATCATTATAGCTTCTTCTGGATTTACTCCTAATTTTTCTAAGGTTTGTAAGAATATTTTTGGATCTGGTTTTTTTAATCCAACATATGCAGAAAATACAACCACATCAAAGTTAATAAAGAAATCTCTAAACTTTTCTTCAAATTGTATTGCTGTTAAATCATAAAGGTTTGAAATTAATCCCAATTTATAATTTTTCTTTAATTTCTTTATTACTTCTTTGCTGTCTTTATACAAATGCACTTCAATTTGATTATTATATTCTAATATTTTCTTTCTTTGTTCTTCAGGAAGTTTAATTTTATCAAAAGGAGTTATAAGAAACTGTTTATGTAAATCTCCGATAACTTCTCTTAAGTCCCCAGCATGGTAACCTAATGTTCCTACTAAATCAAATATGTATGCCTTTATCATTTTACACATCTATATTCTTTGCATATTTTGCATTAGCTTGAATAAACTCCCTTCTTGGTTCTACTTCATCGCCCATTAAAACTGAAAATACTCTATCAGCTTCAACTGCATCTTCTAAAGCAACTTTTTTCAAAATTCTTTGATCCGGATTCATTACAGTTTCTCTTAATTCAGAAGCATCCATTTCTCCAAGACCTTTAAATCTTTGAACTACAGTATTTTCTCCAAGTTCTTTTGATTTTTCTTTCAATGCTGCTTCATCTCTAACATAGTAAGATGATTTTCCTTTTAAAATTTTAAATAATGGAGGTTGAGCAATGTAAATATAACCATTTTCAATTAATTTTCTCATTTGTCTGTAAAATAAAGTTAATATCAAACATGAAATATGATTTCCATCAGAATCAGCATCTGTTAATATAACAATTTTATGATATCTTAATTTAGAAATATCCATTTCTTCACCTTCAATAGAAACACCAAGTGCAGAAATTATGTTTAATATCTCTTGACTTTTAAAAATCTTATCCAATCTTGCTTTTTCTACGTTTAATATTTTTCCTCTTAATGGTAAAATAGCTTGAGTTCTTCTATCTCTTGCAGAAATTCCTGTACCTGCTGCAGAATCTCCTTCTACTAAAAATAATTCACATTTACTTGGATCTTTTTCTTGACAATCTGCTAATTTTCCAGGTAAAGAATGACTTCCAAGAATAGATTTTCTTCTTACTAATTCTCTTGCTTTTCTAGCAGCTTCTCTAGCTTTAGCAGCGTTAATACATTTGTTAATAATTGCTTTAGCAACAGAAGGATTTTCTTCAAAGAAATCATTTAAGAAATCATTTACTATATTATCTACAAAACCTTTTACATCATTATTACCTAATTTGGTTTTAGTTTGTCCTTCAAATTGTGGATTTGGAATTTTTACAGAAATAACTGCAGTTAAACCTTCTCTTGTATCAGGACCTGTTAAAGAAACTTCAGATAATTTATGTTTTTTAATATAATTATTAATAACTCTTGTTAGTGCAGTACAAAAACCAGTATAATGTGTTCCATGTTCAATTGTATTTATGTTATTTACAAAAGAATAAACTGTTTCAACATATTCAAAACTATATTGCATAGCAATTTCAACAACTATTTTTTCTTTTTCTTTCTCTAAATAAATAACTCCATCAATTTTTTCCTTGTTTTTATTAAGAGATTCAACAAAAGTTTTAATTCCTCCTGCAAATTGGAATTGTTTTTCAACATTTGTTCTTTCGTCTTTTATTTCTATTAATAAATTTTTATTTAGAAAAGCTAATTCTTCTGCTCTCTTTGCTAAATTATCAAAATCAAAAGTTACTGTTTCTAGAATGGTTTCATCAGGAGTAAATCTAACTTCTGTTCCTGTTTCAGTTCCACATTCTCCAATAACTTGTAATTCTGTTACTGGTTTTCCATAAGCAAATTTCATATAATGAATTTTTCCATTAAGTTTTACAAATACTTCAAGAACTTTTGATAATGCATTTACAGCAGAAACACCAACCCCATGTAAACCTCCTGCAACTTTATAAGTTTTAGAATCGAATTTTCCACCTGCATGTAAAACAGTTAATACTAATTCTACTGCAGGTTTTTTTTCTTCAGGATGAATATCAACTGGAATACCACGACCATTATCAATTACAGATACAGAACCATCATTATGAATTACAATAGATATCTTTGTACAAAACCCTGCTAAAACTTCATCAATTGAATTAGAGACGACTTCTTGAACTAGATGATGTAATCCTCGAACACCTGTATCTCCTATGTACATACTTGCTCTACGTCTAACCCCTTCTAAACCTTTTAAAACAGTAATAGATGAGGCTTTATACTCATTGTTTTTAGCTTCATTAGACATTTTAAACCCCGATTTTACCTCTAATTTATAGTTTTGTTAATAAATTGATAAGTGATAGAATATTTATAAAGATTATTGCCTCATTTCGATAAAAGGAGCTTAATTTAACCTTCTTTTTACTAATTTTAAAATGTTTAAATTAAATCAAAAAATTTAAATATAACCTAAGTAATGGTTATTATAACCTTAATTATGGTTATAAAATGAATTTAACAAATTTTTTAAAAAAGAACAAATATTCAAGAAAAGTATTTGGAGAAAGAGAATTAAAAATAATAGAGAAACAACTATTAGGAATAAACTTAACTCAATCAGAAAAGAATAGACTATCTAGAGATATAAGAAAAAAATTTGATTTTATAAAAGAAGTTTCTGAATTTTCAAAAGAGTTTGATTTAAAAAAAGGACAATACACAAAAGAGATAATCGAAGATGCTAAAGAAGTTATTTTAGAAGACATATTCTTTAATAGAATAAAAAAAATAATTTTATTTGGTTCTTTCGTAATTAATCAATTAACTTTTAGATCCGATATAGATATAGCGGTAGAATTCTTTGATAATATTAATATAACAGAAGCAACTCTTTTTAGAAAAAGAATATATGGTAAAACAGATGAAAAAGTAGATATACAAGTTTATAATATCCTTCCCGATAAAATTAAAAAAGAAATAGACTCAAAAGGAAAGATTTTATATGAACGACAGAATAAATGAAAAGATAGAAGAAATTGAAAAGTACCTAAATGAATTAATGGGAATTGTTCCAGATGATTTCGAAGAATATAAGCTGAATTTAGAAAAAAAAGCAGCTTGTGAACGATATTTTGAGAAGGTAGTAGAAGCAGTTGTAGATTTAACCTTTCTAGTAATTAAAGAAAAAAAGCTTAAGATTCCTGAAGGAGATAAAGAGGCTTTTGATATATTATTCAAAAAAGGTTTAATTCTTAAAGATTTAGCAGAAAATTTAAAAGAAGCAAAAGGGATGAGAAATATACTTGCACATGAGTATGGTAAAGTTGATGATAAATTAGTTTTTCAATCTATTACAAAAGAACTAGAAGATGATGTTAAAGAATTTATAAATCTAATCGAGAGAGCACTATGAAAATAATAATATTAGATACAAGTTTTTTGCTTGACTGCATTAAATTCAAGATAGATTTTATCTCAGAATTTGAAAGAATTTGTAATTTTAATTATAAGTTAGCAGTAATAGATCAAACTCTGAATGAATTAAAAGACAAGAAAAATTCTAAATTAGCACTAAAGCTCGTCGAGAAATTTGAAATAATAAAAACAAAAAAAGATAATATCGTTGATAATTTAATTTTAGATACAGTTGATGAAAATTATGTTGTTGCTACAGAAGATCAAGCATTAAAAAGAAGATTAAAAGAAAAAAATATTCAAACTATTACAATAAGACAAAAACATTTCTTAATTTTAGTTTAATGTTACTTCTTTAAGATAGTTACAAATAGAAAGATTTATAAATAAAATCTACTTTATTTAAATATGTTATACTTAAAAACAACTGGAGGACAAGAGATAATTGTAGATGATGAAAAGAAAGTGATAGCTATTAAAGGTTCTCCTAACGACCCTTGGATAAGAACCACTAAAATAATTAAAAAACATCAAGAAGTTCTTCCATTAATGATTCTAGAACAAAATAAACAGACTACACTTTTAATTTGTAAAGAAAAAGTTGAAGGTTTAGTAAAGGGAAGTAATGTGGGTGAATATAGTTCTGCACCTGACTTAAGTGATTTGACAGTTGATATTGCTGAATCTGAACAATTCAGAACAAAAAAAGTTGATTATGGTGGAATGGGTAAGATAATAATGGAAAAGGATTTTTCTGGAGTTACTAATGCTATTAACATGTATGGAATAGAATTAGTTGTAGATTCGATGTTTCCTTTGGAAGTAGCCATCTTAATTCATCATTTAAGAAAATCTGGCCAGAGTGATTTAGGAAATAAAGCTTATGAAAGATTTCAGAGGTATATATATGGTAGTCATGCTTTTACTGATCAACCTAATGAATATATGCAAGATTTCAATGCCATGATTGAAAGAAACGGTATGTAAACTTCATAATTTAACCACAAGATTTAAAAACCCTTTTTATACTTAGAAATTAAGATGTTTTACGAAATAGAAGTTAAAAGTCATATTAGAATACCTCCAAGAGAATTAGAGGAAAATATTAAAGAATCTATTTTAAAGAATTTAAAAAGCACTTTTGAGCAATTTATTTCACAAGATTTAGGTATAGTAGTTGATGTTTCAGAAGTTTTAGAAGTTGGAGAAGGAGTAATTATTCCTGGAGATGGTGCTGCTTATTACGAAACAAGATTTAAAATCATAGTATTAAAACCAGAAATGCAAGAAATTGTTATTGGTAAGATTTCAGAAATTGCAGGTTTTGGAGCATTCATGAACATTGGTCCAATTGATGGAATGATTCACATTTCACAGACAATGGATGATTATGTTTCATTTACAAAATCTGGAGAATTACAAGGTAAAGAATCAAAACATATTTTAAAAACCAATGATAAATGCAGAGCAAGAATAATTGCAGTTTCATATAAAGATTTAACAAGTCCAAAAATTGGATTGACAATGAGACAACCTAATTTAGGTTCAATTGCTTGGATTGAAGAAGATTTAAAAAAAGTAGCAAAAGAAAAACCTGAAAAAGCTAAGAAAGAAAAATGAAAAAGGCATGTAAGAAATGTAAAATATTAGTAAAAGGAAATGAATGTCCTATCTGCAAAGGAACTAGTTTTACAAATTCCTGGAAAGGTAGAATTTATATTCATAATGTAGAAAAATCTGAAATAGCTCAAAAAGTAGGGATAAAAGTTAAAGGAGAATACGCAATAAAAACTTCTTAAAATGAAAGCTATATACAAGGAAGAAATGCCTTTATTAAAAAGAACAAAATTTGAATTCGAGATAGAACATATTAATGCTAAAACTCCTTCGAATCAAGAATTAATTAAAAAAATAGCGGATATGGAAAAAGCTCCTGCAGAATTAGTATCTATAAAACATATTTATACAAATTATGGATTGGCTAAATCAAGAATAATTGCTTTTATTTACAAAGATCAAAAAACTTATGATTTATTTGAAAAGAAAAAAGAGAAAAAAGTTGAAGGAGCTCCTGCAGCTAAATAAAAATGGCAAAGAAAAAAGTAAAAAATAAAAAACCAAGTCAGAAATGGAAAAAGTATAAAACTGAAAACAATAAAATAGTTTCTCGTGGTAAAACCTGTCCTAAATGTAGTTCATTCTTAGGAACACATAAAGATAGATTACACTGTGGTTCTTGTAGTTATGTAGAAATTATTTCTAAGAAATAAATTTATTCTAAAGGTATTGCTTGTTTTGGTTTCTTTTCAGGAATGTCATAAGTGACATATCTATCAATTATGTTATATTCTACTACAAAAAAAGGTCTTACTGGAGGATAATTTCCAGATAATTCTATTCCGCCATTTTGATTTGGGTTTACTAAATGCCCAGAACTAAATTCTATACCTAATTTTTCATAAGCTTCTTTTGTAAGAATTAATTTTACCAATGCGCCTTCTCTTATTAATCCATTTTTAAAATCTTCTTTAAATTGTTTAGAATCGAATTTTTTTCCTTCCATTTTATCCTCGAATGAATATAAACCCAAGCAGGCCTCCGAAGAGACTTGCTCGGGAAAAA
The DNA here is from genome assembly GCA_028716945.1 of Candidatus Nanoarchaeia archaeon. Taxonomy (GTDB): domain Archaea; phylum Nanobdellota; class Nanobdellia; order SCGC-AAA011-G17; family JAFCDX01; genus JAQUOT01. The sequence goes on from JAQUOT010000002.1 coordinate 127,341, forward strand.
GAGGTGATTAGATTTAATGATATTAACTAATTTATAAATCTTTCGGTATGTGTTCATTCTACAGTGGTTACTAAATAATAAGGTTTATAAACATAGACTTAGTATAAAATATACTTAAAAATGGTAAAATATGGAATAGTCGAACCAAAGAAACTACAATTTCCAGTAAGGATGTTGTTAGTAGTTCCTCACAAAGGTAAAAGATTAATTGTTAGTTATCCTGCCTTTGGTACAAATACTTTTGAAGGAAATAGATCTGGGATGAATAAAATTTATTCTCATCCTCAAACACTAAAACAAATTTCTTTTAAAACTCCAACAACTTCTGAATCTATTTCAGCAAGTGCTTGGAATTTTGAAAATATAGCTAAACAAGAAATCTTTAATCCAAAATGGTTACAAGCAGGTTACATAGTCCAAACTTCTGAAGGAGTCTATGTAAATCCTTTAAGAAAAGGAGTTCCAATTACAGATGAAAAAGTTCTTAAATCATATTTAGATAAATCCAAGAAAGTTAATGGAATTTATCTTTATGAAGGAAAAGATATGAGAGACTTTGGATTTGCACCTTATGATACTTTTAAACAAGGATTACAAGATGCAATAGATTTTGCTAATGGTGGATTAGCCAGAGTTTTAGAACATACTGAAGAAACAGCTTTAAATTTAGAAAATATGGCTAAATCTTACCCGAATAGAGTTATGGATAAATCTCTTCCAAGTAGAGTAAATGTTGTTGAATTCGATTCTGTTACAGTACCTGTTTTAAGGGTTGTGAGTCTGGATTCTGGCAGGGACTTTGTTAATGGTAAGTTGAGTGTTGGTGGCTACGACTTGAACTGCGAAGGCGGCTTTGCTTTTGGAATCTTAAAATAAATGCTTTTTAATTCTTTTAGATAAATTTATAAAAAAGTTCTAATTAGTTAATTCATGCAAGACCAGTTATATTCTATGCTTATGCAAAAGGATGAGATTACCTGGCAGAGCCTTTTACATGAATTGATAAGAACAGGAAAGCTAGATCCTTGGAATATTGATATTTCTATTTTAGCTCAAAGATATTTAGATGCAATTAGAACATTACAAGAAGCTAATTTTTTCATTTCTGGAAAAGTTGTTCTAGCAGCAGCAATATTACTAAAAATAAAATCAGATAAATTACTAACAGAAAAATTAGCCGCTTTTGACCAGCAATTATTTTCTCAAGGTGAAATTGAAAATATGGAAGAATTTGGAGAAATGCCTGAAAATGCAAGATTATTAGCAGGAAATCCACAACTAACAATTAAAACTCCTTTAGCAAGAAAGAAAAAAGTTAATTTAAATGATTTAATGGGAGCACTGCAGAAAGCTCTTGAAGTAGACCAAAGAAGAACTATGAAAAGAGTAAGAGAAGAAGGATATTTAAAACAAGTTAAACTGCCTGAGAAAAAAGTTGATATTTCTATATTAATAAAAAATCTTTATGATAAAATTTTAGGTTTTTTCAAAGAAAAAGAAAAACTAACTTTTAATGAATTAATTCCAAGCGATAAAAAAGAAGATAAAATTATGACGTTTTTGCCTTTATTGCATTTAGTTAATAGTAAAAAAATAGATATAGATCAAAAAGAGCATTTTGGTGAGATAGAAATTATTAGGTTGTAATAATGTAACTGTATAGTAATAACAAATAGAAAGATTTATAAAGGATTTCTATATCTTAATATATGGATTTGAGGTTAAAATAAGAATGATAAAAAAATATTTAAAAAATATTATTAAAAAAACAATTTTTCCTATTTTAGGTTCTGTTATTATAGTTAGTAATTCTATTGGTTGCCAAGATACATCACAACGTAAAACTATAACTGGAGAAGTATCTAGTCTAAGTTGCGATAAGGGACCTATAAACTTATTTGGTCCGCTTGCTTGTTATTTAAATATTAGGGAGAGCGGGTTAAGTAAATTTGAAACTATTAGTGTTAGAATGCAATACAATGAACCCAGTTTAGTTGATCAGATTAGTAATATAATCAATGAAGGGGATACTATTCGTCTGGCATGTAGACAATACCCACATGAACACCTTATAGGTCCTATATTGGTTACTGGTTCTGATTATTGTGAGACTAGGGAAGATTGGTTTGAGATTATTAAAGGAAAAAATCAGGGTTATTATTATTTAGAATCACTAAATTCAAAACCGGGTTTTCCTGGACATGCTTTTAAAAAATACGAATAATATCATAATATATAATTATTTTTTATAAGCAACATAAATATCTGCTTCTATTATTTTATCTCCATTTAAAAAATGATGCGTAAAATAAACATTTCCATTATTATCTAAAGAAGCTTCTCCTGCTAATGGAGAAAACATTAATTCTGGTTTTGTCCATTTTTCACCAACTTTTTTTGATCTCCATAATCCATAATCTTTGGTAATCCATAATTCAGTTTTATCTTGGTTAATAAAAGGCCATCCTTCATCTCCAGCAGTATTTACTTCTTCAACATTTACAGGCTCTGACCATTTTCCATCTACTTTTTTAGACATCCAAATATCTAAACCACCTTTTCCACCAGTTTTATCAGAATGAAAATATAATTCATCATTTATAATATGTAATTCTCCAACTTTATATTCTGGATTAAAATCAACAAGTTTCCAGTTCTTCCAGATCCCATCTTTAAATTCTGCACTAAACCAATGTATTCCTGTATAACCTTCTCTTACCGAGCAAAATAACATTGTATTATCTTGAACAAATTCACAGCCATCTCCAGCAACTTTTCCTTGATCTTGTAAAAATACTCTTGTTGGTTCTTGAAATTCATTATTTACTTTTTTAGAAACCCAAATTCCAGTAACTCCATCTAAGATTTGTTTTTCTATAGGAACTTTAACATCTGGAGTAAAAAAGAAATATAAAGTATTTCCATCAGATGTTATAAATGCAGAATCTTCTGCACCAGCACTATTTACTTTTCCTGGAACAGGTATTGGATCTTGATAATCTTCTGAAAGAGATTTTACAGGAGAAGCATCTGTATCTGGAGTTATTTTAATTGATGTAGTTGGTATTTTTGAATATCTAGAAACTTCAATGTTTTCTTTAGAACAACTACTCATTAGAAAGATTGCTAATATTAAAATTATAAATAATTTTCTCATATCTTTATAAGGGATTATTAGTTTAAAAAGCTTTTACTTTTTATTTTCCAAGATAAAAGTTTTTTATTTGTTTTTTCTTAGGCTTCCTAGAATCATACAATACTCTCACTATCCCCGTAATTAAACAGACTCCAGAAAGGTATGCTAGATACTGTAGAGCATATACTTCTTGATCATTTTCTACAGTAATATTTAATCCCATATCTTTAAATTCTTTTTGTAATTTTGGGCCTTTAAAATATCCCCTAATGCTTGTAAACTCTTGCAAATTTTTAATATCTTCAGAATAGGGACAATTGTTCTTTGTTAATCCTTCTAAATCATTGTATACTTTTCTTTGTTCTTTTACATCAAATTTTTTATCCTTGATAGATTCGTTAAAATCATTTATAGTCCTTTCTGTATTTTCTTTACAATAAGATTCATGTTTTAACTTTTTTTCTAATTGTTTTTGAGCTTCAACCTGAGCTTCTACCTTTTGTGATTCTAATATTGCTTCTTTTGTTTCTTGTTTAATAGGCAAGGCATTCTGAGCGTAACTATTAGCTCCACACAGTATTGAACCTGCTACTAAAACTGGAGCTAGATACTTTTTTCCAATAAGATTATATTTATTTTTCATATTCTTTTGTCTCCTTTAATAGAATTCAAAATTCTCTGTAAATTTTCATTATTCATCCTATCCCCTGAAAGAATAATTTTATCAACTGATAAAAGAGAAAATTCTTTTTTTAATCCTTCTATAAAATCTACAATTTCATAGTTTGTTTCTGGAAAAGAATGTTTACCATTCCACCCACTATAAAGAGGAAAAATCTTCCCACATCTTACATTTATTTTATCAATTTGTTCTGCTATTCTAGAAATATCAGCTCCACATTTTATTCTTTCGATTCTTTTTCCTAAAGTATAATATAATGCGGCTCTAACAGGATAAACAAGTTCTTTAGATTTGATTGCATAATTTTGTGATTCTAAAAAAGCTTGTTCTTCTTTTTCTATTATTTCTTTTGTTTTTTTATCTGGATTTAAAACTTCATCATAATCTAAATAATATCCAGAGATTCCTTGATTGTATATTATACTCTCATTAATTATTTCTCCTATTGTTCTTGCTGTACTTGTAGTTAAAGATTCTGGAATTATACTGTCTAGATTTCCTTTTAATACTTGAAAATTATCTCCAAAATTTCTGCCATTATCGGTTTGTTTAAAAAAGAAAAAACCAGGAATACCTTGTTTTGTTACTAAATTTCCACAGAAATATAATGAAGGAAAACCTATTTGACTAAAGGGAGCATATTCTTGTTCACAAGCTAATTTTCTAAGTTCTTTGTAATTTAATTCAATTTTTGGTTTTTCAATACCTTCATGACTAATTTTCATTTTTTCTTTACTTATCTTTCCTCGTTAAATATTCCATACTTAACAAAAATAACATTGGTCCACCACCAAGACCCAAAATACCTGCCATAGTTAGTAAATCATATTTTTTGTATGCTCTTTCAGCTTCCAGAATCTCAGGTTGTGATTTCAAAAAGTATAATTCTGTCTGTATATGTTTGCATTTCTCTTGCATAGGATTATATTCTCCTGATAATATAGGATTTTTTTTAATAAATAAGAGATTTTCTTCACATTGTTCCACACTTTTCTCTAATTTACTTATTTCATGCAGTTTTGGCACGATTTGTTCAATATGATGCTTCTTTTTTGCAGAGTAATAAGATGTTACTGGTCCACCAATTGTTAACGCTATTCCTAACATAATACCCCCCAGAATGGTTTTTTTAATGACTGAGGCTTTGTATTCTTTATAACTATTCATTTTTTACCTCTTATTTCTCTAAGTTTTTCATTTCTTATCTCCATACTTTTTTGCTTTTTTTCTTTTAAATGTAAATTATATAACTCTTGAATTCTTTTGTATAAAGGTAAAACTTCTTTTCCAGATATAGAACCTAATTCAACAAATGATTCTCTCTCTTCTACAGAAATTTCACAGTGTTCAGAACAAGGAAAAAATTTGCTTTTATATGCCGTAACACGTAATGATTTATTAACTCCATAATACCAACCACTTACATTAGCCCAACTTGATATGCTTTCTATTACATGAGCAATTTCTTCTAATGTTAATGGGTTTTCATTTTCCATATTTATTTTCTCCTTAATTACTTCTTAACAATAATAACATAATACATATATTTAATACTTTTTTATTAATTTTATTACTTTTACGCAATATTTATATATAAGTAACACATATATTAAAAATATGACAATAAAGCTAGATTTGAAGGATAGAAAGATATTAACTCTATTAGATGAAGATGCAAGACTTTCAAATAGCCAGATTGCTAAAAAAGTAGGTCTTTCAAAGCCAGCAGTAGAATATAGATTAAAAAGATTTGACAATAATAATATTATATTCTCTTATTATCCTGTTATTGATTTTACAAAGCTTGGTTATTCTCAATATAAAATTTATTTCAAATTCCAGGATATAACTTTAGAAGATGAAAAAAACATTGTAGATTATTGGAAAAATGATAAAAATTCTGTCTGGGTTGCTCAAATTCGTGGAAGATGGGATTTAGCAATTTCTTTGATAGCAAAATCAAATTTTGGGTTTGGAAAGATCTTAAATGATTTTATGAATAAATATTCAAAATTTATTTTAGAAAAAGATGTTCTTTTAACAGAATATTCCCCTATTTATGCAAGGCAATATTTAACAGAAACAAAACCTTCTGAATTTACTTATGGAATTCCATCTAAAATTTATGAATTAGATGAAACCGATGCAAAAATATTAAAAGAATTAGTTAATAATGCAAGAATAAATATAGTGGAATTAGCAGAAAAAACTGATTTAACAAGAGATGTAATTAATTATAGATTAAAAAAATTAATTAAAGAAAAGATAATCGTTCAGTACAAATGTTATCCTAATCTTCAAAATTTAGGAATAAACCATTATAAATTAATATTCAGAACTAAAAATTTTGATGAACAGACAGAAAAACAAATAAAAGCTTATATTGCTCAGCATAACAAAGCAACCCAATTTTTAAAATTGATTGGTTCTTGGGATCTAGAAATAGAATTTGAAACAGAAAATGAAGATGAACTTTATAAAATTTTAAATGAAATCAGAAAAAAATTCTCAAACATAATAAGAGATTTTGATATTTTAAGAATAACAGAAACTTACAAATATAATTATTTTCCTTTCTAAATCAATCCTAAAAATATCATTATCATTAAAATAATCTGTCCAGCAAAACCAGAAAATAAAGGTATTAATAAATTATCATCTAATTTACTTACAAGACTTTCAACTAAAGTAGCAGTTATTGCCATACCAATTATTATTGGCCATATTGGAGTTCCTAAAGGATAGCCATCTAACAACCATAATGAAGTTCTTACAATTAAAAAACCAATTATTAAATCAACAATTAATTCAGCTAATATTCCTTCAAGAGCAAGTTTCTTTGTTATCCAGGTTCTTCCAAATCTTTTTCCTATTAAAGCAGCAGCCATATCTCCAAAAGTAGTCATTAAAATAGCAGCGGCTGCAATTCTTAGATCAAATACAGCTAGACAAATTATAGAACCTATCAAGAAAAATACTTCTCCACCTAAAGAATGTTTTTCTTTTTTTCTACGAAATTTTTGCCATAATTCATGAAGAATAGGTATTTTTGCTCCTATTTCAATTCTAAGATATTCTAATTCTATTAAAATAATCAACATAAATGAAAGAATCAATAAAGCAATTTTATGATTAAATGTAGAAGAAACTAAAATATAAATTATTAAGAAAGATAAAGATAGTAAGTGAATTGCTTTTCTTCCAAGCTCTCTTTTTAAATCCCAAACCATATATTTCTAAAGAATTATTAGTTTAAAAAGCTTAGTTTAGGGGTTATAATGTTACTTTAAAGTGGTTACACCTAGAAAGATTTAAATACTAATTCTGTATAAATTAGGATATAAAAAATGAAAAATATAGAATTACCTAACCTAACTCAATTGAGATTCGAATTAACTGATAAATGTAATCAAAATTGTAGTTTTTGCTGTATTTCTAAAGGAGATACTGAAACACTAGAATTAGAGCATATAAAAAAGACAATAAATAATGCAATTCCCCTAGGCTTAAAAGAAGTAAGTTTTACAGGCGGAGAGCCTTTTTTAAAATTTAAAGAATTAAAAGAACTTATTTCTTATGTAAAATCAAAGGGCTTAGAGACTGGAGTTTTAACAAATGCGACTTTGGTTACAGATGAAAACTTAAATGAACTTTCTGGTCTTGATTGGGCAAGAATATCTATAGAAGGTTTGCAAGAAATAAATGATTCTATGAGGGGAAAAGGAACTTATGAAAAAGTAATAGAAGGCATAAAAAAATTTAAGAAAATGAAAGTTCCAATTAAACTCAGATCAACAATAACTAGATTTAATTTTGAAAGTATAGATGATTTAGTATCATTGGCCCATATGTTAGAAGTAGATAGTTTAGAATTTCAACCATATATTTTTCTTGGAGACAAAGAAAAAGATAATACTTTTTCATTGACCCCCAAATATCATATGTTTGTTTCTAAGAAGTTACTTCAATTAAAGAAAGATAATAAATCTAAATTTAATATTAAACTTCTTTCAGGTTGGTTTGAATACCTTCATAAAGAATTTGAAGGTGAACCACAACCTTATTTTTGTGGTAGAACTTTTTTATATGTTGATGTGAATGGAAATGTAAAAACTTGTGCACCTAATCATAAAATTTTAGGTAATATAAAACAAGAATCAATTGATGATATTTTCAAAAATTCAAAAATATTAAATGATTTAAGAAATTATGATGCTTCTAAATATTGTCCAGATTGTAAACAAGCAAAAAATTGTAAACCTTGTCCATCTCCAGCATTAAATTGTTTTGATACTTTGAATGGACCTGCTCCTAATTGCCCTAGTTGGCAGGAGAAAAGAAATTCTAAAAGGTATTTCGAAGACCTTAAACTAGGAGATGTATGGATAAGTCCTTTGAGAGAGCCTATAACTTCTGAAGAAGTTCAAATGTATATGGATTTAACAGGAGAAAGAAATAAAATGCACTCAAACGGGATTTATGCTCCAGGATATCTTTTATTTCAAAATATGGGAGCACTTGCACAGAAAGTAAATGTAAGAAAAGACGCATTTTTCAATGAATATTCTGCAAAATTATTATCTCCAATAATAATAAACCAAGATAGATTTTATTTACAAGAAACAGTTATAGAAAAACAAGATAAAGGATCAAAAAATAGAGGATATATTGTTCTAGAAAGAAGATTAATAAAAGAAAATGGGGAAGTTTCAGTTAATTCTAAAATAAAAGTTCAAGTAGAAAAAAGACCATTATTTTAAAGTAACTTCTTAATTAAATCTTTTTCATTTAAATAAGTTTCTTTGCCTAGTTTCATATCTCTTAATTTATATTTTTTCTTTTTAATTTCTTCAGATCCAATGAATACAACATAAGGAATATTATAAGAATTTGCAAATTCCAAAGCTTTTGAGACTTTTCCGAACATTATATCTACAGAAACAAAGTTTTTTCTTAATTTTTTAACTAGTTCTATTGAATTTTTATCTTGTTCTAGAGATATTATCAAGACTTTTTTCTCATCAACATCAACTTGAGCAATAGAACCAATTCTATCCAATCCAAAAGAAATTCCACTAGATTGAATATTATTAATTAAATAACTTCCACCAGCACAAATAGTTTCTTTCATAGCTTTTGTTTTTATTTCAAAAATAGTTCCATTGTAATAACTTAAACCTCTAGCTAACGAAGGTAAAAACTTAACTTCAACATTATAAAATTCACAATATTTTTTAAGTTCTTCAATTTCTTTGTAAGAATCAAATGTTTTAAAATAAGATTCTGGTTTTTTAAATATATCAAGTATTTTTTCTGCTTTATATTTTTTTAAGTTTTCTTTAATCTCTTTTTCATCTAATTTATCAAGTTTATCAATTTCTTTTATAACTTCTGCTTTGTTTTCTTTGATATCATTCTTATCAAGTATTTCATTTAGTAATTTTCTATTATTAACATAAATTACACAATCAATTTTTAAATCTTCAAACACTTTTTTAGTCAAAGATAATATTTCTGCTTCATCTTTTATATTAGAACCAATAATATCTACATCACATTGAGTAAATTGCCTGAATCTATTAGAACTTACAGGTTCATCTCTAAAAATTTCTCCAAGTTGATATCTTTTAAAAGGTAATTTTTTATTTTGAGCAAGTCTTTTTAACTGAAAGGTTAATTCGTATCTCAAAGCTAATTTTCTTTGTCCTTTATCTTGCAATCTATAAATATCAGAGATAACTTCACTTGTATTATCTGCTTTAACAAATTCTTCTGCTTCAATAATAGGTGTTTCTGCAGGTTCAAAACCATAAAGTTTAAAGTTTTTTATAAGAATCTCTTTAATTCTTTCTCTTTTAAGTGCATCAATTCCAATAATATCTCTAAACCCTTTTATAGTTTCCATACTAAAATAAACTTAAACTTCTTTTTAAACCTTTTTAATTAACACTATTTTAATTTATAAACACTTTATAAAAACCCACGATTTAAAATAACTAATGAATCACAAAAATGTTTATATAATCATTAATTAGATCAAAATTAAATATAACTGGCTTTATGAAAAATAAAATGAAAAACCCCCTTAATTTAGCAGATAACTTATTAAATAAATTAAAAGAGAACTATCCAAGGATGTTTTTATTGATACCCCTTATAATCGGATTTGCATATTGTTGGTTTATAATAATTTTTTCAAATTATCTATTTGGATTATTTTTTAAAGAAAAATCATTTAATTTATTTTCATTTTTTATAAGTATTCTTTTTATTTTATTATCTTTTTATATTATATTTAAAGTAATTGATGAAATATTATCATACTTTTCAAAAAAGAACTTAAAACTTAAAAACTCTTATTTAACTTTATCGGTAACTTTAATTGTTTTTATATTGCTTATTATGAGTGTACAAGTAAGGAATATCTATGATAATGTTTATCCTTTAATTTCTCCAGTTGCTGAAACAAGATATAGCGAGTCTACATTTGTAGAATGTTCAAGCACACAAAATAAATTAATCCCCGTTATTGGAGATACTCTCAGTTGTAATATCACATTAAAACCTAAAGCCAATGTATCTTTTAATGAATTAGATATATCCTTACAAGGACAATATTTTAATTTAGAATCTAATGTTTGGAATGACACTGCTTTTTATACTCCGACAAATGAAAAACAAGAAAATTTATCTTTAATCAAATTTTATATTCCGACATTTAAAAAAGAAGAATGGATAGCTTATCATCTTTGGGTTGAATTTAAAGATAAAAAGACAGGGGATTGGGACAGAAGTTATTTTGATTTTACTTTTACTACCATTGATAATAATAACTATTACGGAAGAAGATATGAAGGAATAAGTTTGATTTTTATTCTGGTATCTCTGGGATTTTTTTCAGTATTTACTGGCGTTAAAAATTTAAAGGACATCGTTGAAGGAAATAATAAATAAACTAATTTTATCAAAATTTAATTATTAAAGTATATTCTATAAAATATATATTCTAACAAATTGCAACTTGCAAGATGTGCGCGCCAGATTTATAAAGCAAATTTACTAAATATTATTATGGGAATCAGAGAAAGAGTAGTTTTTCCTAAAGGTAAACAAAAGCAATTTTTAGATTATATTTATAAGTTATCTAATCTGCCTTGGAAAGAGTTAGGGTTGAAATTAGACGTAAATTCAGGAACTTTATTTCATACTTATAAATTTGAACAATCCAATATACCCTATAGTTTGTTTTTAAAAATATGTGAAACATTTAATTTAGACTCTAATGAAATTTTAAAACAAAATGATGCTAAAATTAGTAATGAAGACAGATCTTACCCAAGAAAAACGTTTGGAGAAACCAGGAAAAAATTAAGAGAAATAAATATAACTTTTATTAACAAAAATAATATTTTAAACAATGAGGGAATAATCTTTTCTAAGAAAGATGAAGAAAGAAAAATTAAATTACCTAATAAAATTACTCCAGAACTAGCAGAAGAAGTTGGAATGCATTTAGGAGATGGTTTTTTGTCTGGAAGAAAGACTGAATATAGATTAAAAGGCAATAAAGATGAAAAAGATTATTATGATACTTTCATTAAAGGGTTGTATAAAAGCTTATTTAATATAAATTTAAATATAAAAGAATATGAAGATACTTATGGCTTTGAAATGTATTCTAAAGCAATTCACACATTTAAATCAAAAGTTTTGGGTTTACCTATTGGAAGAAAAATAAATGTTAAAATTCCAGATATCTTTAAAATAAATGATATAACCATATTAACTTCTTTATTAAGGGGACTTTATGATACAGATGGTTGTATTACTTTTATGTCTCATTATAACCATAAAAAGTATTATCCACATATTACTTTTGCTCAAAAATCAGATTTTTTAATAAAAGATATTTATAATATATTGAAAATGTTAGGATTTAATCCTTGTTATTTCAAGGGGGAAGGCTATTCTAGTCTTAGTTTATATGGTTATAATTCCTTAAAAAGATACATGGATTTAATAGGATTTCACAATCCAAAACATTTAAGAAAAGTAAATAACTGGAAATTATTATATCCAAAACTATGATGGCCGTGATGTAGCGGTAGCACACAAGCCTGTGGTAATTTTTTACAGACAGCTTGTCGGCCGAGTTCGAATCTCGGCGGTCATCCTCTAAAGTTTTAAAAAGTAAGTTTTATAAATACTTTTTAATTGATAATAATTTATACAATGAGTAAAATATTAAGTAAAGTTGAATTTACAATTGGAAATAAAGAAAAACACAAGGTTTCTATAGAAAAAGAACGGTCTTTTTTAGGAATAAGCATTATAATAAATATTGATAATAAAGAAGAAAGAAAAGAAAGAGTTAGTACATTTGGTAAAAAGAGATTTGATTTAGAGATTGGTAATAAAGAAAATCATGAAATGAAAGTCGAAGTAAATATCCCTCTTTTTCCAGATTTTAGGCAGTGGAGATGTGAAGTTTATATTGATGGTAAAATTAAAGATATATATCATCTATAATATCTTCTATAGGATAATAAAATTTAAAAATTTTAGTTTGTTTTATTTTATATGGTTAAAAACTACATAAGTTGGAAAATAGTTGCGATAAGAACCTTTCGAGAAGTTTTTCTTATAAGTGGAGCAGTGATTTTAGGAGCTACAATAAAAAGGGAACCTTCTGTTTGGTTAGGTATTAGTTTAATAATTGTCGCAGTAGTAATGGATTTATTTTCTAATGCCAAAGAACCTAAACATTCTTGATAATTTATGTTCTTTTACAAGTTTTTCTTCTTTGTAAGGCATTCCTAGTATTTTAGCAGCTAATTCCTTGTAAGCTAAAGACGCTTTAGAATTTGGATGTATATTAACAAGAGCGTCTTTATGGGTTATAGAACTTTTAATTAAATCATCATAAGGAACAATAGAAATAACATCTTTTTCAAGAAGTTCTTCTATGTTTTTAATACTTAGTTCATTTTTATCATTTTTTACTTTTGTTACAACAATTCCTCTTATTGGTTTTCCAAGACTCTCAGCAATTTTCATTGTTCTCAAGGCATCTGTAACAGAAACTAAATCTGGATTTGTAACAATTAATATTTCATCAGAATTTTTCATTCCAGCAATTACTTCACGACCAATTCCTGCTGCATTATCTATAATAATTAATTCAGAAGTACCTTTCAAATCTTTAATAGCTTGTTTTAAATGTTCAGGATATAAATTAACTAATTCTTTTACATTTATACTACCCAATAACAATTTTAATCCAGAAGGATGTATATATACTGCTTCTGTTGCATGGTTTTTTCCTTTCAATACATCATGTATACTTATAGAAGTTTTAGGAAATCCCATATAAACACCTAAATTAGGAGTTGTTAAAGAAGCATCAATAATTGTAGTATCTTTATTAAATTGTTTAAATGCCGCAGCTAAATTAATAGCAGTGCTTGTTTTTCCTGTTCCTCCTTTGCCTGAGCAAATTGCTATATGGTGTGTCATTTTACTCATTAATTTTTTGTTCTACAAACCTTATAAATTCTATGGTTTTTTCAAAATATTCTATTAGAGTATCTACGTTTACTTCTATTGGTTTTTTATCTTTACTAATCAGCGTAATATGCTTTCTAAATTCTTCTTTGGTGGAATATTCACATTTTGTTAATTTTTTAAAAGTTTTATAATATTTTAAAAAAGGTTTTGTCTTTGGAACTAGTTTTTCAACTAAATCACATCTTTCTACAACAGAAACAGGAATTTGTTTTATTTTTTTATTCTCATGCAATTTTTTCAATAAAGCAAGTATGCCTAAATCAAAAGCATTTACTAATCTTTTAATAGTATTAAGAATAATATCGCAAGTTCTAACATATTTCAGAGTTATATAAATAGAATGATCTGCTCGTTTCAATTCTTCCTTTGCTTCTTCTAAAGTATTTTTCATTTTAGAATTAATCCTCTCTTTTTACAAGATACTCCTCTTTTTTTAGCATAGATTCTACTTCTGTTAAAAATTTTCTTGTTTTAACCAAATAACTTTTAATCACATCTACATTTAAAGTTTTTGTTTTAAATGTAGGTGAGCAAATTATTAATTTATCCTGTCTTATGAATTCCATGTTGCTTTGTTTATGAGATTCTACCATCATTTTTAATTCTTGTATAAATTCCATATGTTCCATAGATAAACTATGAAACTTTGAAGATTTACTTTTAAATACTTGGAATCTTGAATCAAAATTTTCTGGCAAAGGTGAAATTCTTTTATATAATCTATCATATTGCAAAATTGCTTCCATTGTATTAAGAACAGATGAATAAATATTTTCTAAAATATAAGTAAACATTTTTAGATCTTTAACTAAAGGATATGTCATGTAAGTCATATGATCTGCTCTCATTAAAGTTTGTTTTGCTAGAGCCAGGTGTTTATAATAATCTTCCATACTATTTAGAAGGTAGAACAAATTTATATAGGTTTTGGGTTATAAAGGCTTATTTCTTTAGATCTAGGATTGTTTTTGCTAGGTCTCCATTATTCTTTTTTAGAGTTTCAAGAGCTTTTGCCTTAGATACTTTTGTCTGTTCAACTATCATATCTAAATCACTTTCATCGAATTCTTCTTCAGAAATATTTCCAGAAATTTGAAAAGAAACATTTCCTTGCATGTCTACTTTTGTGACTTGAGGATTATTTATTATTATTTTAGAATTATCTTGTTTTTCTATTATAACTTTGTTTGCAGAAACTTCTTCTTGTTTGATACCCAGCTTTTTCATTGCAGCTTTTACTAATCTTGGATCCATTGCGTCAAACATTTTTATCCAAACACCTTACTTTTATGTAACCAAATTTCAAGAATTATTATAAAGATTATAAATGTTATTATATACATAGGTTTTATAGATAATCTACTTTTGTATTCATCAAAATATCTAACTAAACCTCCACCAGAACTTGGTAGTTGTATTTTATCTTCTGCCATGAATTTCTTAAAATTAAAGTATATAAAAAGGTTTTGTTTTAAAAATAAAAATGTAGGTAAGAAATAAGCCGTCTTTTGTCAATCTCCATTTGGAAAGATTGTGCTAACATTCTACTAAGCGTCTTTACAGACTTGCACTGATAGGGTCTGTCGTTTCAATGCTCCCTTTAACCTATTCAGCTGGTTAACTCATTTCTCTCACGAGAAATTTCACAGCCACATTTTTATAACAGCTAAAGGACATTCCGTTTCTGAGCAGTTGCCTTCCATTTCTGGAACTTGTGTCAAGACAAGCAACCGATATTATCTTTTGATTTTTGTCAAAAGTTTAGTGGACGGACTTTCCTCACTTTTGCAAGCGATAGTTAGCTATCTTACCTACATAATATATATTGCAGTAGCTATATATAAATTTAATGTTTTAAGAAATCTCTAGTTAATTAAATATATTTTTTAGTACACTAAAATTTATATAAAGGCCATTAATTAATTTTATGGTAGATTCACTTAATTTAGAAGGAAAGATTGTTTCTTCAGTTATTAAATTTGCAACAGAACAAAGAAAAATGTATGTTGTTAAAGGAAATGATTTTCAAGATAGAAGAGTTATTAGGATTGAAATTGGGGAGTATGATATTAATGCAGAGCGTATGGCTGATTCATTTAGACATGTTATTCATTTAAAAAACTCAAAGATATGTGATCAAAGCACCATGCACGTTAGTGATAATGGAAATATAAGAAAACTTTACATCGAATTTATAGAATATATGAATTCTCAAAATGTAAAATTAAAAAATGATTTTAAAGAAGTATGGGCTTCTAGTCCAAGAAAATATCCTCTTTAAAATTTTATATAAGATTCTTTCTATTAAATTAGGATTTGGAAAAATTTTATAGAAATAAAAAATAAATGTGCATAGGATTTTTGGAAAAAAATGTTAGTAACCGCAGGCTGAACATCTCGTTACCTTGATGCTTACACCTCGATCCTATCAAGCTCATCTTCTATGAGCATTTTATGTGTGTCTCTTTTCGCGGAGGGCTTCGAACTTAGATGCTTTCAGTTCTTATCCCAAGGGGCGTAGCTGCTCTGCCTACCTTATCAGATAACAGATACACCAGAGGCCCCAGACCACCGTTCCTCTCGTACTAAATGATCTTTCCACTCAGACACGAACACCTCCACTAGATATCGAACATACTGTTTCGCAACGTATTGAACCCAGCTCACGAGCCTTTTTAATGGGTGAACACCCCCACCCTTGGCTGCTTCTGCACAGCCAGGATAAGGCGAGCCGACATCGTCGTAGCAAACCGCGCCGTCGATATGAGCTCTCAGGCGCGACAACTCAGTTATCCCCGGAGTAGCTTTTCTATTAGCCCTAGCTCCCATAAACGAAGCATAGGGGTTCACTAAACCAAAGTTTCCTTCCTGCACCCTTTATTGTTCAGAGTACAGTTAAGCCAGCTTTTGCATTTACACTCTACTTTGGATTTCTAAACCAAATGAGCTGACCTTTGGGTGCTCTTGATACCGTTTCAAGAGCATGCCGCCCCAGCCAAACTATCCATCAGCTACTGTCCTTCCTTTCAGAAGTTAGCAATATAAAATTTTAAGAGTGGTGTCTCATATTTCGCCTATACTCAAACTAGCGTCTGAGTCTTAGCAGCTACCACCTACACTGCA
Organism: Candidatus Nanoarchaeia archaeon; assembly: GCA_028716945.1. Classification (GTDB taxonomy): domain Archaea; phylum Nanobdellota; class Nanobdellia; order SCGC-AAA011-G17; family JAFCDX01; genus JAQUOT01. The sequence goes on from JAQUOT010000002.1 coordinate 143,849, forward strand.
CATAAAATTTCACACTACAATAACAGACTATAGTGAAGCTTCACGGGGTCTTTGCTTCCCACTGGAGGTCTCAGGACTTTGCACCTGAATATAGTGTTCGGGGGATTCGAGTTAGGGACAGTGACAATCTCGTTACGCCATTCATGCAAGTCGTCATTGAAACGACAAGGTATTACGCTACCTTAAGAGAATTATAGTTATTCCCGCCGTTTACGAGTCCTTAGTTTCCTTGAAAGGAATGTTCGGATACTCGCACTGGGCAGACTTCACCTTCCATACTAATCTTTACAGAGTAGCGGAAAGCTATGTTTTTGTTAAACAGTCGGACTACCCTTGTTATTGCATCCTGTAATTGCATTCGTATGAAAACAATCGCAGGAATCCCTTATACCGAAGGCATGGGACTAATTTGCCGAGTTCCCTTAACTCAAGTTTTCCCTCATATCTTAGGTTTCTCACCTAGGGTACCTGTGCTGGTTCTGGGTATGATTATCTAAGATCCTTTTAATTTCCTTTTCATGGACTCTAGAAATTAACCAAATGAACAAATGTCCACTCGTCTCAAATTTAATTGCATTCTCATCATTACGATACTCCTGCAATTTATTTTGATTGACATTTCAGATTAAAAATGTTGGTCTATCCCAAAGTGTCAAAAATTAAAATTTCGTTGCCGAATGTACTTAGATAGTAAAGGAATTTTAACCTTTTTCCCTTTTTCACTATTCAAATTATGTAGTGATTAGGATCAACTAACTCTCAGCTGAACTGCATTGCTGAGAAACCCTTACCCTTACGATACCAATGATTCTAACATTGTGTTGCTCCGTACTACCGCCAGGATTCGCAATTTTACTTGGTCCATATTTTCTTACGAAAATACTTCTACCCAAGAAAAACGCCTGTCTACCAATATCTTTTCAGATTTCAACAGTATCGGTAATCAATTTAGCCCCGTCCATTTTCAGGGCACACTATCTTGAAAGGTGAGCTATTACGCTTTCTTTAAAGGATGGCTGCTTCTAAGCCTACCTCCCTTCTGTCTGAGATAGTATACACCTTTCACCCGTTAACACTTAATTGATATTTTGGGACCTTAACTGTTGGCTTGGGTTGTTCCCCTGTTGGATTGCGAGCTTACCCCACAACCCCGTTTCCCAACTTCTACAGAACTTAAACGTTCTTAGTTTGACAAGAGGCCGACTAGTTTCCTAGCCAAAACCTCAAATCAGGATCTTTACCATTTAAGCTTCCTCTGTTGAGACTTGACTCAGATCAAATTCGACAGGAACCAGCTATTACCGGTCTCGATTGGCATTTCACTCCTAATCCAGAGTCAGAAGAACGCTTTCTCACAGAACCTCTTCAGGCCTCCATTTCCTTTTACAGAAACTTCACCTTGCCCTGGATTAGATCGATCGGTTTCGGGTCATACCTAAGTAACTTAAAGCATTTTCATACTTTTCCCCTCGTGAACTGCGGGATCTCGCTTTCGCTTCGGTTTCTTTTTTCAAATTAACCTTGCTACTTAAGTAAACTCCCTGGCCCGTTATTCGAAACGTACGATGCAACTCCTAAGAGCAGCATCATGCTATAACTATTAGGTTTCAGATTCTTTTCACTCTCTATTACGAGTTCTTTTCAACGTTCCCTCACGGTACTATTCGCTATCGGTCTCAAAGCAATATTTAGAGTTGGAAGTAAATGTCTCCCAAATTCAGGCCTAAATTCCGATAGACCTTACTCAAGATACTCACACATCTTTCTGATTAAATACTACGGGACTATCACCCTTTACAGTGTTTCTTTCCAGAAAACTTTGTATTATCAGTTAAGACTAAAAGTGAGTCTTCAACACCACATCTCCTTGCTGTTTCCAGTAGGATTCAGTTTGCTCTCTGCTGTTTTCTCTCGCTGATACTAACAGCATCTCGAATTGATTTCTTTTCCTGCGGATACTAAGACGCTTCAATTCTCCGCGTAACCTATCATTTCTGATTTCTCCGAAGAGATAGAATCTAATTAGGAAATCTCTAGTTCTAAGACTGCATGCGTCTCCCTAGAGCATATCGTAGCTTGCCACGTCCTTCTTCGAGCTTTGAACCTAGTCTTCCACCTAATAGTGTATTCCAAATCCTATGCACAGTTAATATGAAATATTAACTATCAAACCCAAACAATCATGTTGTGGATCCTCATGAATAAATACTTAAATGTGGACCCGTCGGGATTTTCAAAGTTATTCAGTTTCTGAAAAAACTATTTCGAACCCGAGACCCCCTCCTTTCTTTGATAAAGTTTTTATCAAGTTTTATATGCAAGGGAGGTATTCTACCGCTGAACTACAGGCCCAGTTTATTTTAAATATGAGCAAAAGCATTTAGTGAGTTCTATTATATTATATTTTAAAAAAATATAGGAGGTGATCCATCTGCAGGTTCCCCTACAGATACCTTGTGACGACTTAACCCTTCTTATTGAATCCAAATTTGTTCTATTCTAAAAAACAGACCTCATTTGAACCCTACTCGAATGGTTTGACGGGCGGTGAGTGCAAGGCTCAGGGACATATTCACCGTTCAATAGTGATGAACGATTACTAGGAATTCCGTTGTCACGAGCATGAGTTTCAATGCTCGATCTAGACTAAGATAGGGTTTTGAGGATTAACTTCTCCTCTCGGAGTTGTGACCCATTGTCCCTACCATTGTTGCGCGCGTGTAGCCCAAGATATTCAGATCATACGGACCTATCGTTGCCCACGCCTTCCTCCTGTTTTCACAGGCAGTCCATATATTGTGCTCATTCTTCATTACTGAAACGTTAGCAAATATACATGTGGGTCTTGCTCGTTGCCAGACTTAACTGGACACCTTACGGCACGAGCTGACGACGGCCATGCAATACCTCTCGGCTTGTTAGGTAAAACCTTTAATCTGACCTTCATTCTGCCGTCGATCTTGGTAAGATTTCCGGGGTGGAATCCAATTGAACCGCACACTCCACTCCTTGTGTGAGCCCCCGCCTATTCCTTTAAGTTTCAGCCTTGCGACCGTAATTCCCAGGTAGCGAGCTTAACGTCTTCACTTAGGCACTGCACATTCTCTAGGAATATGCAACACATAGCTCGCAGCGTTTACGGCTAGGACTACGCGGGTATCTAATCCGCTTTGCGCCCCTAGCTTTCATTCCTCATTGTCAGAACCGTTCTGGACAAGCGCCTTCGCCACTGGAAGTCTTTCAAGGATTATAACATTTTACCGCTCCCCCTGAAATACTCTTGTCCCCTCCCGGTCTCGAGCTTGTTAGTATCTCTTGCACGCTGTTGAATTAAGTCCAACAATTTCACAAAAGACTTGACAAACCAACTACGAATGCTTTAGACCCAATAATAGTGAACGCCACTCGTGGACGCTGGTGTTACCGCGGCGGCTGGCACCAGTCTTGCCCACCACTTATTCTCCAAGCTTTTTACACTTGGCAAAAGCCTATCCAATGGATAAGCACTTGGGATTCCCTTATCACGCTTTCGCGCATTGTAAAGTTTTCGCGCCTGCTGCACCCCTTAGGGCTAGGGTCAGTATCTCAGTACCCTTCTCGGGGCTACCCCTCTCAGGGCCCCTACTGATCTTTGGTTTGGTGAGCCTTTACTTCACCAACAGCCTAATCAGCCGCCAACTCATCCTTAAGCGTTACCTTTCAAAGAAAAAACATTCCAGTATCTTTCTTTTATCCAGTTTTAGTCTCAGTTTCCCAAGGTTATCCTAGACTTAAGGTTAGATTATCGACGTGTTACTGAGCCTTATGCCGGTGTATTGCTACCCCTGACTTGCATGGCTTAATCGAATCCCAATAGCAGCATTCTCCTGCAGGATCAACAGGAATCAAAAATGCAAGGCTACAAGATTGTAACTTAAATAAATTTAGAGTCTCACTAAATTTTGCTGCCTCATACTCAAATGTTCATTTAAGTACTCATGATGTTCCTTAAACGGAACTAAAATCTCAGAAAATGTAATATTTTCTTCATTAATAGAGAATTTTAATTTAAAAAGATATATATAAACCTTTCGCTAAATTTTAAAAAATATATTCGAGAAATTATTTATTTAAGTGCTCTTAATCTTCTCTTTTTTCTTTTTATTTTTTTACGTTGCCACTTCCAACGCATTTGTCCCTTCTTTTTCCAACGTCTTGAACTTCTTTTCATTCTAACATCTCAATTGCAATTTGAACATCTTCTGGTATTTTTACTCTCATAATTAATCTTAGTGCTCTTTCATCTACGCCAAGATCAATTAATCTTTTATGAATTCTCATTTCAAAGTTATCAAAGGAAGCTTTTCCATTTCCACAAGGACTTTTTCTTGTAGTCATTTTTAATCTTTTCATTGGTAAAGGTATTGGTCCTCTTATTTTTGTTCCAGTTTTTTCAGCAATATCTTTAATAGAATTACATAATTCATTTATCTTGTTTATATCTGAACTTGATATATTTATTCTCGCTTTTTCCATTTTTTCTTTAAGATTTAATAAAATAAGGGATTTATAAAGATTTTTGTTTTCCAAAAAAGTTAAATATAATTATAATCCTTATATATTATGAATTATGATAATAAAAGTAGAGAGAAAGGAGAGGAAACTGAGAGGAGATTTAAATCTTGGCTAGATAAACATAATATTCCATATTTTTATATTAAACAAGATCAAGAAACTTTTTCTAATGTATTTAAAAATGTTCAAGGCAAAAGACCAGATTTTATGATACTTATTCCAAATTTTGGTTTTATATTTATTGATGTTAAATACAAAAACATTCATCCAGAATACAAAACTTATCCTTTAGATAGTCAAGAAACAAAAATTTATTCTTCTTTACAGAGAAAATTTAATTTACATATCTGGTATGTTTTATCTAATGAAAGTTCTGATTTTAAAACTTGGTTATGGATTCCTGTTTCAAAGGTTTTAGAATCTGGAGTAGAAAAACATATTTCTAGTAAATCTCAAATGGATTTTTTTGCTGTGCCTCCAAAAGAATTTGTGCAAATTGCCGACGATGAATCACTAAGTAAATTATTTTCTAAAATATTTTAAAAAAAGAATTTATTTCTTTACTAAATCAATGCACATACCTGCTGCTACAGTTGTACCTGCATCTCTGATTGCAAATCTTGCCATATGAGGTATTTCTTTTTGTCTTTCAATTACTAATGGCTTTGTAGGTTGTATTTTAACAATTGCTACGTCTCCATTTTTTAACATATCAGGATGTTCTTTTATTGTTTCTCCTGTTGCAGGATTAATTTGTTTAACTAATTCTATAAATTTACATGCTGTTTGTGAAGTGTGAATGTGGAATACTGGTGTGTATCCTACTGTTAATACTGTTGGATGATTTAATATTACAACTTGGGCAGTAAATTCTGTTACAACACTTGGAGGATTACTTGCTGGTCCTAATACATCACCACGTGCAATATCTTTCTTTTCAATTCCTCTAACGTTAAATCCTACATTATCTCCAGGTAATGCTTCTGTCATTTGTTCATGATGCATTTCTATAGATTTTACTTCTCCAGATACACCTTTACCTTCTCTTCCTGGGCAAACTGTAACTTTGTCTCCAACTTTCATAATTCCTGTTTCTACTCTTCCAACTGGAACTACTCCGATACCTTGGATACTATATACATCTTGAATTGGTAATCTTAATGGTAAATTTGTTGGTTTTTCTGGTTCTTTGAATAAATCTAATTGTTCTCTTAATGTTGGTCCTTTATACCAAGGAGTTTTTGTTGATTTATTAACAATATTTTCTCCTAAATATGAACTTGCTGGTATGAAATTAATTTCATCTGGTTTATATCCTACTGATTTTAATAAATTTGAAACACTTTCTTTAACTGCTTTGTATTTAGCTTCATCAAAGTTAACTACATCCATTTTGTTGATTAAAATTGCTAATTGGTTTACACCAAGGGTTTTACATAAGAAAATGTGTTCTTTAGTTTGTTCCATAACACCGTCGGAAGCTGCTACTACAACAACACCAACATCTGCTTGGCTTGCTCCAGTAATCATATTTTTAATAAAGTCTCTGTGACCAGGAGCATCTATAATTGTATATTCATATTTGTTTGTTACGAATTTTTTATGTGAAAGATCTATGGTAACTCCTCTTTCTTGTTCTTCTTTTAAGTTATCCATAACGAATGCGAATTCAAAACCAGCTTTACCTAATTCTTGAGCTTTTTCTTTAAGCTTTTTCATTTCAGTTTCTGGAATTCCACCTGAATCATATAATAGTCTACCAACCGTAGTTGATTTACCATGATCTACGTGACCTACAAATACTATGTTCATATGTGGTTTTGTTCTTGCCATTTTGAATAAAATATGGATTTAAAACTTATTTATAAAGGTTTTGGTGGTACTAATCTAAACTTGATGGAAGAAGTAATTTAATTCTGTTATCATACTCTTCAGTTAATATTTTTTTTGATAATTTAGATATACTTATATCATTTGAATCTCTTTTTAAATTATATAATTCTTCAAACCTTTTTTTACCAATATTACTATACACTTTTTGAATCTCTTTTAATACTACGCTCATTTTTTCTACAGAAGAAATGTATATTAGGTTAGGAGATCCGCTTGATATAAATTCTAAATAAGGTTTTTTAATTCCATCTCCATTGTGGGCAGGGCTAATATTTAATAAATCTGTAAATATGTTTAAGGCATCAACTCTGCCTTCTGGATATAAATGACTGCAGACAGTTATCCAATTAGGATCACATTTAAAATCAAGAGTTGGAACATATCCATCTAAATATTGTTTTCTACCAGAAATAATTTTTACACCCTTACAATGAATTCTTGGATCTGTATCATTTACACAAATCATAACAGATTCTATCTCTAATCCAATCTTAGCTATATAATCTTCAATTAATTTCTTGAAATGTTCCATAGCATCTTTTTGTAAATTCCAATTTGGTCTTTTATTTGCTAGTTTTAATAAATCAAGAAAAGCTGCATAATCTTTATTAGTAGAATCATTTGTTTTATCAATATTAAGAAATGTTTTAATGCCTTCAACTTTAGTTACTTCTAATTCTAATCCCATAGTATAAACTAATACTAAAAATATATAAAGGTTTCTTTTGCAACTACTTTAGAAGGTATACAATTTAGCAATCTTTTTATACATTAATTTATCTTAAAATTTAAGAGGTGTGAGCCTCAGAAGTCTTTTTCTGAGATATTAAAATGAATAAGAAAATTAAAAGAATAATAAATATAATGATAGGTCTGCTTTTAGTAGGATATACCTTTACAGCAGGATACAGTTTTTATACTAACTTTAAAAAGAGAGAATTAAAAAAAGAACTTATTAGAAATTTAGGAACTATAGAAAAACCAACCTATTTTATTCAAGAAAGTTTTGTTCCTTTAAAAGATTTTTCTTTGTTTAAAAAAGATGAAATTATTATTGCTAAAGAAACATTTAACTTATTGACTGGAAAAGAATTTCCAAAAGCAGTTGATTTTGAAAAAATAAATGAAAATCCTATAAAACTAGGTTGGGTTGGAAGGTATTATCAAGATCAATTAAAAATAAAGTATGTGGATTCTGGAAAAGGAAAAAATTTAGATACCTTAGTTCATGAAATGGGGCACATGATGGTACAACATGATGAAATTCCTTTAGAAAATATTTTTTCATTATATGATGAATTAAGTTATAATTTTGAGAAAGCAGAGGATATATTTAAACTAGGAAAAAATAAAAGGGTTTTAGAAGAAGCCGCTGCTTATGCTTATACTAATGCAGTATTTGATTATTTACTTAAACAAGGAGTTTCCCAAGAAAAAAATAAAGAAATTTCTGAAGGATTTCAAGAAATATTTGAAGCTAAACTCTTTTTTAAAATAGAGATGGAGAGTAGAACAAACACTTTTTATATTAAAGGAAATAACGAAGAACATTATAAAGGAGCAGCATTATTTTATGCTACAGAAAAGGTAATTAAAAATCCATATAACACCTTTAATTATTTAGCAACACTAAAAGATTCTGATTTAAATAACTTAGATTATAGAATAAAAGAACAAATGATACATGATGAGATATTTTTCTTGGAAGAAAATGTTAGAAGTCTTTACAAAGAAATATTTAAAATGGAAATAAAATTAAAAGAAAAAAATGACAGATAAAATTTGTCTTTATGATGAACTTGGAGAAATATTTGATCCTTTAAATAAAAAAGTATGTTCTCCTTGTTCAGATAGAGGATATCTTTTTATGCCACACGGATGTTGTAGTTCTTGTAGTTATTCTAAGGGGCATTATCAACATAGACCAGATTCTTTTAAACTCATTAAAATTTTATATTGTTTTGATGAAAAAGAAGGATTTTTTGATGTTAAAAATAATTCTTGTAAATTACCAAGACAGTTAAGAAGTATTATTTGTCTTGAATATATTTGTCGTGCAATGTTAGTTAAATTATCTAGAGAAAATTTAAAAAGAATTGATGAATTAATGGCAGAAATAAAAGAAGATAGAAGGAATAATAAAAATTTTCCTTACTGATTCTCGCTAAGACCTTTTCTTTCTCTGATTTGTTTAATAACTTTTAATTGTAAATCACCAGGTAATTTTTCATATACTTGATTAATTAAATAGAATACACCTCTTCCTTCAGTACAACTTCTTAAATCTGAAGCTAATCCAAAGGATTCTGCAATAGGTAATTTTGCTTTAACAGTAATATGTTCTCCTTCTTGACTCATTTCTAGTAATTGACCACGTTTATTTTGTATTAATTTTGTTATTTCTCCCATGAATTGCATTGGTGCTTCCATTTGTAATATTTGTAATGGTTCAAATAAAACTGCACCTGCATCTCTCATAGCATCTTTTATTGCATCTCTTACAGCAGGTAATACTTGTGCTGGTCCTCTGTGAATAGCATCTTCGTGTAATTTACAATCCATTAAATCAACTCTCATCTTAACTGCAGTTTCTCTTGCTAAAGGTCCACCAATAACAACTTGATGGAAGGATTCTTTTACTAATTCAATAACTTCACCAATATGAACAATACCTTTTGTAGAATCAACTAACATATTTCCTTTGAAAAAATCAACAACAGATCTTGCTTCTTTATTTTCCATACCTAATTCTAATAATTTTTTAATTGTACCTTCATCTTTTTTCTTAACTTCTCCTTCTGGAATTTCTCCTGCTTTAATAGCGTCGTAGATTTTTGGATCTAAAGGACTAACTTTAATATAGAATTTATTGTGTTTGTTTGGTGATTTACCTTCCATTTCTTGAGATTCTTTTGTAATTGCTTCCCTGTAAGATACAATTGGATTACTTGTCTTTACAGCAAGCCCTTTTTCAGTTTTAATTCTATTTTCTATGATTTCTAAATGTAATTCTCCCATTCCAGACATTAAATTTTCTCCTGTTTCTTCATTGATTTGAATAACAATAGAAGGATCTTCTTTTCCAACCTGCCTTAAAACTTCAATTAATTTTGGTAAGTCAGCAGATTTTGTAGCTTCTATACTTTTAGTAATTACAGGATCAAAAATATGTTTTATTTCTTCAAATGGTTGTATAGGTACGGATGAAACAGTTTCTCCTGCAAAAGTATCTTTCAATCCAACTAATCCAACAATATTTCCTGCAACAGCTTCATCAACTTGTAATCTCTGAGCTCCTTTGTAAATGGAAACTTGCTGTAATCTTATTGGTTTTTTTGCTAGATTTAACCAAACATCTTGTCCTTGCTTTACTGTGCCTGAAAATAATCTTCCTGCTGCAACTTCTCCTACGAATTTTTCAACAACAATTTTTGTACATACAAAAGCAACAGGACCATTTGGATCACAAGTCATTAATGATTTTCCAACTTCTGAATCTAAATCTCCTCTCCATATTTTTGGAATTCTATAAACTTGAGCTTGTTTTGGATTAGGATGATGTCTTATTGACATATCTAAAACTACTGCATGCAATGGAGCTTTTTTAGCTAATTCTTTGTAAGCCTCTTCTCCTTTTTCATAAGCATCAATAACATCTTTGAAACTTAATTTGGTAGTTTTCATATAGGGTAAAGATAATGCCCAATTGTGGAAAGCAGAACCAAATGCTACAGAACCTTCTTCAACAGAAACTTGCCAAGCAGTTTTATATTCATCAGGTGCTATTCCCATAATAATTTTATTAACATCATTTATAATTTTGACGAATTTTTCCTGCATTTTTTCAGGTGTTAGTTTAACTTCACGAATTAATCTATCAACTTTGTTAATGAATAGAACTGGCTTTACTCTTTCTCTTAAAGCTTGTCTTAAAACAGTTTCAGTCTGTGGCATGATACCTTCAACAGCACATACTAATACAATAGCACCGTCGATAGCTCTCATTGCTCTTGTTACGTCTCCACCAAAATCTACATGTCCAGGAGTATCAATTAAATTAATTAAATAAGGATCATTATTATAATGGTGAACCATAGAAACGTTAGCTGCATCAATAGTAATTCCTCTTTGCTGTTCATCTTCGTGAAAATCTAGAGATAATTGTTTTCCTGCTAATTCTGCTGAAATCATTCCTGCTCCAAGCAATAAATTATCTGAGAAGGTAGTTTTACCATGATCAATATGAGCACAAGTACAAATATTTCTAATATGTTCAGGTTTTTTCATTAAACCTATAACTTGTTCTACTAATTTATCAGACGCAACCGATGCCATAACATTTTGGGTACGTATTTTATTTATAAAAGTTTTGCTTTTTTGTTTGTTTAAAAGCCTATAAACCCATAAAAGAAGGTTTAAAAATAGGTAATATAAGCTAAAATTAGTTATAGAAAGGTTTATAAATAAAGATACTACCAGATAGTAACTACTAATAGGTGAATAAAATGAAAAATATAAGAAAGAAACTGAATGACACAGTTAAAGAATGGGGTAATAAAAAAACCGCTAAGTATTTAGGGTTCCCTGAAGAATCTAACAAAAATTATGGATTAGGAGATTTATTAACAACAGATGTTAATTTTAAAAGAGCTGGAAAAGTAATTGGTAGTATCGCTCCCTATTGGATGGCATATGCAATTGCTGATCATTATGGGACAGGTAAACTTGACGTAATAACTTCAACTATGGTGTTAGGAACTCTTGCTACAATAACTAACATACCTTCTATTTTTGGTAAAGCAGGTTATGCTAGTGGGAAAAAATTAGATAGTTTAGTCAATAGAGTTAGAGGTAAAAAACAATGGTAGATGATAGAACAAAAGCAGGAGTTGGTATTAGTACAACTAAAAATAATTCTAATGATACAGTTACTCAATTAGAATTATCTAAGAAAGTAGAAGATTTAGAAGCTAGATTAGTAGAAGCCAATAATAGACTCGCCATGTATGAAACACAATTAGTATTATATGAAAAAAATTCTGAAACACAATCAAAAACTCTTGATATGATAAGGAAGATGGATAAACTTGCAGATAGCGATATTCTCGATAAAGAAAAAGTTGCTCATTTATTACCTATTGTTGGGCATTATACAAATTTAGATTATATTTATTTTGAATTAGATCCTAGACACGATCCTACAAAAACCCAAAAACCTTTAGAATTCGTGAAACTTGGAAATAAATTCCTTCAATTGACTGACGCAGTAAAAGCAGAAAATCAAGAATTATATGATTTCTCAGAACATATGAAAGCTTTAAGAGATCAAAAAGGTATGCTTTATAATCCAAATTTCCAAATAGATCATACAAAAGTTAAAAATAAAATATATAACGATGTTGAATTGAATAGTGGCCTAATAGATGGTCAAGTTGATGTTCAAAGTTTACAATTAAATACCAGCGATAATTATGACCCAAAAAATAGTGTGGGTGTCATACAATTATTTAAAAGAATAAATGAAGAAGATAGATTATTACAGTCTGATTTATTTATCATAGATCATTTCCAAATCACAATTGATTCATTGATAAACAGATTATGGAATCTAGGTTTAAAACAAGAAACTGATAAACAAGCACTAGACGATCAAACTTATTGGGCAACTGCTAATTATGTAGGCCATGATGGATTAGAAAAGAAAGAGCAAGAATTACCTCAAGAAGGTTGGGAAAAAGAATCTGTTATGGACAAAAATAAATTGCCATTTGAAGAAGATTTACATAAATTAACTGGAGAAATTTCTTTTGCAGAAGGATTTGATTTTCATACTAATTTAGGAATGGATAATCCAAGAGAATTATATTCTGCTGATTCTTTATATAAGATTTCAGATCTTGCATCAAAATTAGTTTTGGGAGTATGTAAAGATTTATTTAAGATAGAACCAGAAATAGAAATTTCTTTAACACCTACTAGAACCAATAAAGAATTAATAGAATTGAACGATCCAAGATCAAGAAAAAAATATACTGATGAAATGAGAAAAAAAGAAATAAAATATAATTGGGTGAAGGCAATGATATTTTGTTCACAATATGCGCTTAGTGCACCTCTTTTAAAGGATGATTATGGTAAACCTTTATCAAAGCCAAGTAAAAGTTTATCAGTTTTGACAGATGCATTAAATTACAATCTTAATAAATTGATTCAAGCTCAAACTCGTGAAAAATATGCAGATTCATTTTATAATAATGTTCCTAATTTACTTAGAAGAATAAATGATTCAGCTGCTGGTTCAAGATTAGAAGGAACAGCAATAGTAGAAGAATCAGCAAATATTGTAGAAGCTTGTTTATTATATGCAGCTTATGCTTTCAAAAGTGATTTATCAAGTACAAATCCAGAATTAGGAAAAAAACAACACACCCCAGATCAATGCTTACAATACTTAGCAGATAAGGGGTATACTAAACAAGCTGAATATCTAAGAAAAGTAGTAAAAGCGCCAAGTAATTAGTTAATCCAATCTTTAGACAAACGTCTTATTTCTGAATGTGCAATTTTTCCAAATTCTCCAGAAAAGTTTTTAGGAATATGTAATAATTCATGTAATATAGTAACATCTTGATCTTTTTTAGAAACTCTTTCAAAATTATGATTGTTAAAAGTTATAACATAAAAAGGTTTTATATGAGGATAAATTAATTGTAAAGTTCTAAAGAAACCAGTAATTTTTGCACAAGTTCTTGTATCACAAGAATATCTGTAAAAGTGAACTCTTTCAAAATCTATATAATTTAAATTAAATCTTTTAGCTATTTCAATCGCTCTTTCTTTTAATTCTGGTGCTTCTATGTATTGTACCATTACAAATTATAGAAACTATTTGCTTTTAATGTTTTTGGTATAAGAAAGATTTATTTTATTATTCTTAGAAAAGGAAATTAATAGAGATTAGGAAAAATCGAAAGAAAGACTTATTGGTGTGAAAGGGACAAAAGATTTAAAAAATACTAGTTGTTCTCAATATATATGAAATGGCTTTTACTTGATGATCCCTTAGAACACAATGGAACAATGTATGAGAATATCTCTGCAGGTCTTGAATTATATGGGCAAGAGGTTAAAGTAACTTTTGGATTAGAAGAAACATTAAATCTGATGAAAGAAACTCCTTTTGATTATGTTATAATTCATCATTACGATTTTACAAAAGTTGATACTCTAAGAGGTAGATTCCCTGGTCCAAAATATTGTGCAAATAGTGCTGATATTCTGCTTTTTGCAAGTCCAATAACCATAGCAGGTAAATTAAATAAAAATTTACTTGAACATATGATCTTTTGGTACCAAATGACTATGAAGATTTAAAAGCTTTTATGCAGAGAGAAACAAATTCTAATTAATCTTTTGTCTTTAAAGACAAATCTACTTTTGCGATAAAAAATTATTCAAATTGAAGAGTCCTTCAGATTCAGAAGATGATTCTTTTTTCTTTTCAAGAAAAATAGAATGAGGATAATCTAGATAATGCTCAACCATACTAGAACCTTCGTCTTTGAATCTGATTTTATCTTTCTTAATATCTATGTCAGTATAATTTTTTAATTCTTCTGCGATTATTTTCTCTGAGTATAACTTAGTAATAAGTTCGTGTTGTTTAGTGTCAAAGAGGCCACATTTTTTATTAATTTCAAATAATTGTTTTTTAAATCCTAAGTTTATTAATTCATCTTGTGCATCTAAATTAGTTACTATAATTACTTTTTTTCTAGGAAAAATATTCCTTTCAAAAAATTGTTGGGCTTTATCTAATGTTTTTCCAGAACTTCTATCTTCATCAAAAAGAACAAGGCTTTTTTCTTGTAGTTGTTCTTGTAAATAAGAAATTTCGGTAGGGCTTAATTGAGGATAAATATCTTTTAATTTTTGAGTAGAAAATCTTGTGACATAAAAAGTAGAACTATCATTTTTAAAATAGGATTCATTACAATATCTTAAATAAGTATCCATTCCTGCAGCTACACCTCCATGTGCAAGAGCTACAAATAAAATAGGGCGACCACAAGTTTTCATAATTAAATCTTTTGCTGTTCTTTTTGACCTTGTAGGATTGGTCGCATTCCATGTTACTCGGTCATAAGGTTGATTTAATTTTCTATTCAACAGAGATTTGTTTCTTGTTTCAATAATTTTTATTCTTAATTCTTCAATCTCTCTTGCTGTATTTGGATTTCCTTGATAAATATTTAATCCTAATTGAATTGCCTCTTTTAGTAAAAATTCTACTCCGCAGGCAGTTGGATTTTGAATTTTATAATCAACTACTGCACGAATAATTCTAGGGGGATGAAGTGCTAGCCGAATTATTACAGATTCACTAGTTTTTGAATTTAATGATTCTCCAGTTTCATCTAGAACAGCATCTAAAGTTCCTTGATATTTTTGCTGTTCAAACCCTCTTCTAAAAGTAGGGTCTGCTTCGGCCATTGTATCAAATAATGAATGATATACCATATTTTATAGCTAAATTATCTTATTTATAAACTTTTCTATAAATTTACTACTATATAATGACTATTTAAAAGGGTAGGATCTCGCTCTAAAAAATGGTGCTTTCAGTAATATTTAGAATTAACAATTAAAAGTTTAATCATTTTATTTTATTTGGGTATAATAATATAGTTATATTTGATTCAAAAGTTTAGAATATATATAATTTATTTACAAAAAGCTTATATAAATTATTATTTTTTTAAATTTATGACCAAGATAATTTTAGCAACAACCTCTATTTATAGAAAAAAAGCATTTAGAGTACTTGGTTTAGAATTTATTGCTAAAGGTAGTGATATTAATGAATATTTTGAAGATAGACCTAATACTCCAAAAGAACTAGTACTTTATTTATCAAAATTAAAAGCTGATGCTGTTTCAAAAAATTATTCTGAAGGGATTATTGTTGGTTTTGATTCTGTTGGTTGGTTTAAAGGTCAAATTTTAGAGAAACCTAAATCAAGACAAGAAGCATTCCAAAGATTAAAATCCCTTTCTAGAGATTCATTTCAATTTTATACTGGAATTTATATGAAAAATCTTGAAACAAAACAATATTTACGTAAAGCAGTTGTAACAAAAGTAAATACTAGAAACTTAACTAATTCTGAAATAAATAAATATTTAGATCAGGATGAAAAATTTAATACTTATGCTTTAGGATTTGATCCATTAGGACATTATAGTTCTACTTTTATTTCTAAAATTGAAGGAAGTTATAATAATATTTTAAAAGGAATACCTTTAGAAATGATTGTTGAGATGCTTCCTCTAGTAGGATATAAAATATAGTTTGTAATATATTAATAACAAACATATATTTTCTATACATAAATGTATATAAGCAACATATATCAAACATTCCGCATGAAAAAAGGGCTTTCAATCATATTAATTCTATTAACAGCATTTTTTATCTCGGGTTGTGTTACAGGTAATGTTGTTCAAGATAGTTGTAAAGCTCCTTATACTTATATGGGGGGAGCATGTTGTTTAGATAAAAATCAAGATGGAATATGTGATAAAGATACTGCAGAAGTAAGATCTTTTACAGGTGCAGAAGATTGTAGATTTGATAGAGAATTTACATGTTTAGGTAAAAAAATAACAAGCAATGCAATTGAATTAAAAATAAGACATGATAGATCAGGAATTGCTTCTATAACCAAGATAGACTTACCTAATGTAGGAGAGAATGGTTGTAAACAAGTTACAAATGGTTTAGTAGAAGATGGAATTGATTTTAATCAAGAAAAAGTAATTGTAATATCTTGCCCAGATCTTAGTGATTTTGTAGATACTCCAATTGTTTTAGAAGCTAAGATATATGAGAAATCAAAAATGAAAGGAAATGCTTTAGTTCCTTATAATATTTATAATGTAGCAACAGAAGGATATTTGGCTGGAATAGTTCAAGAATAAATTTAGGAAATTTTATAAACTAGTTCTTTAATAAATTTAATATGTCTAGTGTGAATGAACAATCAACAGCAGAAAGAGTTGCTGAAGAAATAGCAAAAAGAGAGGCAATTGAAGATAATTTGACTTTTAATAGAGAATTTACAAAAGAAAGAAAATTTAAACATCTTGATCTTATGGTTATAAAACATGTTAGTCCACAATTTTATTTTAAGGCTTGGGAACAAGCAGATAAATTAGCAAAACAAGATTATAACAAGAAAGGAGATGTTTTTGTTTTGATAGAAGGAAGCAATAGAGTTGCTTTTATAAAAAGCAGACGTGAATTTCATTTAAAAACACTTTTAGGAAGTACAAGAAAATGATAGAAAGAACATTAATATTATTAAAACCAGATTGTATACAAAGAGGATTTATTGGAGAGATAATTACTAGATTTGAAAAAGTTGGATTAAAGATAGTTGGAATGAAGATGGTTTATGCTACTAAAGAATTTGCAGGAAAACATTATTTTGATGTAGAAAAAAGACACGGAAAAAAAGTATTTGATAGCAATGTAAAATATTTAACAGAAGGTCCTATTGTGGCTGTATGTTTAGAAGGTGTTAGTGCTATAGAAATTATTAGAAAAATGGTAGGAAGTACTGAACCAAGAGCCTCTTTACCTGGAACAATAAGAGGAGATTATTCACATGTTTCTTATGAACACGCAGATGTAAAAAATATTGCTGCAAAAAATTTGATACATGCTTCTGCTAGTAAAGACGATGCTAAAAAAGAATTAGATCTTTGGTTCAAAAAAGAAGAATTGCATTCTTATAAAACCGTTCACGAAATACATACTTTATAGAAACGTTTTTATATAGCTTCTTTAGTATATAGTTTATGAAAATATTCAAATATTTGTTAATTTTTGTATTGATATTATTAGTATTACCTATAGGATATTCTGCTCCAAAATGGAAACAAAATCCAAGCACTCCTAGTACACCAACAGAACCTACAACTATAATTAAAGAAACTGTTATTATAAATAATACTTCTACACCTACAGAACAAGAAGGAATAGATTGGAATATGGTTGGAGGAATTGCAGCTGTAATTGGTATTGCTGCAGCATTGGCAGGATGGTTCTTTACAAGAAAGAAATCTGGAACAACTTCAAAATATCTTACTGAAATTAATACTACTTTTAACAATTATAAAAACAATTCAGATAAATGTGAAATTCAATTACTTGAATTAAAAAATAAACTAGAAAAAGAATTTTCTTCGGGTAAACTAACAGAGCAAAGTTATGATATTTTAGATAGAAAGATAGATAATTACTTAGGGGATATAAGAAAAGGAATAGTTAATCAATTACAATTAACAGGAGAAGCTAGACAAGCAGTTGAAAAAGCACTAAAAGATGGTAAAATCTCAGAAAAAGAATACGATACTATTAAAAAATTAGATCTTAAAGGTCTGGCTAAAGAACAAAAGGAAAAATTATTCAAATTGTTAAAAAAATGGGAAGAAAAGAGTAAATAAAAAGTTTTATTAATTTAATCTTATTTTAAAAAGTATGAAATTAAGTGTTTTTAATTACGAATTAAACAAAGATTCATATAATTTATCATTTTTATTAGAGTATAATGCAGGGGAGCTTGATTCTTCTAAATTTGTAAAGTTATTTAAAAAAAGATTTAAACCTTTATCTCCTTTTGCTATCAAAAATGAAGAACATAGTATTGTTGGAGAGGGCAATAACAGGATTTTAAAAGATTTTTTTATGTATCTTACAGAGCATGCTGCTTATTTATCTATAGAAAAACACAGTGGAGAATCAGAAATATGTGTAGAATTGCATTCACAACCAAAAAAGAAAGTATTAAAATTTTTAGATGATATTGTTAAAGATAGCTCTCTTAATGGATTATGTACAGAAGCACAGAAAATATTAACTCATTTGCAATGCAAAATAAATTATAATTTAATTGATACTCTTTAACTTTCCAAATTTATAAATCTTATCTTCTACTACAAATAATTCAAAGTCTTTTAAATCTTTTAAAAAAGGACTTATAATTCTTAAAGAAATGGGAAGAAAAGAGTAAATAATGGGGTAGTTAAAATATATTTTAAAAACTAATAATCTTTATAAGATTTAAACTAATAAAATTGTTAATGGAAGTCGATAATGAAACTTTAAAACTAGCATTTGATAATCTTGATTCTGATGGACTTAAAACAGGATTCTTAGAAGATTTATTAAAATCAAATAAGGATTTGCCAAAAGAATTTTGTTGTTTAGCTAAAAAGTATCTTTCTGGAAGAAGAAATTATCTAGCAGCAGCAGAATTTGCTAAAAATACAGAATCATTCTTAGAAGCTGCATATTTATATAGAAAAGGAGGAAAAATTGAACAAGCAATAGAACTTGCTAAAAGTTCTGGACTCGAGGATGTTGCAAGACAATTTTTAATTGCTAGAGAAAAAACAAAAAGTTTTCATAATCTTGTGGGAGTTATAAATCTATTAAAACAATATAGAGATATTTGTGATTCAAACAAAGCAATGATGTTTCATAATAAAGCATCTTGTATAGATTCTGCCTTAATGTTTGCTGATAAGAACAATTTTGTTAATAAAATAAGGGAAATACACTCTGAATTGAGCAAATTTCATGAAATTTATTCTAAAGAGTTTGTAGGATTTTGGGAATATGGTCATCTTTCATCTGCTAAATATCATGCTGAAAAGGCAGGAGAAAAAGAGAGAGTATTAAGTTTACATGAAGAAATTTTAAGAAGAATCAGAACTGATAGATTTAATCATGATACTAATGTTCCTGACGAATTGACTTATTTTGAACAAGAAGGGTATATAGAAGAAGCACTAACAATCTGTAAAATATATAAAATGAATGAACATGCTGGTGACTTATTATTAAAAACAAAAGGATTAGAATTAGCTAGGCCTTTTTATGAAAAGGTTATAGCAGAACATGAAAAGAGAGGATTTTTTAATGAAGCTTTAAAAGTTGCAAAGAAAGCAGGATTAACAGACAAAATTATATATCTCGAAAGGATTACTAATGCTTTAGTTGCTTAATTAATATCTTTTAACTTTCCAAATTTATATAATTCTTTTTCAAATACATAAACTTTAAAGTCTTTTAGATTTTTTAAAAAAGGGCTTAATAGTTTTTCTTTAGTTACATTTGTACCTTCAGATATTAAATTTAATGAGGGTTGTACAATTAAGGTTTTATTTTTGTATTTTCCAACTAAAAAACATTTGAATTTCTCAGTTGGTCTTTCTTTAAAACTAACTGCAGGATGTTCATGTCCTATTATAACTAATTTAGAATCTTTAAAGTCTTTATTTTCTGGTATTTTATGTCCATGACAAATATAAATGTCATTTACCTTATAATATTCTAAGACCTTTATATCCTTTTTTTCTGCAATAGGTCCTAAGATAGTATCATGATTACCTTTTACTAATATAAGCTCTGCTTTAGTGCTTAGAATGTTAATTATTTTTAATGTCTGACTCCATTCTTGGCTAGAAATAGTTCCAAATTCATGTTTTAAATCTCCATTTACAATTATTTTTTTAATTTCTAGTTCCTTAAACACCTTTTCTATTCTTTTAACTAGCTCTTGAAATTGGAATCTTGGTAGTAAAATCCCTTGTTTATTCATTGCCTCTTCCAAACCAATATGTAAATCAGATAAAATTAGCATTTTTTCTTTTTCTAAATATAAAAACAAATCTTTTGCTAGAACTCTTTCTTTATTTTTGTATAAATACATGTTTAATTTAAAAGCTGTCCTTGTCACAGTCTTCTAAAAGACTTGCTGCATCATAATCTTTGTATAAATTAGAAGCAGGTGCACCGCATGCAGGGCATACTTTTGGTGTTATAGTGCCTTTTGGAGCAAAACTGTAAGAACATCTTTTGCATCTGTATTTTCCCATATTATTTAGATAAAATATTTGTTTATAAATTTTACTATATCACTTTTCAAAAGGAAAATTTTTTAAATGGGGGCATATGCAACAGGTTAGAATGATACAAGTAAGAGATTATAGACAAACTGCAGCAGAAAATGAGGCAGTATTTAGGAACGTACTAATGGATTTAAAAAATAATTGTGCACAAAGACCTATGGGAATTTATGTTCCAGAAGACTTAAAAGTTGATTTACCAATTGATGAATTTTTTAAAATATATTCAGCAGGGCAAAGGATGGGAATATTTACTATATGTGATTTTCAAATGCACCAACCAAATTCTGCAAGATTAAGTTTCAAAGATGTTGCATTCATGTCTGGTGGTGGAGCTGAATTAGAATATTTAGTAAAAGAAGATAAATCTGTAGAATATCAAGGTCATGGGATTATAGTTAGAAGTTAAAACCAGATTATGAAAAGAAGAAATTTTATTGAATGCTTGGCTTTGGTTGGATCTAGCTGTTTAATGCCAAAGCAAGTTTTAAAGGAAAATAAGAATATATGTAAACCAGATGATGGAATAGTTGATATATCTTTTTCTACATTAGAACTAGAAGAACTAATAAAAAAAGATTATAAAAGAGAATTTAATAATAAAGATAAAAACATTATAAAAGATATTAATTTAAGGAATTTTTTAAGGGATAAAATTACAGAACAAAACAATTCTTATTTATTTGGAAAGTGTTTAGATGATGCTGTTTCTAATTTCATAATTAGATTTAATAAATTATATTCTCAGATTAGAAATAGTTGTTATGAACCTCTCCAAGATGGAAATTTAGATTATGCTTTAGTAATGCCAAAGAGTTTTTTAGAAGATGAAATGGATATATCCATAGAAATAGATAAAAAAGATTTATTATTAAAAGTTTATCAGAATTTTAATTCTCAAAATTTATTATTGCTTGAAAAACCAGTTGCTTTAGGCAAGGGAAAAACCATAGTAAAGGATAAAGAAATGAATTTCAATACTCCCTCTGGAACATTTTACATTAAAAGAATAGTGACATATCCTTGGTGGTATCCTCCTGAATGGTCAGATGCTAAAGGACCAATTAAACCTGGAAAAAATAATCCTTATGGAATTTGGATGGCAGAAACCTGTTCTAATTTAGAAATAGAAGGATATGAAATAAATTTAAAAGGGGATGATGGAATAAGAATACATTCTACAAATATGCCTTTGAGTATTGGAAAATATGCTTCTCATGGTTGTATAAGGGTGCATCCAGATGTTGCAGAAGAATTATTTCCAGCAATCTTGTATTATATTTATCATAAAGAACCTAAAACTAATAGCAGAGGAACTATTTATCCTTTAGAAAAAGTAATTGAAGTAAGAATAGAATAAATATCTATTTTAAGTAGTATATGTGCACATCTTAAATAATTATTTCGGTTAAATGTGCCCATATAAAGATTCGTGTTTTAAAAAGTAAAAGATATTACAAAAAAGAATATAAGAGGAACTATTTATCCTTTAGAAAAAGTAATTGAAGTAAGAATAGCATAATTAAATATAATAGTTAGTTTTATATATCAAAATATCTTTATAATCCGTATGAGAGGTAAAATTTTCTTTAATCATAAAAATTTGAAGATAATTAAAGATGATGTTCTGCTTACTGATGAAATTTCTAACGACAGTATTGATTTAATTGTTACATCTCCTCCTTATAATATAGATATAAAATATAATTCACATGATGATCAAATAACTTATGAAAAATATTTAGAATTTAGTTACAAATGGTTATCTAGGTGTTTTGACTGGTTAAAGGATGATGGAAGATTATGTCTTAATATCCCTTTAGATAAGAATAAAGGAGGTCAACAAAGTGTTGGTGCAGATTTAACAACAATAGCCAAAAAAATTGGATTCAAATATCATTCTACTATTATTTGGAATGAGGGAAATATTTCACGAAGAACTGCTTGGGGTTCTTGGCTTAGTGCTTCTGCTCCTTATGTAATTGCTCCAGTAGAATTAATTCTTGTTTTGTATAAAAAAGACTGGAAAAAAAATAATAAAAAACAATCAGATATAACAAAAACAGAATTTATAGAATGGACTAATGGATTGTGGACCTTTCACGGTCAAAGCAAAAAAGGGGCAGGTGGTCATCCTGCACCATTCCCTATCGAATTGCCTAAAAGATGTATCAAACTATTCAGTTATGTTGATGATGTTGTTTTAGATCCTTTTATGGGTAGTGGCTCAACAATGATAGCGGCAATACTAAACAATAGAACTTCTGTAGGTATTGAAATTGATGATGAATATTGTGATATAGCAAAGAAAAGAATTATAGAAGAGGCAAAACTTTTAAATAAGAAATTACCTGCGAGAGCAGTAAAGATGAAGGTATGTTGAAATGACAAAAAATTTAGAAGAAATGAGCCAAGCAGATTTAATTATGGAATATTTTAAGAAAAATTCAAAAAGAGAAATTAAACATCCGGAGATAGTTGATTGGGCTGTTGCTGAATGGAAAAAACGAACAGGTGAAGTCTTTAGAGATCCAGATAGAGCAATAAGAAAACTTTCTCAAGGAGGACAATTAATAAAAATTTCTAAAGGTATTTACAAATACGATCCAGATTTTGTAAAAAACAGAGAATTAGAGGACTTTACTTCTTCTCAGAAAGAAGAAATTTTCAAAAGAGATAATTACAAATGTGTAATTTGTGGGAGAGGCAGAGCAGATGGAGTTGAAATTCAAGCAGATCATATCAAACCAAAAGAATTAGGAGGAAAAGCAGAAATTGAAAATGGACAAACTTTATGTGCTCAACATAATTTTCAAAAGAAGTCTTATAAACAAACTGAAACAGGAAAAAGAATGTTTATACGACTTTATGAATTAGCAAAGAAAAATAATGATAAAGAATTAATGAAATTTTGTGAAGATATTTTAAAAGTTTATGAGAAAGACAATATTAATGGACACATAATTTGGAAAAAATAATAAAAATATAATTATTTGTTTATCTTAGCTAATATGTAAGAATGCATTCTTTTTATGAACTCAGCTTTTTCTTCTAATTTTAAGAAGTCTAAATGACCTTCAAGTACTAAATTAAATGCAAAAGGACTAGGAATGCTAGTTGAAATTTCTTTAATTTTTATCTTTCCGTCTTCAATGTCTTTTAATATTTTAGTTGCATTATCAATATCCATTAAATCTTCAAGTACTTCTCTTTTAGCTTCTCTTAAAATGCAAAAGTCTTTAGAAACCATTTTAACTGCATTCATTAATATCATAGAACTTACTTGTTGTCTTCCAACTCTTTTTTCTCTGCCTTTGTAATTTCTTAATATCATTAATGATCTTGCTGCACAATGCCTGAATCTTCTTTTAAGGACTTCAGAATTTTCTATTGCAATTTCAAGAATTTTTCTTAATTCATTTGATTTTATATATTTAAAAGCTCTAAGAACTTGAACTTTTTTATTTTCAGGACTTGCAATGTAAAAACCATTATCAGAAATACCAATTTCTACGTCTCTATGCTGCATTCTTGATATAGCAAAGGCAATTGCTCTTGATAAAACATCATTTACTCTTCTTCCATATAAAGAATGGAATATAACATAATTTTTTTCGTCTTCTTTCAAGAATTCTATAATTAATTCTTTTGAATTTGGAATGTTTTTATTCATATACAAATATTCTTCTCTAAAATATTCGTAAATTGCATTTCCTGCATAAGAATCTACATACAAATATTCATTAATGAATTTTAAAATGTCTTCTTTTGATTTTTTAGAATCAAATTTATCTTTCATTAAATATCTGAATCTGTTTATTTCTGTAGCTAAATCAAAATTCAAAGGTAACATTTCAGAGAACCAAGAAGGAACAGTAGGTTGTTTTCTTTCAGAAGATAATACTTGTGCAACCATTCCACGACTAAATAAAAACTTGTAAGTGTTTCCTCCAAGTAAAAAAATATCATTCCTTTTTAATTTTTCAAGAAAACCTTCATCTACATGTCCTATAACTTGTTCTCCAATTTTAACAGTTATAAAAGATTCTTCTGGAATAGTTCCAATATTTGACATATAAATAACTCTTGCTAATTTACCTCTTTTACCAATCATTTTTGTTTCTTCATCATACCAAATCTTTGCATAAATATGTCTATTTTCTAAGCTAGAATATTTTCCAGCCAAATAATCAATAACCTCCTGGAAATCTTTTTTTTCTAAAGTAGAATAAGGATAAGCTTTTTTAATCATTCTTAATAGAGAATCAAAATTAATTCTTTCAGTGATGGCTATACCATAAATTTGTTGTGCTAAAACATCAAGACAATTCTTTGGAATATGAATTTTATCCACTTTTCTTTCAATAACATTCTTTAACATTACCGAGCATTCAACCAAATCATCTCTATCCATTACAACAAATCTGCATTTAATAGTTTCATGTAGTGCATGTCCTGATCTACCTGCTCTTTGTATAGCTCTTGCAATAGATTTAGGACTTCCAAGTAAAATAACTAAATCAATATAACCAATATCAATTCCAAGCTCTAAAGAAGTAGAACAAACAATACATTTTAATTTTCCTTCTCTTAATCTCTGTTCTATATCATGTCTGTGTTCTTTTGAAAGAGAACCATGATGTGCTCCAATGTTTTCACTATAATTTTTAGGAAATTTTTCTTTTAAATGATGCACAACTCTTTCAGTAGCACTTCTTGTATTAGTAAATATCAAAGTTGTTTTATGTCCCTGTATTAAACTATCTAAAGTATTATACATTTCATCATGTTTTTTCTCATAAGTTATGTTAATTAAATCAGGAACAGGAGATATAACTTTTATATCCATTTTCTTAGAAAAATCTATTCTAGAAATAATACAATCTCTTGAAGAACCAACTAAAAACTTGGCAATTTCTTCTATTGGCTCGCACGTAGCGCTAAGTCCAATTCTTGTAATTTCAGATTCACAATAATCTTGTAATCTTTCCATGCTTATTGATAAATGTGTACCTCTTTTAGATTCTGCAATAGAATGTAATTCATCTATAATCAAATATTTTACATTTTTCATATTTTCCTTGAATTTTATCGTAGAAATTACTATGGATAATGTTTCAGGAGTTGTAATTAAAATATGTGGAGACTTTTTTAACATTTTAGCTTTCTCTGAAGCAGTTGTATCTCCTGTTCTTACTAAAACTCTAATTCCAAACTCTTTTCCTGCAATTTTTTCCATTTCTTTTAATGGTTCAATTAAGTTAACTTGAATATCTGAATTTAATGCCTTTAATGGAGAAATATAAACTGCATATACTTTATTTTCAAGCAAATTGTTTTCAGATAGAGTTATTAAATAATTTAAAATCGATAAAAAAGCTGTTAAAGTCTTACCAGAACCTGTTGGGGCAGAAACTAAAATATTTTTTTGTTCATTTATTTCTTTTATAGAATACAACTGAGATAAAGCAAAATTCTTGAATTTAGATGTAAACCATTGCTTAACAATAGGGTGCAAACTATCAAAAAGTTCTTCTTCTTTATCTGGTTTTTCCTTAAAAGTTATCATTTTTGTATAATAGAAGGAAAATAACTATATAAACTTATATAAAAATTTATTGAAAAATAAAGTATTTTTTGAATAAATCTTCAAAATATTTTATTTTTGGAGGTTTTTCAAGAAATTCGTTAGCACCTGCTTCTAAAGCTTCATCTTTTAAATCATCTCCACTTAAAATACATATTGGTATTTCTTTATCTAATTCTCTTATTTGTTTACTTGCTTCTAAACCTGTTAATTTAGGCATATTATGATCTGTGATTATTAAATTATAACCCTCTTTATCTTCTTTAAACAAAGTAACCAATTGTTCTCCATTTTCAACATAATCTACCCTTAATATTAAATCTAAATCTTTGCCTACCATATCAAATACGTGCTCATAAGCAACCAATATATTTTTATTATCTTCTGCTACAACTATCCTTTTTAATTTAAAATAATATTCTCTTAATATTTTTAATTCTTGTTCTGTGTAAATTTCTGTTTCTATTCTATTTTTACAGAGTTCAGCTAAACTTTTTTCAAATGATTTTTTAGTTTTAAAATCTTTCTTTGTTTTTTCCATCCTTTCATTTGGAATATCTTTAATCTTTGAAATAAATAAATCAACTGCTTTTTCTAAAGGAAGAGTTTTTTCAGAATCTACTTCAGCTTTAATTTCCCCAGATTCATTTTCAGTAATATATAAACCTGAACAGTTTGTAGATAATAAGCAGTTTTCATAAACAACCATAAAAATATACTCCTTCTCGTGTTGTTCTGGAAAAGATTCCGTTTTTCTCAGATTACCATAATTCAATTGACCTAGATAAGGTTCAATTTCTCTATTTAATCTTAAGGTAATCTCATTTATATTATTCATACTATATATTACAGAATATGCTTTATAAATCTTTGTATTTTCATAAACTTTTTAAATTCTAAAGTAATATAATTACGAGGGGGTGTTTTATGCCTGCAAAAAAGAAAGAAATTGGTGTTATAGAACATTATTTTAGCAACATAGGCGTAGCAGTAATACAGTTAAAAGGAACTTTAAAAGTAGGGGATAAAATTTCTATTGAAGGAGCAACTACAAATATTACTCAAGAAGTAGATTCTATGCAGATTGACAGAAAACCAGTAGAAGAAGCTAAAAAAGGACAAGCAATAGGAATAAAAGTTGCTGATAAAGTAAGAGCCAACGACCTTGTTTTTTTAGTTTAATTTAAATTTTTTTATTATTCCCCAATCTTGTATCTTTTTAGATAAGTCAATCTCTTCAATTTTAAATTTTATACCTGATAAACTTACTTTCTCTCCCGGAATATACTTTTCTTTTAATTCCATTAAAGTCATATGGGGATTATAATTGGCTTCTCTGAAAGTTTTATCATATTCTCCTGCAAATTTTCTAGTTCTTTCAAGGATTTTATAATGTAAATTTAATATTTCTTCATTTCTTTCTAATTTAAGTACCAAACAATTAGGATTTCTAATATCATCAAATATTTCAAGATCTTTAGTTACTAACTCAAAAGGTTTAATTGATAAACTTTCTAAAGAAGTTATAAGCTCATCTTCATATTTTTCATCACAAGAAAAATTAAATAAAGTACAATGTAAAAATTTATTATCTTTTAAAATGTCTTTATAAATTAAATTTTTATATTCATTTATCTTTTTAAAAAGTTCTTTTGATGGATTTAAATGCACTAAATATTTCATATTTTAAATTCTCTTTCTCCTATCTCTGGGTATTTACAAACATATTCTTTGATCATTAATTCAAAATCTGTTAAACTTTCAGTTAAAATAGAAATAACTATTCCTGGGTCTTTTGAAAATTTTTCTAATTTTTTTATATTTGATAATATTTGATTAGTTTCGTTAAGATAAAAAGGATCATGCCCCAATAATTCTTTTATTTTATCTTGAGCAACAAATCTTCTATCCAATAATTCTCCAGTTCTTAAGTAAATTAATTTTTTTGGTAATCCTGTAAAAGTTTTAAGGTATCTTTCAAAGTCTTTAGCTAATACATCTTGATTTTTCTTTACATTAAATCTAGATTTTAATAAACTATTTCTTAAAAATCTTAAATTAAAAGAAGTGCTATATAATATATTTGATTTAAAATCATGACCATTTAATTCAGATATATATTTTTCATCCCCTTTTATTACTTTACCATGATTTTTTATCCAGTCAGTATAATCTTTGGTATAAGATAAAAATCTTCCATCTAAATTTGTTCCACGATCAAGAACATTAAATTGTTCTTCTATCGGATGTTCTATTAAGCATTCGCATAAAGAATTGGATATATCTAACATTTTTTCTTTATCAGTTATAAATTGATTGTTAAGGATTAAGCCTCCATCAATATCACTTCTACCATAATCACAATTTCCCGTAGTATATGAACCATATAAATAAAAGCAAACATCTTTATGATTCTTCAATTTTTTAGAAAAATCTTCTACAAATTTATCATAATCTTCTTTTGTTAACATTTTCAAATATCTCAGAAAAAATCTGAGGTTTAATACCTCTTTTTATCTAGCACTTGAAGCTTGTCTTTCCATTTCTAATTTCTTTGAAAGAGCGGCGCTTGTTTGATCCATATTATATGCTTTAAGGATTTCATCTGCTAAGCATGCTTCTATTGTTTTTTTAGTATTCCAAGATTTTGCATAAGCACCTTGAGTAATTAATCTCAAAACCATATCAATTCTTCTTTGGGGAGCAACTTCTACTGCTTGAGGATATTTAGCTCCACCATATTCTATGCTTGTAACTTCTTCTCTAGGAGCAGCATTTTCCAAAGCTCTTATAAAAACTTCAACAGGATTTTGTTTAGTTTGATTTTCTACGATTTCAAATGTTTTAATTACTGTTCTATATGCAAACTGCCATTTACCTGAGCATTGTCCAGAAGTTAATTTATGTTTTTTACCTTTGTGTCCTGGAACCATTAATTTGTTAATTAATCTTTCAATAATATTCATATAAGTTGATTTGTGGAATCTTCTAGTATTTCTACCGCAAGTTCTAGGAACTAATGTTTCTCTTAAATTAACATATTTCTGCAATCCAATATCTTTTACAACAATTGCACTTGTATCCCATCTATCAAATAATTTTAACATTTTATCTTCTACCTTTCTCTATCTTTTTGTGTAATAAAGCATCTAAACTCTGATCATTAACTTTTATAACTTGCCATCTAATTCCAGGAATATCTCCTTTAGCTCTTCCTTTCTTTCCACCCATACATTCTATAATAACTTCATCGTGTTCTGCAATAAATTTGGAAGCATTATCTCCAGGTAAGAATGCTGATATTTTTTTACCGTTTTTAATCAATTGTACTTTAGCTATTTTTCTTTTAGCTGAGTTTGGCTGTTTAGCTTCTACTTCTCCTTTTTCTAATACAATAGCTTTAGCTTGATGAGAACCTCTTAATGGATCTGATTTTTCTTTTAATCTTAAAACTCTTCTTTTATACCAAGGATAGTACCATCTGAATTTTCTTCTTTTATTTTTAAGCTTTTTTCCAGCGTTTAATCCATTGGTTTTATGTGCCATTTTCTATTTAAAATCTTAAATTATAGATTTATAAAGCTTATTGTTCTATAAAATTTACAGAAAGGATTATAAATCTTAAATTTGTTTGTTAATTTAAGATGAACGCTTTAGAAGGAAAGGTAACTAAACAACCTTGGGAAATGGAGAAATCTCAAGTAGAAATTATTACTTCTTACGAAGCTAAAATTATTGGAGAAATAGATACAGAAAATAGATATCCTGTTGAATTTTCTGAGGAAGATGGGAGTACAGTTTTTACAAGCATTACAAAAGAAAAATTTGATAATTTTCCTTGCCCTGTAAATTTAGGAGTCCATTTTTGGATAGTAGCATATAAACTTAAAGAACAACCAAAAATAATTAATGCAGCAGTATGGCCTATATCTAAATACTGGCATTCAAGTTGGTTATGATACTTTTATATCCACAATATCAAAGTACATAGAAACTATCTTTTTAATTTCTATAAGGTTTTTTGAATCTCTACCTATTATTTGGCCTTTTTCTCTAGTACTAGGTAAGCTTATTGTAATAGTATTATCTTCATTTGTAATGGTTTTAGCAGTTATTGGGGCTATTAAATTCCCAACAAATTTTGTAACATCTGGATTATATTCAACAATTTTTAATTTTTTGTTCATTTTTTGTTCTAGATGTTTTATATTAACTCCCCCTTTTCCAATTACTTTTCCCATATCTCCTTCTTTTACAATTACTATGATAGAATTATCTTCTCTTAAGAAACAATCTTTTACAGAACATCTTGTTACATTTTCTATAACTGTTCTATAATTCATTAAATTTAAATTGTATTTTATCCCCATTTTTAGAAAGCTATTACAGAAATATTGAAAGGTTTTTTACATACTGCTCCCAGCTCGTTATTTGTTTCTTTCAATTCGATTACTTTAACATCAGCTAATTTACTGTAATGTAAAATATCTCTTTTAATTTCGTCTTTACAATTCTTTGAAATATATATTTTCTCTACTTTTCCAGATCTTATTTCTTTCAAAGTTCTATCTGCACCAAATATTGGTTTTTTCTTTTTCAAGTCTTCTCTTAAGTCATTCATTTTTCTACCTTTGGCTTCATTTTAGCCATTAATCCAGGTAATCCAGTTCCTAAAGGTACTGGCTGGTTTAGCATTACGTTTTCTATAACAGAGCTTAATTGATCTACTTCACCAGTTAAACTTGCATCAACTAAATGAGGAATTGGAGTTTCAAAACTCGCTTTTGCCAAGACACTTTCTTTTTCTTGGGTTATTCCCGATCTTGTTACTCCTTTAATTTCTCCAGTTGCTGTCATAGCATCTGCTAATAGCATAATGTGTCTAATATCTATATTTAAACCTTGCTCACCTATAACTTTTAAGATTTCATCTACAATTGCTTGCCTTGCTGCTTCTACTCCAAGAACATCTCCTATTTCTGCTACATCATTAGTTCTTGTTCTTGCAGCATCGATTTCTTCAATTTCAAGCATGTCTTTTAAGTTTGAACCAACACAATAGATAATATATTCTTCTTCAACTTTCATAGGTAATACTCTTGCAATACCTTTTACTCCAGAAATATGAATTTCCTTGGATTTTTCTTTTAATTTATATAATTCTGATAATTTAATTTCTTTTATTGTTGATTTTATAATTAAACTATCTCTGTCTTGGTCTACTGTAACATTTTTTAGATTAGCTACAATGATATCTGCAATATCCTTTGAACTTAGATTAAATTCAGTCATTTTCTTTCTAGCTAATTTTACTTCTACATTGTTTTCAATTATATTTAATAAAAATTCAGAAGCAACTTCTTCTAATTTAGTCTCTTTAATTCTGGCTGCAATTTCTTTTACTTGAGTAGGACTTTGTGAATATTTTTTCTGTAAATAAACTTCCATTACCGGAGTTGAAGGATTTTTTCTTGCATCGAAAATTTCTATTAATCTTGGTAAACCCATAGTAACTTTCATTTCAGATGCTCCAGCGAAGTGGAATGATCTTAAAATCATCTGTGTACCTGGTTCTCCAAAGGATTCTGCAGTTACAATACCAATAGCTTCACCAGGAGCAATTTTCATATCTTCATAAGTTGTTTTTATTTTATCTAAAACTGATTTTGTATCTTTTTCTGATAATTTATACTGTTTAGTAAGAGTTTTTGCTCTATCTAAAACTGGTTTAGGTATAAAAACTTCGTATTGTTCAAATAAATCTGCCATTATAACTTTGCAACCTCCTTTACAATTTTTTCAACATCAATAGTACCATTTTCACTCTTTGAAACATCAATCGAATCTTCTCCATATTTAAATTGTACAATGCTTCTGTTTGCATCTCTTACTGTTTCATCATATTCAACTCTTAAATCTTGTAATGCATTTGAGATTCTTCTGTATAAATAACCTGATTTAGGCGTTCTTAATGCAGTATCCATCAGTGAGTCTCTACCTGTTAAGCAGTGGAAGAAATATTCGTATGGTTTTAATCCTCTTTTATATCCATTTTTAATCCAACCTTTTGCTTCTGGACTCATTTCATTATCTTCGAACATTGATAAAGCTCTTTTCTTATATCCTGTATTAATTCTTTGTCCACGTAAAGCCTGCTGTCCAACACAACCTGCCATCTGAGCTAGATTTAATATTTTACCTCTTGCTCCTGAACGTGCCATAACTAAAGCAGAATTATTTTTTTCTGGAATAGATTTTGCAATCAACTTACCTACATCGTTTCTTGCTTCAGTTAAAGCTTCAATGATTTTTAATTCAATAGTTTCTTCAATAGTTCTTCCGTGTATTGGTGTTAATTCTCCATCTTCAAACTGTTTAATATATCTTTTAGCTTTTTTCTCAGCTTCTGTTAAAATTTCTTCGATTTCATTCTTTAATTTTTCAGTAATGTCTGTATCTGAGATAGATGTAGTAAAACCATTCTTTAATAATACTGCAATTCCTAATCTAAATATCTTTTCTGTGATTTCAAAACCTGCTTCTTTGTAAGTTACATACAAGCTTCTAATCATAGATCCTCCTTCAGAACCTATTGTATTCTTATCAACTACCCCTTCTATTAATTTTCCTTTTTTAACAATAACTTCTTCATCGTTTTTTGATTCTCCAACGAAGTCAAAATCATCTGGTAATAAAACACTAAATACTTCTTTTCCTGTAACTTTGTCTTTTAATTTTGAGAATTTTTCAGAATCATCAACACCAATGGAAATTAATAATTGAATTGCTTCTTCTTTAGTTAATGTTAATTCTTTGGTTAATAAATAACAACCTACAATTGCATCTTCAATACATCCAATAACATTTGAACCATCTTTTGGAGTTATCAAATGTTTTCTTACACTCATTAATACTTCTGCTTCTGTTCTAGCTTCTTCTGTTTGAGGAATATGTAAGTTCATTTCATCTCCATCAAAGTCTGCGTTATATGGGAAACATACAGCAGGACTTACTCTAAATGAATTTCCAGGCAATACTCTAACTTTATGACACATGATACTCATTCTGTGTAAGCTTGGTTGTCTGTTAAATATAGAAATATCTCCATCAATCAAATGTCTTTCAACAATAAATCCTTCTGCTAATTCTCCAAGTAATTGTTCTTTGGTTTCATCTGTAATTTGTTTTTTAGTTCCATCTGGTCTAATAACATAATTTGCTCCTGGATATTCTTTAGGACCTCTCTGAACATATTCTTTTAATTTAGCAAAATTCCAAGAGTTAACTGTTTCTGGTATTGTTAAATCCATAGCAACTACTATTGGAATTCCAACTTCTCCTAATTTTATTTTTGGATCTGGAGAAATAACAGTTCTTGCAGCATAATTTACTCTTTTTCCAGCTAAATTATATCTGAATCTTCCTTCTTTGGATTTAATTCTATCAGTTAATGTTTTTAATGGCTGTCCTGATCTATGTCTTGCTGGAGGAACTTGAGCAATATCATTATCAAAGTAAGTCATTATGTGATATTGTAATAATTCCCATAAATCTTCAACAATAACTTCTGGTGCTCCTGCATTAATATTTTCAAATAATCTTTGATTTATTCTTACTATATCAGAAAGTTTGTGAGTTAAATCATCTTCAGATCTTTCTCCTGTATCTAATGTAATGCTTGGTCTTACTGTTACAGGTGGAACAGGCAACATTGTTAAAACAAACCATTCTGGTCTTGCAAAAGCAGGATTTATTCCAATTAATTCTAAATCTGCATCAGATATTTTTTCTAATCTGGTTTTAATTTCAATAGGAGTTAATTTTTGATCTTCTTCATAGAAAGAAACTGGTTTTTCTAGTTTTAATTCAACTTTTTTAGCTTGACAATAAGGACATTTTTTAATAGTTTTTAACGAACTTGCAAATTCTTCATATTCTCTTTTAACAGCAATGTATTTTTCTGTTTTTGTCTTTTCTTCTATAGCTAATTTATGTATTCTAATTTTTTCTTCATCAGCATAAATTCTTCCACAACTTTTACAAGTGTATCTTAATAAATCATAAACTGTATCAACATATTTTACATGTATAGCAGGTCTTGCTAATTCTATATAACCAAAATGTCCCATACATTCTTTTAGTTTTCCACCACAAGTTTTACATTTTAATCCTGGATCAATAACTCCCATTCTAACATCCATTAATCCACCATCAACAGGATAACCTTCCTTATCATATAATTCTGGTGTAACTATCTTGGTTGCTGACATTTTCTTAATTATCATAGGACTAAGTACACCAAATACAATTGATCCTACCTTTTTGTATACATATTCTGTCATTTTAGTATTTATTCTTTAAATTTAATCTTGGATAAATGCATAATGCTTTTAATTCATCCAATAATAATTTGAATGCATATGATAATTCAATAGCATTAACTTCTGTGCTGCTTCCACATTTTGGACAAGTTTTTCTTTGTTTGAAATGATCATACATTCCCATCAATCCGCAATTTTCACATACATAAACAAGAGTTTTATCAGAGTCAAATCTTTCTTTTAATAATAAAGACGCACCATGTGCTACAAAGCAATCTTTTTCCATTTCTCCTAATCTTAATCCTCCACCTCTTGCTCTTCCTTCAATTGGTTGTCTTGTTAATAATTGAACTTTTCCAGATGCTCTGCTGTGTAATCTGTTTGCAACCATATGTCTTAATCTTAAATAGTAAATATTACCAATGTATATTTTTGCTTTGTAAACTTCTCCTGTCATTCCATTATACATTGTTTCTGTTGAATTTTCTCTGAATCCTAATTCTAATAATTCTTTTCTCATTTCATCTTCTGGTTTTGAATCAAATACAGTTCCATCAATATATTTTCCAGATAATGAAGCAACTTTTCCTCCAAGGATTTCTAACATATGAGATACAGTCATTCTTGAAGGTACACTGAAAGGAGAGAAAATTATATCTGGTTTTATTCCTGCTGCAGTAAATGGCATATCTTCTTCAGGAACAATTAATCCAATAACACCCTTCTGTTCGTGTCTTGAAGCGAATTTATCTCCTATTTCTGGAATTCTTGTTTCTCTTACTCTTACTTGAACTAATTTATTTCCTTCTTCATTTTCTGTAACAACAACAAAATCAACAACACCTTTTTCTCCGTGCTTGACTGAAACAGAACTTTCTCTTCTTATGTTAGCTGCAATAGAAAATTCTTCCATTCCTCCTAAGAATCTTGGAGGACTTATTTTTCCAATAATAACATCACTTTCTTTTATTTTTGCTTCTGGGAATATGATTCCATCTTCTTCTAAATATCTATAATCTTTTTCGCTTCTATATCCTTTAACTTCTTTGTCTGGTATAATTATTTCATCTTTTAATCCACCAGAATATCTTAATTCTTCAACAGAATAAGGCCTGAAATAAGTTGATCTTCCAAATCCTCTATCTATAGAACCTTTATTTACAATTATTGAATCTTGCATATTATACCCTTCATAACTCATAATAGCAATTACTATATTTTGTCCATAAGGATATCTGCTTTGTGGGAATATTTCTGAAGTAAAAGATCTTACAATTGGAACTTGAGGATAGTGTAATACATTAGTATCTGTATCCATTCTTAATAAATAATTTGCAGTATATAATCCTAAAGATTGTTTCTGCATCTTGTTACCTTTAATTAATCTTGAAGATGAACAGAAGTTTGAATATGGCATTAAAGACGCACATATACCTAACATTGCAATAGGACTAATTTCTAAATGAGTATGTTTGGTAGTAATATCCTTTTCATATAGAGCTACTAAAGCATTTTCTTCTTCGCTTGCATCTAAATATTCTATAATGCCTTGTTTAACTAAATCAGAGAATTTTAATTCAGTACCTAGTTTTTCCATATGCTTTTCTGTTAATAATGATTTTCCATTTTCAACAACGATTACTGGTCTACGAGCACGACCTTTTGAACTTTCAATTCTTACTTCATTGGAATTTTCATCGAAATATACATTAATTATTCCAGGAATAGAACTCTTTCTTCTTTCAGATCTTACCTTTCTTACAAATTCCTTTGGATTTTCTATATCTCCAATATAATTTTCATTCAAGTATACATCTGTCATTTTATTTTCCCTGCATTCCTAAATCAACTAATGATTTTTTTAATTTTTCATCGTCCATTTCTTGCTGAGTTACTTCACACAACATTGCAAGATTCTTTCTTAAACCAACAGGAGTTCCTTCTGGGGTTTCTATTGGACATAATCTTCCAAAGTGAGTTCCATGTAATTCTCTAGCTTCGAAATTTTCTTGAGTCGAATCTAATAATGAAACAACTCTTTGTAAATGTGATAATGTTGATAAGGCATTTGTTCTATCAATGTTTTGAGATATTCCTTTTCTTCCACCAATCCACATACCTGTTGCCATTGCACTTTTAATTCTACTAGTTAATAATTCATTTCTAATTATTATTTTTATAGATTGGAATTTTCCTCTTTTAACTAATCTCTGGAAGTTGTATAAGATATCTTGAACTAAATTTCTTAAATTAACTCTGAATAAATCTCCAAGTAAATCCCCAGATAGTTTTAATCTTTTGTTCATAAAATGATCTTTATCTTCGGTAACTTGCTTGCTTTCTGCTGTTGCTAAGAATTTTTTAATTATCTTGCATAAGTTATACGCTTTTTTCATTCTTGATTCAGCAGTTATTCCTAAGTGAGGAAGTAAATATTTATCTAATTGTTCTTTAACTTTTTCAAGTTTTTCATCTTTGTCTTGTGCTACACCTATTTTTTTACCCAATTGTAATAAAGCATCCTCTTCTGTTTTCAAGTCAACGCATTCAACTAAATTAATATAAACAGAATCGTATTGTTTCTCTTTTGAAATCGCTTCCATAATTTCTTTATCTTTTACTAATCCAAGGGCTTTGATGAAAGTAACAATAGGAACTTTTCTAAATCTTGTAAAACTTAAATAAATAATTCCATCTTTCATTTGCTCAATGCTGTGTGGAATTCTGTAAGAAGATTTTTCTGAATATATTTTTGCCGTATAAGTGCTTGGGCCAGTTTCTTCTTTTTCTATGAATAATTTGTTTGAAACTAAATCTTCAACAGTAATTAATACTCTCTCATTTCCATTTAATATGAAATATCCACCAAAATCATTTGGATCTTCACCGTGGGAAATTAATTCTTCTGGTTTTGCATTACATAAATGACAATATTTTGATCTTATCATTACAGGAATTTTACCAAGTTCTATTACGAAATTTTCTCTTTGTATGTTATCTACATAAACAAAAACTTCTACTTCTATTGAAGCTGCGTAAGTTAATGCTCTTAATCTTGCTTCTGTCGGATAAACTGGTCTTTTAGAACCATCAGCTTCGATAATTTCTGGTTTTTTTATCTGAACTTTACCAAATTTAATTCTGAAAGTATCTACATCTTGTGGAATAATGGTAGGAATAATCTCTTCGGTTTCATTAATTATTTGTTGTATTCCATTATCCATAAAATTGTTAAAAGAATTTATATTAGATTGTACGAATGAATTTTCCTTGAAATATTCTCTAATAATATTTTTATATTCAATCATTTTATCACAACCCTATAATAAGTGCTTTGCCCTAAAGTTGGACTTTTTCTAACTATTTTTATAACATCTCCAATTTTCAAATTTAATTTTTTAGCCATAGCATCGTCTTGGGATATTGCTGGAAATTGTTTTATAGAAATATTATAAGACTGAAGCAATTGTTTTTTTTCTTCTTCTGTTAATTTGATATGCTCTGGAACCAGAGAATGTGTTGTAATATCAAATTTGTCTTTCTTCTCTTCTTTCATTTTGATTTCCTTTTAGTATACGGGCCGGGGGGGATTTGAACCCTCGACCACTTGCTTTCTATGATGTGATCTTAAAAGGCAAGTGCTCTACCAAGCTGAGCTACCGGCCCATTGCATAGCACTAGCTGATAGTTCTATAAATGATAAATTGGTTATATCAATAAGGTAAAATTTATGATTATAATGACTTGAGGTGTTATTATCCATTTTATCCCAGAAGCTTGCTATTTCCTTGTTAATTTCGTTATTAGCCTATTTATAAAGTTTACGTTTTTTAGGGATATAAGCTTTTAATAGAAATTAAGGGATTAAACCCTTCTAAGGATAAATTATCCTACTATTACTTTTCTTGCTTTTATAATTCCTTTCAAATGACTTGGAATAAATTTTTTATTGTCTAATTTTTGAAATTTCCATTTCTTAACTATTTTTATTTTCATTTTCTTTATCTTAATTTTTCTCCTTCTTACGATAGAATATCAAGGTAACATAGTATTTAAACCTGTTTAAAGGTAAAAAGCGCCTTTTTTTCTAAAAAAGGAATCTCTATTTATTAACTATATTTTGCTCTTAATGGATTTAGCTTTTTCCAAGTAACAAATCCTTTTCTTTGCGAAGGAGCTATAGCTTTTTTTCCTGTACTATCATACCAATAACGTCTTTTTTTAGTTTCCCCTTCTTTATCTGGAAGGAAATGAATAATTTCTATATGCCTTTCAATGCCATCATATATTCTAGAACCATCTACAAATAAATATTCCCAACAATCATGCCCCTCATTTTGATATTTTTTATCTTTTACATGGAACATCCTTGGATTATTTCCCCCAGGTTTTATTTCTCCATCGGCATATATATTTAGAATATCAAAGAAAAGATTAATATCTTTAGATTTATTGATTTTTAAAAATCCTTTAAGTTTTAATAATTCTTTTCTGAATATTCTTTCATCAGCATCTAATATTAAAGCCCTTTTAGTTTCAACTTTACTAAGAGAAAAATTTCTTGAAGAAGCGTAATCATCGAATTGTCTATCAAAAATATTTAAATTTGGATATTTTTTTGCTGATTCTTGAAGAATTTGTCTTGTTCCATCTACAGAACCAGTGTCTACTACAATTGCTTGTTCTACAAAAGGAACGATACAATTTATAAAATCAACTATCCCTCCTGCAGGATTCATCATTTCATCTCTTACAATGGCACAAAGAGAAGTACCCTTTAAAATACAATTTTGTTCTTTGATCATCTTATTTATCAAATTTAATATTATTGTTTTGTTTAGATTCTAAGATATAATCAAGTAAAACTTTTTTATAGTGGGTACTAATATTATCGATTCTTCTTAAACCATCTGCAATTAAAAGAACTCCACCTAAATTTGTTGCATAATCATAAATTTCTTTTGCTTGACCTTGAAGATTAAAATGATTGTCTGCTACCACTAATAAAGTACCTGCAATTATTTCTAATCCATAAGACCATGAATTATATCCTTTTTTTAAGGACTTTTCAAGATTTTGTTTCATATATTAACTAAATAATTAGTATTTATAAATCTTTCTATTCGTAACTACTTAAGAGTTATAAAAGATGTAATAAACGCCCGGATAAAAATGAATACGCCCCGGCCGAGATTTGAACTCGGGTTATAGCTTCGACAGAGCTTCACATTCTTGAAGAGATACTTCTAAGATTATGTGCTAGGCCACTACACAACCGGGGCATAAAAGTTTATATTTTAATTTATTTATAAGTTTATTGTTTTAATAATTTTACTCTTTCTAAATAATGGGTATGGGGAGTATAATAACCAAGTTTATTCCAAATAGCAATCTTTGTTAGGTGTTTTGGATTAGAAAACCCAATAAATTTCATCCATTTTTTTAGATTATGTCTACCATATATATCAATTTGATATTGAATAAAAGTTTTATTACCTAAAGTTGTTAATTTTGTGTAAATATTTGCTTTTATATTAAATAACTTTAAAAGATTTTTAAGTTCTTCAGTAAAATTTTTATTTGAAAAACTTGAAGTAATAAAAGGATAATTATGCTTTTTCTTTGTGAATGATATACTAAAATCAGTATCTGCAATCCCCCTTATAAAATTAGCTATGAGTTTTTTGTTCTTTTTTGCAAAAGTTGGAATTCCCATTGTTTTTGGTCCAGAAACTAATCCAAGAGATATTAATTTTTCTATTACACTTTTTGAACAAACAGAAAGAGCTATCGCATTTTTATTCTTATGTTTCCAAATTGATGCTTCTTTATTAAATAAAGTTTTAATTAAAGGTTTAACATAATTTATTAAATAATCATAATCTTCTTCAGAATGGCCAGTGACTACAAACCTATAAGTTCCACTTTTACTATAGATATTTCCATCGCCCAACATAATACCAATAAATTCAGCTAATTTTTTCTTATCCATAATTAAAAGAAGTAAATTTTATTTATAAATCTGACGCGCACATACTTGCAAGTTGCAATTTGTTAGAATATATATTTTACAGAAGATACTTTATTTAAATTTTTGTATTATATATTTTATAATAATATTGTTGGTTTACAAATATCTATTTAAAAAGAATTAATCTTTGAAAGATATGGATAATAGTATAAGTTTATTTGCATTCGATGAATCTAATCACGATCAAATTCCAGAATTCTTAGTTGGGTTTTTTTCTCTTAGTGAAAAATATGTTCAAGAAGGAGTTTCAAAAAAATTAATAAAAAAAGGGCAAATTGATAATTTTTTAGAATTTACAGAACCCTATTTAGATGCTTATTATAAATATTGTATATTAACCCAAGATATTAAATGGGAATTTGAAAGTCAAGTAAGAAAACTTCAAGAACAAGGTATAAAATGCGAACTTGTAAATCTAATTAGATCTAAAGTGATTTATAGTTTATTATATGGAGAACCATTAACTGAGAATCAAACTAATTTATATATTGATGGTAAATTAAATAAGAGACAGAGAGAAGAGATCTATAAAACTTGTAGTAGTTTACCTACAAAAGTTAAAATTTATTATGGAATAGATTTAGATACAAAGATACCTTTAGTAAATTTTAGTGATACTATAGCTAGATCCCTTTTTAGAAGAGTAAGTAATCAAAAAAATATTAAACCCATCTTAGAAAAATTGGTATTAGATGAAGAACATTATAAGCCAATAATTCTTTAATGTTTTTGTGAAGGAGGCAATAAGTTAGTTATAATAGATATTTCTTCTTCAATCGTTAATTTACTAGAATCAAGTATTAAGTTATAATGCTTTGGGTCCCTATAGTCATATTTGTACATATCTTTTCCTACTTTTGCTTCATTATTTTCTCGTCCAATAAGGATTTTTTTTATTTCTTCAAAGGATTTTCCTTTGTAAACATCAACATCTAATCCTCTTTTTGCTCTAAGATCAATATTGGCTGTAACTAAAACCAATAAAACTGAAGGATCTTTATATTGTACACCATATCTCATATTTCCGATAAACTCTCCTTTTTCAATAATATTTTTAAATCTTTTATCCATTGATAAATTATTTTTTAATGTTATTTTTTTCCAATAATCTTCAAAAGAAATTTCTTTATTTGGATATAATTTAGTCCACTCATCTCTCCATAACTGTCCTATAGAATAAACTGGCCAATTGTATATTTTAGCTAATTTTTCTGCTAAAGTTGATTTTCCTGAAACTGGAGGACCGGATATAATAATACTTTTGTATTTCATGTTTCAATTATTTTGTTTCATCAAGAATTATTCTATCTTTGAATTCACCTTTTTCTTTTGCTTTCTTTTTTCTGAGAAGTTCTAATTGTTTTTTATCAATTTTTTTATAAGTACTTATTGCATAAATTACTTCAAGAATATCTACAAGTTCTTCTTCATTATCTTCTTTTAAAAATTCTTTAACTTCTTCTTCAAGTTTTTCTTTAAGCTTTTGTAAGTATTCTTCATTAGAACCGATATGTGTAATTGGAATAGAACCATTTTTCTTTATTATTTCTGGAATCCTATCACGAATGAGTTTGTTATACTTCATATCATTATCCTTTATATAATAAAATGTCCCACCACCCAGATTCGAACTGGGGATCCCGCGGGTTCAGCTATCTGTTTTTCATTTCTTGCTTTTGCTTTAGATCAAACAGCGAATTTATCTACAGCCGCGAACTCTAACCGCTGAGCTATGGTGGGCTATTATTTTCAAGAAAAATATCATTTAAATATGTTTCTAATCTTTTAAATGTTTAAATAATAGAATTCTATTGGACTTAGAAACAACCAATTTTTCTCCTTGCATGTATTTAACTAAGGTAGGAGGTAACATTAACTTTCCTAATCTACGTTGTCTTGATTCTGCCCTATAAGTAATTATTACTTCTTGTTTTGATTTTAATTCAGGTATCTTCCAAAATAAAGTAGTCATAGTATCTACTCTTGAAACTTTTTCAGGATGTGGGCCAAAGAAATTAAATGGTTTTCCAACAAGATTTGGAATTCTTTCTAAAATACGTACATTGTGTAAATTTCTTTGTCTTTTATTATAGATTGTTAGCATAACTTTTATATTGGATAATCCTCTTTCTCCTCTCATAGTTAATACTTGTTTTTTAACAACAACATCTCTTTTAATTTTAAAGTATAATAAAACACCAACCAATAAAACAAAAATTGCAATTATTAATGGATTTCTATAGTTTGTTGTTATTTTAATTTCATATTCTTGTTTAGGTTCAAATTTTAAAATCCAAGTTAATTTATAACCGGAATCTGTTTTTATTATCTCATCTGGTTTTGGTTCTGTTGAAGTGAATAATTTTTGTATGAATGAAACCTCTTTTACATATTTTTCAGTTATAATTGCATTACCTTCATTCATTTTTTTAATGATTTGTTTTTGAACTAATATAGAATTATCTTCACTTATAATATCACGAATGCCTTTATATTGAGAAACTTTTAAAATTTCTGTTGTTTTTCCAACTAATTTATCTTTCCAATAATATGAAATTTCAACATTATGATCCCCTTCTTGTGCATCAGGATTCAATTTTAAATAAAATGTTTCTGTGTTTGCTGAAAGCGGGTTTATGGTCGTTGTTTTTGTATCACTAAAAATATCGCTGCTTAAACTTATTTGTACATCTTCAAGTACACTATTATGAATATTTGTAATTTTTAATTCAACTTTGTTTGTTTCTTTTCTTGGATCAATAATTTCTGGAGTTATTAATTCTGTTTTTAAGAAATTATTTGGGTCTACTAAAGTTATTGTTAATAATTTTTGTTCTGTCTCTCCTGATCCTCTTGAAACTATTGTTATAGGAACAGCGAAAGATCTTGGAACTAAATCATCTGCGGCTTGTTTGAATTTTAATT
Organism: Candidatus Nanoarchaeia archaeon; assembly: GCA_028716945.1. Lineage (GTDB taxonomy): Archaea > Nanobdellota > Nanobdellia > SCGC-AAA011-G17 > JAFCDX01 > JAQUOT01. Next base: position 187,137 of record JAQUOT010000002.1, read on the forward strand.
TAACAGTTTGCGATTCTCCTTGTCCTATCATTATATTTAATAAATCTGATGAATCTAATAACCAATTTAAATCTAAAGATTGTACATAAAATGTATCTGCATCTCCAGAATTTATTATTGTTAAATCAGCTAGTCCATCTTCACCTTTTAAAACTAAAACTTCATTTGGATTTATTGATAAATCTATAGAAGCATAAACAGTACTTGCTAATAATATTAGAAAAATGAATATTAAGCCTCTTTTAATCATATTTTATGGTTAATTAGGCTATATTTAAATTTTATTATTTTGGATTATCTGTCTCTAATAGACTACTTAGACTTTCTCCTTCATTTACTCTACGTATAGCTTCAGCAAATAAAGGTATAAAAGATATAACTTCTAATTTTGGACAAATATTCTTTTGTATTATAGTATCTCCAACAAAAAAACCATCAAAAGCATTTACTAATTCTATTCCTTTTGTGAATAATGCATGAGTTGTATAAGCATATACTTTTCTTGCTCCTTTTTCTCTTGCAGCTTTTTCTGCTTTATTTAAAGTTATTCCAGAATCTAAAATATCGTCTATATATAAGACATTTCTGCCTCTTATATCTTCTACATCTCCTATTAATTGATATTTCTCAACTTTTCCAGCTTCTGCTCTGTATTTATTTCCAACAATAATTTCTTTCATGCCTAAACGTTTTGCAAAATTTCTTGCTCTTGGAGCTCCGCCTGCATCAGTACTCGCTATCAAAAGATTTTCAAGAATTTCTGAATGGTTTTTCTTTAAATGATCTATAACAACTGGGAATGAATATAAATTATCCATTTCTTTATAAAAACCTTGTATAGCATCATTGTGTAAATCTATAGTTAATACAGAATTAGCATATAAACCAACCGCATCTGCTACAATTCTTGATGATATTGGTACTCTAGACTCATCTTTTCTATCCTGTCTACTAAATTTTAGATAAGGAAAGACATCTACTATATGGTGTGCATGAGAAGTGCTTAATGTACCATTAATCAATAACAGATCTGCTAACCATTTTTCTGGTTTTAGATTAGAATCATGTATAAAGAAACAATTTCTTTTTCTTACATTTTTTGTTAGTTTTGGTTTGAATTCTCCATCTCTAAATTGTTTTAATTCAACAGGATTTAATTCAAATTTATCAGGCTCTTTTTGAGATAAGATATCATAAATTCCTTTTGCATAAATCCATCCATCTCCTTCTGGGTTTGCTAATATCGAACATTTGTAAAAGGTCATACTAATTTAGAATACTTTTCTTTTAAAATGATTGTTGTATAAAAAAATATATAATAAAAAGCACTATTCAATAGAACTTATATGGTTTTTTTTGTTTAATTTTATTATATTTTCTACGAAACTCTCTATTTTGGGGTCGTGGCTTACAATAATAGTTTGTTTAACATTTAGTTCATCAAGTAATATTCTTATTCTATCCAATTGTTCTGAAGAAAATCCATCTGTTGGTTCATCTAATATAATTATATCTTTAGTTTTTATATTAGTAATTAAATTATTTATTACTTGGTTTAAAGATAATCTATAAGCTAGTGCAGCAGCAGTTCTTTCTCCCCCAGAAATGTATTCATAATCAATATCATGTCCATTTTGTTCTATTAAAGGACTGAAATCATTATCCAATTTTATCTTTAATAATTCATTATTTATTAAAATATCAAACCATTTTTGGAAAAATCCATCAAAATCATGATGTATCTTAAACATGACTTGTTTTTCTATATTTTCTACTAGATTAACAAAGTCTTGTTCAAACCAATTTTGTATATTTTCAAACCTTGTATAATTTTCTTTTGCAAATAATTTATTTTCTATATCTTTTTCCAGATTAGTTATTAATTGTGAAGAATTTTCCAGTTCTTTTTGTATAGAAGCTTTTTTTATTTCTATATTTTTCTGTAATAATTGAGAAGTTTCATAATCTCTTCTTAAAAGTTCATAATCTTTTTCTAAATTAGCAAAATTCTTTAATTTTAAATTAATATCAACAGATTTCTTAACTAAATCTCTTATTTCTTGTTCAATTTTTTCAATTTCTTTTTTAAAAGTTAGTAATTTTGTTTGTTTTTCCTTAAAGTTTTCAAGTTTTATCTTGTAAACGTTTTGTTCATTGTCTTTTTTCCTTAAATCTTCTATTTCTTTTTTAAGATTAATGGCCAATAATTCATATTCTTCTTTTCTCTTCGAATAAATGTTAATATGTTCTTTATATTTTTCTAAGTTTTCGTTTTCTCTTTTTAGTATTTTTTCCTTATGTATTTCAGAAACATCTTGTAAACAAGTAGGACATTTGCTCAAATCATGAATCTTTTTCTTTAAACTTTCAGAATCAGAGACTTTTAAATCAATCTTATTTAATTCTAGTAAAACATTTTTAATATCTTTGTCTACCGATCCAAATTCTTTTTCTTTTTTAATGATTTGTTCTCTTATAGTTAAATCTAATTTTTCTTCTTTGAATTCAGAAACAAAACTTTCAAGTTCTTTAATGTCTCTTAAAAATAATATCTGTTTTTCCTTTAAATTTCTTTCATTAACGTTGTTTATACTCAATTCTTGCTTTAAATTTGTAAATTCTTTTATCTGATTTTCATGCTGCTTTATTTTTCCTTTCTTTTCTTCTAAATTCTTGCTAGAAATCTTTAATTCCTCATCCAATTTCAATAAATCTTCCTTGATTTTGTTTTGTGATTTTTCTTTGTCTACTTTTTCTTTGATTTTTGAATCTAAATCTAAAAATATTCCAGAAAATTCTTTCTTTTTATCTTTTAAATAAGTTGTAAATATTTTAGAATTGTCTTTTACTCTTTTATATTTATCAATTCCAAATATTCTTCTTAAAACATCTAATCTTTCATCTTTGTTTGCCATTAATATATACTTCATTTCTTCTTGAGGAGTATAAACTGTATATCTGTAAATCAAACCTTTGCTTTTTGTTAATAATTCAGAAGGATAATTTAACAATTGTAGTACTTGTTGTTTTAATTCTGTTGCAGTTCCTGCTTTTCTTGAACCATTTACTTCAATAAAACCAGAATCTTGGACAACTTTAGATCCTTCTCTACGTAAGTTTCTTTTAATAAATATAGGTCTTTCATCTAAATCAAAATGTAATTCTACTGTCCCTTTATCAGCATCATTTCTTAGCAGAGAATCTCCTGTAATATTTCCTTTTTGCAGTCCAAATAATGCAAAATCAATAGCTAATAAGATACTAGATTTTCCTGAACCAACATTTCCAGATAATAAAACAGAACCTTCTGGAAAATTAATCTCTTGATCAGTATAACTTCTAATATTTTCCAGTTTTAATTTTTTAATTATCATGTTTTCCGTTTAATTCTTCTTTTAATTGTGTTACATAAAGTTCTAAAAAATTCATACGAGATTTAGCCATTTCTTTTGCTTCTGGTGTGTATAATCTATCAACTATTTTGAAAGCTTTTGTAAAAATATGATCAATAACATATAGTTTATCATCTAAACTTCTTCCATTTTCTGCGAATGGGTCTTCTAATTCATAAAGTTCTTTTTTTGCATCATATTTAAATAATCTAGCTAAACCAATTGCTCCTATTACGTCTAATTTATCTGAATCAAATAATATTTTTGCTTCCCAGGTTTCTGGTGCAATTCCTCCTTTATAAAATCTGTGAGCCAAAATACAATGATCTACTTTACTCATTAGTTGTACTGGAAATTGTATACGTTTTAGAAAAGGTCTTGCTTTTTTAGCAGATTTTATTTCATGGTTGTCTCTTTTAGTTCCAAAATAATGTATATCATGTAATAAAGCTGAAACTCCTAAAACTAAAGAGTCTATTTCATAATTTTTTCCTATTTTAAAACAATTTTCAAACACTCTTTTAACATGATCAAATCCATGTATTGGATTAAACCCTTGTTTAGTCGTTTCAAAAGCTACATAACTAGCTATTTGTTCAAGATATTTTCGATTAGCTATCATTTTTTTAAGTTTATCCTCCCAATAACAAATTTATATTTTTTATAATTTATAGGAATTTTTGTTCTATCAAATAATTTCTTTCCTTCTGGAGTAAGATAATATTCCCCTTCGTGATATTTTATTAATCCTTTTTCTTCTAATAATTGAGAAGCATCATGATCTTTTGAACTAAGACAAATATATAACCCCCTACTTGATTCTTTTATTTTATCAGATATATCATTTAATAATTTTATACATCTCTTTTCTAATTCTTCTGTATAATCTTGTCCAAGTATTTCTTTTAAACTCATACTCCTATCATCCTTTTCACATCTTTTAATAATCTTGATTCAAAATCAGGAATTTTTTCATCCTCGTTTTTTTCCAGGTTTAAAACGTCCATAATTTTTGAGATGAATTCTTTATTGAATAATTCATGTTTGTCAGAATTTTCTATAATGTGTGATTCAATCTCTTCTACAGTTCCTTGTTTTACTTCAATTTCTTCAAATTCTTTTGCAGTTAACTTGTTTGTATTTTTTAAAACAAAAAAAGGCTCTTCAAATTTAGCAAAAATATCATTGAATTTTATATCAGAAGGCTTTCCAGATTTTAAAGAACCTTCAATTCTAATTAAAATTAATTTATCTTTGGTATTTTTTATTTTAAATAATTCTTTTGTAACTTCATCAGGAGTTTTATTTTCAACATTTATATTATAAGATTCAAGCTTTACTAATTCTAAAGGAATATGATTCATAGAAATATTTTTATCTTTGACTTCTACAATATAAAATCCACCATATTTTAATTTTTCTAATTCTGCAAAGTTATTTGGAAATAGTGGTCCTGGAAATACAATTTTTCCATATCCTTCTGAAGATTTATCTGCTTCATATATATAATGCACATGTCCTCCGGCATAATAATTAAAATATTTTGGTAATACTGCATAAGAAGCTGACTCTATTCTTTCAAATTCTTCTCCTTTGAACTCTGTTAAAGCAGTGTGGAACATAAATATCTTAAAATTATTTTCATTTTTTGCTTTTTCTTCCAAATCTTTTATATTTAATGTTTTATAATCTTCAATTTCTAGAGAACCACGTTTTCCATATAGTCCTGTTATCAAAGTTCCTGTTCTATCTTCTGTAAATTCAAGTTTATTATCTTTTAATTTAACTACATTATCTACTAAACCTGCTTTTTCTAAAACATCTAGCATTGTTTTTCCTGATGTAGAAAAATCATGGCTTCCTGCAATAATATAAACAGGAATATCTTGCTCTTTGAATCTGTTTAATTCATGAGCAACTTCTTTTATTAATTCTATACTAGGTAAGGCAGTATCAAATAAATCTCCAGATATTAAAACAAAACCTACATACTCTTTTAAACAATAATCAATTGCCTTCCTAAAAGTATTTAGACTTAATTCTTGTAGTTTGTTTTCTCTCCAAGATCCTAAATGACAGTCTGCAAAATGAGCAAATTTCATAGTTCCCCCTTTGTTTTATTTTTAGTATATTCCTTTTTAAATGGTTTTGTATATTTTTTAATATTGTTTTTTGAATAATAAACTTTATAAACTAAAGATGTTACAATTTGTCAATACAAAGGGGGCTTAACTTGAAAAAAGAGCTAATTTTTGCAATATTTTTAATATTTTTACTAAGTTTAGTCTCTTCTGTTAATGCAGCACATACCGCTATTGTTGATATTACCCCAAAAAATCTGTTAGAAACAAATATATCTAATTTTAGTTTAGAAATTGAAAATCTTATAAGCAGTACAGACGCGATTAATAATATTACTTTGATTACAACTGGGTTTTTAATAATTAATGTATATGACCCGGTAGGATCAATTTCATGGGTTCATGTCAACGATTCTACTCAAATTACTTGGTATGGTGCAGAAATTCCAGCAAGATTTAAAGGATATTTTGATTCTAAATTTCAAGCTCAAAAAGTATCTTCAGATGCTTCATTTACTTGGACAGTAAAAACAAAAGATAACGCAATAATCCCAGAAATAAAAAGTCAAGACTTTACAATTAATATTATTAATGATGCAACTCCTCCAGTATTAGTATTAAGTACCCTGCTTCCAACAAATAATTCTTTTACAAATAATGCAACTCAATATTTTTCAATAGATACAAATGATCCAGAAACTGGGATTGAAACAGGAAATTTAAGTTATGCTAAATGTGGAAAGGATTATGTTAATCAATCGTTTACTTGTAATCAAACAAATTGTAATCATGATTTAGATCTAGGTGGTTTTAATGATGGAGAAGATTTATGTTATTTCTTTACTATCTTTAATAAGGGTGGATCATCTAGTTCAACAGATTTATTTTTATTAAATATAGATAGATCTGGTCCAGTATTTGATTTAACAGATTTAAAAAATATAAATAATACAAATGATTTAGATGGAATTTTAGAATTTAATTATTCTACTTATGATGAGATTGGAGTTGAAAATTGCTCATTAATATTAAATAATAATATAATAAATACTGTTACATCTGGAAATATGACTTATGATGCTAGTGCTACAAACGATTCTTATACTTACTCTATATTATGCTATGATAAATTAGGAAATTTTAATGAAACTCCTAAATATAAAATATATCACGATACAACTGTTCCTACAATAAATTCTTTAGAATGTAATCCTGCAGATAACAACAATACTCTTACTGGCCAAGTTATTTGTAACATAACTGTTTCTGATGTAATAGAAGTAGATAGTTGTTCTTTATATATTAATAATACTTTATCTCAAAAATTAATTGGTTCAGCGATAGGAAATAATTTTACTACCTCTGTTGTAGCATCAAATAATAATTATTCAAGATATGTAAAATGTAATGATAGTGTGGGTAATGAAATAATTACAAATAAAACTTATTTTTACTACGATAATATTGCTCCAAGTTTATTTAATATTCAGAATAATACTCCTTATTCTGATGCAGTAACGATAAATTGGAATACAGATGAATTAGCTAATAGTTCAGTAAATTATGGAACAAATCCTTTAACCTTATCCTTGCCTCAAAATTCAAATTCATTTGTTGTAGCTCATTTACTTAAATTATTAGGTTTAACATCAAATACAACTTATTATTACGTAGTTAGTTCTTCAGATAAATGGGGAAATACAAATACTTCTTCACAATACTCATTTATTACTTCTTTAACTTCTTCAAGTACTTCAGTATCTAGTAGCAGAGGAGGAGGCGGTGGAGGTGGTTCAGGTAAACCAACTTGTACTGAAAAAGATTATAATTTTACTAAATGGTCTGAATGTATAGAAGGAGGAAAAGCAACAAGAACTTATACTTTAATTAATAAAAATTGTATTAAAAATACAAATACTTATGATGTAAACTTATACATAGAAAAAGATTGTTATTATAAATCAAAAAATCCAATACAACAATCAGTACCTGAAACAGGATCAGAAGTTCAAAGTAATGCCCCCATTGAAGATAATAGCCCACTAACAGGATTTTCAGTAATGGATTTAATTCCAAGACAATTGTCAGATAATTGGAAACATTTAGTTAATTTGATATTATTGTTAGTATTATTGCTTGCTTTATATGTGATATATCAAAAGAAAAAATATCCTAAGATAAAACAAGAAGCAATTGATAATGTCATAAGAGTTTCAGCTATTACTAAGAATAAAGGAAGTTCTGTTGTAGCTGTTGCACAAGCAGCTAAATTAACTCCTACTAAAAAAGTAGAAGTAAAAAAAGCCCCAACTAAAGATCAATTAAAAAATGATTTTATAGAACAAACTTTAAAGAGAATACAAGAAAGGGAAAAAACAATAAAAGTACAGAATGAAAAAAGTAGATTTAACAGAGATTTTAGGTTATAATTCTTTAAAACACTTTTAAATACCATTAAAGCCATTTTATCCTTATAGATATTTTTATAAATAATAATTTATTTAAGGTATTGAAGTTGCATCTTAATAGTAGTAAATAAACCAAAAGATTTAAATAATAGATAATTATATATTAAATTATGGGAAAAGACAAAGGAACATACGAACTTGCTGAAGAAATAAGAAGAAAAAAAGTAATCCCTGAAAGACATCAACATTTTATTAATCAAGGAATACCTGATGTAGCAGCAATGATACTTGCCACAGAAAGAGGAATAGGATATGGGAATTTACCTGATCTAAATAAACTTGCAAAAGACTATCTAGATAAATTTGCAAAAGATTATAAACCCAATCCAAGAGAAGGGTTGTCCGAAGGTTTGTTAAAAATAATAGATAATGCGCAAACAAAAGATGGACACAATTTAGGTTATCTTTATATAAATTTACCAGAAGATATAAATAAACCTGGTTTAAATCAACCTTTTTCATACGGGTTAAGAATCCCAATTCAAGGAGAATTTGATCTTGTAAAGTTTTTAGAAAGTAAAAAAGCATTAATCGCCGATGGAATTATTATACGATATAGTTTGACAAAAAAAGAAGTAATTGAATTTTTTGGACAGGCAACTTCAAAACAAGAATTTGAAGTTATATCAAATAAATTTAGAAGTTTGGCTAATATGCTCTATGAAGAATTAGAAAAAACCGGGCACATCAAACCATTTTAATAAACTTAATCCTAATAATCTTTTCGTAATATAATTTTTAATACTCTTTTTATTTCCAGAGAGTTATAATTGATAATAATATAAAAACTTGAAAAATAATAAAGAATTTGCAGAAAAAATCAAATTTTAATTTTTTTACCATTATACATCAAATAAAGGTTTTTTCCTTGAGAATAACCACATTCTTTAGCCAATTCTGCAAGAGCATTTAATTTAGCTCCATCTCCATGTGCAGGAATAATGTTCTTGGGTTTAACCATAGTAATTAAATCTCTCAAATCCTCTCTTGAACTATGTCCAGAAGAATGAATATCTGTGAATATTCTTACTCTTGCTTTTTTTAATTTAGATTCAAGAACTTTTCTATTAGCAATATTAACAGGGTCTGGAATAACTTTACTAGCAAATATTACACTGTCTCCATCCTTGAAATTAAATTGTAATTGTTTTTTTACCATTTTATCCAAAGTAGAACCTGGTTCTCCCTGATTTCCAGTACAAATTACAACATATTCATCTCTATTTTTTTCAATCTTAGAAAGAACTTTTTTAATATCTCTTTTGTAAGAAACAATTTCTCCTTTTTTAGAAAAATTAACTATACTTACATTTTCTGCTGCTTTGATATATTTACCCATTGACCTACCAAGAAATACAACTTTTCTTTTTAATTGCTCTGCAAATTCAACAGCACTTGATATTCTTGCTATATGAGAAGCGAAAGTTGTTACAAAAATAGCATTTTTTTCATTGCTTACTCCAAGCATAACATCTTTTAATAATTCTCTTGCTACTTTTTCACTTGGAGTTTTTCCTTCTCTGTCTGCATATAAAGATTCAACAATCATTGCAGCAACATTTTGATATCTTAATTCTTTTAATCTTGCATAATTTGGTGCATCTCCAATAATAGGATTATTATCAAACTTAAAATCATTGCAATAAAGAACAATTCCTTCCTTTGTATGCAAACACATCATTGCACTTTGTGGAGTACTATGCGTAATGTTAATGAATTCAATTTTTAATGAGTCTGAAATCTTCATAGTTGTATTTAAATTAATGGTTCTTAAATCATTAGGCAAGATAGCATCTTCTTCTGCAATTATTACTTTAAGAACTTCCATTGTATACGGACTTGCATATATAGGACAATTATATTTTGCTGCTAGATAAGGAACAGCTTCAATATGATCTAAATGTACGTGTCCAAGACAAATAGCTTTTACTTTTTTAGTCCATCCTAATTGATCTAATACAGTATCGTCTGGTAAAGCCCCTATTTTTCTTAATTTTATTGTAGAAAGATTTAATTTTTCCTCTTCTTCAAGATTAACAATTGGAGGTAGATAAATACCCATATCAAAGATAACTACTTCATCACCAACTTTAACAGCAGTCATATTTTTTCCAACTTCATTATAACCGCCAACAGTACATATTTCCATTATTAATATAAATTTTTATTAGTTTATTAAGGTTTTGATATCTCTAGAACATATTTAGCAGGTTTCTTAGGAATATAAACTGTAAAAGGTTTTATCCTTTTGTAATCAACTATTTTTTTGTTTTTATCAAGAAAATAAACGTCAAAACTAAAAAATACAAAGAAACTATGTATGCCTGAAGCAAATCTCGACTCTTTTTTAGCTACAAGCATTATATTTTTCTTTTTAGAGAACATTAAACCTCTAAAATTCTTAAAAAGAGTATTACAAACTTCATATTTTATTTTTTTGAGATTTATTTTCATTTATTTCTTAATAGAATTAATTTTTGTTTTCCATTTGGAGTCTTTAATAACCTTTTATAAAAGTTATTTGACATTATTATTTGGGCATCCATAAAATCTTTTACTTTAGCTTTCCATTTATGGGGATTGTTTTTAACAAAATTAGCCCATCTAACTATCTGTTCTTCATGACTTGGATCTCTCATTTTAACCTTAACCTCTTTATTTCCTTTTTAATCTTTTCTATTTCTTTTTCATCTAAACTATCCGAATAAATTATTCTCAAATGTTTAGCATCTTCCAAATCTTTATTTGATTTTAATAATTCTTCTTTAAAAGCAATATTTGTTTCTATACTAGAAAAATATATATCCAAACCAGTTAAAGGTAGCTTTTTTCTTGTTTTTAATTGATATTCGTCAATAGAATCTTTTGCAAATTTTAATTCTGCTTCTGGAACAAAAGTTCCTTTTTTAATATATCTTACACTCAAATCCTGAGATAAATAATCATTATAGATTATTAAAGGATCATTTGACTGCATACATTCAAAATTATTATTTTCTAACTCTTTATGTAATAAAATAAATTTTTCTCTAGGCAACTTTTCTATTATAATATCTATATCTTCTGTTCCTCTTGTTCTGCCATGAGCAATAGCTACAAAACCAGAAACAACAATATATTTACCATATTTTTCTAATATTTTAGCAAAATCTTTTATGAACTTATCAAGAATTGTCTTATCACTAATTTCTCTTTTCATTAGTTTATAATGTTTTTAAAATATATAAAGTTATTTACTTTTAAATTAATATTTTAATATATATTATTAATTACATATATGTATTTAAATTTATTTGAATAAAAAAAGGGATGGATTTTGGAAAGAGGGGTGTAGTTCTAAAAATAAGGAAAAGAGACGGTAGATTAGTTGATTTTAGCAAGGAAAAGATAATTGAAGCCATCTGGAAATCTGTACAAGATGTTGGTGGAAAAGACAGAAAAGAGGCAGAAAACCTAGGAAATCAGATTGCCGGACTTGCTCTTGAGAAATTTGCTAAAAAAATACCTACTGTTGAAGATATTCAGGATATAGTTGAAAAAGTTTTGATAGAAAATGGACATGCTAAAGTAGCAAAAAATTATATTCTTTACAGACAGCAAAAATCAAACTTAAGAGAAACAAAAGAATTCATTGTAGATTCTATTAAATTAGTTGATGATTATATTGGAAAAGAAGACTGGAGAGTATATGAAAATGCAAATGCAACTTATTCTCTTCCTGGATTATTAGGATATTCTGCTGGTTCTATAATGTCTTTTTACGGACTACACCATATTTATCCAAGAGAAATAGCACTAGCTCATACTTCTGGTTATATTCACATTCATAATTTATCAATGGCATTGAATGGTTATTGTGCAGGTTGGTCTTTAAGAAAATTATTGCATGAAGGTTTTAATGGTATTCCAGGAAAATTAGACTGCAGGCCTCCAAAACATATGAGAAGTGCTATTGGTCAAATAATAAACTTTACAGGTACTTTGCAAAACGAATGGGCAGGTGCTCAAGCATTTAATAGTGTAGATAGTTACCTAGCTCCTTTTGTTAAAGCAGATAGTTTATCTTACAAAGATATTAAACAAAATATTCAAGAATTAGTTTATAATTTAAATATTTCAAGCAGATGGGCCGGACAAACACCCTTTTCAAATATAACACTAGATCTAAATGTTCCTAAAGATTTGTCAGAACAGCCTGTTACAATTGGAGGAAAACTAATTGATTCAACTTATTCTAACTATCAAAAAGAAATGGATCAAATCAACAAAGCTTTTATTGAAGTTTTAATAGAAGGAGATGCTAAATCAAGAGTATTTACTTTCCCAATTCCAACCTATAATTTAACAAAAGATTTTGATTGGGATTCTGAAACTGCAAATTCTTTATTTGAAATGACTGCAAAATACGGACTTCCTTATTTTCAAAATTTCATAAATTCTGATTTAAATCCAGGAGATATTAGAGCAATGTGCTGTAGATTACAATTAAATCTAAAAGAATTACAGAAAAACGTAACAGGTGGAAGATTTAGTTCTGCTGAATCCACAGGAAGCATTGGTGTAGTAACTATAAACTTGCCAAGATTAGCTTATGAATCAAAAACAGAAGAAGAATTCCTTGAGAAACTTGAAAGATATATGTTCTTGGCAAAAGAAAGCCTTGAAATAAAAAGAAAACTAGTAGAAAGAAACATTCAAAGAAACTTATTACCTTATACTAAAAGATATTTAGGAACATTAAAACATCATTTTGCAACAATTGGTATTATAGGTATGCATGAAGCTTGTTTAAACTTATTCAACAAAGGAATTGATACTCCAAAAGGCCAAAAATTTGCAATAAAAACCTTAAATTTCATGAGAGAAAGGTTAGTAGAATTCCAAGAAGATACAAAAAATATCTATAATTTAGAAGCAACTCCAGGAGAAGGAGCCTCTTACAGATTAGCAAAAAAAGACAGACAACAATATCCACAAATTAAAAACAGTGGAACAAAAGAGCCTTATTATACCAATTCTACACAGCTGCCTGTTGGACATACTTCAGATTTATTTACTGCTATAAAACATCAAGAACCGCTTCAGAAATTATATACAGGAGGAACTGTATTCCATACTTTCTTAGGAGAATCCATTGACAAAGAAGCCTGTAAAGTTCTTGTTAAAAAAATTGCATCGAACTCAACACTGCCTTATTTTACAATAACTCCTACGTTTTCAATATGTGAAGAGCATGGTTATTTGAAAGATGATCAAGCAATTTGTCCTCATTGCAACAAACCAACAGAAGTTTATTCTAGAGTTGTAGGTTATCTAAGACCTGTAAAAGATTGGAACTTAGGAAAACAAGAAGAATTCAAAGAAAGAAAAGTCTATAAAATATGAGATTAAAATTAACTAACAAACAAAGTTTAAATGATTGGCCCGGCAAAATAGTTTTTCCTGTGTTGATTGAAGGTTGTAATTTTAAATGTCCTTATTGTTTTTTGCCCGAATTAGTAACTAATTTTACTAAAGAAGAAATAAAACAAGAAGAATTATTAAAAAAAATAGCTGAATTAGATAAAACTTGGTATGATGGGATATTAATTAGTGGTGGAGAGCCTACAATACACAAAGAATTACCTGAATTTCTTAAAAAAATAAAAGATATTGGATTTAAAATAAGGATATTTACAAATGGTTCTAATCCTAATATGTTAAAGAAGTTAATTGATGAAAAATTAGTTGATAGTATTGCAATGGATGTAAAAAATACCAAAGAAAAGTATGAATCTACTACAAATTCTAAAATTAATATAAAAGACCTTGAAGAAAGCATGAAAATAACTGCTTCTTTAAAAGATTATGAGTTTAGAACTACTATAATAAGAAAATTCCATACTAAAGAAGATGTTGTTAAGATATTCAAATGGATTTCTTCTGTAATAGACAAAAAACCTAATTATAAAATACAAAATTTCTATGATAGAGCAGAATACATTGATGAAAATATGAAAAGAGAAGAACCTTTTCAAGAAAAAGAAATAAATGATATTTACAAAGATATTACTTAAGATTTTTATCTTTTCTAAAATTTAATTTATCCTTTAAAGAAGTTAAATTCATTTTATCTTTGAAATTAATATTTTTTAAATCCACAGGTTTCATTTGACTTAATTTATTTATGTATCTTATAACCATAAATATAAAAAATGCTACAATTAAAAAATCTAAAGTAGTATTTATAAAATTACCATAAGCAATTATTGGAGCTCCTGCTTCTTTTGCCGCAGCTATTGTTGCATAATGTTTTCCTGATAAATCCGCAAATAAATCTTGGAAATTTACTCCGCCAATTAATAATCCAATTGGAGGCATTATAATATCATTAACCAAAGAAGTAACTATCTTTCCAAAAGCTCCACCTATAATAATACCCACAGCTAAATCAATAACGTTTCCACGCATTGCAAATTCCTTAAATTCTTTACCAATTCCCATTATTTCTCCTTTTTACCCCAGAATAATCGACATAAACAATGTCCATCTTTTTTTATTTCATTTATATGCCAGAAACAAGGGCATATTTTCTTTGCATCTTCTTTAGTATTTCCTGTTAAAATTCTGCAGGGACAATAAGGAACACCATATGTTTCTCTGTTAGCTTCTAATCCTTCTAGAATAATATCCCTTTCTTTTTCATCAGGATTTAAATGAAATCCTTTTATTTTAGCGTATTTTTCAGCTACTTCTTGCTCTTTTTTAATGTTCATGGTATCTTAGTATATGTTCTATTTTAAATTCTTATCTATCCACATTTTTATTTCTAATTCTGATTTTAAACCTATAAATTCATCTACTATTTTTCCATTTTTAAACATTTTAACACTTGGAATAGCAGAAACATCATATTCTCCTGCTTTTTCTCCTGCTTCGTCTGCATTTGCTTTTGCTAAGATAAACTTTCCTTTGTATTCTACTGCTAACTTTTCTAGAATAGGTTTTAACATTCTGCATGGACCACACCATTCTGCCCAAAAATCTACAATTACAGGAACTTCTTTGGATTTCTTTATAACTTCTTTTTCAAAATTATCATCATTGACTTCTATTTCAAATTTCATTTTGATAATACCTCTACGATCTTATTTGCAAATTCCTTTGCAGCACTTGGACCATTTGCAGTAATTATTAATCCATCTGCTGTAACTTTATTTCCTGTATATATTGCTTTTCTTGCTGTTAGTTTTGAAGCTTCACTTGTAAATACAGTTGCTTCTCTTCCTGTTAATAATCCTGCATTTGCTAATATTACCGGAGCAAGGCATATTGCACTTACAACTTTTGCTTCTCTATAAAAAGATTTTGCTAGATTAATTGCTTTTGTATCATTGTAATAAACTGTTGCTCCAGGTCCTCCAATAAAAACAACTGCATCGTAATTTGTATCTGCATCATTTAACAATAAATCAACTTTTACATCTTTTCCATAAACGCTTGTTGCTCTTTCATTAGAACTAGTTGTAGTTACCTGTATTCCATTATCTTCAAATATTTCTTTTGGAATAAAATACTCTTCATCCTTAAAGTTTTTAGGTGCAATAACCATTAACACTTTTTTATTCAAACCCATTTTAGCACAACCACCTAACATTAAGCAGATTAATATTAATAAAATTATCCTTTTCATTCAAATACCTTTTCTATCATAAACCACATTGTTATAATAACTAAGAATATTGTTAATAATCCTAAACCCCAGGTAAATTTAGTTCCAAATAACCAAACTCCCATTAGTTTATATGCTAAATAAATAAATAATAAATCCCTTATAATGCTTCTAAACCCCATAATTTTAATTAGGTTTAAAACTATTTAAAACTATAATAAGTAAAAATATCACTTTAGAGTAATTACCAGAGAAAGGTTTATAAAATCTTTAAAACTTAAAAATTCATGGCAGAAAACTTAAATTCAACTAAAAAACATGAAGTATTAATGGGTTTAACTACAAATCCAAAGTATGATTGGAAACTAAAAATTGGAGAAATTATAAACCACGAAATACGAAGAATTGCTTTATTTCCAACACAATTAGATATTAAAGAACGTGAACAACTATATTATGCTCTTGAATCAATACCTATAAAACCAGGAACACCAAAACTTCAAATTCCCCTAGTACATTTAAGACACGATACAAAAGCAGAAGAAATAAAATATTTAATTGAAAATTGGAAAACTAAAGTGTTTAATGTGCATGAAGAATTACTCGATTCTAAAGAATTAGATGACTATAGACATATAATTTATGTAGAAAATAGATTTAAAACTCCTGAGCAATCTTTTAAAGAAAGCTTGAAAAACTGTGCAGGATTATGTTTAGATGTTACACATTTACATGAAGGTAGAATAAATTTATTTTCTAAATTGAGAGATATGAATGGGTTATTAGAAGAATGTAAAGAAGATAATATTATAGGATGTTCTCATGTATCTGCAATAGATACAAATAAATGGAATCCAAGGAATTATTTATTTGGTTTTGAGAGACATAAATTGAGTGATTATACTGAACTAAAATATATACAAAATTATTTAGATTATTTACCTTATTTTATAAGTTTAGAACTAGATAATAAACTTGAGCACCAAATACATATAAAATTCTATTTAGAAAATTTGATAGAAGGAAAAGATCTATTAAGCGAGGATCCGATAGATATGAAAAGATTATTAGAAAAATAAAATTTATTAATAACTTGTTTTTGGTTTCTTAAAAAAAGTAATTTCATATTTTAGTGGGTATACAGAATAGATAACTAATAATCCTTTTTCGTCACAACTAGGATTTGAGCAACTTAATCTAAAAGCAGGATATTTAGCCCAATCTCCAAGATTACCTGTGTGATTAAAATGATTTCCACATTTACAAGGTTTTTCAAGTTCAGGGTTTAATAAAATTTCTAATTTTTTAATCTTTTCTTCGGTTGACATGGATTTTGTTTCTGAATAATCTTTCTCTAAAGGAGGCATAAGCCTTACTGGAAATTTAACTTTTCCCAAAATCTCGTTTCCTGACATAAATTATATATAACAAAAAATTATTTAAACCTTTTCATTAGAACTAATATTTTTCTATACTTACTGCAACTCTTTTTAAATTAGCTTCTCCTGTAATGTCCAATTCTAATGGAAATAATCTATTTATTAACAATTCTGTAAAATGGAATGGAGCTACTAACAAACCAGAAGGAATATCTTCATTTATTTTTATATTTGCAATAACTTCTCCAACTTTTGAGTTTATTATTACTAAATCATTCTCTTTTAAGTTTAAATTTATTGCATCTTGTTTATTAATTAAAATAAAAGGCTTTTTTTGTGCTTTTGTTAACGTTTTTGATCTTGAACTTAACTCATCTGCACAGAATCTATATTGACATCTTTCTGTTGTCAAAACAAAAGGATATTTTTTAGATGTTTTTTCTTCTATATGAGAAAATTCTACAGGAGTAAAATCTGTTGTTTTTATTTTATATTTTACAAACTTTCCATTTTCATTCTCTTTTATTTCATTTAAATTTGAATATCCAGGAAGTTTTTTAATGTCTTTCCAAATATCATTAATATTATTATATTTATAATTTAATTTGAATCTATTTGCTAGTTCTTTCATAATTAACCAGGAAGGTTTTGAATTATACATTGGTTTTATTACCTGATCAAAATGTCTTATTCTTGATTCTGCATTTGTAAAAGTTCCTTCTTGTTCAAAACTAGTACAACAAGGTAAAATAACATTAGCATATTTTGCTGTTTCATTTGGAAAAGGACTTATTAAAACTATAAACATTTTTTCAAATCTTTTTCTTATTAGATTTAAATTTGGTAATGATTTTGCAGGATCCATATTCATAACAAATAAAGATTTAACAGGATTTTCCATTCCTAAAGCTCTAACCATTGTTCTTCCATTTTTTAAAGGAACACATTGCATATCAGAAACACCTTGAATATTTGTTTTACCTCTCATTGAAACTATTTTTCCATTTTTAGCTAGAACTAAATTAATTGCAGAAAATATTGAGTTAGAACCATAACTATGCTGTGTTAAACCCATACCAAAACCAAATAAAAAGTTTTTAGATTTGGAAATCATTAAAGCTAATTTTTTAATTTCATCTTTTGAGCATTTACAAATACTTTCTACGTGTTCTATGTTGTATCTTTTTAATATTTCTCTTAGTTCTTCATCAACATCAACTTTATCCCATTCTACTAATAGATTTAAAACACAATTTAATAATGCAATATCAGTGGAAGCTTCTATTTTAATAAATAAGTCAGCATAATGAGCGGTTTCATTTTTGAATGGTCCAACATATATTAATTTACAACCTGCTTTTTTTGCTTTTAGTATTCTATTGAATATTATAGGATAGGTAAATAATGGATTTGTTCCCATTAACAAAATACAATCTGCTTTTTCATAGTCTTCAAATTTAGAAGGCATTCTTGTTATTCCAAATGCTCTAAAAAAAGCATAACAACTTGCTGCATGACATATTCTTGCACAGGAATCTATATTATCTGTATCAAAATAATCTCTTGCAAACTTTTGAAATAAAAAACAATCTTCATTTGAGCTTGGAGAACTGGCTAGAAAAGCTATATCTGTCTTGTAAATGTCTTTTGTTTTTTTGTATATATAATCGTAAGCATTTTTCCAGCTAGTTTTTACAAATTTATTTCCTTTTTTTATTAAAGGCTGCTTTATTCTGTCTTTTGCCTCTAAAATTTCATAAGAAGTTAAGCCTTTTACACAGGGATTTCCAGAACTGACATAATCATGAGGATCTCTATTAAATACGATTTTATTGTCTTTCTTTATTTTTAATGAACATCCACAACCGCAATAAGGGCAAATAGTTCTCAATGTAACACCTCTTGTTATCTATTATTTATTAGTATTTATAATGGTTTTCTTTTTAGAAAGATATAAAAGGAGGGTTTGGTTTAAGTTGATATGGCTTATTCAGATTTTATTACAAATTTAAAAATAAATCAAAATGTACTCGTATTAGCTATCTTTCTTATAAGCTTAGGTTTTTCTGAAGTTTATTCCTTAAACTATTTGTTTTGGATATCTTTATTTGGTTCTTATATAATTGGAATATTTGTAATAATTTCTATGGTTGCTTATACCTACAACTATTCTAAAGGAAAATTAAAATGAGTGAAGAAATTTCTATAATTATTGCTATTTGTATAGCTTTCTTTAATTTTGGAGCATTATTATTTGGTAGAACCTTTTTAAACGAAGAAACTAATAAAATATTAAAATATGTTAATATATTAAGAAATATAGGATTATTAAAAGAAACTGAAGATATTAAAAGATGAAAAATAAAACATTATCCAAAAAATGGAGTATTATTAAAGATTTTTTTAAATATGTATGGAGTGGTAAAATAGCAAATGATGATAGATTTCAATTTACTATGACAACTGCTTTATATACCTCTACTATGATTCTTGTCATACAAATTATGTTAGATTATTTAACTTTACCACAAAAAGCATTTTTATTATTTTTAATGATTATTCTTACGTCCATTGTAATATGTTGGTATCATTATAAACTTAATAAAAAATGAGTATTCCAAAACCCTTTCCACCCTTGCCGTCTCTTAAAGAATATTCCATAAATAAGTAAAGAATATCTAACTTTTAAGGCTTGCTACTTAAGAAATCTTCATTTTAAGTATTATTCATTAGTGATGAAAAATATGTTATTTAGTATATAAATCCTTAAAAATAATAAGCCCGTAAAAAAGGTATGACCCATAAATGGAAAGATAAAATAAAACCTGTAGATCCAGCACAAATGCCGGTTCAAACTAATATTCCAGTAGACCCTAATTTAATGACTTTTGGAGATATGAAAAGCTTTCCACCAAGACAATTTATAGAAAAATATGAAAGGTGGTGTCCAAAATCAAATGCAGAATATTGTGGCAGAGGAAAAAATTTTTTAAATTTTAAAAATCAAAAAGCGCTTGAATCAGTTTTAAAAGCCATTAAAAAATTTAAAAATGAATTTACAATAAGAGATATTATAAGAACTTTAAATGCGGAACATTTAACTGATGGCTCTTTACAAAGAAGGGTATTATCTTATTTAGTTTGTAAAGGAATTATAAACAAAAAAAGAATAGAAATTAATAAAAAAGACGAGAAACTTAAAAAGCCAAAATATTTATTTACAATAGTTAAAGAACCAAAAGAGTGTGAATATTTAAAATTAATAACCTTTACTAAAGGTAGACTAAAAGGAAAACAAAAATTAACTTGTACTTTAGATTGGACAAATGAATCTGAAGAGACACGTTATTTTGATGAAAATGATGATGGAGAATTATTTTAATTTTTTTAAAAATAAATAAAAATGAGCGATAATTTTTTTATTGATTTGTTAAAGATGTTATTATTAATTTCAGTACTTATAGTGATAAATAAGGCTTGTCATAATGAACCCTTAAATATTACAAATTTTAGTGATTTTGAAACAGATTCTAAAAATGCTATGGAAAACACAACAATTGTTGCTGAAAAAGTTTTTAATACTTCTCTTTGGGACGAAAAAATAAATAAAACTGGAGAATTTATTTCAGAAATTGTAAATAATAATTCAACAAAAAATGAAACTCTCTAAAGGTTACAGCATTACAAAACCCTTTACGCCTAGATGGTTTATATTTGTAGGCTCGATTTTTCTAATTATATGCTCTTTAATCGCTTTAATTAGATATTATTTGAAATAATATTAATTATTGTCTATATCTAATCCAAAGGAAAATTCCTATTCCAAAAGAAAGTATACCTACTATTCCGATTACTAAAGAAACATGCAACCAAAAATATGCTCGTTCAAATAATAAACTTTGTGAATTTATCTTAAAGTCTGTAATATTATTTTGAAAATTATAATTTGATTTTGATAATTCTTCTATCTCTTTTGGAAATAAAGGGGTTTGCGTTTCAACAGAAATCTCTGTAGCCGATTTTAATATGTTATCTGCTTTTTCAGCTTCTTTATCTAATTCGATACTAATTTTATCTAATCTATTTTCTAAAAAATAATCTGTTCCAATTTGTATTAAAAAACTAAATAGAATAAGAGTTAATCCCAATGACATTAAAAACTTTCTAGGGTTATCATAATTTATGTTTAACATAAAATTAGATATGTTTTATTAGAATATAAATCTTTCTCGAAATATTATAGCCCATTACTATTAACACTGATAGAAATTGGAAAATAGAGTTTAGCTAAAAAAGAAGTTATAATTCTTAAGCATTAACCTTCTTAAAGAAATACCCACCTAATATAACAATAAATACAGTAAATCCAACTAATACGATAAAACTTAACAAAGGATTTATCTCAGACGTTCCTAGTAGTCCATATCTAACACCTTCTACACCATAAGACAAAGGATTAAAATGAGCTATTGTTTTTAATATAATAGGAGCATTGCTCAAAGGAAATAAAGCCCCTGATAAAAAGAATAATGGAAACATAAGAAAATTCATTATCAACTGAAAACCATGCATATCTTCCATTTTAGAAGCAATAGCTATTCCTAAAGCAGTAAAAGACAGTCCAATTAGTATCATAAAAACAAATGCAATTAAAAATCCGTATAAACTAAAAGAAGTCAATCCTGCAACAAACATTGCCAATATCAAAGTCAATGTTCCCTGAATTAAAGCAGTAGTAGCTCCTCCTATTGTCTGCCCAAACATTATAGAAGTTCTTGAAACAGGAGCAATCAAAGTTTCTTTCAAAAATCCAAACTGCTTGTCCCATATTATCTGTATTCCTGAAAAAATAGAAGAAAACATTACTGTCATTGAAACTATTCCAGGAACCATAAATTTAACATAACTTCCAGTACCAGGCAAAGACATAACAGAATTTAAACCAAATCCAAGTATGATTAAAAAGAATAATGGCTGTGCTAAACTTCCAATGATTCTGCTTTTAGATCTTATAAATCTTTTAATGCTTCTAAGCCAAAGAGTATAAATAGCACCAGTCATCTTCTCATTCTCCTTACTCTAAATTTAAAATTGTCTTCAGGAGTTGCTTCTTCTTCTCTTATTGTTTTTCCAGTATAATACAAGAATACATCTTCCAAAGTTGGTTTGTTAATAGCTAAAGTATGGATTGTTATTTTATTTCTGTCTGCTAGTTTAACTATTTCTGCAACTCTTGTTTCTGCATGCTCTACATTTATTGTTAAAGAACTATTGTGCTCTTTAAATGATTTGCAAAATTTATATTTTTTTAATATATTTAGTAATTTTTCTCTTTCATTAGTTCCTATTGTAATAATATCTCCACCTATTTTATTTTTTAAATTTGCAGAAGTGTTTATAGCAACAATTTTACCATTATCTATTATTGCAATTCTATCGCATAATTTATCTGCTTCATCCATGTAATGTGTTGTTAAAATTATTGTAACATTTTTTTCCTTGTTAAGAACTTTAATATGGGCCCAGATTTTATTTCTTGTTTGTGGATCTAATCCTAGAGTAGGTTCATCTAAAAACAAAACTTTTGGCTCATGTAATAATCCTCTGGCAATCTCTAATCTTCTTCTCATTCCACCTGAAAAAGTTTTAACTAAATCATTTTTTTTCTTGTCTAATTCAACTAATTGTAATAATTCTATTATTTTTTTCTTTCTTTCATTTTTAGGAACATTATATAATCTACCATGGAAATCCATATTTTCGTAAGCAGTTAATTCTTCATCTAAAGTAGGATCTTGAAATACCATTCCAATAGAATGTCTTACATTATCTCTTTGTTTTTCTATATCAAAACCATTAACACTAGCTTTTCCTTTAGTAGGACTCAATAATGTAGCTAGCATAGATAATGTAGTTGTTTTTCCTGCCCCATTAGGACCTAAAAATCCAAATATTTCCCCTTGTTTTACTGAAAAGCTTATATTATCTACAGCTAGAACTTTATCAAATCTTTTTGTAAGGTTTTTTATCTCTATAATATTTCCCATGATATAAAATCCATTAAAAATCTATTTATAAATCTTATTAATAATTAAAGGTGTTCTTTTATCCAATTAACAAACATTATTGCATTCTTAAAATTATCTTCAGAATCTTGTTTTTTTACTTTAACAGGCCTGTAAGTCATTTTATGTCTTTCATTTAATAATTTTCTTAACAAGTCTGTTTTTTCTTCTTTAAATTTATTAGCTGCTTCCCTATGCAAATCCAGAGCTTCGTAATGGCTCATGCTTGCAATTTTTTCCAGATGGTGTATTGTAAAGGCATCATTAGCAGCTATGCAAGCAGTTATGGAATGATCTATAGATGCTTTAAACCTATTTTCATTCATATTAGACTTAGCACTTTCTATAAATTCAAATGCATCTTCTAATCTAATTTTAGCATTTTCCTTTTTTTCAGACTGCAATTAAATCACCTCTAAAACATCTTTTCCATAAAGAGTTTTGTTATCCTTTATCAAGCTAACTATAGAAGCTTCCTTTTCTTTAAAAAGTTTTTTAAAAATGGCTATATTAATTATATCATAAGAAATCAGTATTCCATTGCTGTATTTTTTAATAATATTCTCTATATATTTAGCATCTATCTCTTTATTTATTATTATCATTAAATCTAAATCTGATTTAAAAGTAAATTTATTTTTTATGGCAGATCCAAAAAGGATTATAGAAACGATGCCTTTTTCTTTTTTTATTTCATCTGCTATTTTTTGTGCAATATGCAAAGCTAAATTATTTTCTTTATCAAACAAGTCTATAAGAATGTTTTTAACGAAATAATTTTCTTTGTTTATTGAGATTAATTTTACTTTCCCTTTATTAATTATCTTGATTACTCCAGAATCAGCCAGTTCCTTTATTAAAGAAGAGATTCTTACCCTGTGTATATCTGTATTTTTTGCTAATTCATTGATATTATAGTTCCAATTTTCGTGAAGGCTTAACTCTCTTAAGAGTTTTAATTTATTTCCAGAGTTCAATATATTATCAAGTAACATTTTTGTTACATTATGTAACATATTTGTTATATATAAATCTTTTGGTTAATCCCTAAAAAGACAAAGATTAACTTTTAACAGAAAAGCCCATAAATAATAAAATGTTACAATTTATGATAAAACATTAGTTTTGGAGGAAAAATGGTGCAAGCGATTGTAACTTTAAATAAAAAAGAAGATAGAATATTAAATATAATTAAAGACAAATTTGGTTTAAAAAATAAATCTGAAGCCATAAGCTTAATTGTAAATAAATATGAACAAAAATTTTTAGAACCGGAATTAAGACCTGAATTCATAGAAGAAATGAAGAGAATAAAAAAAGAAAAAACTATTCCTTTTAAAAGTATAGAAGATTTACGTAAAAGATTTGAAAAATAGGTGTATTCTCCGTAAATAAACTTTCTAAAACAATTACATTTGAAAATTATAAGCATCACGATGAGATTTATAAAAATCCATTTTAAACAGTTATTCGTATCTTAAAGCATCAACAGGATTTAATTTTGAAGCTCTATAAGCAGGAATTGCTCCAGCTATCATTCCAATTATCATAGAAAATAATAATGCTCCTACAATCAATTGTATATTTACTGCTGATGAACTAAACATTCCTCTAGCCATTCCACTACTTGTTCCAGCCAATGAATTTATTGAACTTGAAGCAATTATACCTAAGATTACCCCACCTATGCCTCCAATTAATCCAATTAATCCAGAATTTAAAAGAAAAATAATCATAATGTCAATATTTCTTGTACCGATAGCTTTCATAATTCCAATCTCTTTAGTTTTTTCCAAAACAGAAGTAAACATTGTATTTGCAATACCTATAGCTCCAACAATTAAAGAGATTGCAGCTATTGCTCCCAAAAAAAGGGTCATAGTACTCATGGTTTCTTTCATAGTTTCTTGCATTGCCTCAGGGTTAGATACTGTAAAATCTTTATTTTTTTCTTGTAATATCCCTCTAGATAACATTAATTTTTTTGTTATATCTGAAACAGTCTGATTAGAAATATCCACATCTGCGATTTTTACAGAAATAGAATTAAAATCTTTTTCTCCAACATCTTCTAAAATAGCTCTAGCAATATCTATAGGAATATAATATGAAGAACCTTCTTCTAAAATTCCAACAACATTAAAAGATTTCCCTGCAATTAATATTTTATTATTAAGAGATACTTCTTTTCCAAAAACAGTTCCAGCTACATTTTTTCCTATAACTACAGAATAACTATCTCCTTTTGTTAAAAACCTTCCAGAATCAATTGTATCTGTAGTAATATCTTTCCATATAGAGATATCTACTCCATTAACTTTTGCATCTTTAACTGTTTTCCCAGAATAAGCTATATCTGCGGTTCCAGATATTTGTCCCATAACTAATTTTACATTTGGAGTTGCTTTTATTACAGTTACGTCTCTTGCAGTTAAATTTTTTGATTCAGTAGTACTAGATATACTACTTCCTCTGCCTTCTCCAGGTCCTCCTTCTCCACCACCAAAACCTCCTCCCATAGCTCTTTGCATACCTTTAGTTACTGTAAGAACATCTGCACCCAAACTTCCAAGTCTTTCTTCTAATTGTTGTTGTGCTCCTAAACTTATAGAAATAATACTAACAACTGCGGCAATTCCAATTACAATTCCTATAATAGTTAACCAGCTTCTTAATTTACTATGAATAAAAATATTAAGAGCAAGTTGAAAACATTTTTTAAATTTCATTTTTAGGATTGTTTCTTTTTGTCCTTGATTTGGGTATTAACAATCCATCCTGGGGTAGGACCTGCATTATGAATAATGGTTTTTTCTTTTTTAAATATTCTTTTAACTTTAATGAATATGTCTCTTAATGTTTTCTTTGTCTTTTCTGGGTATTTTCTGTATAAAAAATATACGATTATTAAAATAACTAAAATTATAATCCATTTATACCAACTAATTCCAGAAGATTTTGCTTGTCTTCCTGCAGCAAAATTTCCAGTCATACCCAGCATAGAAGAATTTGTCATAGATAAAGGAATTTCCATCATTACTATTCTTCTTTCACCAATATTATCTGTATAATAAATATCAAATTTTAATTTATTAGAAAAACTTTTAAAATTAGCTGATTCATTTACCTTCATAGTCTTTGAATTTTCAACTACTGGACCCCCTTTTTTTTGAATTGTAAATGCAACCAAAGTATAATCTCCACTTTCTAAATTTCCTACCATTTGGCCGTTGGTACCACTGACTGAAAAAGAGTCTTGTTCAGGAACTCTAACAATAACTGAATTAGCAGTATACTTTCCAACATTAGCTATAGCAATAGAAACTTCAGAACCAGTACTTTCTTGTAATACTGCATCAAATTCTGTTTGTACATCTTCTATAGTAACATTAAATTCATCTCCTATTGTAAAATATTCTGGAGCAAGACTGGTTTTTGGATAATAAAACAATTTTATTTTATATTCTCCATCTAAAGCATCTCCAGCAACTTTAACTTTGTAAGGAATAGTCCAAATAGCTTTATAATTTTCTTTGGAATATAAACTACCTGTTATTGTTTGAATTGGATTTTCATTTGGATCTAAAGAAAACGGATAATTTGGGTTTAACATTACTGAATATCCATTACAACCCACCATTGAAGAAGTTTCAAAAGTTAATGTTACATATTCATTTGGAACTGCCGGATTTGGATCTTGATTTACAAGTTTTATTGTAGGATTACAAGAAGAGTAAACTTTACCAGTACTATATAATCCTGCAGAAACAAAACTAATACTAATTAAAAATAAAATGATTATTCCAATAAAAATATTTTTCATATTAATTTCTCCATTTTGTATTTGTAGTCTCTTTTTCTATCCTACCGTCTTTGATATGAATGATTCTCTTAGCATATTTTACTAATTCAATATCGTGAGTAATTAGAATTATAGTTTTACCTTGACTATGTAATCTTCCTAAAAAATCCATTACAAATTTTCCAGTAGTACTATCCAAATTACCTGTGGGTTCATCAGCCAAAATTACTTGTGGGTCATTTGATAATGCTCTTGCAATTGCAACTCTTTGTTGTTGCCCCCCAGAAAGTTGGTTTGGTTTATGATTTAGTCTTTCTCCAAGACCTAAAGATTCTAATAATTCTTTCGCCCTTTTTTTAGCTATATATTCTGGTTCATCACTTATTTCCATAGGAAGCATAACATTTTGTAATGCAGTTAAATTTGGAAGTAAATTAAATTGTTGAAAAATAAAACCAATAGTCTTCCCTCTAAGAAAAGCTAAAGAAGATTCTGACATTTCAGAAATATTTTGATTATTTAAACAAACAGAACCCCAAGAAGGTTTATCTAATGCCCCAACAATATTAACCATAGTAGATTTACCAGAACCAGAAGGACCAGTAATTGCAATAAATTCTTGAGATTTTATATCTAAATTAATTTCTTTTAAAACAACAAGTGGCTCTTCACTACCCATATCATATTTCTTCCAAACATTTTCTATTTTTATTAAAGACTCTTGTTTCATTACAAATAATTACAAAAAATTTTGTTTATAAATAAGATGGACTTATAATCCATTTGCTTTAAAAATGTTTAAATATACAAAAATATACCCAATTAAATAAATATGAGACCATTAGAACAAATTTTTATGGTAGGACCAGGAACAGAAGTATTTTATTCATTTATTATTATAGTTTGTAGTTTAATGGTTTATTTTGGAACAAAAGAGTTATATGAATTAAGTTCATATAAAGGAATAAAATATTTTAGACTTTCTTTTTTATTTTTTGCCTTAGCTTATTTTTTCAGATCATTTATCACCTTTATTTTAAGTTTTTTTAATATAGGTACTATACACGAATTTTCTCCAATATTTATGCCTATAGGGCCATTAACACTATTACTTTTCATGTATTTTAGTTCTATGGCACTATTCTACCTTCTTTATAGTATAATTTGGAAGAAATGGGATAAAAATTCTATAATGGTCTATACTTTTCATATAATTGCAGTAATAATCTCCTTAGTAAGTATCTTTTCTAGAAGAATGGAAGTTCTTTTAGGAATAAATATTTTCCTTTTCATATTTGTTTCAAGCGTATTTTATGTAGCCCACAAGGATAAAAAAATTAAAAACAAATGGAATAATCTTTACGCAGTTTATATTTTATTGCTTATTTTTTGGGTATTAAATATTATAGATATATTAATCCCTCCTTTTTTACAAACCTTCCAAATGGTTATTTATTTAGCCTCTTGTGGAATTTTTTTAATTATACTTTATAAAGTTCTTAAAAAAACTGGGAATTGATACAATGATTAAGCGAGGAAAATTAGAAATTACAAAAGATATCTTAGAAATAATATATAATAATAAAAATTCTATAAAACCAACTCCTTTATTGAGAAAATCGAATCTTTCTTCTACAAGATTTAAAGAGTATTACACTAACCTATTAGAAAAAGGGTTTATACAAGAATTAACTGATAAAGATGGAACTAAATATATTACATTAACTGAAAAAGGTTTCAGATTTTTAGAAAAATATAAGGCTATAACTACCTTTATTGATGAATTTGAATTATAAAAAATAAAAAAAAGAAATTATCTTCTTTTCTTTTTCTTAGCTTTTTTCTTAGTTTTACATCCGCAACAATTGCACATTTTTATTCCTCCTTATTTAACTTTCTTGTCTATGTAATTCCAAAGTTCTGCAAATATCCATCCCATTACATAACCTGATAAAAAGGTTAATATCACTAGCATTAATGCATAAACTGCATTAAAATTAGAAACTTGCCAAACATTGTTCAAAAAGTGCAATGGAAATATCCAATCTAAGAATTTTTGTGTTAAACTTGTGCTTGCTAATATAAACAAAGCCCAAATTAAATGCAATCCACCAATAAAAATTCCTAAAGTTAAACCAAGCTTATTTGCGTCTAGTTTGTTTGCCAAAAATTACACCTCCTTTTTTGTGTTTTTTAAGCAATACTATTAAAGATATTATAAACATTAGAATACTTAAATATTGCGCTAAGGTTAATCCATAATAAAAAGGTAAATCCTTAAACATATCACAAATAAACCTAAATGCGCTGTATAATAGAATAAATAACCAGAATATATATCCAGAAGGTAAGGTTCTTAAGAAATATAATATATTAAACAAAACAAAATTAGAAAATACTTGATATAATTGCACAGGATGTCTTAATTCTGAATAATTATCAAATTTATATCCAAATATTGAATTAGTTACTTTTCCAACTAGTTCTTGATTAATAAAATTACCAATTCTAATAAACATAGCTCCTAAAGCAAAAGGTATTACAATAATATCTGCCAAATCATAGAATTTTATTTTATATTTCTTGCTAAACCATAAAGTCATTAATACATTTGCTATTATTGCTCCATGACTAGATAAGCCTCCTTCCCAAGTATAAAATATTTTAATTGGATTAGCATAGAAATAATCAAAATTATAAAAAAGTATATGGAATAATCTTGCTCCAATTATAGTTACGATTAAAACATATAAAAAGTATTTATCTATTAATTTTAGATCTATTTTTTTCTCTTTAGCTAATTTTCTTAATAAAAAATAACCTATAAGAAAACCTAAAGCCATTAATATTCCATACCAAGTTGCCTTTAATGGACCTAAACTAAATGCTACTGGATTCATTACAAATAAAAAAGAATAGAAGTTTATAAATTTAAGGTTTTACTTTTAATAACTCTAAAGCTTTATTGTATGAATTATCTCCTTTGAAATATAATTCAACGTTTTCACCAAATAAAAAGTTTATTTCATTTCCATGGACATGAGTTTGTATATATTTTGCATCTTTATTCATATTTACAACATTTGTTTGTCTTATATACCTCACTGGAAGCATAATAGAACCAGCTAACAATCCCCAGTTATGATAATTATTTCCAAAACTTATATCAGCATCTTCATAATATTTATGAACATGTCTATTTGTAGGAATTATAAGGTTATCAAAACCTTTATTTTCTTTGTATTCTACCTTTTCTCCATTAATTATACCTAAATAAGACCTAAATTTTGTCCTTAAAGGAACGTATTCAACACAACGCTCCATATTTGGATGACGACCAGAACCACCCTCTTTTGTTAAGGAATCATCTTTTTGAGTCTGCATATTTATTATAAGAATTTGATTTCCAAGATTTGATTTTAATAATCCAGTTAATTCATCATAATGTAATTTTTGTTTTATTTCTGCAGGTATTTCCATAACAAATCAAAACCAATTTATTATATAAAGATTTATAGGAAATAAAGGTATTATTAGAAAATATATTTAGATTTAACCACAACTAGCTGTTGGAGTTGTGCTTGTTGCAGAACCTGTAACTGCTAAAGTTCCTGAACATTCACTTGGTGCTGTGGTATAAGCGTCACATATTGCAGTTTTATAAGCATCTGCGCCTCTTGATCCTGAATAATCTACTCCATTTATTATTAAAGTTGGAGAGCCTTGAACCCCATATTTAGTATTCAATGTTACTTGTTCTGCTAATAAAGTTGTAGCTTGTTTATCATAACATGATTTTACTTTAGTTACATCAACTTTTACAGCTTTTGCTACAGTTTCCCAACAAGTATCTACGTTTTTATAAGTACAATCTGTTGAAACTTTTAATACATAATCCCAGAATTTATCTTTCTGTTCATTAAAGATACATAATTGTCTTACATCTTCATGTACTTCTTGTGCACCGTGCATTGAACAGTATTTTTCTTCTTTATCAAAGCAGTAATCTAATGGTTGTGCTCCTGCATTTGTTGCGTAATCAGAATAAATAACATATCTTGGTATTATTTCAGTATTTTTTAATAATTTAGCAACTGGTGCCATAGCTTGCATTGCTTGTATACCATAAGGACAATATGACATTACGAATAATTCTACTTTTGCTTTAGCTAATTTAGGAATATTTTTTTGTTGTGTTTGTGTTCCTTGATTTGTTAAAGATGTTTTAAAGTCATCAACGTTAATTAACCCCATTCCAGATAAAATTATATTTTTTCCGTCTTTTGTTGCATATACAGGAATTTCATTTCCATTGTATTCTACATTAATCAAATATAATCCAGATTCTTCAGAAACATCTTTTAATGTTACAGTTCCTGTTTTAACTAAATAAGTATTAACAAATTTAACAGTATCTTCTGCTACTGCATTTTTGCTGCTACATCCTGAGAATTGCATAACTACCAATACAACAAAAGCAACTGCAAGAATAATAGTAGCTATTTGCCATCCATTTGTTTTTTTAATCTTATGATGTACATTAGAAATATGATGTCTCACTTTTGATTCTTTTTTAATTTCGTCTTCCATTTTACAATTTTTTTGTTATTTACTTATTTATAAAGTTTATGAATTTTTAAAATATATTTCAAATTATTTTATATTTCATAGAATCTTGTTCAAACGTATAACCTTCAGCAAATATAATGTCCTTGCTAAATATACCCATTTTATTAATAGAACATTGCACTATTGTTAATTCTAACCCATATTGATAATAATCTCCTCCAAAACTAAACATATCAGAATCACTTAGTTCACACAATCCTCTTGGGTGCATATGCCAGGTTCCTATAACATCCGCATATCTATGATCTGAACCACAAGCTTCATATTTCATAGTATTTACCTGAGTACTAATTATTGTTGGTTCGTATATATTACTAATTTTCCAACCTTCTAAGGTTTTTTCTCCTCTTACACATCTTGTTGTTTCTTCTTGGTTGTTTTCATAAATATTATTAAAATCAGTCATTATGTTTTGAGGTATTTCAACGACTCTTTCTTGAAAAACTGCTCTTCCAGTTACATAACTGCTTATAAAAAAGAGTATTATTAGAATTGTCGCAATAGAAATTTTATTTCCGTTTTTGTTTTTCAAACATACACCTCTTAACTAATTACATTTGTTTTAGTTTATAAATCTTTTCTTGGTTATTTATTCAAATACCATAGAACCATAACCTACAAAATTATTATAATCTTTAAAAATATCTCCAGAATTATAATATTTTAATAATTTGGCTTTTTTACATCCCAGATTTTTTAATATTTCTAATCCAAGAGCAATAGGATATTTTCCGCAAATTGTTTTATCTTCTGTATATTCTAAAAATCCTTTAGTATCAAATTTTTTAATCAATTCTACTGCTTGTATATCTATTTTTTCAACTTTTTTAGCAGAACCATCTTGTAAAGTATATCCATAACCAGAACCATAATGAGTAAAATCAGAACTTATAATTAACTGAAATCTTCTATCTAATTTAGAAAATAATTTTCCAACTTTCCTGCAAGTTTCAAAATCAATATCAGAAACAGTAATAGGTAATATTCTTAATTTTTGTAAATTATCTTTTGAAATAAATTGTAAAAAAGGTAATTGTACTTCTAAAGAATGTTCTACTCTGTGTGCATTTTCATCTCTTTTAATATTATTTTCATTTAATAATTCTAAAAAATCTTTAATTTCTATAGAATTCATATCAGAAATATTTTTAACTAATCCAAAAGGAGTCTGCCAATCTTGTAAACTTAAAGCAATATTATTCCCAGTAAAAGCAGTATGATTTACTCCAAGCATAATATAAAATTCAGGAAATTTTGCTTCTCCTAATTCTTTGTAAGAATAACTTGCACAAGGCCCAGAATAGGTATAGCCTGCATGAGGTGTTATTACTCCAAAAATATTTTTTGTTCTTTTCCCAGGCAATTTTCCAGGTCCTAATTTAGATAAAAAACAATTTTTTATTTCTTCTTCTAACTCTTGCAAATCTCCTGGATAAAATTGGTTATTTACGATAGGTATTCTTGTCATTTCTTAAGATAATTTATTTCTATTAAGTATAATATAATTAAAATTATTATTACAATAAAAATCCAAGGGACAACTAATTTGAGATAATAAAAAGCATAAACTCCTATTGAACATTTTGGACAATTTACTCCACAATCAATTCCAATTTCATTTGCATCTTTAACTCCATTTTCACAGTGATTTACTGATTCTAAATTTCTAATGTTTTTAGGAGTTTCAGGAGCTTCTAGATTTCTCTGAATTAATGTTGCAGGAGCTACAATGGTTTGGCCTTCCCTATTTCCACCAGAACTACCCCCACCTCCACCGCCTCCACCACCAGAATCACCAGAAGTTTCATGAGCATTTTTTTCTCCAATCAAACTAAAAACATTTACAAAATTATATAAACTTAAATTATAATAATTATTTTCTTTATAATAATCAGCAGATATTAAAGTGTTATTAACGTATAAGTTTAAACTAGATTCATTTATATCTAATTCTATTAATTTTGATTGATTGTAGTACATTTCAAATAAACCATTTATAAAAATATTATTAATATCTAATTCTAGGATAAACTCTGCTATGCTTAAATTTCCTTTTTCGGCAAGAACATAACTTTTATTAAAAGTAATATTTGTTATATTTTCAGAAGTATATAAAGTTAAAATATTTGTTGTTATCTCATTTTCTATAGTGAGCATTCTTTTATAATTACAACTTGGGCAAGAACCTCCACAGTCAATTCCTGTTTCATCTCCATTTTGCATTTCATCTATACATGTTGGTTCACAATCATCTCCAACACCATCAAAATCAGTATCCATCTGATCTTCATTATTAACGAAATCGCAATTATCACATTCGTCACCAAAATAATCTGTATCAGAATTATTTTGTTCTGGATTGTAAACATCTAAACAATTATCATATTCATTTATTACAGAATCGTTATCAACATCTCCTGTATCGGTTATGTTTTTGAATTCAAACTGAATCCATTGATTATTTTTTGAATCATCATAAAAGATTCCATACTCCAAATCTCCTGTAGCTTCAAAGATTTCTTCTTTACTGTTATTCCATTTTCCATCATAAATATGCTTGCTTATTTTATAGGTTACAAACCAAGTTGAAGAATCAAAATGAAATATGATATTAGTTGGATTTGAATATCCTGATGCTTGTTTTTCTAGATTAATTAAAATTAAATCTTTTTTCTTTTGAACTTGGAAGAAAACATCATTGTAATCCTTATCTGCCTGATCTAAAGGTAAATCTTCAAAACCAGTCCAAAATTCTCTCTGCGTTTTTTGTTCTTTATCTAACCAAGAAAAAATTGAATCTTCTCCGCTATTCTGATTTATAGAAGAAAAATTCTGGCTTAAATACCAATATTGTTCGGTAGTTGCATTTAAATCAAGAGAACAATTTTCAATATCAGAATTACAAAGCATTACCAATCCATTTTGTTCTTTCCAATTCCATCTTAAATCTCCATTTCCCTTATTTATTATGTTATAATCTATTACCCCTTTAGAAGAAGTTAGGATTTTATCAAAATTATTAGAATTAATTATCTCGTAAGCTGTTTCATTTCCAGTATATTCATAATTAGGATTATATACAACAAAACCAGTAATATTTACTCCTATTAAAAAGGTTAATAATAAAATAGCCATTATAGCAATACCGATAAGAACATAATCCTCTATTTTTTTAACTAAAGACATATATTTATAAACACTTTTTTATTTATAAAACTTTATATATTTTTCTGATATCTAAATTCTATGAAATTGGGGTTTAAAAGATTATTGGCAGGTATAGCCTTAACCGGTTTTTCTTTATTAGCAAAAGCAGAAGCCAAATTTGATTCTTATAGTGATAGAATTGTTTTAACAGAAAAGAATCGTAAATATGCTGGAAGAAAAGTTGTTAATCGTGAAGAAAAAGTAGCTGGTTGGTATATTGTTGATATTACTGATGAAAAACATAAAAATGTAATCGGGGATGAAAAATATGAAGAAAAACAATATAGAGATTTAGCATTTATGTTTGAAATGGAAAAAGATATGCCAATATATTATAAAACCATTGAGAATGCAAGTAATGGTTTTAAAAAAATATTAGCAGCTCAATTAGGAGTAGAAGCATTAAGATTTACTTATAATACTTTAGTAGATATAGAAGGTTCTTTAGGTGCTTCTGTTGCAACAGGAGGAGCAAATTTATCTGGTGAAGGACAAAAATACCTTGTAAGAGAAATTTTTGGAGATTCTCTAGAAGAAATTAATCAGACCTTTAGTAATAATTTAGAATCAAAATATTCAGAAATAGAAAAAAAAGTAAAAGCAATAAATTCTAAGGATTTAGAAAAAATAATTTCTGGAGAAGAATCAGAATACGTTAATGATTTAAAAAAATTACTTATAAAAGAATTAAACAAATCTGTTCATACCAAATTATCAAAAGCAATTGTTCAATTAGAATTAGCCATAAAATATGCTTTAGAAAATAACAGAAGTCTTGCAGAAAATGAAAAAATGTTTAAGTCTCTTGTAGAAGGGATAAGTGTAGGATTTGGAGTTACGGCTTATTATGTTGAAATGAATGAAAACAATAGTATGGATAATCTTGCAAGAACAATTATTATTAGAGGATCAAAAGGAGCAGGCGTTCCATTGAATGCTGTAATAAACAATAAAAAAATATTAGAAGCTCTTAAAGAAGAGAATCACTATCAAAACGCGGTTAAAAAAAGCGCAGCAAAAACAAGAGAATGGCAAAGAAAACTTTACATTACTTTTAATACAAATTGGGAAGGAGAACGTGTTGAAAGATTATTAGATTATATTCAAGAAAACAAACCAAAAGAAAAAAAACCTGCAGAACCTATACAACAAACTCCAAAAGAAAACCAACCTCAAGAAATTATTTTAAAAGAAGGAACAATGAATATTGATCTAAACAACGATGGAGTAAAAGAATCAATAACTTCGAAGTTTTTCTATAATGAAAGAAATGGAGTATATTTTAATTATGTTATAATAAACAACACACCACAGATTGGTTCTTGTTCTGATATGAAGCTAGTTAAAACAAAAAATAACGAATATAACCTTTATGTTACTAAAATGACAGATGTAGAACCTGATGCTTTGAAAACTTGCACTGTAAAAGAGCGTTATTCTTGGAATGGAGGTATTCCTGTATTAGAATCTACTTCTGGTGAGCCCATACAACAAAAACCTAAGATTGAAGTAACTGAAGAAACTAAGCAAACTAAAAGAAGGGTTATGATGAATTATCTTGCTTCTCTTTTTTATGCCAATATATCATATTTTTCAGATTATAATCAATTTCCTCCTTATTATTCAGGAAACTTAGATAATTATTCAAAACACTTTAAAGAAGCGCGAGGATTAGAATATTATAAAAATAGTTTCATAGGAGCTACCTGTAATTTAATTTTCAACCCTGTAACTACTTCAAATTTTATTGCTGAATTAAAATGCAATTTAGATAACGATAATGATTTAGAAATTTGGAGAATAGATGAAGGCAAAAGATTAGTGCAATTAAATAAAGATTAATCTAATTAAAATACTCAGCTAGGCGTTTGTATTTTTTATTTCTGCTTATCTTACCTCTTAATTTTCTTAAAGCTCTTTCTTCAATCTGTCTTATTCTTTCTCTTGAATTACCCATCTCTTTTCCTATTTCTTGTAAAGTACATGCTTCTTCATCTAAACCAAACCTTCTTCTTATAATTTGTTCTTCTCTAGGAGACAATTGGGATAATAATTCTTTAAGACTATCTTTTACTTCTTGTTTATAGATAATTTCATTAACAGAAGGCTGCGGGTCTTTAACTGTATCTATATATTCTGTATCTGTTTCATCAGCAACTAATTCATCCAAAGAAACAACCCTATGCAAACCATCTTGCCCCATTAAAAAAATATACAATGCTTCAGCGCTTATATTCATCTTTTTTCTTAGATTATCTAATCTCTTCGGATTTAATTTACTTAATTTTTCTCTTGTACATAATTTGTGCAATTTTGTTAAGTCTTCACGAAGATAATATGGCAGGACAATTAATCCACTATTTTCATGAGCAGCACGCTTCATTTGTTGAATAATCCACCAACCTGAATAAGTGGAAACAGTATTTCCCTTAGTATAATCAAATTTTCCTATACTTTTTAATAAACCTATACTTCCTTCTTGTATAAGATCTACAAATTCCATATAAGGAGGCCTGTGTCTTTCAATAGCAGCCAATTTTACATCGAATCTTAAATTTCTTACAACTAAAAAATTTCTTTTTTCTAAGGCTTTTTTATGAAGTTCTCTTATTTTTTCTTTTGTTGTATATAACCTTTTTTTATTCAATCCATATTCTTTTATTTTTTCTTTATTATTACATAATTCATAAAAGTCTACCAAAAATTTGTCTAATAGATTATAATTTATTGTTGCTTTGTTATCATCCACTAAACTATTTAAAGTTCCATTAAGTTTGTTAACTAATTGGGGGTATTTGTTTAAAGTTTTTAAAATTCTTACTTTAATATCTTCAAATTCTTTAAAGTGTTGTGTATGCTCCTCTCTGGTTAAAACAGGTATATTTTTTATCTGTTCATACAAGAGATTTATTTGTGGGATGTATCCTGGCATTTTAATAAAAAAGCATAAAAAATTATTTAAAACTATCTAAAGTAGGAGATTTTGGGTTAAAAGGAATTGGCTTTGGATTAGCATTATTACTAAATTTAGCCCACTTGATTTAAAAAATAAACTAGGGATAACAAAAGAAAAACTTGAATTTATATTAAAGAAATTAGAAAAAAGACAAGTTATAAAAGAACGTGAAGGACAAAATCCACAAATATTCTTTAATGATTGGTTAAAATAAGAATTATTTTTGTACAACTTCTGTTGGTTGAACTTTTGCTTCAAGACTTTCAGTAATATGTTTCTCTACAACTCTTTTTTCTGCATTATTATAAACAAATCTTCCAATTTCATAAGCTCCAGAAATTACATTTGTTACAATAGGGAGTAATAAAAATTCAGGATAATCGTTTCCAACCCAACTATATAAATCGAGTTGAATAGGCAAAGATAAAAACCCTATTGTTGCACCAAGTATAGTTGCTGAATCTTCAAGAGTACCATAATCTTCAAGTTTTTTCTTTTTGTTTGATCTCCCTATAATAGCCCTAGGAATAATATAAGGTATAACATGTACTATAGCCGCAGCTCCTAAAAAATTTTTAGATAAAACTTTTAAAGATTTATAAACTTCAACAAATTCATTTTCGGTATTATTACAAACTTCTTTTAATACTTCTTTCTTTGTAAGTTTATATGTTTCTACCATCCTTAATAAAGATAAATATTAATTTATAAATCTTTCTATATGTAACTACTTTAAAGTTGTTAGAAATAAAAAAAGAAATTTATTCTGTTCTTGGAGGTAAAGGCCTTTTAATAGTAATAGGTAAAATACCTTTAGTTAGCTCTAATTTAGCTATTTCTATAGGATTATAGTTTAACTTGTCAAGTTCTTCAGGCTTTAATTTAAGTAACAAAGGAGCACCCATTGCTATTTGTAAAGCTCTTGCTCCAATTATTCTTGCTACTTCATATTTTGTAAACTTGAATTCTTTTTCCATATCTTTACCTATTTCTTACTATTTTTAAAGGTTGTTATTTCTTTAATAGTTTCCTTAGCTCTTCTGTTTTTTTAACAGCTAAGTCAACCATTTCCTCTATTTCTTTGTCTGTTAATGCTTGATCTCCACCTTTTTGCATAGCACATAATTGTTTACCAATTGTAGCTATAGTCAATCTTGCATCTGCTGCTTTTTCTTCTTCTCTGCTTGGATCTATAAACAGATGGTTGTCAATTTTAACAACAGTGCATTCAACAGGCACTTTGGATAAAGGAATACCTTTACTAGTTTTTTTAGTGTAATCTACTTTTTCATCTTTGTATTCTGGTAATTTAGCATCTTGTAATGCTGCAATTCCAGCCAAAGCTGCTGCATCAAATAAGTTTCCATCATCATTCATTGGATAAATATCTAATAATACCATCCAAACTTTTTCTCCTTTTTTAATGCATAATTTTTTAGTATCTATTGTACCAGATTCTCTAATACCTCTATCAACAACTCTTGATAATTCTATAGCTTCTATAGAAGGTGGACCAGATTCAAAATCTGGATTTGCCAAAGGTAATAATTCTGAATTAACCATTAAAACTCCATCGTCTGGAGTATCTGGAAAAGGTGTACCTACTTCCATTTTAACACCAGCTAATACAACAGTTTTTCCCATCGTAACTCTTGCAGAACCTTCTGCATTTTCTAATGGACTATATTCAACTTTTACTGGTCTGTATTCATCAAATTTTCTGTTATCTAATCTAAATCCTTTTTCTGCTAAAGTATGTACGTGTGATTTCATTTTCCGTATTTCTCCCTTAAAGCTTTTTTCTGTACTTCATATACTTTTTCACAAGCTTTTTTTCCTATTTTCATAAATTCTTTTATGTCGTCTTTTTCTACAATACCATCCATTTGCATTAAAGTTATTGCTCCAGTTCTAGGCATCATAGCTATTGGAAAATCAACACCTTCTTCTGCTGAATCTTCTTCATAATTTAAATCTGCAATAAAATCACCTTTGAATTTTCCAGCAGAAACAGCTGAAACTAAATCTCTCATTGGTATTCCTGCATCTGCAAGAGCCATTGCTGCAGCGCTAATTCCTGCACATCTTGTTCCAGCATCTGTATTTATCAATTCAACATAAACATCTACTACTGCATTTGGAAATGCTGATAAATCCACAGCAGGTAATAATGCTTTTTCTGTTACTAAAGATATTTCTCTTGATCTTCTAGATGGACCTGGTCTAACTCTTTCTCCACCGCTGGAAAAAGATATCATATTATAATTGCATCTCAAAACTCCAACTTCTGGATTTTGTAAATATGCTTGGAAATCTCTAGGACCATAGACTGCTGCAATTGCTGTTGTTTTTCCAATTTTGAACATAGCTGAACCAGCTGCGTTTGGAATAACTCCAACTTTTGCTTCCATCTTTCTTAATTCGTCAAATTTTCTTCCATCAATTCTCTTTACCATTTTTATTTCTCCTTCTTCTTGGATTCTTTTTCTTCTTTAACTTCTTCTTTTTTCTCTTCAACTTTTTTTTCTTTTTTGATTCCAAGTTTATCATTTAAATATTTTTCAATACTATCAGTAAGACCTTCGGATTGGCTTTCTTTGTCTATAATATCAATAGCATCTACTGCTACTTTTTCCTTAATAGGATCTAATCCTGATATCCAAACATTTCCGTTTTGTCCTACCAAAATTCTTGTTTCTGTCTTTTCTTTAATCATAGTTATCATAGAACCTTGTTTTCCAATTAATCTTGGAACTTTTGAAGGTGTAATTTGTATCATTCTTCCTTCTGTAAGTTTTCTTAATCCAGGACCTTTCATTCCTAAATCAATAACTTTGGATCCAGATACATTTACAATTCTTACCATTAATATATCTCCAATATTATAAAATTGTGTTAAGTCTGTTCCACGTTCTATAAATTCTTGTGTTGCGTCTTTCAAAGATAACATTGCCTGATAAGCCCATCTGATATCTACTCTCCATCCCCAAGGGCCAATATCAACAACTTTTCCAATAACAACATCGTCCCTTCTTGGTATGTAAGGAC
Source organism: Candidatus Nanoarchaeia archaeon (assembly GCA_028716945.1). Taxonomy (GTDB): domain Archaea; phylum Nanobdellota; class Nanobdellia; order SCGC-AAA011-G17; family JAFCDX01; genus JAQUOT01. The sequence continues at coordinate 227,815 of JAQUOT010000002.1, forward strand.
CTGTTAAAGGAATTATTTTTATTAATCTTCCATTAAGGTTTACTAAACCTACCATAGAAGAAATTATATTATCTTCTTCTCTAAATGTTCCATGAGCAGGTAAAAAATCCATACCTTTTGCTAAAATTTGCCCAGGAATCACTACTTCTTTTTCCTGTACTAGTAATTCTGACATTTTTTCATTTCTCCTTTAAAATTTTCTGACTATATCAACGACAACTTGTCCATGTGTTGCCTTGTTTAGAGCATCTAATAAATCTTCTTGCATTCCTGCTGGAATTTCAAGAGATACTTTCAATGATCCATCATTTTCATAGTTTTCTTTTATTAATTTACCGAACATTTTTAATGTACCATATGTTTTACCAACATGTTCTGGTTTTATTTTTATGGACAATTCTCTTTTTTCATATTTTATTGGTAAAATCTCTCTTAATTGTTTTATTACGTCTTCAACCTGTCCTTCAGCGGTTTTAGTTGCATTAATATTTACTCTAGCTTCTTTCATTGCCATTTCAATTCTTGCTGTAGGATGAGGAAATCCAGTTTTTGAGTCTACTGTATTTTTATGAATAATATCTACTATTCTTTTTTTCTTTTCGTCTTGTAGTTTATTTTTGTGTTCTGTAGTTAATTGTATTTCTCCTTCTCTTACTATACGTTCAATTATTGCATTTTTATCTGTTGTTTTGAAAACAGCTTGCAGTTCCTTTTCAGGACTGTGCTCTGCTTGCTTAACATCAGAGAAAACATCATCGGTTACTAAAACTTCAGATATATTTTTTATTTTTCCTTCTCTAAATAGAATTGCTTTGTCGCAATCTACTAATATTTCAAAGGTTTTTCCTTCACGTTTAAAACGTGCAATAACTGAACTTTCAATATTCGTCATTTTTACAATTAATTATTATATTTTTTTAAGTCTGGAACATCTAATCTTACAAATTTCTTATCTGCAGATTTTATATAAGCTCCATCTATTCTTGCTAAATCAAAATCTTTATTCAAGACTTTTTTAAGCATTTTTATTGTTAATTTTATTCCTTCTTCTATTGTTATGTTGTCTTTGTATTCTTTATCAAGCATTTCTTTTATTTCAACTTCTGCTTCTCCAATTGCTGTTGCTTTGTATTGGAAAAATATTCCAGTAACATCAGTCAAGAATAATCTTGGTTCACTTTCATCTATTCCACCAAAAATTATTGAAACTCCAAATGGTCTTCCTCCACCATATTGTGTATATGCTTGTTTTACATTACAAATTTCTTTTACTAAAGTCATTGTATCAATAGGATTGTCATAAGTAACTTTGTGCTGCTGAGCTAATAATTGAGCTCTTTCAATTAATATTCTTGCATCGCTAATAATACCGGATGCACCTGCTGCAATATGATCATCTACTTGGAAAATTTTCTCAATAGATTTTGCAACTATGAACTTGTCAAAAATTCTTTTGTCAGCCATTATTAAAACACCATCTTTACATACTAGACCAACTGTTGTACTTCCTTGTTTTACTGTTTTTTTTGCGTATTCTGCTTGTAATAATCTTCCATCTGGACTAAACATAGCACTTCTATCATATCCCATCATTTGTGACATATTTGTTTGCATTTTATTCCTCCTTTAATTTAGATATCTAAATTTTGCTTTTTTTAATATTCCTGAAACACCAAGGCATTTAACAATTACCTTTTTGTTATTTATTTCTTTTATTAAAGAAAAACAAGATTTGAGAGCGTCAGTATATTTATTATTAACAAACATAATACCTTTAGAAGTATTATTTTGTGTTTTCCAGTCTTCTAACATTATTAAATTAGCTTTTGCCAATCCAAATTTCCCGTAATATTCTTTGTAAGTTTCCATTATTGTATTTTCAGCGCTAGCTTTATTAATTGGGCTTTCAGATATAACCTCGAAAGCAACATACCTCTTCTTTTCTCTTAAGCTAGGCATTAAAGCTTTTAACTTCATTTTATCAAGTTTTTAGGAGAATTAAACAATTATTTTTTCAAAATCTTCTCCATCTCTCGCATATACTCTAAAATATACTTATATTTAAATTTTGTGTATTTTATAGAAATAAGTTTATATATTAAGAAATTTACTTAAATATATGATTTCGGGTGTTATATGGTTATACAGCTTAGTTAGCGTATTAATTATTAGCTTGATTTCTTTAATAGGTATTTTTTCTTTGAAAATAAAAATTGAAAAATTAAAGCAAATTTTGATTTATTTCATAAGTTTTTCAGCAGGAGCTTTGTTAGGAGATGCATTTATACATTTAATTCCAAGTTTGTTCAAAGAAAGTTCTGCTATAATTTCTGCTTTAACTATTTTACTAGGAATAATCTTATTTTTTATTCTAGAAAAAGTAATACATTGGAGACATTGTCATATACCAATTACAAAAGAGCACGTGCATCCTTTAGCTTATATGAATTTAGTTGGAGATTCTTTACATAATTTCATTGATGGATTAATTATAGCAGGATCTTATTTAATTAATATTCAAGTTGGAATTGCAACAACTCTTGCAGTTATATTACATGAAATTCCACAAGAAATAGGAGACTTTGGAGTTTTACTACATGCAGGATTAAAAAGAACAAAAGCATTATTTTTAAATTTTGTAACAGGTTTAACAGCAATACTAGGAACAATAATTGCTTTAATATTAACTAATTATATTTCAAATTTGCAATTTTATATAACCGGAATTGCAATTGGTGGATTTATTTATATTGCAGGAAGTGATTTAATTCCAGAAATGCACAAAGAAGTTAAATTAGAAAAATCAATTTTACAATTAGTATTTTTAATTCTAGGAATTTTAGTAATGTTAAGTTTATTATTGTTAGAATAAATAAATTTTATTTCTCTTTTTCTAAAGGATAATTGTCACATATTCTAGATATTTCATCTATAACTTGCTGAGAAGTAACTATAAAATCATGGTCTGTATCTAAATCTCTAAGTTTATCAGTTAGTTCATCTTTATATTTAGCAATATTATTTAAATCAAATTTTTTGGTTTTAGAAACACCACAATTACCTTTACCATAATTATGAAACATCGCATCTCCATCTTTTACAGCCTGCATTACAAATAAATGTTCAGCCCCCATAAAATCAGTTTCATAAGGACCTAATTTGCAAACATAATCCGATTTTAATATCTTGGTAGCTCTTAAGCTAGGCTCATATTTACAGACATCTTCTATACTCTGTACAGTGGGTTTAGAACAACTAATTAGACCTGTTGCAATAATTAATCCTGTTATAAAATTCCTTAAAGTTTTATATACCATTTTAACCCCAGAAAAGTAGTCAATAATCTAATATTTAAATGTTTTGGTTAAAACTGATACAATTCTAGATAATTTTTAACTTCATCCATCATATCATATAAGTCATTATACAAATCAATTTTATATTCATCTATGTTTTTCTTCATCATGTGTTTTTTATAAATTCTATTTGTAAGGCTATCATCAGGCCATCTATCATTTGCATTAACAATTAAATACGCACTAAATCTCAATTCCATATCTGCTTTTTTTAATTTTATAGTTTTTCCTTCTTTTTCAACTTCAACAGGAGTTACTCCTAAAATAAAGAAAGTTACTTCTAAAACTGCAGTACAATAATCACTTACTTCGTTTTTACAAGTCCATTTGATTTCAATTTGTTTTCCATTAGGTTTCATTCTTTCAGTATAATTATCTTCATTGAATCCTTCTTTTTCATCACCATAACCTTTAAAATCCAACCAGAATTTCATTTTTCTATAAAGATCTTCTAAATCAAAAGTTCCAACGAATTTTAACTTTAAACCTTTACCTACAATCTCTTTTTCTGACATCTTTCCTCTTTTTTATTCTAAATGTTCTTTAGCCATATCATGTAAGGCATATGCATCTGCTTTTAATTTAGCTTCATAAGGCCCTACAATATCCCCTTTAATAATATAATTATTATATAAATACATTAAAAATTTACTTATGGCTGTAGTCTGCCATTTTTTTCTATAATCCAATACTATATGAGCCCAGAAAGTCATTTTAATATTTCCAGTTTCTCTTCCATCTATTTTCTTTAAACCTTCAACAAAAAATTCTACCTTAAGAAAGAATTTAGTATAATCATCAAACTCTCTTTCTCCTTCCCAAATAATTCTCATTTCTTTATAATGGCCTTTATCTTTTTCAGTATGTTCTTTTTCATGGAAATCATATCTATGTTCATCAAACCAAGCTTTCATATCTTTGTATAATTCATTAAACTTAAAGAAACCTTTTTTTCTAATTTGTATTCCATTGCTTGGAAGAACGTTATATTTTGGTTTTATCATATTTTTTATTTAGTTTTATAATTTATAAATATTCTGCTATTTTGGTTAGAGCTGTTTTTGCTTGTTTTGTATTTAAACCTAAGCTTATTCCCAAAGATTCTAAGTCTTCTGCAGATCTTAGTTCAGATTTAGATTTAGCTAAAGTAAATATTAATACAGGCACTTTAAATTTCTTACATAAGCTAATGTTTTGTATTATCTTTTTTAACAAGAAAACATCTGCGTTTTGTATATAGTCTAAAGAATAACCTATTGAAATATTGTGTTTTTGAGCCAAATCACATAAAATATGATTTAAACCAGAATTTATTCCTTTTACAGTTTCTCTTTTTTTAGTTTCTGGGTTTAATAAAATATTAACGCTTTTTGAAGATAGAGCAATTCTGTTTAATTCTTCATAACCTCCTTCAACTATCATTAATCCTTTTTTATTTTTTATATTTTTAGAATTTGTTATTATATCTTCTTTGTTAATAAAAAATACATTAGAAAAACCTAAGGTTCTAGCAAAAGCGATTATATCTTCTTTATTGGTTTTAATTAAAACTAAATCATACATAATTAATCTAAAATAAGTCAAATTAAAAAGGTTTCCATAAGATTTATAAATATATACTTGAGTATATGTTTATTAAAAATGAATGAAATCAAGCATATCGCACTTATTTTGGACGGTAACAGACGTTTTGCCAAGCGTTTGATGTTAGAGCCATATAAAGGTCATGAATATGGTGCTGCAAAACTAGAAAAATTGTTTGAATGGTGTCAAGAATTAGACATTAAAGAAATAACACTATATGCTTTTTCTATACAAAATTTTAACAGACCTAAAGCAGAATTTGATTATTTAATGGATATTTTCAAGAAAGAATTTGATAGATTAAAAGATGATAAAAGGATATTTGATAATAAAGTAAAAATTAATGTTATTGGAAGAATAGATATGTTCCCTAAAGATTTACAAGAGAGAATGCATTATATTATGGAAAAAACAAAAAATCATGATAAATATATTATTAATTTTGCATTAGCCTATGGTGGAAGAGAAGAAATTATTGATACTATTAAAAAAATAGGAAGAAAAATTGAACTTGGTGAAGTAAAACCTGAACAGGTTACAGAAGAGCTAGTAAATGCAAGTTTGTATATGAAAGATGAACCTGATTTTATTATAAGAACTGGTGGAGATCAGAGAACTTCTAATTTCTTGATATGGCAGTCTAATTATTCTGAATGGTTTTTCCTAGAAAAATGCTGGCCAGAATTTGAGAAAGAAGATTTAATACAATGTATTAATGAATTTAAAACTAGAGAAAGAAGATTTGGAAAATAGGATTATAAGGCTTATAAAGCTTAAATTCTTGAATGGAAAGGTTTATATATAATTGTTACTTTGAATTAGTAGTAAAAATATAGGGATTTAATAAAATGAGTAGAATCAAGAATCTGTTAGTAGGACTAGGATTAACAGCTTTATCACTTATTTCTACAAACTGTGGAAATGGAAGTTCTGTAGAAACTATTAAATCTATTAATGTTCCAGATATAGAACAGACACAACCAAATCAAAATTGTAGTTATGATAATAACTTTCCAAAGAATTTAGAATTAAAAGTATCTAATGATAAATATACTTATAGTTTTCCTGAAAATGTAAAAATAAATAACAGATTATCTTATTTACAAAATTGTAGTCAATTTGTAAGTTATAACGGAAATCAATTTACTATAAACCCATTAGATACTTGTGAAGATGCAATAGTTTTTGAAACAGAAGATACTAAAAATAATTGTAATCAAACCTATGCTTTAAAATTAAAAATTAATGAACCTGATTGCGCAGAAGTAGATTTACCTGAAGAAATAGAAATGAAAATAGGAGAATCTTATAATAAAACCCTTTCTGGAAATATACCTATAATTATAGAAGATAATAAATTTGTTAAATTAGATGGAAGAAACATAAAAATAATTAAACCTTGGCATATTTATGATAAAAATATAAATATTCATTCTACTGAAAAAATAACTCCTTTATACAATTGTGAAAAAGATAAAAAAATAAATGTAAAAATAAATACAATAACTGGAAAAGATGGAACAATTTATTCATATTATAAACCAATAAATAGCACAAATATTTTAGTATGTGATCAAACAGAAAGTACTCCTTGTCCTTTTGAAAAAAATGAATTTGCTTCTCTGGAGACACCATATATTCTTTTAAAAGAAGCAATTAAAAAATTAGAAGAAATTACAACTACAAAAGTTTTTGAAAAGTATGCTCCTTTTAAAATACATTTAAATGCAAGTCCAAATGATTCTGCAAGTTCAACTATTGTAAAAAAAGAAGACTGGAATAAAGTTAAAGCTGGAGGTTTTATTGGAGGAGAACATGTTTATATATTTCAATATGATTGGGCAACAAATCCAGAATGGCCTATTTTTTGTCTAAATTTAGAAAATCCAACGCAAGAACCTTTAGAACCTACTGAAACTTGTCAATGCGTAGGAAATGCTGCAACAGAAAAAAATGTTTGTAAATCTATTTTAAATTGGAATAAAGGAACTTATTTTAGAAATCCAGAAACCGATATTAATCCCTGGTTTATACATGAACTTGTTCACGAAAGAGATCCTTCTCCAAGAATATTAAGAAAGGGTTCTGATCCTTATTATACAGATTTATATTTACCAGAAAATACAGCAAATTCATTAGAAACTATTACTTCTGGAGTTGTACAAGGTTGGATTGCAGGAAAACCATATTTTATAACAAAAGAAATTAATTCTTTTTGTGATTTACCTTTAGGAACAGATTATACTTATTTTAGAGCAATGTGTATTCTTACAGACCATGCCTTTGATGTAGAAGCTATGCCTAAATATTTTGAATATCTTTGGAAAGCTTATGAACACAATCAAGAAATTAGTGATAGATTATTAACTTCTTCAGAAGATGCTAAATGTGCTACAGATCATGCTACAGGATTAAATACTTATGAATGGTTCTGTGAATTTTCTAATTGTAATCAAAAGATATGGCCAAATGGAGAAAAAGATTTTTATTATGTTCCTTTAGAATATTGTGGAGAATTATCTCATATTGATAAATAAATTAACCTGTAGCAGGATTAGTTAAATAATCCCCATAAGTATTAATTTTAACTTCACAACTAGTTATTCCACATTCACAAGTACTTCCAGGAGTTAAATCACACATACGGATTCCCCAATTTACATCTCCAGTACAAGATTTTTTATGCCAAACAACTGTATTACCATAAATATCTGGACTATCTTCATGACAATTCGAAGAAGTTATTCTAGTTTCTGTACTTGTATCAAAATCATACATATAAATATCATTATTTCCATTTCTACCATCTTGCCATACTACTTTACTTCCATAAATTTTTGGATTAAATTGGCCAGGAATAGGATTTAATGATATTGTTGTACTTGTAGTTAAATCATATGCATAAATAATATTTTTATTGGCTCCACCTTGATAAACAACTTTATTTCCATATACATCCCCATAGAGCCCTGTATCAGTTATTAATTTTTCAGCAATTCCACATTCATAAGTACTTCCAGGAGTCAAATCACACATATAAATATTATACATAGATTGCCAAGTAATTTTATTATCTTTAAATGATTGTGGATTTTTATTATTTGAACTAAACATTGTTATTCTTCTATCATTATTAGTTCCACATTCATAAGTACTTCCAGGAGTCAAATCACACATATAAACATCCCCAACACTAGCCGGATAAAGAGCATTTCTATAATCATTCCAAATTATTTTATTATCATATATAAAAGGAGAATTTAAAGCATAAGAATTACTAGTTATTCTTCTTTCTTGATCTTTACCTAGATCATATGCATAAATATCATATCTATATGTACCCCCATCCTCATTTCTTTGGTCTTGCCAAGCAATTATATTACCATTAACTGCGGGGAATAATGAAGTATACTGGTTATTTGTTATTTGTTTTATTTCATTTGTAATAAGATTTTTCACCATTATTACTTTTTTATTTACAGTAGAATTTTCATAAACAACAAAACTAGCAGCATTTACAGGGAATATTTCTCCTTCACAACTTCCAGTCTCTTGATTACAAGTTCCTCCCCTCAATCCACAGTTTTGTACAAAAGTTAATTCTCCATTTTGGCATTGAGCTAATTTATTAATATATTTTGAATTTTCCGGAGCACACATATATTCTCTATTTGTCAAGAAAAAAGGATAAAGAGTTTCATCATTTAATGGAATAACACTAACACAATTTGTAGTATTACATTCAGAAATAGTACTGCAATCTTGACTACGCCATTCTACTCCTCCAAAGGTATCTCCAAGTTTAGTATTAATTAAAGATCTAAAATTATCATCACATTTAGCTTGACTTTCACAATCAGTAATAGGATTTCCATTTTTATCATATCCACAATAAGTTTCATTGATACCTCTTGTTAAAAAACTTTTAACACACCCAAGAGTATTACTACTCATATCTTTAAGAACACAACAATGAGGAGCGTATTCTAATTTTGGTAAATTCTCTCCAGAAATAGGTATAAAACAACTTGAAGATATAAAAGTTAAAGAAACAAAAATTAAGATAGATATTAAAAAGAAATGTATATGAAGATCTTTATATTTACTCTTTTTTAACATAATCTAATAAAAATATCCTTTATTTAAATAGTTTACTATTTTATTTTGCTAAACAAATACCTGTTTTATCAGTATAACAAAATCTAAGTAAAACAGAATATCCAATTCCTCCACTAAGATCTACTTTTAAGTGTACATTATGCCCAAGCAAACTTGCGGCAGATACTCCTTGATCCCCTATGTTTTTTCTATATTCAAAACTTACTTTGCTAGGTCGCCCATTTACAAGGGTTGTTGCATCAACGCTTGCTATAGTAATTTCATTGTTATTAGTTTCATCTACTAAAATATAATTTGATTTTATTGCATAATTTTCTGCATACAATCCTATATATTCTATTCTAGGATCATTTGGAATTTGAAAAGTTTCTGAAGTTATTGTTGCAGAACTTTCGGTTGCCATAGCCAATAAATTTTTTGGTAAAGCCAAAGTTGTCTGTAATTCAAAAGCAGAAAAAGCTGAATTAGCTGGATCTTTTACAAATTCTTTATAATTTGCACTTGGAACTATTTTAATTTCTGCAGCACCAGAGAGAACATTAAATTCTTCTGCATTTTGTAAATTTAATAAAGTAAAACAATCTTTTAATTCGTTTTTAGTAGGTTGTTTACAAGTATAAGGTTTATCTTTAATAGTTACTTGAGGATAAATATCTATACTTCCTGCAGTTCCAAGTTCTTCTGGAACACCAAATGGAATTGTTGCAGCAGCATAAACAGGTAAGCTTGTTTTAATATCCTCTGCTTTTCTTGTTTCTCCTGTAATAGCATATTTGAATGAAGTTATATCTTGTCTACCGGTATTTTCTAAAAACAACTGTACACTTGGACCAAATATACAAGAACTTTTAACATTGAAAGAAGTTTGTAAACATTTCAAAGCAGCTTCTGCTTCTTCTTCACTTTCCCCAATTTTTAATTTTGCTAATTGGTCTCCCCAAGTAAAAACAGCAACAGCAATAATAATAACAAAACCTATAACAAGAATAGTAGCAATTATTGGTTCTACTCCTTTCTTACCTCTTTTTAACATATTATAATTAAACTTTATTTATTTAAATAGTTTTTTATTTAGAAGTATCTATTATTTTTATTTTATGTCCTAATTCAGAAGCTTCTACAAGACAAACGTCAAATATTTCTACATCAAGATTTTCTCTTATTTTTTCTTGTGAATACTTTCTTTTTAATAATCTTTTTTTAAGCTCTTTTAAATCACATTTAGTAATAATACATAAATCTACATATTTACTAGGTAATAAGTGGGATAAATGCCCATCTATAATTAAATTTTTCTTGGTTTTTTTAATAACTTCAATTAATTTTTTATTCAATTTTTCAACATCGATTTCATATTCTTTTTTCTTATTGTAAAAACCTAATTTATTTTCAATAGCAAAATCTTTTATAGAAATATAATCGGCTTTTAATTTCTTAACTAATTTCTTAGCTAGAGTGGTTTTTCCTGTAGCAACACTCCCAGATATAATTATCACCTTCATTTTTTATCTAATCTTTTTTTGTAACCTATTAAACATTCTTCCACTGCTTCATATATTTTTGGAAGTTTTATTCCTGCACTTTCTAATTTATCTGTATTTAATTTACAATTAGACCTTATATCTTTAGTAGTATTATTTAATTCTCCTAAACTCATTAATTCAAATCTATGATTAGGATCTACTATTTTTTTATATAAAGTCATAATTTCAAATGCACTTATTGTTCCAGGATTTGTAAAATTATAAATTCCAGTTAATTTTTGTTTTATTATCTGTCTCAATCCAGAAATCATATGAGGCACAGTTATCATAGAATTTTGTATATCAATTACTTTAGCATACTCTTTTAATTTATCTATCAGGTTTCTCTTATTATATCTATCATCTACAGGCATTCTTAGCCTTCCATCAAACCATTTAAAATTTGGATTAATTCTTTCTAATTCTAATAGTCTCTCTTCTGCTGTTGCTTTGCTAAAAGCATAAAATTGTTCTGTAAAATTAGGTTTATCTTTTTCTGAATAACCAAAACCATTTTTATCCCCTTGATATATACATCCACTTCCCAAATGAACAAAATAAATATGATTTCTAGCACAAGCACTTGCAAGTTCTTCAGCAACAGATACATTTGATTGCAATGTTTCTTGTTTATGAAATTTACAATAATCAATTCCTATAGAATTCGGACCATGTGTTTTTCCTATCGCATTAATCACAAAATCTAAACTTTTACCTTTCAAATATTCATCCAGATATTGATTTGTGCCTACAACCATATTTTCAATTATTCTATGTGTATCTATAGGTATTCCTAATTCTCCTGAAATTCTATTTCCTAAATAACCATTTCCAAAAATTAATCCTTTTTTCATTTTAGTCTGTCATAAATAAAGTATTATCATCAACTTTTATTAATCCAAGTAAAACAGCCGAATCTAAAAAAGCATGTGCATAATTTACTGCTGCAAAAGCATTAATAAAATCTTGTTTTTCTTTGAAATGTAAAGCATCTTTATAATATCTTTCAGCCATATCTATCAAAATTTTAGCCTGTTTATCTTGTGTATTTTTAACCTGTTTTAAGGCTTTATCTGTCAATTTTAAGTACTTCTCAAGCCTTTCTTTGAGGTCTTTTTCCATTCTATTTTTACTACGAAAAAGTTTATATAAGTTGTGAAAATAATAATGATATGTCACACGGCACACGATTATTGGATTTAGAAGAAAAAGTCATCTTATTGGATACTTGTTCTATGTTTAGTAGATCTATATACGCAATCGATTTTAACCAAAAGAATAGAATTTATCCATATTTAAAAGTGATACAAGGGAATCTAACTGGAATAAATAGTTTATTAGAAGATGAAAGAGTATTGATACCAGAAGGAGTTTATCAAGAATATAAAAATTTTATGAAAAAAATAAAAAGGGCAGCTAAAAACTTTTCTAAGTATTTAGTATATACAAAAGGAATTGACAAAAAACCTTACACAAAAGGATTATCTATATTAGAAGACACTGCAGAATTAGGTAATGTAATTAAATTACCATCTCTAACTAAATATTCTAAAATCTTACGATCTAAAAAATCCTCATTTAAGAACATACAAGAATTAGAAGACATTAAAAATAAATTTAGTAAAGCATTAGAAGATTCTCACGATTTATCTTTGAAAATGAGTAAAAAAGTATTTCCTGAAAATGAAAAGATAAAATATTTTTTAAATAAAATAAATTTAATAACCAAAGATTATAAAGGGATTTCAACAGCAGATAAATATTTAGTTGCAACAGCCCTATATTTTTCTATGTTTGAGAAAAGAGATTGTGCTATTATCTCTAGAGACTTAGATATAGGAATAGCCTTAACCTCTGTATTACACCAAGCAAAATTAATGGAATCCCCATTTAATATTAAAGACTATAAAGAAAATTTTGAAAAATATGAAATAAAACTTTATGTATCTGCAAAAGGAAGGATAGAGGGATGGAATGATTTAAGACTAGAAGTATCTTCTAAAGATGATCTTATGTCCTTAGAACAAACTTTATCTACTTTAAAAAATAAAGAAGAGGAAGGAGTATTAAAACATAAAATATGGCTTGCAAAAATTGTAAATCCCACCCAGTAATTAAATTAACTAATACAAATATATCTCTTTGTAAAAATTGTTTTATTCATTATTTTGAGAAAAAAGTTTTTAAAAACGTAAGAAAATATGATTTACTAGATGATTGTAAGACTATTGGAGTAGCTGTTTCAGGTGGAAAAAACTCTTTAATAGTTTTATGCTTATTAAACAAATTAGTAAAACAAAGAATTTCTAAGAATGTAAAAATAATTGCAATCCATATTGATGAAGGAATTAAAAATTACTCTGAAATAGCTTCAAAAACATTAAAACAATTTTGTAAAATTAATCAAATTGAATTAAAAGAATATTCTATAAAAAATAAAAAAGCTTCTCCAGAAATATGGGTAAGATACTTATTAAATAAAAAAGCACGTGAGTTAAAAATTGAAAGATTAGCAACAGGACACAATTTAGATGCAGAAGCAGAAACAATTATTATGAATCAATCAAGAAAAGATATAGAAAGGTCTGCTAGATTAGGTCCAATAACTGGATTTCAAACAGAAAAGAAATTCATTCCAAGAATAAAACCTTTATATTTTATTTTAGAACAAGAATCTGAAATATATGCAAAGATAAAAGAGTTCAGAGAATTAAAAAATCCTTATTTAGCTGATTCTTACAGAGAAAACATAAAAAAATTCCTTAATGAAGTAGAATCAAAATATCCAGGAACAAAATATAATATAATAAATTCCTTCTTAGAAATATTACCTTTGTTAAAAAACAAATTCAAGACAAAAATAGTAAGCTGTGAATCTTGTGGAGAACCTTGTTCAAATAAAATCTGCAGTGCTTGCAAATCCTTAAGCTAAACAATCTTTGTATTGTAATAATCCTCTATATTTTAAGGTTGCACTGAATGCAGAAATTTTTCTGTCAATACCATAATCTTGTTTAGATTTAATATCTTTCAAAGAAGCACATAAATTATTAGTAGATTTAATATTCTCAATATAATAATCTCCAGTAGTTATTTTAAAATCATAATTTGGGTCTAAACTGTTTTTAACATCTCCATTCCCATATATAGTAAATACTAAATCACTTCTTGGAATTCCATTCCCATCCCAAAATCCTAAAGCAACTATTGAATCTTGAGGCATTGCTGAAAATGCAGGAGTACTTTGAATTAATGTTTTTACTTCAGTTGTTGTTAAAACGGGTTTTGGTTTAACTGTAGTTTGAGTTTGTGTTTCTGGTGCTGAAGTTGTAGTTTTTGTTTGAGCTGTACTCACTGTATTCCTTATTACAAAATCATTAGAATTATCTGTAGTTGGATTTGAAAAATAATTATAACCTAAATAAGAAACAACCATTAATACAATTAAACCTAAAATTAAAGTTAATTTCTTCATATAAATTACTATATATAAATATTTATAAGCCTTTCTTAGCCTTCATATTTTTCCAATCAATAATAACTTCTCTTTGTCCCTTGCTAATGCCATACTCTTTATATTCGTACTTAAACTTTCCAACATCTTTTCCATGATTAAAGATAGCTTCCGTCATTATTAAATCATTGGATAAATAATCTTTAACTTCTTGATGTTGTCCATCTCTCCACATTTTAGGAATTTTTAAGGTATCAATTGTTTTAGTCATACCAAGATTTCTTTTGCCTAAATCATCTAATGAAGTCCAACAACCGGTAACTTTTTCTAATTCAAACATTATATCAAAAGTTTTGCTTTTTAATGATTCAATAAAATTTTTATTAATGTATGGTTGAAGAACAAAATAATCAAATCTTAAAAGATTATGTCCTACAATTAAATCTGCATCTTTTAAACATTGAATTAATTCTGTTATTTGATTCTCGTTAAAAAATATGGAATTTCCATCCATACGTACTCCAGCGATAGCAATTTTTAATTTACTTGGATCCCTATCCACATTAGATATCATATTAAGTTCTTTAAACAAATATTGTGTTTCTAAATCAAAAAAGATTATTTTCATATTAAATATAATTAAATTTGCTTTATAAATCTTACGCGCACCCGCTTGCAAGTTGCAATTTGTTACAATATATATTTGGGAGTATACTATTATTTATTCTTTTTACTTCTATAATCTTGTATAGCCTTTTTAAGAGCATCCTGTGCTAATATAGAACAATGGAATTTTATTTCGGGCAATTTACCTAAAGCATTATTTACGTCTTCTTTTGTGATTTTTTCAGCTTGTTCTAAAGTTTTTCCTTTAGCTAATTGAGTAACCATAGAACTAGAAGTTATTGCTGCAATACATCCAGTTGTAGAAACTTTAATGTCTTTTATTATTTCTTGACCTTTTTTATTTTTACCTACCTTAATATATACCCAGAGAATATCGCCACAAATTGCATTCCCTACTTTACCTAAACCATCTGGATTTTCAATTTTACCCATGTTCTTTGGATGTTTAAACAAAGCCAAAACTTTTTTATTGTATGCTTCCATTTTTATTTTATTAAAGGACTTATTTTCCTTAATTTTTTTATTATTGCAGGTAAAACTTCTAAAACTAAATCTATTTCTTCTTCTGTGTTGAATTTTCCAAGACTTAATCTTATAGAACCATGTGCTTCTTCAGGTGTAAGACCAATTGCAGTTAGTACATGACTTGGTTTTAATGATTTAGATGAACAAGCACTTCCAGTAGAACTACAAATTCCTTTTGCATCCATATATCCTCCAATAGATTCTCCTTCTACATATTTAAAAGAAATATTTATGTTATTACATAATCTTCTATCGTCTTTTCCAAATAGTTTCTTGGATTCATCTATAGAAGGCCCATTTAATCTTACATCTTCTAAAGCTAATAGTCCATCAATTAATTTATTTCTTAATTTAGTCATATGCTTTATATTTGAAGAGTTATTAGCAAGTTTAACTGCCTCTGCAAAACCAATAATTCCAGGAACATTTTCTGTACCTGCTCTTAATCTATACTCTTGGTCTCCACCATCGTTTAATTTTTTTAATTTTACTCCATCTCTAACATATAAAGCACCAACCCCTTTTGGTCCATGTATTTTATGTGCATTCAGAGAAATTAAGTCTACATTTATTTTTTTAACATCTATTGGAACCTTAGTAAATGATTGAACTGCATCTATATGAAATAAAACTTTTTTCTTTTTACATATCTTTCCTATAGTTTCTATATCTTGTATAGTACCAATTTCATTATTTCCATGTATTATTGAAACTAAAACAGTATTTTCCTTGATTTCATTTTCTAATTGAACTAAATCTACAAATCCCTCTTTATCAACTTTGATAAATGAAGTTTCATAACCTTGTCTTTTTAATTCTTCAAAAGTTCTTTCAACAGAATGATGTTCTATTTCACTTGTAATTAAATGAACTCTATTATTTTTTGAAAAAGCAACTCCTTTTATAGCTAAATTATTAGATTCAGAACCACCTGAAGTAAAAATAATCTCAGAAGGCTTTGCATTTATAGATTTAGCAATTGACTCTCTTGCTTCTTCTAATCCCATTTTAGCTTCTTGACCTTTATGATGTAAAGATGAAGCATTTCCATATTTTTCTGTATAATAAACAGACATTTTTTCAAGAACTTTTGGATCAACTTTTGTAGTTGCACCATTATCTAGATATATTGTTTTCATTAGCATTCACACTCCCCGCAATTCATAGGACAATTTTGTCTAATATGATTTTTAACTAAATTTAGCAAAGGAACAACTGTTTTTTTGTTTAAAGAATATATTCTTTGTTTACCTTTTTGTTCTACAGTTAGTATTTTGCATTTGGTTAATCTAGTTAGATTGTGAGAAACTTTGCTCTGTTCCATACCTGTTTTTTTAACTATATCATTAACAGATAAAGGGCCTTCTTTCAAGAATAAAATTATATTTAATTTAGTTTTATTTGCAAAGTTCATAAAAAAACTGTTATATGATAGGAATTTCATATGAAAATATAATCATATGTTATTTATAAATCTTATGGTTTTTGAGATATACTTACTGTGCTAGAAATTATAATTGAATCAACTTGTTGAATTTCTGTAGTTCCTTCTACAGGTTTATATTTGCTAGGCGTTACAAATTTAACTTCATATTCTCCTATTTTAGGTATAGCATAACTAAATACTGCTTTTCCTTTTTCATCTGTAGGTTTATATAAATCCCAGAATAATAAACCTTCTGGAAGAACATTTGTATCGCAACTTTCAACACAAACATTTACTCCAGAAATAGGGTTTCCATCTTTATCTATTAAAGATAAAGCAACTGTATTAATTGGGTCTTTACATACATCTCCTATTTTATTTATACAAATTATATTTAATGTTGCACTTGTAAGATCTATACTTTTTTCTAAATAAACAGGAAGATTTACTTTTTGTTCAGGGAAAATATCTACTAATCCATCACAATTATCATCAATAAGATTACCACATAATTCTTTCATTCCAGGATTTATATTTATATTATCATCATTACAATCAATTTCTTCTCCACAAATATCTCCAATAGTAGTATTCCATCCATCTTTATCTAAATCTGTACATATAACTTTACAATCGTCATCAAGATTATCTATGGTTCCATCACAATCATTATCTTTTCCATCAGTACAATAATCTTTTTCAAGCAAAGGTGTAACTTCTCCTACACAATCTCCCCAAATTCCAGATAAACTACAAGTTTGAAGTCCTTCTTTACATATTCCTATATTAAGAGTTTCTAAAGAACCAGAATAACATGTTTTAGTTTGGCCTTCAACACATGAACAACCTTCATCAATTCCTTCAACACAATTATTATCTATTCCATCACAAGTTTCTTCTTGTGGATCTCCAGGTATAGAATTACATTCTGTTCCAGTTCCATCTTCTTTACATACATAAATACCTATGTTCTCACAAATTCCTTGCCCAACAATACAAGAATCTCCTTTGTTTATAAAAATTTCATCAGCTCCATTAATACAATTATCATCTAAATTATTACAAATTTCAGTTGCTCCAGGATTTATATCTTTATTGTCATCATTACAATCAATTATTCCAGCACCAGAACAATCTATAGTTCTATAAGTGTCTTCATCTTTATCATATCCATTATTATTATCTGGATTACAATCTTCATCTTCCCCATTACAAAGAATTTCAGTTGCTCCAGGATTTATATCAGGATTATTATCATTGCAATCTCCAAAAGAATATCCTACTGCAAAGCAATATGCTTTTTCATACCAAATTAAAGAAGAGGAATAATAATCATCTCCGTCTTTATCACAAATATTAGTACAATCTAAATCTTCAGAATCAGTTAATCCATCACAATCATTATCTATTTTATCGCTCATGGTTTCATCACCACATTTTTCTTCGGTTGCTCCATTTAAAGGGTTACATGTATCTTTTTTTATACCATTTTCACAGATATAAATTCCTGTATTTCCAGAACATATTCCTTCTCCACAAGTTGTTGGTTGATTATACCAAGTTTCTCCAGAACCATCTAAAGTTTCAGCATTACAATCATTATCTTTTCCATCACATATTTCTATTGCGCCAGTATAAATAGTGTTATCATTATCATCGCAATCATCTCCCCCTTCACAAAATTCAGCAAAATGTCCATCCCTATCTGCATCACATTTAAAATCAAAAGTATACGCTGTAAAAACTGCGCTATCTATTTGAGGAATACTATCAAATTGAATAGATTTTGTAAAATCAAGAGTACTTATTGTTTGTTCAGGCTTTAATGACGTCGCTATATAACTATTTTCCAAATGTTTTTCTAATCTAGAATCAAATATAAATCTAGTTCCATATTCTTTAGCAATAGTAAAACTAGGTATTCTTTGTAAATTACATATTACCTCATATTTCTTTGTATAAGTTTCATCATCTTTAGTAGAAGCAATACAAGAACATCCTTGATTATTTGTAGTGTTACATGCATGTATTGATTTTAATGCGATATTTTTCAAATAAGGATTATAGTATTTTCCTAAAGAAGAAGTTAAAATTGGAGTTCCTTCTGGAGTTTTTAGAGATATAATCAATTGTATATTTTCTGGAACAGGAACGTCTTCTTTAAAATTAAATTCTATTGGACCAAGATAATAATAATTACTATCTTCTGTCCCAAATTCTTTTTTAAGAGGTAATTCTTGTTCAATTACTATATTTTTATCAGGAGATATATATTCCTTAGTTGCTAAATCAATAATTTGTAAATTATATGTAGAACCTGCTGGAATTGGTTTTGCTAAAGGACTATAACTATCAAAAACAACATTTGTTTGATAAACCTTAGCAAGCTCTCCAGGAGCATATTCTAATTTATCTAAATTAACAGATTTAACTGCCCAGGCAGGAATATCCACAATGTAATTTGCTGCGGTTCCTGTTCCTTGTATAAAACTCATTACATTTCCAGATGAATCTTTTATTATTAAACTAGCATAACCTGCTGCTCCTACAAAACATTCTGGACTTGGATCTAATTTAATAGTTAATTCTTCACCTGTAGGAATAGTTATCGCTTCTCCCATTCTACTACAAGATCTAGCTTCGGAATTTGGTCCAAAAATATTAGTTATAATTAAATCATAAGTTCCTGTAAAATCACTACTTCTTGTATTTTTTACAACAAATTTAGCTCCGATAACTCTTTCTTCTGAAATCAAAGATTGATTAACGTAAGCCGGATGCGTTGGTAACCAATTAAAAGAAGATATAGTTAAAAAGGGGCAACCTAGTCCTCCTTCATATTTAATTTTCATAGGTAAAGAATACATTATAGGAGTTCCCCAAGGAGAAATATAAATTTTTAAATCTTTTTCTCCTTCACAAGTTGTTGAAAGAAAACTAGTTTCTATACTCATAGAAATTTTATTCTCTGCACCAATTTTTAAATCTAAATATTTTTTTTCAAAATTATAAGGATATATTCCAAAATATGTTCCTGAAAAAGGAATATTTCCAGTATTGATAGCATCAAATTTTACATAAAACTTTTGTCCATAAGTTATTGGAGAACCATCTATATTAGTTATTACACTAATTCCTTCTCTGGGATATAATTGATTTCCAGAAATATCAGTAATCTTTATATTTTCAATAGTAACTTGTTGAATAGCATATGAGATATTAGCAAATAATATACTAAATACTAACAAAAACATACAAATTATTATTTTTTTATTTAACATAAACAATCTTCTCCATCACAATCTTCATCTATTCCATTACCTAATATTTCTTCTGCTCCAGGATGGACTAAATCATTACTATCATCGCAATCAGTTCCACCACAACTATTACTAGTATATCCATCTTTATCAGAATCAGAACAAGTTGGACCGCTACTAGAACTTCCACCGCCAGAACTACTTCCCCCCCCAGATCTTCTACAATTAGAAATATCATAACTACAACCATCACAAGATAAGACTCCCCTATCATAATTATCAAAATCAGAGCAAGAAAGCCCATTTAAGTTATCTTTAGAACAATCACATTCAGCTTCAATCCTATATCCACTTGCAACGGTTTCAGCTACACATTTTTTAATAATTTCTGTTTTTACTAAATTATCACAAGTAACATTTCTATTTTCTATAAATATTACTGGGTATAATTCAATATTTTTTGCAGTAATGTCTGTTGGTGCTGCATATCCAATAATATATTGTTTAGTTTCATAAACATTCACACTTTTTTCTGCGGTTCCAGAATCAATAACTTGGTCCCAAGATTTTAATCTATATTTTAAAGCAACAATGTTTTTATCCGCTTGATTTTCTAAATTAATTTCTATTATTTTACTATTAGTATAACAAATATCTTTTATCCCAAAATAAACATTTGAACAAGCAAGACTAATCACAGATTCTATTCTTGTTTTTTCTTGCTGATTTTTAAAATAATTATATCCCCAGAAAATTATCATAATCGCCAATATTATAACAAGAGAAATTATAATAACGTTGGATACTATTTCTGATACCCCTCTCTTTGACATTTTATTTTTCATATTTAATCGAACATTGAGAAAGCGCCACCATTTCCACTACCAAATCTTCTATCTTTGTCTGCGCCTGCTCTTATTCTTCTTTTAAAATCAGCTATATCTTGCTCATTTGCCTTTCCAAATCCAGAAGTATTTCTTAAACTACTTGCTGTTCTTCTTATAGGTATAGATTTTCCAATCTTATCATTAACTATTTGAACCCCAGGTTTATCAAAATCAATATTTTCTGGTTGACTTACAGCTTTTTTTCCAGAACCAAACTTTAATTTTCCACCATATTTTACTAATAAACCCAATAAAACAATAACACCTATAATTGCTAAAGAAGTGAATCCCATATTAGATATATCTTTAGATTGTTGATAGATTGTAAAACCTGTTAAACTAACTAAACCATCTAATGCTTTTTCAAATATGTTTCTTTCGTCTGTTATTGTTACAGAATCAAAAGTTTTATCCATTATTTTGATTGAATAAGTTCCTGGTTTGAATAATTTAAATAATTCAATAGATTTTGTCTGATTTGGTGCTAAATAGAATTTTTGTATTGAAGTATCGGATATATCTCCAGAAGCTTCTATACTAACTTCATCTTCAAATTTATCATTACCCCTATTAGTAAGACTTAATTCTTGTCCAGATAAAAGAATATCAATTATTTCTACAACTTCTACATTTAAATCCTTAGTTGCTTTAAGACCTTCAGATTTTATATTAACCTTCCAAATACCAGGATAAGCAAATTCTGGTAAATCATATTTCACTTCGTTTCCAGTCATATCAATTACACTAAATACGATATCATTTTTTGTATTTCTTATTTCAATATCAACTTTTCTTTGTAAAGCATCATTAGCTTGATCATTTAATATAGGTTTTATTATAACTGTTTGTTGTGGTTGATATGCTTCCTTATCCAATTCTATTGATAAAGTTGTAGGAACTGGAATAACGTCTATTTTGGTTGTAGCTTCTCCGTAATTCAAACTTTGATCTTCTGCATTGAATGAAATATTATGATAATAAGATTTTATTATTTTTATAAGGGGTATATTAAAAGTGAATTTTCCTTCAAGTATATCTGTTGTATAATTTTTATCATCGAAATTGATATTTACTTTAACTCCAGAAACTGCTCCACCTATTTTTTTATAAACTGTTCCAGTAATCTTTACTATTTCTTCTGGAAGATAAGATTGCTTATCAGTTAATCCACTTACAATCAAATTATTATATAAATTAAATTGTAAAGTATTTTCAAATAAATATTTATTTCCATTATTATCAGAAGCTTCTACAAATACCGAATAAGCTCCCGCAGGCATAGAAATTAATTTTGTTTTGTAATTAAATGCGCCAGCAGTAATTGGAACTGTATCTACAATATAATTAATTCCGTCTTTTTTAATATAAATTACAGACATACCATTAATGTTTATATCTTTCAAATTAAGAATATTTCCAGAAATTATAATATCGTCCCCTAATTGAAATTCTGGTTTATTTATAGCAAAAACTCCTTTCAATTGTTTTGTAATTTCTAATGAACTTGAAGTTGTTTCATCTATTAATGTTCCAGAAGTCATATCATTAAAACTTACTCTAAAAGAACAAGTTCCTAATAATTCTCCTGTTATTGGTAAATCATAAGAAAAGGATTCAAGTATATCTTTTTTTAATCTTAAAGATTTTGCAGCTAATTGAACGCTTTGTAAATCAGAAGTGGTTGTAACTGGTTCTGTTACTGTTCTTGTTACAGTTTCTGTTCCATCACTATTAAAATCTTTACAAAAATGTTCCCAACAAACTTCTTCTCCAGAACATTCATCATCTTCATAACAAGCTTTTCTTTCAACTACTTCTTCGTCTACTTCTATTGTTTCATTTACTGTGATAGTCCTATATTCTGTAGTTGTTGTTCCACATTCCATAAAAATATTTAAAATTCCATTAACGTCGTTTGCTTCTGTTATAGAACCTTTTAAATTGATTTTCTCTCCAAGATTATATTGTGGATTTAAAGTGCTATCAATGGTAATTGCAGAATAAACTTGAGGTAAGATAAAGATTCCTAGAATAAAAAATATGAATAAAACGCTCTTTTTCATCGTTAATTAAGTATTTTATATTATTTAAATAGTTTACTATAACATAATATTTATATAGTAAAATTCAGTTTTTAGTAAAGCCATACGATATTTTTATATACTTAATCTTTATTAAAAGATTATGAAATTTTTAAGCTTACACTGCGATTATATAAAATTCAAAGCTTTAAAAAAAGCAATAAATTCCATAGAATTAAAGGAAGAAGATAAAAAATTAAAAGAAATTAAAGAAACCTTAGTTATACTTACCGCAGTTGAAAAAGAAGATTCTATTGCTTTAGTTGAAGATTATGTTAAAAACATAGAGGATATTGCAAAACAAGTTAAAACAAATTGTATTGTTTTATATCCTTATGCTCATCTATCTTCTCAGCTTGCTTCTCCAGATATAGCAGTTAAAGTGCTTGAGAAAGCTGAAGAAATTCTTAAAAAAGATAAATTCAAGGTTGTAAGGGCCCCATTTGGAGTTTATAAAGAATTTGAGCTAAAATGTAAGGGTCATCCTCTAAGTGAATTATCTAGAGAATTAAAAATGGGAGATATTCCAAAAGGAAAAACCCAAAGAGAAGAAATAGTAGAAAAAATAGATAGAAAATATTATTTCTTAACCCCCCAAGGAAAAGAATATAAAGTTGATGTAGAAAACTTAGAAGAAATTAAAAAAGTATTGGGAGAAATTAAAAACGAAGATCTTTCTACTTATATTTTATTCAATGAGATAAAACATGTAACAGGAAAAGAGCCTCCTTCAATTAAAGAAATGCAACAACAAGAATTAGTTGGATATGCTCCAGAAGCGGATGTTGGTCATTTCAAATTTTATCCAAAAGGAAATTTAATTTTTGAATTATTAAAAGAATGGGCATATGAAATTGCAGTAAATAGACTACATTCTCTCCAGATAGAAACACCTGTAATTTATGATTGGGCAGATCCTGAAATAAGAGAACAAGGTGGAAGTTTCCATGAGAGACATTATGTTGTAAAAGCAACAGATGATCCAAAAAAAGAATGGGTCTTGAGATTTGCAGGAGACTTTGGATTATTTAAAATAATGAAAAAGGCAAATATAAGTTATAATAATTTACCAATAAGAATGTACGAATTTAGTAAGAGTTTTAGATACGAACAAAAAGGAGAATTATCTGGATTAAGAAGATTAAGAGCATTCCACATGCCAGACATTCACAGCTTTACATCTGATTTAAATTCTGGGTGGGCAGAATATAAAGAATTATATAAAAATTATGATGATCTAGCTAAGGGAACAGGAATAAAATATGCAATAGTTTTCAGAGTTGTTGAAGACTTTTATAAAAAATACAAAGACCAAATTATTGAAATGTTAAAATATTCGAAAGCCCCGGCTTTTATAGAAACTCTTTCAGGTATGAAACATTATTGGGCAGTCAAGCACGAATTTCAAGGATTAGATTCTGTTAATGGATCTACTCAACTTTCAACAGTTCAACTAGATGTAAAAGATGCAGAAACATATGGGATAGTTTATACAGATAAAGATAATAAAAAGAAAGGATGCACTATAGTTCATAGCTCTGTTGGAAGTATAGAAAGATGGTTTTTCTGTATATTAGAAAAAGCATTTTTAGATAAATCTTATATGTGGCCATATTGGCTTTCTCCAACACAATTAAGAATAGCAACTGTTGCAGATAGATTTAATAAAGACGCAGAAAAATCAGCTGAAGATTTTAATAAGTTAGGAATAAGAACAGATATTGATGATAGATCTATAACTCTACCAAAGAAAATTTCTGAATCAGAAAGGGAATGGATTCCCTATACAATTGTAATAGGAGAAAAAGAAATATCTTCTGGAAAATTGGCTTTAAGAATAAGAGGAAATAAAGAAATTGAAAATTTGACAAAAGAAGAATTAATTAAAAAATTAAAATCTCAACAAGGAAATATGCCTTGGAAACCATTGCCTCTTAATATATTATTAAGTAAAAGACCTATTTTTTACGGATGATTTATTTTTTAATTTTGTGAGAGCTACTCCTATTAGTAATACAATTCCAGTTATTAATGCAGGATAAATTGCTTCTGCTTGATTTATTGCTATTCTTCCCATAAATATTTGTATTAAATATATTACTAATCCAACTGATATACTAATTCCAAGTATTTTTTTAGGAATTGATATAAAGAAAGATAAAAATAAAGGCAAAAATATAAGTGCAGCAAAACCATTTATTGTATATGCAAAAGTTAATGTATCATAAACTGTTAATGAAATTATTCCACCTCCAATTAAAAGAGCAGCAGTAAATATACGCGTCCATAAAACACGTCTTTTCATAAATGATTTACGCAGAGAAGATAAATCAACCGCTAATAAAAATGTTGCTGAATCAAGGCTAGACATCATTGCAGCCAAAAGTATAACTGGGAAAAATGCAGCTATAATGGGGGGAAGAATATTTTTATATCCTTGAGCAAAAGCATCTGTTGGTGATAAACCTGGTGAGGCTTGTACAACTGCTAAAGAATAATAAAATATGAAGCAAGCAAGCAAGAAATAAAGAAGAGCAGTTATTCTTAGACCTTTTGCAGCTACTTTTCCACTAGAAGAGCTATAAATTCTTTCCCAAATTTCTGGTCTAGTTATTGTTAAAGAAAAGGACATTAAAAATAGAAGAAGCATATTAAAAGATACAAATTTAAAATTCAATGAAGATAAAATATTTGGTTTTGGAAATATAAAAAAAGGTAAAAGTATTGTGATAAATAAAAGTATTCCTTGAAATATATCTGTTTTAACAACTGCTCTATAACCCCCCATTAGAATATAAGCCAATACTATTAAAACTGTTAGAGCTGTAGAAGCAAAGGCTGACCAATGAAGAATCCCTTTAAATAAAATTCCATTCATATTTATTTGAAGTATAATTACCCAAGCTAAAAAGATTAACAAAGCTATCTTAGCAAATCTTCCACTAAACCCACCCCATTCTTTTCTACAGTAATCTGAAATACACATATAATTATTTTTAGAACCACTTTCTCTTGCTTTAGAAGCAATAAAAGACATAACAATTAATCCTACAACCGAACCCATTATAGCTGCTAATCCCCCCAAAGGACCATAGGCAACAGTAAGAGCTACACCAAAGAAAAACATGGATTCAGTAACTAAGGTTGCAAAAAGAGTCATCACTGTGGAAAATTTACTCATTTTACGATTACCAATAAGAAATTCATTAAGAGTTTCTCCTGAAAGGCAAAAATAACCTATAGCTATAACAATAATAGAATAGATTATTATAAGGATTATATCAATGGGTAACATAATTATAACGAATTATTTGTTATTTTTATACTTTTCTAATAACCTATTAAGACACAGAAAGGTTTAAAAATAGAAAAGTCTATAAATTAACCATTAGACAGTTACAAAAACGCGGGGTTAAAATGGATTATAAAAGTGCTAAAAATAGAAGAGAAAAGGTACAATCTAGAACAATTATATTAAAACAGGATGGATTTGAGAAACCATTAGAAAATTATAATTTAGATTCTGAAAAAGATTCTCAGCTAAAAGTATTTTTAAAAAGAGAGAGTGGAGCTGAAATAGAAAACATAGAAGCCCCACAACACATAAAGATTATGCAACAACAAGAGTTAATCGATTATGAACCCTCTTCAGATATTGGTCATTTTAGATTTTATCCTAAAGGCACTTTAATGAAGAATCTTATTGAAGACTTAGCTGAAGATATTGCAATAAATAAGCTTGGAGCTATAAAAATTGAAACTCCTCTTTTATATAGGGCAGAAACTCCAGATATTGCAGAACAAGCTGCATCTTTTCATGAAAGAGATTACAGGGTAAAATTAGAAGATAGAGAATTACTTTTAAGATTT
The DNA here is from genome assembly GCA_028716945.1 of Candidatus Nanoarchaeia archaeon. Classification (GTDB taxonomy): domain Archaea; phylum Nanobdellota; class Nanobdellia; order SCGC-AAA011-G17; family JAFCDX01; genus JAQUOT01. The sequence goes on from JAQUOT010000002.1 coordinate 254,527, forward strand.
GCAGGTGATTTTGGTTTGTTTAGTATGATGAAAGATGCTAAATTAACTTATAAAAATCTTCCATTAAGAGTTTATGAAATCTCTAATTCATTTAGATTCGAACAAAGCGGAGAATTATCTGGATTAAAAAGATTAAGGGCGTTCACCATGCCAGATATACATTGTTTTTGTAAAAATTTTGAAAGTGGATTAGAAGAATACGCAAAATTGCACAAGTTTTATGATCATCTTCTTCATGAAACAGAATTACCTTTTGCATTGGCTTTCAGAACTGTTGAAGATTTTTGGAGTCAAAATAAAAAATTTATTTTAGATAGATTAAAAGAAAGTAAAAAAGATGGATTGGTTGAAATTCTAAAAGATATGAAACATTATTGGAATTTAAAAAATGAATTTCAATATATTGATAATAACGAAGATAATGTACAACTATCAACAGTACAATTAGATATAAGTGATTCTAAAAGGTATGGACTTGGATATGTTGATTCTGATAATCAAAAAAAACCAATGGTAATTGTACATAGTTCAATGGGTTCTGTAGAAAGAATTTTGAGTGCAATATTTGAAGAAAGAGCAAGAGAGATGAAAAGAGGGCAAAAACCTACATTTCCATATTGGCTTTCTCCAACACAATTAAGGTTAATTCCGGTTAATCCTACCTTTATAAGATATTGTGAAAATATTCTTTCAGAATTTAAAGGGATCAGAGTGGATATAGATGATAGAGATGAAAGTGTTGGAAAAAAAGTTAGATCTGCTGAAAAAGAATGGATTCCTGCTTATGCAGTTATTGGAGAAATAGAATCAGCATCCAATTTATATAATTTAAAATTAAGAGGAAAAGAATTTTCTAATTGTTTAGGAGAAAAATTAACTACAACAGAAATTAATAAATTACTTTTAAATGCTCAAGGAGAAAAGCCTTATAGAGATTCTTATCTAAATAAAAAAGTAAGTAAAAAAATAAGATTTGGTTCTTTATATTGAATTTAGTTTCTTTTCCAGAAATAAATACCTAAAATCATTGCAATAAAAACAATTGCTCCGATGAATTCATAAACTAATTTCTTTGCAAATCCCATAAATTTGTTATCAGTTTGAGGTATTACATCAGTAACTTCTTTTACATCTTGTGCCATTACTGGTTCTTGTACTTCTGTAGTAGGATATACTATTGGTTTAGCTTCAACTATTCTAGTTAAAGTATGTCTATGACTTGATCCGCCTGATCCACCAGATGAACTTGAACTTGATATAACTACAGGCGCAATATTTGATTCATTTTCACCTTGATCATCTTCGTCTTCACCTTGGTCATCTTCTGTTTCATTTACAAAACCACAAATAGATACATTTATTGTACTCTCTTCTGTTCTAAGTAAACTAAGAATATTCATCACTGCAGATCTATCTGGAATTTCTATAATTCCATTTCCATCGAAATCAAATTTAATTTGATCAAGAGGCAATCCATTAGTTAATGCATCTTCTATAAAATTTAAAGAAGTATTTGCTTCTTCTTTACTAATAAAACTATCATTATTTGCATCTAATTCTTCACATGCAGTTGAATTATAATTGAATTCTGTTTCATTTGATTCATTTTCATCAATAGATTCAGTTTCATTTGATTCTGTATCATTTATTGGTGTTGGGTTAGTTAAAATGTATTTTAATGCTTCGATATCATATTCATCAAAATCATTGTCATCATCCATATTCATATTTGAACAATCTGCTACAGGTGAGCAAGTTATATTTTGATTACTTACTAAAAAAGTTAAACAAGATAAATCAGGAATTTCTATTAGATTATTACCATCGCAATCTCCTTTTAAAGGTTGTAATTTATCTAAATTAACTTCTGAATTTTCTTCAGTAATATTTTGATTTTCAGTTAAAACATTTTCTAAAAATATGATATCTAGTTCATTGATATTCCCGTCATTATTTGCATCCATATTTGAACAATTATAAGTTGTATTACATAGATTTTGATCTGCAACTATTTGATTCATGCACGATAAATCAGGTATTTCTATTAAATTATTACCATCGCAATCGCCTTGTAAAGCAAATGCTAGTGGAACTAAAAAAATCATTACAAAAAACATTAATATTTTCTTTATAGTATTCATTTTAACCTGTATATTACAGTATCTACTTGTTTATAAACCTTCCTATTATTAACTACTAAGAAGTAACAATATATATATATATATTCAAGAAATACTAGTCTAAACTAGGTTTAAATGGCTTATTAACAGGTTTTATTAAGAATTATTGTACTTCTGGCACTACATCATCTAAATTCTTATTTTCTCCAAAAACAAATATAGCCCATAAAGGTTTATTTATATCTAAATTTCCAGTTATAGCATTAACTTTTAATTCCAATGGAACTTTTATATCCCAAATAAATAATATTTTTCCATAAGATTCTGTTGTATATATAAACCAAACTTTCTTTTTATCTATTTTAACTTCTTTATATTCAATATTTACTCCAGGATTATCATAAGTTTCTAACTGATATCTAAAAGTATTCTTTGCTTGAAAAGGCATTACTTTAAAAGGAATTTCTTCTTCGTTTACATATAATATCCCTTTGTTTACTTTTACTCTAGATAAACTAAAATTAATTTTATTATCGTCTAAAAATAAAGAATTTTCATTTTTTACTTGTATTATTCTTATATTTCTTGATAAATTATAAACTAATTTTGGAGAAACAATAGGACTCTCATGTAATATATTCACTTCTTGATTTCCAATAAAAATTTGTTTAGGGGTTATAATAATTGGTTCTTCTGGGATAGATAAATGCACAATAGGATGACCATTTATTTTAGTTATAGCTTTTCCATCTATATTAAATATATTTTCATTATAATTTCTAGATATTATGGCTTTACTATCTAAAACTATATCTTTAAGTTCTACGCTAGTAGTATAATTTGCTACAGGATCATAACCTATTACTTCTTCAAATGCAAATACTAAATTAACTAATAATGCTGCAAATATTAAGTATAAAATCGCTTTTTTCATTTTGTTTTTATAATGTAAAAGTATTTAAAAGTTACCTCTTTAAAAACCTTATGAAAATAAAAATAAAGGTTAAAACTGGACAGAAAGAGAATAAAATAATTAAAGAAAACGATTCTTATATTGTTTATATTAAAGAGAGGCCAGAACACGGAAAAGCCAATCTAGCTATAATAAAATTGTTTAAAAAAAAGTTAAAAAAAGATATTAGAATAGTTTCTGGATTTACTTCCAAAGAAAAAATAATTGAATTAGATTAAGTTCTTAAACCAATTCCAAATATTTGAAAAGAAGTTTCCTATTAAACTAAACAAACCATCACCATTTACATTAACAACGGCTCCCCCAGTTATACTATTTAAACCACTATTATCTTGATTAGTTTGATTTTCTGGTATTTCTTCTTTCTTTTCTTCTATACATTCTTGAGTTTTATTAATTGGTTTACTTTTAAAATTTTTACATCCATTTTCATCATACCAATCTAAACATTTTTGTTTTCCATTTATACATTCTTCCCAGCCATTACAAATCCATTTTGAACTACAAGAGCTTCTACCCCCACCGCCTCCACCTCCGCTAGAACTTGAAGGTGTTGGTGCAACATAAGGGTTAACTTTTATATTCCATTGCATTGTTTTATTAGTTATTCCATTAGAGATAGTTAAATTTAATATATAATCTCCAGCGATTTCATTTGTAGGTAAAAATGTAAAATTTTCTTCATTAGATTGTTGCATTAGTTGTAAATCTGTTTTTAAAATTGGTCTACAATTTACTTTTTGATCCCATGGAGTTGCATAGATAAATTCTGGATCTCTAAAAGTGAATTGAGTTATATTTCCTGTTGATAAATCCTTTTTATATACTTCCCCATCTCCACTATAAATAATTTCATTATTAGATAACCAACAAGATTTTGTTAATTGTTTATAAAAATAGTTAGAATTACAAAGAGTTTCAGCAACCCCACTAGCACAAGATCTGTCTACAACTAATTGTAAATCGCTTCCATCTAAATTCATTGACCATAACTTAAACATATCTCTTACAAAAGTTATTCTTGTTCCATCAAAATTCCAACCAACATTTGTATAGGGGGTAGGATTTAACCAAGGATATTCTGAAGTGTAATTATTTGTAGCTAAAATTATTTCATTGGTTCCATCAATATTCATAAGTTCTATAGAACTACCTTTTATACATACAATTTTTGTCCCATCAGGTGAAACTGATATTTGCATACACCCACTTGTATAATTTCCAGTAATATTTAATGGAAATACCAGTTCTTCATTAGTCCCATTATAATCAATTTTCCAAATACGATCTCCTATATTATAATAAATATTAGAATCACTTAAAGAAATAGCCTTTACTAATTTTCCAGTATAATCTGCACTTGGAGGCATGCTAACAGTAAACCAACTAGTTAAGTTTTTTTGTCCAGTTCCGTCTCCATTCATTAACCAAAGTTGATAAGCGCCACTCCAAGCAAATTCTCCTTCTTTTCTTCTAAATACAATTTTTCCATCTTTAGTAAGAACTGGATCTTCATCATAAATAGCTCCACGTTCATTATATGATGAATCGCTTGGCTTAAAAGTTAATTGAGTTAAGTTACTTCCATCTGGGTTTATTGAAAATATTTCTTTATTATCTCTTGTAAAAATAATATTACTTAGTACTGAGACTTGTCCATTATTTTTATATAATTCCCAATTATAAGTTAAATTTTCTATAGAAGCATTAATGGCAAATAATTGTGAAGAGCCACCATTAATATTTACATTTAATTCATAAGGAGAATAAGAATTAGTTGTAACAGAAGAACCACTACCACTTCCGCCACCGCTAGCAGACGTACTTGATCTAATATAAATAGTAATATCTTCAGATACAGAATTTATATTTCCAGAAGTATCTTCAGCAGTACAAGTTAAAGTGTTTGCTCCTGCCACCGTAGGAATATATTCTCCTGTACAAGTATCTGTTCCAGAACAGATTTCTATTCCATCTATAGTTGAGATAAGACTAACTGTTTTCATACCAATATTATCTATAACTGAACAACTAAATTCATATGTTCTAAATACTATTAATTTTTCATCAGGGATATTTAATATTGGACTTGGCAATTCTGTATCAATCTCCTCAGCAAAGATAAAAATACTTGATAATATTAAAAATACTAATCCAAATATTAATAGCTCTTTTTTCATTTATTTTTTCTCCCAAGATTATAATTTTTAATTAATTCTTGAATGATTTCTTCATAACTATGATCTTTTTTTACGAAATCTAAGTTAGATAGAACTGATTTAGTCTCTTTCCTAAGTCTGATTGTAGTATCTAAGTTCTTCATTATAAACCCCGAGTATACAGTGTATACAAGAGTATATAAACTTTGGTATTTTAAACTAGTTTTAATGCCTTATGTTTACAAGCTTCAACGCAAGCACCACAAGAAATACATTTTTTCAAATCAATTTTAACTAGTTTTTCTCTAGTTATAGCTTGTACAGGACATGCTTCTACACAACCCACACAAGCTCCTCCACAACTACAACTAGAACATTTTCCATCTTTCCAACAACATTTTTTATAATCTATTTTAATTGCCATAGTTTTAATCCATCTTCTTCAATAAAATGTAGTACTCCAGGTATTATTAAACATTGTGAAACTGATTTAAATTTGTAATTAATTAATTTTTTAACTTTACCAGAAACAATTTCTTGATTTTTTGTACATAAAGCAGAACATCCTATACTTAAAGTATCTTCATTAATTGCTTTTTCTTCTAATAAATATTTAAGTGCTTGATTTATTGTTAAGAATTTATTTTCTTTTGGATTTAAATCTAATAAAAATAAAGTGTGTAATCCATTTTTTTGATTCATTTTCAAGACATTTATTGGTTCTTTTATGTTTTTATTTTCTATTGCAAAAGGGATGCTTGTAGTTTTTCCAAATTTATATAAAAATAATCCAGTCTGACCAATTGCAGTCAAAATTGAGACATTATTTACTAAATTAACTTTTATTTTTTTCTTTAAAGCATCTAGATATAAAGAATAATGGGTTGTTGCTGAAAATATATCTCCAATAATTAATAAAGAAACATTTTTTGTTTTTGCTTTTTCAAGAATTTCTATAGCATTTTCTACTAATTCTCTTTCTGCTAAAATTATTTTTTTCTTTAATATTTTTTCAAGTTCTTTTGCAGAGATATCATAAACAGAAGTATAATTTTCTAGATAGACTACATCTGATTCTTTAACTAAATCTTTAATTTGATCTGTTAAATGTTCTTTACTTAATCCAATTCCTATTATATTTAGCATATTTAATTAAAGAATATTATTTTAAAAAGGTTTCTTTATAATCCTTTAGGACCATCAAAAGAATAAAAGACTTTATCATTTACATTTCCTCCAAGATCTACATAATCTTTCATAGGACCAAAACCCATATTATTTTCTACTTCTTCTAATTGGATTATATCTTTATGTCCATTTAATTTATTTAAAATGGCTTTGGTAAGTACAAAAGGTTTTATTTGTGGATTAAGGTATATAACTTCAGACTCATACTTTTTGCTATAAGCATTAACAACAATTCCTTTAGAAATTAATCCGTTTACAACGTCCATAAATTCTTTATAACGAACTCCTCCATTATAAAGTAAAGAGTATATATATCCTCTTCCAATATTTTTTATAAAAGAAGCATTTCCTAATATATTCAATATCTCTTTTGAAATAGCTCTTGATTTATTTAATTTTTTGTTATGATAAAATCTTGTTTCCTCTTCGCTTTCACACAACACAGCTTCATCTTCATCAGTAAAACGAAATTCTTCTTCCTTATTATAGATTAAATTGCTTAAAGAATAACTTTTTTTGTCAAGTGAACCATCTTCAAATATTTTGGTTTTAATTCCATATAAAATATCTGTTTTATTACGTTTAATTGGCTTTAGTAATCCTAAATCTTTAATCATACTATCAATTACTTCTTCAAATACCCCTTTATCAAATTTTATAGGATATCTTTGAGTATAACCATGCAAGCAAGATAATAGTTGACTATTAGATATTGTGGGCATATCAAAAAATTCTTTAGGTTTAAATAATCTATCGAAATCTGACGAACCATAACCATAATCTTTTCTAAATTCAGTGACTATTCCTTCAAGATTTCCAAATCTTCTAGATACTTCTTGTCTAGATTCTTTATTTTTATAAGCTTCAAATCTTATTATAGCTTCTGTAAGAAACCTAGTTATAACCTGTCCATATAGTTGCATTAAGCTTATATCTTTAGGAATTGCCATATATAATACATATCCAAAAAATATATTAATCTTTCTTAATTACAAAGAATATCTCATCACCAATATCAAATATAACATAATATAAACCTAATTTTTTTATTATCTTTTCAAACCATACTCTCCACATTTTTTTAATAGGTTTTCCACCTAAAGTTACTTTTGAAAAGCTTGCTATAATCCAATCTGCTTTTATCTCTTTAATGACTTTTTCAGAAATATCTCTTTTAATCAATTCTAATTCTTCAAGAACCTTAAATAAGAAACATACGTCTACTTTAGGTAAGTCTTTGTAAGAACTATCAACCATATTAAAAGTAAATGTTTCTCCTTTTATTTTGTTTTCTTTAAAATAATTATTTACTATTTTTAATTCATTATTAGATATATCTGCGGCATAATAAAATGGCTTGCAATCAAGATATTCGTATGATAAAGGATTTAAACCACATCCAAGATCTAATATTTTCTTTGGTTTTCCAGTGATTTCAAATATTTTTTTGTAAATATATTTATAATAAATTATTCTAGATTTAGTAGAAGGATGTTCTTTGAAATCATCTGATCTAAACATACCATAAGCTTCTCTTAACAATCTTCTTAAATCTTTGAATAGAATATCATATCTTCTTGTTTTAATGAACTTTTTATCTTTGAATTGTTCTTCTAATTTGTTTTGTTTTAAATAATCAATTACCCTATGTTCAACAAAACCTTCATCCAAATCAGAAAGCTCTTTTTTTCTTTTTAATTCTTGTATTAATTCTTTAATTTCCATTTTATATTAACAGTTCTTATAAGCAATGCTCCTATAGCAAAAGAAATTAAATATTCTTGATATGGAACAAAAACATTCAATAAAAATATTGCAGGTATTAAAAATAATAATAAATTCATTAAAACTTTTTTAATTATAACTTTATCTGAATATAATAAAGAACCATTTGGCAGTCCAAACATAAAAACAAATGAAGTTACTAAGAAATTATTACTTAATAGACTTAAACCTAAATAAAAATAATCTTCTTTAAAGAAATAAGCCATTGGTATTCCTAGTAATACTGTCCATTTTAATTTAAAACTATACATTAATATTACAAAAATAACTAATAAACATATCTTTTCAAATAGTAAGAAATATTTTTTACTTGATTTTAATTCTTCTTTGCATAAAATTGCTAATAATAGTCCTATTGCTAATCCAAAAAAGCTTAACCAATTTAAAATCATAATAAAAAGGAAAGTTAGAATATATAAAAACTTTGTTATTTAGAAAATGACTAGTTTTATTCTGAGGAATATGCTCTTTCCTTTACTGAAATTATATAATCTAAAGGTAAAGATACTAATTTTCCGGGAAGTGATGCCTTATCAATTTCCATAGGTTTTTCTCCAAAATCTTCTTTAGATCTAAACATAAATCCTTCTCCTAATGCATAAATTATCGAAAGCATCATACTCCCAGCTAACAATTCTTGGTTATCGGAACTTAATAAGTGCGTAATAATAACACACGCACTCGGGTATAATACTAAATTTGTCAACGCACTTATCTTTCTTGCTGTATTAGCCTTATAATTATCAAGACCAACTTCATCCTCTAAAGTTTTTTGAACACTATAGGATAAATTTCCAAGGATTGGATAAGCCAATTTTAATAAATCTCCAGCCAAAACCTTTCCTATTTTTTTGATTTTATTCATTTTAATTTCCTTTTAATTTTTTTAATAAAATAGATTTTATACCTAAAAGACTAGTCTCTTTCAATGCTCTTGAAATTTGTGTTGTAGTATAGCTTTCTGAAAAATTTTCGCAAACCCCGAGCGTAGGATTCGAGATATCAGGACCCACGTGACAGTTAAAGTTAGCCCCGCCAGGATAAGCGCCGAACCTAGCAACTTTATAAACTTCTTGAATAGGGGTAGAATTTAATTTTGAAATATAAGGTTTTACACCAAATATCTTTTTTGTTATTTTATTAATTTGTTTTATATCTAAACCTGTTAAAATTTTCATTTGTTCTTGATTAGATTCAATTATACGTCTGTCAGAATCAACCATCGGAGTATAATCTATAAATTCAGAAGGCATATCTTTATCATGAATTATTGTATCTATTTTAGTTGGACGATATAATACTCCTGAAGAAGTAATTAAATAATTACCTGTAGCTGATTCTTTTAAGAAACTCCTTATCATTCTTGATTGTTTATTGTTATATTTAATTATATAATCCATTATACTACAAAATAACTGCATATTGGGTATGTTAAAATCATCTGGGTGTTCTATAGCCTGTTTTATGTGTTGTTCTTGTGTTTTTGAATCTAACAATTTATCGGATAATTCTATAGGAGTTTTAATTCCTCTGTAATTTACTTCTATTTGCCAGGTTTTCATCTTCTTTTCTTCCTTGAACCTTCTGCGTATTCTTGAACAACCTTTTCCCAAGGAGTTTCTTCTGCAGTATATGGTTGAATAATTTGTTCAGGAGTTGATTCTTTTTTAAATGATTTTATAATTTTATATAATATTAATAATAAAATTAATCCTAATAATCCAAATCCACCATACATTACTTGATTCTTTGTTAATTTTATTGGACCATAAGCAACTAAATATCCTGTTACTGTTTCTGCTGGTTCTTCAGGTTCTTCTTCTACAGTTTCATTAATTTCTTCACAACGTTGAGTTATTGTGCTTGCAAATCCTACTGCTATAGGTGCACAACCATTATTATCTGTTAAATTATTACATCTTTGTATTCCATTTATACATCCTGCCCATTCAGTACAATTATAATTTCTTACACATCCAGTAGCAGTTGCAGGATTCTTTGTTGGATTTCCTCCACCACCAGTTGGACCAGTTGAAGTAGTAGGTGCTACAGTTGAAGAACTAACTGAAATTGTTGTAGTAGTTGAACTAGATAAACCAAATTTGTCTGTAACTATTAATCTTACAGTATAAGTTCCAGCAGTAAAAATATGAGTAGGTTCCATATTAGGTGAATCTATAACCCCATCATTATTAAAATCCCATGAATAAGCCAAATAATCATTTAATGGATAAGCTGAAGGTAAATTTATATCTGTACTATTCGCTGCACTAAATTGAACTGTTAATGAATCTTTACCAGAATTATTATCCGCATTTATAATTGCAGTGGGTACATAATTAATAAATTTTGAAATATTTGTACATTGTGTAACTAAAAATTCCCCTGCATTTGTAGTTATACTTCCTGAACATATTTTATTGTTATTAACTTTAGCATCTTTAAAAGTTATTTGTATTGGACTATAATTAATTATTGAATTATTAATTTCTGAGTTTGTTGATGTAATATTAACTAAAGTTGAATTTGTTATATTTGTATTTGTTGCTGTTACAGAATTCAAGGTTGTATTGATTATAATATCCTTATCTAAAGTAGAATAATCAATTGTTGAATTATCTATTGTTGAAGATATTGCAGTTGAATAATATACATGTGAATTTTTAATTACTGAATTTTCAGTATTAGACATATAAACATCTGATGGGTCTATGTAAGTATTTACACATTTATAACCTGTGAAAGTTGTACGTTTTGTTGCTGTTCCTTGTAATACACAATTATTAATTTCTGGTGTTCCACCTGAGATTAATACTAAATCAGAGTAAAGTAAATTTGAATTACTAATTATATTAGCTGTAGTTCCCCCAATACTTGAATCTACAACCCAAGTATTTGTTACTGTTGGTGGGCTAGGAATATCTGTTACAAAATTTAATGGATAATAAATTCCATAAATATAAGATCTTATTATTGTTTGTCCTGAAGGAATTACTGTAACAGCTAAATTAAAACTTCCTGTAGTACATAATGAATGTTCATCACATATACTTATTGTAATAGGATAAACATTTACTGGAGTTGGATCATTCCAAGTAATTATTCCTGTTACTGGATCAATAGTCATTCCAGCTGGAGGACCAACCAATGAATAAGTTATTGTATCACTTTCTGAGTCTATTGCATTAATATCATAAGTAAAAATATTATGTTCTTGTATATTTTTATCTGATAAAATTGGATTGAATATGGGTGCAGTATTTACTGGAGGAGGAGTTATACCTGAAGTAATTACAACTAAATCTGGAGAACTATTAGCACCAAGATTATCTCTTACTATTAATTGGATTACATAAGCCCCATTTACGTCAGGAGTAAATGTTGGACTTACAGTTGTAGGATTAGTTAATGATGCTCCTGAACCTGCTGGACTTGAAATTATACTCCATGAATATGAAACAATTGTTCCATCAGAATCAGAACTTGCTGAACCATCTAAATTTACTAAAGTACTAGTTGTTACACTTTGATCAGGACCTGCATTTGCTATTGGAATTAAATTTGTACTTCCAGAAATTACTTTAAAAGAAGTCATTCCTTGATTTGCATCTATGTTTGAATTTCCTGTATTATCTTGACATTTTATATAATAATTATATATTCCAGGAATAGGATTATCAACTAAACCTGTTACAATAGCTAAATCATCTGCATCATAATTTCCATCGAAATCAACATCCATATTTGAACAATCATAAATAGTACCACATAAAGTTGGATCTGCAATAATTTCATTCATACAACTTACATCTGGAATTTCTATAATTCCATTTAAGTCACAATCTCCTGGAGCATATATTGTAGAACCTCCTGAAAGAACTAAAGTTACTGAATGTACTAAATTACCGGTTATTGGGAAATCAGTGCCTGTTCCATATACAAAATTCATGTTTGTTGAATATTCACAATTTGCATTTTCATTTGTTGTTGCACTTAAAATTACAGGTGAAGTTACCATACTTCCAATTGTAGGAATTATACTAAGTATTTCTGGAGCAGTTGAATCTAATCCAAGACCTGTATTTGTAGTTCCAGGTGTTTGAGGATTAATTATGTGGAAATCATTTATATCAACATCTGTATCTACACCATCTGGAAGTCTTCCTACAGAAATAGGAGTAAGTGGTGTTGGAGCATTATCTGCTGTGTTTCCATCATCCCAAGTTCCATATGTTACTTGATCTATAATTAATGTACTCTCTTCTCTGAGTATTATAATATCTCCACCATTGTTTAATGCAAAATTAAAGTCTACTCCTTTTGTTAATAATTTGAAACCATGTGAAGCAATAGTTCCTGTTAAATGATAATGGGTTCCTGTTCCATCTTCTATTGTCCAAGTTGAAATATCAACAGCTACAGGTTCTGGATTATAAAGTTCTATCCATTCAGGATCATAAGAAACAAATTCATTAATAACAACTTTGTAATCTGCTACAGGTGTTACAGTTACTACAGAAATATCTGAAGCAGTTCCACCATTTCCATCGTTAGCAATGAAAGTAATTGTTTCAACTCCATACCAATCGTGGGCAGGAGTAAAAGTAACTACGTGAGTTGTTGGATTTATACTTACACCAATATTTACATTTCCGCTTGTAGTCCAAGTTATTTGCGCATCTGTATTATCAATATCAGAAACATAATCATCTAAATCTATAGAAGTAACAACAGAATCTTCTGTTATAGTTAAATCAGGAATATCTGTTACTATAGGATCGTCATTTACTGGAGTTACTGTTACAATTATATTATCTGTATCACATAAAGGTCCTAAATCACAAGCTTGTAAAATAATTGTTTCTGCTCCACTCCAATTTGCAGGAGCTGAGAATGTTGCAACTCCACCAACTATTGAAATTATTATATTTGTATTTCCAGAATATGTCCAAGTCATTTCAGAATCTAAATTATCTACATCAGAAACATAAGGATTTAA